>CAZQIV010000054.1:0-39727 GCA_964593705.1 uncultured Lentimicrobiaceae bacterium | reverse complement strand
TTTGCACATTTAAACTTGTCAATAACTTGTCATTGTGATAGATGACCGAATTTGGCGGTAATAGGTTTTATCCTAACTTTATTATTTCATCAAACAAAATAATTTGAAAAAGATCAAAACACATATTGTAATAATTTTATTCTGTTTTATTTGCCTTCCTTTTATAGCATTATCTCAACAAGCGTCTGATAAAACAACAAGCAAAATTGACAGTCTTAAGACAATTCTTACAAACTCAAAAGAAGACACAAACAAGGTAAATATTCTGAATAAACTATCTTATGAATTAAATTATTCTGATATTGGAAGTGCCGAAGAATATGCCTTACAAGCATTGGGAATTGGTGAAAAATTGAATTTTAATCAAGGAATAATTCAGTCGCATAATAATTTAGGGATAGTTTACAAGAACCTCGGAAAATTTGATCTCGCATTAGAAAATTGTCAAAAATCAATTGAAAAATCAATGAGTATTGGCGATAGTTCCAGTTTAGCCGGAGCTTCAAATACAATCGGCACAGTTAATTATTATTTAGGAAATTATTCTGAAGCTTTAGTCTGGTATCAGAAAGCTCTTACAATTTATAAACTTTTAGACCTTCAATCAAGGGAAGCAATAATGATAAACAATCTTGGTCTGGTTTATAGTGTGTTAAGTAATTACAACAAGGCTCTTGAATATTATTTCAAGTCATTAAAAATACAGGAAGAAAATAATAACATGAACGGTGCTGCTTTAACATTAGGCAATATCGGTATTATTTACTTTAACCTCGGTGATGCCGACAAAGCATTAGATTACTACGAAAAATCATTAAAGATACGACTGGAATTGAATGACGAGTTTGGAATAGCAACTTGCTTCTCCAACATGGGAAACGTTTACGAAAACCGTGGCGAGCCCGAAAAAGCTATGGAATACTATTTTAAGGCACTTGAAATATATGAAGTAAAAAATGATTTGAATAATGCTGCTACAACAATTTTTTGTATTGGCTATAATTATTTAAATCAATCTAAATATAATAAAGCTATTGAGTATTTATCCAGATCACGGGATTTATGTATTAAATTTGGTAATAAATCAAGCCTTGCTTATGCTTATATGAATATTGGATTGGCTTATCTTGAATTACATAAGTATAATAAATCCCTCGATAATTTAAAAAACGGATTAGAACTATTTACCAAAATTGACGACAAAAACTATATTTCGTATTCTTATAATTCCCTATCCCGATTATATGAAGCCACAGGCAATTATAAAGAATCGCTAAAATATTTTAAAAAATATTCAACATTAAGGGATAGCATTTTTAGCGAAGAATCCTCAAACAAAATTGCCCAGGCAGAAGTTATTTACGAAACTGAAAAAAAAGAAAATTCAATTCAATTGTTAACTAAAGAAAAAAAGCTACAAAATTTACAAATAGAAAAACAGGAATTTTTCAGGAATTTTTTTATTGTCCTTTCAATTTTAATCTTAGTATTAGGATTAATTGTTTACAGTAGATTTGTAATTAAGAAAAAAGCCAATAAACTTCTTGAAGAAAAAAATAATGCCCTGGTAGAAAAAAATACTCAAATTGAAAATCAAAAAATAAAAATTGAAAACCAGTCGGAAAAATTAAAAGAATTAGATGAAGCCAAATCCAGGTTTTTTGCAAATATTTCACACGAATTTCGTACTCCATTAATGCTTATTCGAGGCCCTTTGAATGATTATATTAATGATAACAAAACAAGATTGTCAAAAGAAGAATTTAATAATCTTAAATTATCATTGCGAAATGTAAATAATTTACAGAAGCTTATCGAACAACTCCTCGACCTCTCGAAGTTAGAATCAGGAAAATTATTCCTTCGTGCTAAAAAAACTAATTTAATATCATTTGTAAAACGAATAATTGATTCGTTTGCTTCAGCCGACAAATTAATTAACATTATACTTAAAACAAATGTTGATGAATTGTTTCTGTATTTTGATGAAGAAAAATTAGAAAAGGTAATGAATAATCTTCTGTCAAATGCTTATAAATTTGTTCCTAAGGAAGGGGAAATTTCAATAATAATAGATGATGAAAAAACTGAAGATAACGAAAACGTATCCGGTTCATTCGTATCAATAAAAGTAAAAGATACAGGAAAGGGAATTACAAAAGAAGATATCCTTTATGTTTTCGACAGGTTTTATCAGGCAGACAACTCATCGGTGAGGAAATATGAAGGCACGGGAATAGGCCTTGCTTTAACAAAAGAACTAATCGAATTGCATGGTGGAACTATTTCGGTTGAGAGTAATCCCGATAATTATCAAGAAGAAACGGGCACTACTTTTACAATTCAACTCCCAAAAGGGACAGACCATTTATCCCCTGATGAAATTGTTGTTGTCCTGAAAACAGATATTTCTTCAAAACAAAAAGAAGTTAGTGAGTCTGGTATTTCCCCAACTCCTAAAATAATTGATAAAAATATTGAAATTAAAGGAAGCAATATTTTGGTTGTTGAAGATAACTTTGATATGAGAAATTATATTGTCGGACATCTTTCAAAAGATTATAATATTACTGAAGCTATAAACGGTAAGGAAGGATTAAACAAAGTTATGGAAAATATCCCCGACATGATTATTTCCGACCTGATGATGCCCGAGATGGACGGAGTACAATTATTAAAGGAAATCAGAAATAAAAGCAAAACGAGTGATATTCCATTTATTTTGCTGACTGCACGTGAAAGCGAACAAGACCGCATTGCAGGCTTGAAAGCAAAAGCAAATGATTATTTAACAAAGCCTTTTAGCCCCGAAGAACTAAAAACACGTATCCGCAATATTTTTGAAACAAGACAAAACTTAGAAGAAAAATTTAGTAAAAAAATTCTTTCAATTGAATTTGATAATCCCGAACTTGTTTCTGCCGATAAAGAATTTTTGCAAAGAATGCGCAATACTGTAATCGAAAATATTTCAGACTCTTCATTCAATATTAATAATCTGATTGATGAAGCTTTTCTTAGCGAGCGGCAATTACGCAGAAGAATGAAAGGACTTACCGGACTCTCGCCCATTGAGTTTATTAGGCAAATACGTTTGCTTCATGCAAAAGAACTTCTATCGAAAAAAGTTTTTAACAGTATTGCGGAAATTTCTGTAGCCGTAGGATTTACTAATCCTAATTATTTCTCACGTCTTTTCAAGAACATGTTTGGTCAAACGCCTGCTGAATTTGTTCACTGATTATGCTAATAAAAATTTGTTTAATTCATGTAACTCGATAACAAACCCGAAACTCGAATCCCCATGTAACAAATCGGACAAAACATAGCACAAATCGGACATAATGCACCTAAGCTCTTGACAAAAAGGTTTTTCTGAGTTAACTTTGACATATAAAATATATTAGTTAACATTTTAAAAAATATAATTATGAAAAAATTTACTGTTTCAATTATTGTTTCAATTTTCTTACTAACAGGAATTAGTATTAACAGCACAGGCCAAACATCCTTCTGGTCCGAAGATTTCTCATCCTATGTTAACAATACCGGCATCGAAGGACCGGGGGTTGTCAATATCGGCGACTATCCTGCCAATGTTACAAAATGGACATTGGACGTTTCAGATTGTACGCTATCCGATAATAATGATTATTTCAAAACTTATTATGGTAAATTAAAAGGTCGGGACATAGATGGCTGTGCAGTATGGCAGAGCGAATCCATTGATATTTCATCTTTTTCCAGCGTTTTTTTTAGCCTTAATGCAAGCGAGGGTAATCCTAAGACCGCTTCAGATTATTTTGATGTACTTTATCAAGTGGATGGTGGAAGTTTTATACTTATCCCAAACTGGGATAATATGGGCAATGATTTCCATACCCTGATAGATGATTTTCCGGCTACCACCATCTCACAAACAATCAGTTCAGGCAATCAGTTGGTAATTAAAGTGGAAATGAAAAACGATGGCTCATACAGCGATCATATTATTGATAATGTTTTTGTAGAAGGCTACATGGGATATGCTTCATCAACAACTGTTCAAAACATAAATAAAATTGCCCCCAATAGGACAAACGAGAATATCATAGCTATTGAAATTGAAACAACAGGTTCTGAAAGCCCATTTAGCATTTCAAGTTTTACTGTAAATGCAAACGGTTCAACTACACCGCTATCCAATAATATTGAAAATGCAAAAATATTTTACACCGGTACCGACAATTACTTTGAAGCAACCAATCAGTTCGGCTCCGTTTATGCTGTTCCAACTACCACAAATTTCGATATTACAGGCACACAGGAACTTTCAGCAGGCACAAATTATTTCTGGCTTACTTTCGATACCAAAGCGGGTGCAACTATTGGCGATGTGGTGGATGCCGAATGTATTTCGTTTGTGATAGATGGAACAAGCAAAATACCAACAATAACCGCCCCTGCAGGTTTGCGTACTATTGCTGCTCCTCTGTCAGGGGATTATACAATAGGCGCTACCGGCGATTACTCTTCATTTACAAATGCTGTTGATGAATTAATGGCTTTGGGAATAAGTGCCCCTGTTACATTTACCGTGAGCAACGGAACTTATACCGAGCAAATTTTATTATCTGAAATTGCAGGTACCTCTGCTACAGATACTATTATTTTTCAATCAGGTTCGGGCAATCGTGCCGATGTGATACTTCAGTATGAACCAACAAGCGATCCGGCAAATCACATCCTAAAATTTAACGGGACCGATTACATTACTTTCCAAAATATGACATTAAAAAACACCGGCTCATCTGCCTACGGAAGGGTAGTTGTTTTTACAGGTGCAACCAATAACATAAATTTAACCGGATGTAATATAACCGGGCGCGATATCAATAATGAAAGTTTTGATTACATCGTAATAAAAGGAGAAAGCGGCATAACCAATATGGCTTCAAATATTGTTTTCGACAACGACACCATCCGGTATGGCAGCAGGGGATTATATTTCAGTGGGGGCGACAACGATAATCTTGAAACAGGTAATAAAATAAGCAATTCTGTTTTTGAGGACTTTTATTCAGACGGTATCTTACTTTATTATCAGGATTCAATTGTTGTCCATCGCAACAAAATAACAAGCAAAGGGATTTACGATTATGAATATGGGATATATCTTGGGTATTGCTATGGAAGTAACGAAATTACAGCTAATATGGTTTTTCTTAGTGCTGAGGATGTTAATTGCGGTATTAAATTATATGAGTGTCATGCTTCGGCTGCGCGCTATGCACTTATTGCCAACAACTATTTTAGCCAGGTATCAACAGGTGGCGCTTATGGTATTGATGTATCGGATTGCAGCTATCAAAAAATATATCATAATAGCATTAACATGCGTTCATCCGCAAAGAGTGGCAAAAGTGGGAAATTCTATCCTACAGTCGGTTGCTATTTTGACTGTATGAACAGTCCGGGTTACGGATTTATTGCGTTGTTAAACAATATTGTAAAAAGTGCCGAAAAGGCAATTTCAGTATCACAAAGCGCAGTCAATAATGGTTATTTGGAGAATAGTGATAATAATGTCTGGTATGGGACAGGCCCGGGATTTGGTGATTGGGGAGATACCCCTTGTACAACTATAGACGAATGGCAGACAGCAAGCTTGTTGGACATAAATTCTGATTGGGATGATCCGGAGTATGTTTCAAGTGAGGTTCCCGATATTACAAATGAAACACTTGAAGAGTCTGTTACAAGGTTATCTGAAGTCCTAAGGGATATTCATAATTCTCGCAGAGCAGGCAATACAACACCCGGAGCAACCATATTCGACAATCTTTGGACTGGAAATTATAATCATGACTGGCACGAGCCATCAAACTGGAGCCTTGGTGTTGTTCCTGATGAAAATCACAATGTAATAATTAATGATGGGGATTATGATAATGCTCCGATGTTATTTGAAGATGCTAATTGCAATTTATTGACCATGTTTGGAGAGAATACATTATTACAACTTGGTGGAAACCAACTCAATATTTATGGTAATATAGATTTGACACCAGGGTACTCGATGGGAAGTTCGAATGCGATGATAGCTGATGGCACCCTGAATTTTATGGGTGCAGGTGCACAAACAACGTATATAGATATTCATGACAACCCTGAGGTTTTTAATAATGTCGACCTTACATTTGATAACAATTCAAACACAACAACTACTACCGACTTAGATGTAAAATCCATAACAACTAATACAGGTTCAGAACTGAACTTAGATGACCACGATTGTAAAATTTCTGATGATATTGACTTGTCGCCAAGCACTTTGACAGATCCCGGCAAAGTAACTTTCTCAGGCACTGCAAACTCCCAGGTTACTACCGGAGGAAATGTGTTGGAAGATGTAATAATAGGCAAAGACGGCGCAACAGTTGAACTAATGGATGATTTGGTTGCAAAAAACGTAGAAATAGAAATGGGCATTTTGGATGCAAAGGGCAATAAAATCAAATTAATAGGCGATGCCGATTTTTCAGGAGGGCCGCTTAATAATCCAGGTGAAATTGTATTCGAAGGTACTGGAAATTCCGAGATTACAGCCGGCGGTAACATTTTAGATAAAGTTGTTGTTGATAAAGACGACCCTCTTTTTGAAGTTCTCGCGAAAGAAGCATTTATTGCAGGAGCATTAGAGATACTTAAAGGCAAAATGAAAGCAGAGCAGGATATTGAAATAACCGGAAAAGTAACCGTAGGCAATTCCGGCACCGGTGCGGGGGAATTGGAAATTTCCAAAGGGAAATCAGTAATAGTAGTGGATACTATAACCATTGAAAAAACAGGTAAGGTAAAACTGAAAGCTGACTCAATTGTAATCAGTAAATTAATCCCAAAGAAAAAAATAGTTAAAAAGCCCGGGGGGATTTTCATTGCTGAACGGAAATACCGCGGTGGTGAATGGCATCTTGTTTCGTCTCCAATATCAGATGCAACGGCAGATATTTTCGGCGATGATCAACTTCAGTATCATACCGAAGCCGACAATTCCAGGATCGATATTGATTTACCATCCTATCCACTCGAAATAATGCAGGGTTACTTCTTAATGTCAACAACTACAGGTTATGATTCTATAGACTTTAATGGCACACCTAATTCAGGTGAGCAAAGTTTTGATTTTACTTATGCAGGTAGTGCCCCTGTTGGGGATTACGGCTGGAACCTGGTAGGAAATCCATATACCGCAACACTTGATTGGGATGCAGTTACTATTCCCGATAACTTAGATGGTACTATTTATTTCTTCGATCCATCAATTGGCGATAACGGCGATTATGTTTATTATTTGAAAGGGGCAGGCTCAAATACGGCAACACAGTATGTGGCATTGGCCCAGGGCTTTTTTGTGCACTGTAGCAATACTGCTGGTGGTACGCTTACATTTACGGGTGATGAAATGGTTGCCATTGATGCACCTTTCTATAAATCAACCGAACAAGCCGAAAATTCATTGATCCTCGAAGTTGCAGGCCACGAAAGCAGCAAAGCTGAAATCCGTTTTCTCGAAGGTGCAACACCGGGCTTTGATGGTAATTATGATGTTTACAGGCTGTTTTCCGAAAGCAAGGATGTACCGGTTATTTATTCGGCTACCGATTGGGGCAAACTTGCTATTAATACGCTACCCTCAATTGAAAACCATGATCTGGTAATTGTTGGTTTTAAAGTGGGCATGGTGGGAAATTATACAATCGGTTTTTCGGGCATCGACAATTTCGATCCATCCATCCCCATATATCTGCATGATACAAAAGAAAATATTACTGTTGATATCAGGCAAAACAATCAATATTCATTTTACTACGATACGCTTGATGTTTCTGATAGGTTTGTGCTTTGTTTTACTGAGAATACTACAACAACCCAAACAGTTTCGCTTGCCGAAGGCTGGAGCGGGTGGTCGTCGTACAATAGCCCCGATTGGAAAAGTAGCATGGAAGAGGTGATGGCCCCGGTATTGGATGATATGATCATTACTCAATACTTTAGCGAAATATATTACCCATTATATGGGATAAATACAATGGGCAGTTTTAGCAATGCACATGGTTATATCAGTAAAATGAGTGCCGCTGCCGATTTACCAAATACCGGGATTATTGCCAATCCAACAATTGAGCTTAACCAGGGTTGGAACCTGATTCCGCTTATTAGCCAATGTGATGTTGACGTTACATTGTTAGGGGCACTTCCCGGATTTATTATTGCCTGTGAAATTGCAGGCGGGGGAATATATTACCCTAAATATGGAATCAACACCATAAACCTCATGGTTCCCGGGGCTGCATATTATGTAAAAGTTGACGCTAATACCAATTTCACTTTCCCGGTTTGTGCCGATGCGTCAATAGCTTCAACACATAAACCGTTGAGGTTTGAAAACAATACCCCATGGGACAATATTCATTACACAGGCGTTTCACATTCGGTAGTTTTTGAAGAAAATGCAACTTTCCTGCTCCAACAAGGCGATGTAATCGGGGCATTTACCCATTCAGGATTATGCACCGGTATTGTTAACATCGTACCTGGCACGGTAGCCGGGCTAAATATTTTTGGCGATGATATTACAACCAATGCTGTTGACGGACATACCGATGGCGAACCATTGAATTTTAAGTTATTCCGCACGAGCTGTGCCACTGAATTTGAACTTGATATGGTATATGATCCCTCTTCTCCAAATGCCGATGGCCTCTTTTCTGTAAATGGAATGTCGGTAATATCAAACCTTACAATGAATGCTTCAGAAGTTACGGCACATTCCCTCAGTAAACTGAATATTTATCCAAATCCTTCAAAAGGCATTTTTAATATTGCAGGAATTAGTTTAAACCAGGATATTGAGCTTGTTGTTTTTAATACTCACGGACAAGTAGTTTATGAGGAAAAATCCATCAAATCACATGAGATCGATTTAAGTCATCAAGCGCGAGGGGTATATTTCATTCAATTCATCAACAGCACAGCACTAAAAATTGAGAAGGTGCTTGTTGAGTAAAGAGCCTTTTCGGCTATATACTATTTCGACGTGTCGGGGTTGAATTTTAAATATTGAGTACGCAAACACAAATTAAGATGCGTCATATTAATTCTACTTTAACACATTAGATTTTTCTGCATTTTTACCCCGAGCCCTAACTCGCCTCGCTGCGAAGCGGGAGGGAGAATGCAGAAAAATCAATCCATCTTCCTTTAGGGGTGGGGTTAAGTGGATTGATTTTTCAGTTTGAACATAATCTGTTAAAGTTGAATTAAGAAGCTTAAATAAGATGGATTTACGACTATTTTCTCAACTTGATTACCTCCCGGCACTTAGAGTACTTTTCGAAAAACTGAATGTGCCCATGAACTATGTGGCGCATGAGCCCACTACCTCCAAAGAAATTCTGAAAGATATTTACAAAGACAACGATACTTTCCAACTGATGCATTATTTCTTTCCGGTTGAGGTGTGTAAATTTATTCTTAGCAATACGGTTTTCAACGAAAATGAAGGAAAGTACGAATTCATGGATTTTGAACGAGAACACCAAAGCATGGCACGGTTGTTTGAAAACTTCATTTTTAATTATTATAAAAGGCATCTGGTAGGCTGGAAAGTGCAAAGGGAGAAAATCAATTGGAATGTTGAAGAAGGTGGTATAGGTGTCGATTTCCTACCGGAAATGCGCACGGATATCACCCTTGAAAGCCCGGAAAGAAAAATGGTGATCGATGCCAAATTCTACCAGGAACCCATGAAAGGTAGCTTCCCGGGATCAGTTAAAAAATTTGCATCTGCAAATCTTTATCAGCTCAACACCTACCTGATGCACTTAGCCGGTAATTACAGACATAAATGCAACGCCACTGCAGAAGGAATGCTCCTGTACCCGGTTTTGCAAGCTATCGAACGCTTGGATGTTAACTTTTCAGGCCACCGCATCCGCATCGAATCCATCGACCTCAACCAAAGCTGGCGTAAAATTGGGGAGAGCCTGGAGGATTTAGTTGGGTAATCGACAAAGGTTTTGAAACCATGCATGAGGCTCTGCTTGTAATCGCAATAACAAATAATCCGCCAAAGGGCTGGCAAGCTCAATAAAAAATAGTATAATAACAATTAACGATTAACGAATAACAATTAATGCCGAGCTTCGCTCGGGCATCCTACTAATGACAAGTATTTTTGCAAAGCTGGAGCAAACATTTTGGGGTAGACCTCTCAGTCCCCGAAGCGTCGGGGCAGGCTGCAAGCTCCTTCGAGGTGACAGTGCTTTGGCGGGTGTGTTCGGGTGGATAAAAGTAGGCGCGAAGCGCCCACTTTTATCCACCCGATGTAAAACCTTAGTCTTGTCTTTTCGATGCCGCACGTGCGGCAAGAAATCTATTCCTTTGTCATTTCACTATGAGGTCTATTTTTCAGGGGCTTGGAACTCGAAAAATTACGAAAATCAAAGATTTTCTACTTTTCGGGACGAATAAAAATTAATTTTTGCCCACTTTATGTAATTTAGCTCACTCAATAAACTTGGCCTCAAAAAAAGGGCGAAATTTTAAAACAAAATCAATGCTGAAAATAGCTTTAAAAGACCTCAGGATATTTCTACGCGACATCAAGGCCGTGTTGCTGTCATTTTTGCTGCCCATTGCGCTCATTACGCTCTTTGGACTCGCCTTTGGAGGATTGGGTAGCCAGAAAACCAAACAAAAACCGGTGAGCATTTTTATTGCCGATCTCGACAGTACGGCTTTTTCAAAAGACATTATTTCCAAATTGGATAAATTGGAGGAGGTCAACCTTTTGCCCATCGCTTTCGGGTTAGGAAAGTCGGAAATTATGAATGGGAATAGACTGGCCATGCTGGTTTTTTACCGGGGCTTTGCCGATTCGGTGGAGGCCGGTAACCAGGAGCCTATCGAGTTATTTTACGATGAAGCCCGCGAAATGGAAGCCGGGCTTGTACAGTATGCCTTAATCTCCAATCTTATGGAAATTATAGGAACCCAAAGTATAAAAAAGAAGATTATTAAATCGGTGAACGTACGCTATCCGAATATCGATCCGGGAATAATGGCCAGCATCGAAGAGGAGATTGGGATGGAGTTCGGCAGTAATGATGATACGGTTTCGGGTGGAAGTTTTATGGATGAAATGGGCGGCTTGGAGATAACGGCTCTGTCACGGAAAAAGGAAGTGAATTGGGCTCTTATTCAATCCTTCGCCGGCACTGCCGTGATGATGCTCTTGTTTAGTGTGGCCGCCATGGGGAGTTCGATTCTTGGCGAGCGTGAGGATGGTACCTTGAAAAGATTGCTTTATTCACCCGTTAACCCGCTCAATATTTTGTTTGGAAAAATGATCTTTGCCATCATAGTAAGTAGTATTCAGCTTATTGTAATGCTGCTTTACACCATACTTGTTTTGGGGATGGATGTGGGTAGCAATTTCATTTATTTGTTCCTGGTTATTGTGGCAACCGCATTTGCCTGCTCGGGATTTGGGATTTTTATCGCTGCCATCAGCACCACCAGAAAGCAAGCAGAAGGCCTCGCAACAATAATTATTCTTATCATGTCGGCAATTGGCGGTAGCATGATTCCCATATTTTTTATGCCTGCATTTATGCAGAAAATGGCAGTTGTTTCGGTAAATTATTGGGCAATACAAAGTTTTTTTGATGTGCTTGGCCGCGATACCGAGTTTATTTCGTTAATCACCAAAGTTGGTATGTTGTTTTTAATAGGCCTCATCATGAGTACAATATCAGCCATGCTTTTTAAAAGAAATATTTTAAAGGTAGCTTGAGGTATTATCAATTAATAATGAAAGCTATTCGTTACGTTTTATTATTTCCGAATAAGTTTCCCCGAAAATATTCCTTCATCTGTGATGAGTTGATAAAAATATAAGCCTGGTGGCAACTCGCTCCCATCAATCTCAATGTTTTGATAGCCGGGCGAAAGTGCCGGGTAAGTTTTGTAAACCAGTGTGCTGCCGTTGTTGCTATACACGGCTAAGGTAGCGCTGCTCGTGTGGTGAAGCTGAAAATTTATCTCGGTAAAGTTTGTAAAAGGATTGGGATGTACCCTGGAAATTAGTGGTTTTGCCATTTTTTCAATTCCAACAATCGTATCGGTGGCGCGGATTTTTACATCATCCACAAACCACGAATACCACATATTGGTTCCCATCAGGTTGTATGCCCTCCACGCAATCCGAATGTCGCTTCCCGTGTAATTGCTCAGGTCAAGCGAAATGTCCTGGCTGTAATCGCTTACGCCGGCCGGATAATCCGCCGCACTCCACAGGGTATTCCACGTAAACCCATCGGTGGAAACATTCACGAGGTATTCGTCATAGTCATAACTATTTAAGCGGGCAAAGGTTTTAAAGGTCAGCACTGCATTCTCCTGAATGTTTATCAATGGCGAAATCATCCACTCGTCCTGCGAGTTCCCCTGGAAATCCCATTCAACGGCGGCCTGTCGCTCGCCGTGGGGAGGAATCACTTCCCATTCCACATTATCGCTGTCGATGTAATCTACCACTCCGTAATCGTTCCAGGTGAGCCATGTTAGCGGTTGTCCGGTGATAGTCCAGTTTTCGGGAGGAAAAATCTCTCCTTCAAAACTTTCTTCCAAAATAGGTTGAACCCAATCCCAGTGCAGTGGATAATACCCGGACCATGCAGCATTTCCGGGAACGTCAATAAGCCAGAACCTGATTTCACCTTCTGTATGATCGGGTTGCCCCTCAATAATTCCTTCATAGAAATAATCTCCCCGCTTGCTCCCGGTTTTTGTAAAAATTATTTCGAAAGTTTCCCCATCGATAGTCGCTTCTCCGTTCAGCGTTTGGGGCATTTCCGAATCATCGCGTACACGCAAAGTCAGATCCATTTGCTGCTGCGCATATACCTGGATTCCATCCAGCGAAATAACCACGGGCGGATCGATATCGATGCTGTTGGAATTTACTTCCACATCATCCAAAAACATTTTCCAGCCATAAGCACTTACAGCTTTAAAAATGATGTAGGTACTTCCCGTGTTACTGAATTCAAAATCGTACTGATACCAATCTTCAGTGGATTCCTGGGGGTAAAAATTAATGGCCCTGTTGATGGTATCGAGCAAGGTAGCCCCTTCCAGATTGGGAAGGGAATTGAAATACACTTCAATTTTGTCCCTTCGGTTGTTGCTCGGGTCTTCGGAACGGAAAAACCAGAAGCGAAGCACATTATCATCGCTTAATATCATTTCGGGGCTCATCAAAATGGCTTCCTCACCGGGCGAGGCGTTGAAGGAATTGTATTGTGCCATGGCCAAACTTCCATCGTGGGGCTGGCACTCCGGCCACTCGCCTTCCGTTACCCGAACAAATTCCATATCGCCGGCTACCACAGGATATGTAAGCCAGCCTTCGGGAGGAAAGACCTGCCCATCGAAACCCTGGTTGTAAGGAAATTCGGTAATTTGTGCCTGGGCATTTAAAGCTAAAAATGTTAGCAAAGCAAAAAAGTAAATTCGTTTCATAGATGTAATTTTGAAGATGCCAAAATTAATTTTTTTGTAGATGATTTGTTGGAAAGTTGAATTGGTATGCAGACTTTTATTGTGAAAATTGGTAGTTCACTGAAGTGAATAGGTTGCCAATTTAGAATAATACAGGCTCGGGTGTACAGGAAATTTATGAATGACCGACATTACTGACGAAAACTATTTTGGTAGAGCATTATTTCTTCATTGCTTTATAAAAAATCACATTATCCCCGTTCCATCGATCACCCTGAGGTAATACGTTTTCATGGAAGCTTATTGTATCAAAGTTGGAGGGATATAAAATTCTGTTTTAAGTCGTTTAATGACCTCTATTTGCATGGAGTTGGGATACACTGCGCGAGAGAGGCCTCTCAGTCGCTCCGCTCCTTCGAGGTGACAAGGCATTGGGGGGGTTCGGGGGTGGATGAAAGTGGGCGCTTTGCGCCCACTTTCATCCACCCCATTCACAGCTCCGGGCTTTGTCATTTCGATGCCGCACGTGCGGCAGGAGAAATCTTTTCAACCTAAGGGGGAAAGCTGTTTTTAAATGACACTCATGTATTTTTTCTATTTCTGCCTTTTTTAAAATGCTTTACCATTTTTCCAAATTCCTTGTCTTTTTTACGTCTTTCTGAAACTGTCGATTCAAAATGTGCTTTTTCTCTTTCTAAGCTCAGGTAATTTTCGTAGGAGTCCTTTTCTATTTCCCCTTGTTCAACGGCTTCAATAACCGAACAGCCAATTTCGCCGGTGTGCGTACAATCTTTGAATTTGCATTTTTCAGAAAGCCTGATAATCTTGTCAAATGTGGTTTCCAATCCGCTTGTTGTGTCTGCAATTCCTACTTCTCTCATGCCCGGGGTGTCAACCAGTATGCCGCCATTTTCAAGAACCCTTAATTCTCTGTGGCTGGTAACGTGTCTGCCTTTGTTTGTACTTTGGCTTATGGTATCCGTTTTCATGATGTTACTGCCGGAAAGGTTGTTCAACAAGGTGGATTTTCCCACTCCCGAAGAGCCAAGCATGCAATAAGTCTTTCCTTTTTTGATGGTATTTTTTAATGCCTCGTAACCATTTTGAGTTTCGTTACTAATAGCAAAAATCGGGACATCTTCAATCCGTAGTTTAATATTGGCCAGTATCTCAAGTTGTTTTTGCTTATCAATAAGGTCAGTTTTACTAAGCACGATGATGGGGCTAACATTCGATGCATAACTTATGGTCAGGTATCTTTCGAGCCTGTTGATGTTGAAATCCCTGTCGATGGCCTGGACCAAAAAGGCGTAATCGATATTAGTTGCTATTATTTGTATTTCTCCAAATTGTCCTACTGCCTGTCTTTTAATAATTGAAACTCGAGGAAATATTTTATGAATTATCGCAAAATCGGCATCATACGATGTTAAGGCAACCCAATCGCCCACAGCCGGAAAATCTTCGCGACTTACGGACGAAAATCGCATATTCCCGGTAATCTCGGCATCAAACTCAGCATTGGCTGTTTTTACGATGTACCTTTCTTTATGTTCTGATATAACTCTTCCCAACTCAAAGTCTTCCAGTTTTTGTTGAATCCGGAATTCTTCAAGTTCATTATTAAATCCTAAAACTTCTAATTTTATTTGGGTCTTCATAGAGTTGGATGTAATTTAAGTATTGAAAGGGCAAAAGATTCCTTAACTGTCATTCTTTTGTAGTCCAGGTTATGCAATTTAAAGCCCCATCAAATCTAACAATTTCCCTCATATCTACCTGTGCTATTCGTCCATTTCTTGAATAGTCAGCATAATATTTAGAAATTTGTTCTAAGGCTACATTATCCTCAGGTCTTTCAAGTTTTGGAATCAAAATAATATCTTTTGTTTGTAAGAAGTTGATGTAAGCAATACTGTCTTCAGTCTCTTTTTTAGCAGTCCTTAACCATTCCCATTCTATCTTTGCCTTTCGTAATGAATCTAATATCATCTCTTTTAATTCAACATCTGCCGTCTCGTAAAATCCACTTATCAAAACAGTTGAAGGATTTATAAAACGTAACATTCCATCAGCATGGCCATAATCACAGTCTTCATCCCTGGGAATTAAAACAACTTTATCAACCTCAAATACTTCATGCAATTTCTTTATCAACTGTTTTTTCGAGTAATTTCTTTTATTTTCTAAAACTACTTTATCGGTTAGAATGATGGTTTTCTCCGATTTAACAACATTACCACCATCGAGAATGATATCGCATTTTGCAGTCTTTAATCCGATTGAATCGCAAACAATATCTGGATAGGTTTTTACTTCCCTGGTTTCTTTATCATAAGTATCTCCCTGCAAATAATCAGGGTCATATCTATATTCAATGAACTTGTTATCTGAAATCTGAACCGGCATAAAATCCCGAACCCATATATCTTTAGTGGCTGGAAGGAGCTTTGGAGTAATTAGAAACGAAGTAAGGACTGAAAAAATTTGATTGAAAGTATTAGTGAACCTTTTATCAGATTTTACTCGCTCTGAAAAATAAATGGTATTCGTGTCTTTATCAGCAATCATATCACCTCCTCAATTTCCGGGTAAGTAGAGTAGTTGTATTTTGAATTTAAATAAAAACCTTCTGTGTCTTCATTTTTTATATTTATTCCTTGTCGGTTTTTCTTAAATATTTTTAAATTATTATCCGCAGATTGCTCCAAATACAACACAGAATTTGGCTGAAATACATTTTTATCCGATTTGTATAGTTCTTGAATAACCGGTATCCCTCCAATTTCATCAATAATCAGATTTGTTATTTTTCCAATTCCAGTATAGATTTCCTTTGTTTCAATATTTTCTATTGCACGGATTAAAATACCGCCATAATTTTTTTTATTTCCTCCAAAAGTAATATCAATCCCTTTTCGCCTTAATTTAAGATATGTTTCAGGGTCTTTAAACCTATGAAAGTACAATCTTGAATTTGTTAGTTGCCTTTCGTTCTTATGACAATAAAAATCTGTATGATTTGGGGAATGATAATAAAACTCAATTTCTCGAATCAGAAATGCACTTTTTTTTGTTTTCAATTCCGTAAAATTCAAGATTAATTTTGCAATCTTGTTAAAACTTAGTTTGAAATCCTCACGATTGTCATAGTTTTTAATTTCTAAAGTGTCATTCATTTCGGATGTTTTTAATGTGTTTATATGATAGGTGAATTTATAGTGTAGCAGAATATTTTTGCGTTACAGGCAAAATTATGAAAAAATACTTTCGGTTTTAAGATTTATCTGTGCGAGTGCGGAATCAAGCCGAAGAAAACAAGAAATTATTTTGAAGTCTTGTTTGTAACCTGCTGGATTTGTATTTTTGCATTAAGCGAAAAAAGAATGAAAACAAAATCACGAAAAATACCGGCAGGTAAGGGGCAGCCCGAAAAAATTGTTTTCTCAAGGCAAACAATAATTATTCTATGCTCTATCCTTGTCATTACCTTTTTGTTGTTTGCCGCTAACCTGAAAAACGAGGTTTTAGTTGGTTGGGATGACGGGGTTTACCTTGAAGATGCTTTTGTGAAAAATTTATGCGGAGCAAGCATTTCACATTATTTTACAACATATTACCTCGGCATGTATCAGCCCATCGGGGTTTTTACTTTTGCTTTGAATTTCGCTTTTCACGGGGAGTCGGCCTTGGGCTACCAACTTGTAAATTTGCTGCTCCACCTGCTCAATACTTTTTTGGTTTTTATTTTTATCAGGAAACTAAAAAACAACGACATTTTCGCACTTTTCGTTACTGCACTTTTTGCTGTTCACCCCATGCATGTAGAGGCGGTTTCGTGGATAGCCACCCGAAGCAATGCGCTTTATTCCATGTTTTTTCTGTTGGCCGCAATTCAGTTTGTTAATTATATTCAATCAAAATTTCGCATCAAATACCTGATTTATTCGATGCTTTTTTTTCTGCCGGCCTTGTTCTCAAAATCCATGGCCATGAGTTTTCCTTTTGTATTGTTGCTTATCGATTATTTTTATGGCAGGAGCATCTCCCGAAAAGTACTATGGGAAAAGTTGCCCTTTTTCCTCCTCTCGTTAATTTTTGGGATTGTAACTGTAAAAGCTGCCCAATCTTTTGGCCACATCGAAACCCTGACCTACGATTATAATTTCCTTCACAGGATATTGCTGCTCAGTTTTGCTGTTTTCTTTTATTTGTGGAAAATGGTTGTTCCGGTAAATCTTTCAACCATTTATACCTATCCTGAAGTTGAAAATGGTTTTTTGCCTTATGAATATTATATCAGTATTTTAGCTTTATTGGCCATTGTTTTATGGATATTGAAAGCCCGGAAAATAAAACGGGAATTGATTTTTGGTTTTGGATTTTTCCTCGTAAGTATTGGCCCGGTGCTACCGTTTTTTTGGTCAAGGATTTTTATCGTGGCCGAGCGATATACCTATATCTCCTACCTGGGTTTGTTTTTTGTTTTGGCGCTTGTGCTCAATAAATATTTTGAATCAAAACAATGGCAAAAGTTTTTTTCCGCATCATGGGTTTATGGAGTTTTGGGGCTATGGATGCTTTTTTTGATGGGCGCTACTTACAACCGGACTTTAGTGTGGCATAGCACGACAGTATTGTTGAATGATGTTATTCATAAAGAAAATTCGGAAAACGATGTTGCCGCAGCGCATTTTTATCTCGGCAACCTGTACGATCAAAACAAAGATTTTGTTAGAGCTTATGAGCATTTTTCTGATGCCATCCGTCTTAACCCTGAATATGTGCTGGCCTACAACAATCGCGGAATTATCCTCGGAAGCCAGGGTAGAAATCAGGAAGCCCTCGAAGATTTCAACCGTGTACTTACATTAAAACCTGATTATGCCGAAGGCTGGTACAACCGGGGCATTGTTTTTTATCAAACTGGCAGAACAAGTGAAGCCTGCAACGACTGGCTGAAAGCGGCAAGGTTGGGATCGGAGCAGGCAGCAATAGTAAGGGCGGAGTATTGTAAGTAGATGCAATAGGTCTGTCGAAAATTTTTGGCCTTATTTAGAGCCTGTCTTTTTAATAATGTTTCCCGCAGATTTCGCTGATTAGCGCAGATTTTATAGACAGGTACTACCTATCCTTCTTTAATTTTAAACGCCTGGATAAAATTTCCGTGTCGAACGTAGAGCTTTCCATCGTTGATTACAGGATGGGCAAAATGTTCGTTTTCTCCTACATTAATTCTGAATTTACTAACAACTTCCATGTTTGCAGGATCTTGTGTAATCAGCATCACTTCTCCGCCATGGTTGTAGTAATAGAGCATTCCATCGGCAGCAATAACTGCCCCGCTGCCAATTTTCAGGGTTTTTACTGTTTCGCCTGTCGCTGCATTGATGCATTTAAAATTGCGTTTAGCTGTTCCACATCCGTACAAATGGTCATCAATTTTGACGATGCCACCCATATAGCTGTCGAAATCCACATTGCGCCATACCTCCTTAATGCTTTTGCCATCTTCTGAAAGCTCGGTTTTTACACCGCCATTTCCATCTCCCTCGGCATAATAAATGTTTCCGTCTTCATAAATAATGGTGTTACTGTGTGTGTCGCCCAAGCCGGGCTTTCTTTCTTCGGGTTTGGTGTTGTCCTGATCCTGCATCCACAGCAATTCGCCGGTTTTGGTGTCGTGCCCCATCATTTTATAGGCAGAGAAATTCACGAGAATATTCCTGTCGGTAAGGTGAATGATTTGGGGAGAATTATATCCGGGACGTTCTCCGGCACCTTTGCTTACCCAGATAATATTACCGTTAAAACGGTTTAATGCCACCACATTTGTGTCGGGGCCTCCAGGGGTGCAAAATACACGATCATCCTCAATAATCACTGATTCCGAATAGCCGTACAAAGGATAAGTTCCATGAAGGTTGTCAACCATGGCCACCGACCACTTTTTTTCTCCCGAGTTCCTGTCGAAGCAATAGAGATTGCCCATGCCCGAAGTAACATAAATCAGGTTGTCAACAACAGTGGGGGTGGAGCGTGAGCCATGATAGTTTTTTACCCATTCATTTCCAAAATCCTTTTTCCACAAAAATTCACCCTTATTGTTGAAGGCAAATAAATAAGCCAGGCTGTCGAGCTCGCCAAGGATATACATTTTATCTGGTGTAAAAACCGGCGAACCATATCCATTGCCGATGCCCTCGTATTCCCAAACAAGTTCAGGCCCTGCTTCGGGCCATGCTTTCATTAAATCCTTTTCATAATAAATTCCTTTACGCTCCAGGCCACGCCATTCGTAAACATTTTCGGATTGAACTGTTTGTTTTTCATTTTGGCTGCTTGATTTTTTTTGTTCCGTGTTGCACGAAACAATCGCGACCAGCATCAAGGCCATGATCAGTACTGAAATTCTATTCTTTTTCATCTATTTCATTTTTATTGTAAAAACTAATTTGATTATTTATGCAGCAAAGCTAATCTTTACCCTTGAAAGTACAAAAAATGAATACGGCTATCGATTATGTAGAGCTTGTTCATAAAATCGCCATCCACCACTTACCCCTCTATATCTCCGCCAGTTGGCGGAAGAACCAGCCAACGCACTGGTAGCGTGGATTTCCTCCTTAAGGCCAGGCCGCCGGATAGACGGGGGACTAAGGGGTCGCGCTGGCAAAATCAGAAAAGTACCGACTTTAAAGATCGACACTAAGTAGAAACCGGCCTTTATTATTAGTACACAGAACTACTATGACGATTTTCCTGAAAGGCATTCATAAAAGAGTATCTTTGGCAATGGATTATTTTACCGTTGATATTAATTTCCATTCGCACAACGCTTGCGAATTTTGAGGTTTTCTTTCAATAAACCTTTATTTGATTAATGAAACCCCGGTGGCCAACTTAATGCCTGGTTGCCGAAAAATAACACTTTAACATGAATTTTAATCAAGCGCTTTGCTGAATTCATTAATCTGCATCTCGTTTCAACTCGAAAGGGAATCAAATGACTTTATTAAAAATGGGAGTTATTGGAACTTCAAAAAAGGAGGACGAAAGACGCGTCCCTATACATCCTGAACATTTAAAAAGACTTCCGGAATATATTCGTCAACAACTTATTTTCGAGGAAGGTTATGGAGCTCCTTTCAATATTGAAGATAAAGAAATAAGTGAGCTAACGGGCGGTATAGCCACTCGAAGTGAAATATTATCTGATCTTGGATCAGTTATTATTGCCAAACCAATTTTAGCTGATTTAGAGGAATTGAAAACTGGTGGGCTTTTGTGGGGCTATCCGCACTGTGCCCAGCATAAGCAGATTACACAAACCGCCATTGATAAAAAACAAACCTTAATTGCTTTTGAAGATATGTACGTGTGGTATCCGAGTGGTCAGGTGGGCAGGCACACTTTTTATAAAAATAATGAAATGGCCGGTTATTGCGCTGTTATCCATGCGCTTCAACTGAAAGGAATTGACGGCCATTATGGGAATCAAAGAAAGGTTATAATATTTAGTTTTGGTGCCGTTAGCCGGGGAGCCATTTACGCTTTGAAAGCACACGGTTTTCGCGACATCACCATTTGTATTCAAAGACCGGATCATGAGGTAAGAGAAGAAATCCTTGACGTGCATTATGCCCGGGTTATAAAGGGAAAAGAAAATGAGCCACGACTGCTGGTTGTTGAGCATGATGGAACTGAGCGCCCCTTATTGGATTTGATCAACGAATCTGAAATTATTATTAACGGGACTTATCAGGATACGGATGATCCGATAAATTATGTTAATGAGGATGAAAAATCCAGCCTCAGACCGGGTTCTTTAATTATTGATGTGAGTTGCGATGAAGGCATGGGATTTTATTTTGCGAAGCCTACCACTTTTAAAAACCCGATGATAGCTATTGATAAAATCGATTACTACGCGGTTGATCATACACCAAGTTATTTATGGGAAAGCGCTTCAAGATCAATTTCCGCTGCATTAATTGTACATCTGCCATCGGTGATAAGCGGTCGGGAAAGTTGGCAGAAAAATGAGACCATCAAAAACGCCATAAATATTGATAAAGGGGTGATAGTAAAAGATAAGATTCTTAGATTTCAAAATCGCGAAGCGGCCTATCCGCATCTTGTGAAATAGTTAGTGAACTGAATAGGGTTTGCTGAAAAATACAGAATAATAATGCTAACAATATGGTTTTGTGTTTTTCAGCAAGTCCTAATTAACATTAAGTCATTAAATCAAATTTAAAAAAAAATCTGTAGTCTTTTTTAATCACAAAAATAGCCCGGCTTATAACAAGCCGGGCTTTTGCATTATAATATTTTCTTGTCTTATTTCAATCCAAGCATTTCAGGGCCTTGCTCGAAAACAATATCCACAGGAATTCCACCTGCGTTGATGCGATCGAGGTCGGCCTGCAGTTCGGGACTAACTACGCCATCTTTTGCAATCCAGGCTTTGGCAGCTTCGTAGTCGCCATCGCCCTGCATGCGTTGAATTTTATCGACCAGCGCATTGATGGCCGGTTCCATTTTTTCGGCGTTTACAACGTAATAACCCTCGGTATTTTTGGTGAAAGCACCATATTCCTGGAAGAAAGCAAAGCGCATCATGTTGGCTTTTCCGTGGGCGCTTGCTGCACCAAAACGGCTGCTGCGGAATATGCCCGCGAAGAAAGTTACGTAGTTATCCATCAATTCGCCTTCTGTAATTTCACCCTTTTCGCGCAGGGCTTTTACCAGCCACAGGCCCATGATGTCAGCTTTTCCTTCTTCGATGGAGGAATAGGTTTCTTTTAAAGCCTCACGTGCCGTGCCCTTGCCGTTGATGGTGTTTTTTACACCCATGCCGTGCGATACTTCGTGGAACATGGTGTTGGCAAAAAAGGCATCGAAAGTAACATGCTGCTGCTGCGAAGGGTCGATGAGCATTTCGGAAATAGGCATTAGGATTTTATCGAATTTGGCACGCATTGCATTTTTGAGCTGTAACTTACGCGTACCTTTTTCGGCATGAACCTTTGGGTCGTTGGGCAGGTTTATGGCAATGGTTTTGCTTCCTGCATTGCAATCGCCGGCATAATACACCACATCGTAGGCGTTAAGGTCGGAATCGGAACCGGGAATATCTTTTTTGTAGGCTTCGCCTGTGGGTACTTTACTTTGGAGTTCGGGGAGCATGGCTGCAAACTTTTGCAGGCGGTCGCTCCATGCAGGGTCTTTAATCAGGACAAACGATTCGAAGGCTGCTTTATAGCCAAAAAGGGCATCTTCATAATTTTCGATAGGGCCAACCACAAAATCTATGTTCGAATTTTTCATGTCCATCCAGGCCAGGTCGCTTTCCAGGTAATCATCGTTAAGCATGGCGTGGGCACGGAGTGTTAAGTATTTTTTCAGGCCTTCGTCATCGGCAAGGTTGGCGGCTGTGTGCAAAAGTGCAGCCACTTTTTCGATGTCTGATTTGTAAGCTTCGTGGTACCACACCGAGTGAAGTACACCTTGGTCATCCCTTCGGATGAGCGTATAAAGGCTGGTTTTGTTGGGATCGTTCAGTTCTTCAAACTCTTCTTTGGTCATGTCTTCCGGGTAAAAGTTGGCTCCTGCAGGTTTTGGGCTCACATTGGTAAGGAAAGGATTATTACCGTCCAACCTGTCCCAGGGGCCATAATTTATTTTTGCATAATCAACTGCATCCTGGTTTTTAATATTACCGAGGAATCCATCACGGTCGCCAATGGCCTGTTTCCAATACAGGTCTTCCAAAATTTTTGCTGCCTTGAAAAGGTAAGGTAGAATCTCTTTTTCACTGGCAGTGAGGTGGTCGATGTTGGCGGTAAGTTTGAACGAAGCATAAGCATTAAGCTTTTCATTCATGTTTAAATCGGGCAAAGGTTCAAAGTCGGTGCTTTGTGGTACAATGCCGGCTCGCTGGTATTCGGAAGCTTCCCAGCATGGGCCGCCACATGAGTTAAATAATGTAATTGAAAGGATAAATAAAACAATTAATCCTGCAAGTTTTTTCATTGTGTATAATGTTTATTGTTTGTAAAAATTTTAGTTGGCGAAATTATAAAAAAACCCGATGGAAGCCAAAACCATAGGGGTAAAAATTATCAATTAAATAAGTTTTAATTATCCCCACTAAATAGTGCGTGTCCATAAAGTCAGTAATTTTTGATTTAAGATTGATCCCGCACGTGCGGGAATAGGAGATTTTAGATTGTGTTGAATATCACCAACATCTTAAATCTAAAATCGCCAGCCTCGCCTGAGCACAAGCCACACCAGGCGGCAAGGCGGGTTAATCTGAAATCGTATATTTTTCTAAATGTTACTGTAAAGATGAACTCTAAATATGCAGTAGTACCTCATATAACTATCATTTTATCATATCGTAGGGTGTGAAGCCCTTGGGTGGTTTTCCTTTGATGGCCTGCTGTGGATTGTGGTATTCTTTGCTATCGTAAATATATTTAAGCAACTTTTCGCGGCAGTTTTCTTCGGCAAGGTAGGCAATACCCACGGCATGTTCGGCCAGGTTGCAACCTCTTGGATCAAATGCGCCTTGTTCGGTAACAATAACCACCGGGTCGGCAGCAATAGCCGTTGTGGTGATACCTTCAGGGCATTTTATCATTATTTTGGATGCACCTTTGGAGGTTGTCGATTTCATGGCAATAATTGGGACACCGCCTTTTGATAAGTAGGAGCCCCGAAGGAAGTCGGCCTGGCCTCCAATGCCGCTGTATATGCGGGTGGCATTCAACGAATCAGCCCAGATATTGCTGTGCAGATCAACGCCGATAGCGCTGTTTATGGCAAGCATTTTTGGCAGGCGGGCAATATTTGGAACATAGTTGGTAAAATCGGACGGACGACTCTGGATGGAACTATTGTAACTCATCCAGTCGTATCCTGCCTTATCTTTAGCCAGGAAAATACTTCCGGTAGAGAAATTAAAATCAAGATACTTATTGGTTACAATACCTTTTTCCACCAACTTGCGCATGGCATCGGCAAAAAGCTCGGTATGGATTCCAAGGTCTTTAACTCCTTTGTCGATGATTGCATCGGTAACGGCTTCCGGCACTTCACCAATACCATATTGGAGGGTGCTACCATCTTTTACATATAACTCTGTGATGGTACGGGCTATACGTCTGGCAAGTTCATCCGGTGCATGAACCGGGCTGATGGGCAGGTTGTAATCGGTATCGAGAATGTAGGATATTTCACTTTCGTGGATGGTAGTGCCCAAAACGAAGGGCATTTTTGCATTTCGCTCTGCGATAATTATACCTCCATTTTCTCTTACCGAATCAACGGCGCCTTTAATGCCTTCAACCGTTGTACCATAACTGTAATTTCCCCCGTTGTCGGGACCAGCTACACTGAGTAAAACTACATTTGGTTTTACAAACTCGCGCATCTGCCGGCCGATATCCGATAGGTGAATCAATTGGTAAGAAGCACCTCCTGTATTCATGGCTTCGCGTGAGTGTGGCCCGTTGAAGATTACACGGTGAGTAATGCGTTTGCAAACTTCCGGATCAAATATCTTTCCTACGTTTCCCAACAACAACACGCTAAGCATTTGCACATTATAAATGTATGGGTCGTTTGCGAGCTGGCGCAAGAGTACCTGGGGGGTTGCAGCATTACCTGCTGAATAAATAATACTTCCTCTGGTAATATTGAGCGGATTTATTGCATCTTCTACACGTTTAACTACTTTCATTTTTTATTAATTTCTGATTTGGTTTTTGAGCCGTGAAAGTAACTATTTTTGATTTCCCGGCGGACATTTCAAACACATAACAATATTAAACTCATTTAGAAGGATCGATTATAAAATAAGGTACTACAACCATATTAGTGGATTCAAATCAATGTATATAAAATAATAGATTTATCAATTTTGTTGATTCAATACTTCCGAACAGATGCAGGCATTTTTGTTTTCTAATAGGACATAAATTCTTTAATCCATTAACAGGTACTTGTCATTAGCAGGATCGCCGGTTGGCGGAGATTCCGAAGTCAGGGCTTTACTCCAAGTGAAGTACTTACTGCTCGAAAGTCAGGGTTTCACGCTAAGTGAAGCCCTGACTAAATTTCAAAAAGCCTTAGGTTTAAAATCTTTTTGGTTGATGATGGAGGATGAGTTACCGGTAGCTCTGATTACGAACAACTATTAAATCATTAACTTTCTGGACAAGCATTATTTAATACAATACTTATTACCTACATGCAACAAAAAATTATGAGTTGAAAATGAAGGTCTTTTATGATCACAGTAATATATTTGCCGAACAGATTTTAAAAGTTAACGCTATGAAACAGAAAATTATTAAAGCTTCACTGGACAATACACGAAAGTTTATGTCCCAGAAAAATATTGCCATTGCGGGAGTTTCGCGAAATGCAAAGAAATTCGGCAATGCAATTTTTAAAGAGCTTAAATCGAAGGACTATAATTTGTTTCCCGTACATTCAAGCATGGAATCATTTCAAGGGCTTGCCTGTTTTAAGGATATTGCTTCACTTCCTGATGAGGTTTCCGGATTGATTATTTGTACCAAACCTGAAAATACCTTAGCATTGGTGAAAGCTGCTTCAGAAAAAGGAATCCAAAATATCTGGTTACAGCAGGGGGCTCAAGATAATGAAGCCATTGTTTTTGCACGTGAAAAAGGTATCAATATCATTCACAGGCAGTGTGCATTGATGTTTGCCGAACCCGTTACTTCGATACATAACTTTCACCGGAGCATCAATAAATTTTTCGGGGTTTACCCGAAATAATCAGTGCTGGTTTTTTTTGTAATGTTTCCCGCAGATTTTTTCTATGTTGAATAAAAGCCGATTTTATGGACACTCACTACTTAATCAGGCTTAAAGCGGCTATTCTATCACGGCTACCCAGCCTCCACCGGGTGCCATGTTGATTTTCACCTTTTGATTTTGATCAATTGATTTGATCAAATATTTTAAGTCTTGTGGGTTTTTATCCGCATTAGCTCCATCCTGCCAAATTGAAATTTGATGGAAATCATTACCCAAAAAAGAAAAATCAATTTCAAATTTTCGGGCTGTCCAATCGGTCATCCCGCCAAGAAACCACTTATTGCCCTTTTTTCGTGCTATCACAATATAATCGCCAATCTTTGCTTCAAGCACTATCGTTTCATCCCAGGTTACGGGCACTTGTTGAAGGAACTTCATGGATTCGTTTTGTTTGTAATAATTAGAAGGACTGTCGGCGAGCATTTGCAGCGGGCTTTCATAGACTACGTACATTGCCAATTGATGGCAGCGAGTGCCCTGGCTCATGGGGCGGCTCCAAACCGGGCTGAATTGCTTGGCAGTAGCATTGATCATTGCTCCGGGGGTGTAATCCATCGGGCCGGCCAACATACGGGTAAAGGGAAGTGTAACATTATGCTCAGGCGTAACGGACTCCGCCCATTTGTTGTTCTCCAGGCCATGCACCCCTTCGCGGGTCATTATGTTGGGATAGGTTCGGCGCAGCCCGGTTGGTTTATACGATCCGTGAAAGTCAACCATCAGGTGATGCTTCGCGGCTTCAATGGCAATTTTTTCGTAGTAGTTTACCATCTTTTGGTCATCGCGTTGCATAAAGTCAACCTTTATGCCTTTGGCTCCCCATTCCTCAAACTTTTGGAGCGCTTCGTCAAGTTGATAGTCGAGTGTGTACCAAACCACCCAAAGAATGATGCCCACATTTTTACTTTCGGCATAGCTGAAAAGTTCAAGCAGATCAATGTAGGGATTTATTGAAAACAAATCTTCGGTGTCGCTCCATCCTTCATCAAGGATAATATAGGGGATGTTGTAATTTGCTGCAAAGTCGATGTAATATTTATAGGTGTCGGTGTTAAGTCCAGATTCAAAATCGACACCATAAATATTGAGTGCATTGAACCAATCCCAGGCAACTTTTCCCGGTTTAATCCATTCAGTATTATCCAGCCTGTTTGGTGAGCCAAGCCGATACACAATATCACTTTCAATGAGTGCTCCGTCGTTATTTGTGATTATCATTACCCGCCAGGGAAAAGATCTTGCACCGGTGGTTTTAGCAATAAAATCAGCAGCTTTTTCCACTTTTATTGTTCTATCGTTGATTTGTTTTTCCTCCAAAGGGTAGGGGGGAAAGAGGCTGTTGAATACTGGCTTTCCCTCGGCACTACCTTTTAGATACATCCCTGGATAATCCAGCAGATCGGCTTCGGTGATGGCTATTCTTATATTGTCTGCGCGTTTTACCAAAACAGGCATACAACTCTTGTGTTCGTTGCTAATATCCTTTAATGCAAGTAGGGGATATTTACGTTCAGAGTGGGTGAGAAAGCTTTCTTCTTCGGGGAAATAAACCGAATCGTTTGCTGATAAATTGAAAGTTGATATTTCGTTTTCAACAATTATTTCTCCTTTCTTATTGATAATCCATCGGTAAGCAATTCCATCATTATAGACCCGGAAAACCAGGCTGTAATCTCCTTTAAAATTTAGGGTGAGTTCGTTGCAATGATCAATAACCTTTGATCTTTTTTCGGCAACCACCGGAATGATTGTTTCGTTGATTTCGGTAAGGTTTGATTTTTTGACTTTAGGATTCAGGCCAAGAGATTTTTTACCTGTCAATTGCATTGAAATTGGTGAAGAAAAAATAATTTGCTTACCCTCGAAAAATACCGAATAGGTGGTGTTTTCGGAGATCGTTATTTCGGCTTCGATTTTTTTATCGGGCGATTCAAGCGAAAAACTACTTTGTGCGAGGATGCCTGCATGTATCGTTATCAATAAAATGAGCAGCAGAGTTGTTGGCGTTTTCTTCATTATTATTATCATATTAGTCAAAATATTCTTTGTGTTTAATAATTTGTTAGGCGAAAGTACAACAAAAACAGAATGTCATAATTACCTTTTGAATTGTTAAAGTCAGTACTATTCAATAGCCTCGTCCGTCAGCTGACGGACGGGGAAAGATGAGTTTAAAGTTACCTCCCCCGTCTTTTCACAATGCCTGCGGCATTACGAAAAGACGGGGGTTTTTCAAACATTCAATTTGATCCTTGGGTTAAAACCCAAGGCTAGTGAAATTATATATTCGGAAATTAATAACCCGTAGTTTACTATTATGTAAAATTTTTATATTTCATCAAATCAGGGAGTTGTAAGATTTTTAATAATTTTCTCATTGTTATTTAAAAAACAATACTTTTGGCGGTAATTAATCACGTTCTCAAACATAAATTTTAGTTTCTTCGGGGCAGGGTGATCAGCCAACTGGCTAAAATTCCCGACCGGCGATGATAGTTCGCGACTTCCGCATCCCGATATTTATCGGGAGCGGGATTGAACCGGTGTAATTCCGGTACCGACAGTAAAGTCTGGATGGTAGAAGAAACAAGGCACTTGTTGCGCATACAGCAATGAAATATTAAAAAAATAACACATCTACTATTGATAGATGTGTATTGTTGTATGTAAGTTATTTTGAATGCTTTGTTCATTTTTACATAAAATACCAAAACCCCGGAATTAAAATTCGGGGTTTTTTTATTCCCCAAAACAAAAACCGGCTTTAAAAAATGAACAGGAAAATCACATTGAGTTTAATGATTATCGTGGCGCTCACCACAGGCCAAATTGCAGCCCAAACATTAATCACTGGTAAAGTGATGAACGCTACCAGTGGCGATGCAATCAGCAATGCCAACATTACCCTGGTCGAAAATGGTGATGGGACATCAACGGGATTAAGCGGAGAGTTTACATTGCAGGGCAAATTGGGAGTTTCTACAATTAAAATAAGTAGTGTAGGATTTATTACTGCTTTTAAGGATGTATTGGTAAAAGATGAAGGCACAACTGATGCGGGGATCATTGTTTTGTATCCGGATGTTATTGCCCTCGATGAGGTAAATATTATATCATCGGTGGCTGTGGAGCGTAAAACTCCTGTAGCGCTTTCGAGCATCCCATCTAAACGGATCGAAACCCAATTGGGCGATCAAACTTTTCCTGAAATCATGAAGATGGTTCCCGGTGTTTACCCAACGCGCACAGGAGGTGGCAGCGGCGATGCGGAAGTTAATGTGAGGGGTTTCGGGCAGGAAAATGTTGCACTCCTGTTAAACGGTATTCCTGTTTCGAGTGTTGAAAACGGCCTGGTGTATTGGAACAACTGGATTGGCTTATCGGATGCCACCCGCTCTGTTCAGGTGCAGCGAGGCTTGGGCGCTTCCAATGTTGCACTCAATTCGGTGGGGGGAACCATAAATATTGTAAGTAAAACCACCGAAGCAGTAAAAGGTGGATATATTGGATACTCGCTTTCAAGCTATGGAAATTCAAAACTTTCGTTGGCGCTTTCGAGTGGCAAAATGAAAAACGGGGTTGCAGTAAACTTCCTGGGGTCGCGTACCGAGGGGCCGGGTTACGTGGATGCTGCTTATGTAGATGCCTGGTCGTATTTTCTTTCGGTAAGCAAAGAGTTTAACAACAGGCATACCTTGGTTTTTACCGCCCTGGGCGCTCCCGAACGACACGGACAACGAACCCTCAAATTATCTCAAAAAGATATTGATTTACATGGTTTGAAATTTAATAAGGATTGGGGAAGCTACAACGGGCAGATTAATAATGCTTCCGAAAATTACTACCACAAGCCATACATTACCCTGAACCATTACTGGAAAATGACCGAAAGGCTTTTTATGGCAACGTCAGCCTATTATTCGCCGGGCTATGGAGGTGGTAAATGGACTGAGGCTTATGGTTGGGGTACACCCACCATTTTTGAATACAGGAATGTTTCAGGCCAAATTGATTGGGATGCTATTTATCAGAACAATGCCAACCATGCTGACACAGCTACTTCGGCCAACGGGAATAAAGTTACAGGATTCTCTAAAAACGTTCAAACCGATTTTTTAGCGAGTCACCACTGGGGAGGACTTTTATCGAGACTGGAGTTTCAGAAAAACGAAAACCTTAAATATACCCTGGGCATTCATCTCAGGTATTTTAAATCGAAATTGCAGGAAAAAGTCCGTGACCTGCTTGGTGGTGAATTTTTTATTGATGATTATTCCTGGGCTGCCGATGGCCTTGCCGGCAGAAACGAAATTAAAACAGTTGGGGATATCATCAAAGTTGATAATGGCGCTATCAATCCATCAGCAAGTATTTTCGGGCAGATCGATTATCAAAAAAACAATACCAACGTTTTTTTAAGTGGCACTTTTAACAACGTTTGGTATCAGCGCTATGATAACTACAATTATGTTAGCGATACTAAAAGTGATATTTTGCTCAAAACAGGTTTTGATGTAAAAGCCGGAGTAAATCAACGAATTGGTGAAAATCACAATGTGTTTTTTAACGGTGGGTTCTTTTCGCGTGCGCCATATTTTAAATATGTGTTTGGGAACTACACTAATATAGCAACGAAAGATCTGGCCAACGAAAAAGTGAAAGCTTTTGAAATTGGGTATGGATACACCCGTTCGGAAACCAGGTTCAGGGTAAATTATTATTACACAATTTGGGAGGATAAGAGTTTCCTGTCGAACGAATATTTGCAATTGGAGGATAATACCAGGAATCGGGCATTTGTTACAGGCCTTGATGCCAACCACTCGGGCTTTGAATTGGAAGTTGAACAAAGGATTTCAGGGAATTTCGAGTTGGGGGGATTACTCTCGGTAGGAAACTGGGAATGGAAAAATGATGTTTCTGCCGTTTTGTTCAACGACAATAATGTGGCTATAGATACAGTAAATGTTGTTGCAAATGGCCTGTACGTTGGGGGCGCTCCACAATTTCAGGCAGGACTGTTTGGTAAAATCAACATTTTGAAAACCTTTAATCTTACTGCAAACTGGATTTATTACGATAAAATATATGCAGATTTTGACCCTTCCGGTCGAAACAACCCGGATGACCGGGAGCAACCATTTAATATCCCGGCTTATTCGATGATTGATGTTCATTTGAATTTCCCTTTCTTATTTATTGGTCAACAAGCCATGTTTAATATGAGTTGTTACAATCTTTTAAACTCAGCGTTTATCATCCGTGGCGAAGACGGGGCTAACCACGACCTGGAAAGCTTTAGAGGGTTTTGGGGTTTTGGCCGCACTTTTAACGTGATGTTGAAACTGAGCTTTTAAAAGAGTAAGAATTTTTATCGGTGTATGGTTTTACTTGATAGATTTTTCCCCACATAATAATATGATAAAAGATAGATTTCTCCCTTCAAACTTCCCAGAAGGGTCGGGGCAGGCTTCTTCGCTTGGGCTTTGACACCAATGACAGGTATTTGAATGGAGTTGGGGTACCCTTTGTAGAGCAGACCTCTCAGTCGCTACGCTCGTTACCAATGACAAGTTTTTGTAACACGCTGAATACCTGCCTCGCGGCAAGGCGGGCAAATGATAAAATAGATTTCTTCCCGCACGTGCGGGACTTCGCTCCTTCGAAAAGACAGGGTTGTAATGCAGTTGGGGGGAGGGGGACATCGGGCGCAAAGCGCCCGATGTCCCCCTCCCCATACAACCCTGTATAAAGCCCTGTCTTTTCGACCGCAGGGAGAAATCTATTCCAACTTGTCATATCACTACGTGCGCCAAATTTACTTGGTCTTTTGACTCGAGGTGACATGGCTTTGGTGGATTTGGGGGTGGGTGAAAGTGGGCGCGAAGCGCCCACTTTCACACACCCCATTCACAGCCCGGGGCTTTGTCATTTCGATGCCGCACGTGCGGCAGGAGAAATCTATTCCTTTGTCATGAGTAGAAGTAAAAAAATTTCTCAAACCAAATCCGGCCATACAACAGGGTTGGATTTTTTTATGCCTGACTACTTCTGTTTAAAATTGAATCGATATAAAATACTGGCATCGAATGGATAAAAAATGATTTAAAATTTAACATTAAATTTAATTCGAAAAGTACTTTTTGCATCTCTTAGAAAATTACTTTCGCACTAATATTTGATGAGTTTAGCATTTGGAAAAAATGTTAATAAATGGTTAAAAAAATATTGTAAAATTTCTTTGTAGTAATGCCTTAATGTTTAATTTGGCAGACCTTTTTTCGATTTATTTATTGTATTAATTTTAATAATATCAAAACTTAATTTTAAACACTAAAACTTCAATGAGTATGAAAAAGAATTTACTAAGTTTAATTACAGCGTTTGTGCTGTTATTATTTACACAGGCAGCCTTTTCACAAGGTTTGGAAGGAAAGGTTATCGGGAATGATGGAGAAACACTACCAGGAGCTACGGTGATAGCTGTTCAGTCAGCATCTGGCTCACAGTATGGAACCGTTACCGATCTTGATGGGAATTTTTCCCTTAAAGAAATGAAAGCTGGTGATTACGAAATCAAAATCACCTTTGTTGGTTATACTGAGAAAACTATGACTACCTCTGTTACAGCAGGTCAGGTAAAGTTTCTTGGTAAAATTAAACTCGAATCACAAACCATTGGTTTGGCGGGTATCAACATTATTGCAGACCGTGCTCAGGAAAGAGAAACACCTGTTGCTTTTTCAAATATCGAAAGTAAGCAACTGAAGGAGCAATTGGGATCGCGTGATATTCCATTGGTTTTAAATGTTACACCAAATGTTTATTCAACCCAACAGGGTGGTGGTGCTGGCGATGCCCGTATCAACGTAAGGGGATTTAACCAACAAAATGTTGCTATTATGTTAAATGGCGTTCCTGTAAACGACATGGAAAATGGATGGGTTTACTGGTCGAACTGGGACGGAATTGGCGATGCTACTTCTTCTATCCAGATGCAGCGCGGTTTGAGTGCCGTTAACCTGGCTACACCTTCAATTGGTGGTACCATGAACGTAATTTCAAGCCCTGCCGAGCAAAAAAAAGGAGTTACCTTTAAGCAGGAATATGGATCAGGATCTTTCTTCAAGACTACTCTTATGGCTCACAGCGGCCTGGTTGATGGTAAATGGGCAATCAGTGCTGGTGGAGTCCGCAAAACCGGAATGGGTGTAATTAACAAAACATGGATTGATGCATGGGCATACTACTTGGGAGCCAGTTATAACATCAACTCTAAAAACAGGTTGGAGTTATACGCAATGGGAGCACCTCAACGTCATGGTCAAAACCTTTACAAGCAAAATATTGCTGCTTACGACCAGGAATATGCTAAAGATGAGTTTGACTACCCGCAGGAAGCGCTCGACAAATTCCCTGAATCAGTAAACGGCCGTTATTATAACGAAAACTGGGGCGATGTTTCACATAAATATACAGGCAAGCAATACTGGAACGGCAAAGAACATGATCGTTATAATGAGAATTTTATCAACGAAAGAGAAAATTTTTACCACAAACCTCTTGTCAATTTAAACTGGTATTCGCAGCTTAACGATGATCTGAATTTATTTACCACTGCTTATTATTCAGGTGGTACTGGAGGGGGCACTGGAACTTATGGAAGTGTGAAATGGGATTATTCCGGTCCTTCTCGTATGGTTGATTTTAATTCAACTATTGAAAACAATATGCAGAGTGATACTGCTTTTGGTGTTTTAAGAAACTCTACAAACAATCAGTGGACAGTTGGGATTATATCAAAGTTGAGATGGCAAGTTACTGAGAATTTTAAAGCATCTGTCGGTATCGATGGCAGAACTGCTGAAATTGGACACTTTAGAGAAATCAGAGATATGCTGGGTGGTAAATTTTACTACTTCAATGGAAGTGATTTCGACTCTGAAGGTGAGTATAACAAAGTTTTGGGAGATAGAATTGACTATGATTTTACCAACACTGTTAATTGGTTTGGCGGTTATTTGCAGGGTGAATATTCTAATGGCAACCTTACAGCTTATGGTACGGCCGGATATTCGATAATAAAATATAATTATACCAATCATTTTAAAATGGCAGAAAATAGTTCAGATGAGCTTACTGCAGAATCTGATGGCATTGGTGGTTACCAGGTAAAAGGAGGATTAAGCTATACCTTTACCGAAACTGTTAGTGCTTTTGCAAACGCTGGTTTGGTCTCAAAAGTGCCTATTTTTGATGCTGTAATCAACGACCGTGATGGTACAATTGCTAAAGATCCTGAGAATGAAAAATTCACCTCATTGGAAGCTGGTGTAATGTTCAGAAGCCTTGATAACCGTTTTTGGGTTACCGGTAACTTCTATTACACTACCTGGAAAGATCGTACGCTGAGTGTTGGTATTCAAAACGAAGACGGTTCTGAAGGATTTATATTCCTAACCGGTATGGCTCAAAAGCACTCAGGTTTTGAAATCGAAGGTAATTGGCGTCCAATTGATTGGCTTGCTGTTAATTTTGCAGGTTCTATTAATGATTGGGTTTACACCGATGATGTTTCAGGTACTTATAAAGATTATGCAAACCCGGATGATGAAGTTGAATACAACTACTACGTAAAAGACTTGAAAGTTGGTGACGCTCCACAAACGCAGCTTATCCTTGGCGCAACAGTATATCCAATAGAAGGAATGCGTGCGCAGATTCTTAGCAAGTATTACGCAAATTATTATGCTGATTGGGATCCGTTCTCAAGAGATGACGAATCTCAAGCCGGACAACAAGTTTGGAAAACGCCTTCTTACAATGTTTTTGATTTCCACTTTGGATACACATTACCATTTGAAACTACTGGTGCTTCTTTCGAAGTATTTGCTCACATTTTCAATATGTTAGACACCAAATACATCCAGGATGCTACTGATAACAGTCGCTATAACGGATATTATGGTGATAATGACGAATATTCACACACAGCAGCATCTGCTGAAGTATTTTTAGGATTACCAAGAACTTACAACATTGGTCTCCTGATTAACATCGACTAATATTCTTTGTTGACCATACAAAGGGTTGCTCAATTACCGGGCAACCCTTTTTTTAAGATTTAAGAATATGATCCCTAACAAATCAATATTTTGGCTTTTAATATGCAGTGTTTTTGTATTTCTTTCCGGATGCAAAACCTCGAATGAATGTGTTGATTCACAACCCTATCTGGTTGTCCTTTCAATGGATGGCTTCCGTTGGGATTATGCCGGTAAAACCGAAACCCCCAACCTGGACAGGATTTTTGAAAACGGGGTAAAAGCCGAACGCATGATCCCTTCATTCCCCACCAAAACTTTTCCCAATCATTATACCATGGCCACAGGCTTGTATCCCGATAATCATGGTATTGTTTTAAATGGATTTTACGATCCAGATGAAGAAAGGTATTATTCAACACGCGATCGCGATTTAGTTGGTGATGGTACTTTTTATGGCGGCGAACCCATTTGGAACACTGCGGAAAAACACGGCCTGAAAGCTGCTACACTTTTTTGGGTAGGCTCCGAGGCCGATGTGCAGGAAATCCGTCCTTCGATCTGGAAACCTTATCAGCACAACATGCCCTACGGCGACCGGGTTGATACTGTGATTTCGTGGCTGCAAAAACCAGCCGAAATCCGGCCTCATCTCATTATGTGGTATTTTGATGAACCCGATGGCATTGGGCATGGCTATGGCCCCGACAGCGAAGAAATAGTTGAAACAGTTCAATATCTCGATTCCTTGCTTGGTGTGTTTTTGAATAAACTTGAAAAACTCCCCATAAGTAAAAAGGTAAACTTTATTGTAACTTCTGATCACGGTATGTGTGGAATTTCTGAGGAAAGGGTAGTGATGTTGAACGAAACCATCGATAGTACCTGGGTAGAGCAAGTGCAGGGCAACAACCCAGTCTGGACTTTGAAAGCCCGTGAAGGTTTTGATGATGAAATAGAAAATGAATTAGCAGGGCTGGAACATATTCATTGGTGGCGCTCGGGTGATGTCCCCGGGAGACTCCACTACGGAACCAACCCACGTACCCTCGACTATGTGATTGTTGCCGATAGTTCGTGGAGTGTTTTTTATAATGAAAAAGGAACTTATTTTGGAGGTACACATGGCTACGACAACGCCAATATTGATATGCACACGATTTTTTATGCCACCGGGCCGGCCTTCAAATCGGACGGAAACATTTATCCGGTTTTCCCGAATGTGTCGCTTTATCCACTCATGTGTGAGATTCTTCATCTTGATCCGGTGCCAAATGATGGGGATTTAGAGGATGTAAAAATCATGCTAAAATAGGTTTTCCCGGAATGTAAAGACGCACTGCCTGCCCCGACTACTCGGGGGTCGTGCGTCTCAACGTTCCCAAAAAGAAGACGCATGGCCGTGCGTCTCTCGATAATTATGAAACATAAACTAATACTCGCTTCCAAATCGCCACGCCGCCAGCAATTACTGGCCGACATGGGTTTCAACTTCGAAATCCGGACTAAAGAAGTGGCTGAAGATTTTGATAAAACCCTGGGAAAAGAAGCGGTGGCTATTTATCTCTGCGAAAAAAAAGCGCAAGCCTTTTCTCAGGATGAAATTGCAGAGGATGAAATCATCATCACCGCCGATACCATTGTTTGTTTGGGCAATCAAATCCTGAATAAACCCGGCGATCGCAGACATGCTATCAAAATGCTAAATTCCTTATCAGGGAAAAAACATGAAGTAATTACCGGTGTATGTCTTCGCAGTAATGCTAAAATGAAATCGTTTTTTGTTTCAACAAGAGTTTATTTCAAGCAGCTTTCGCAAAAAGAAATCGAACATTATGTCGATCAATTCAAGCCCTTCGATAAGGCGGGCGCTTATGGTATCCAGGAATGGATTGGCTATGTTGGCATCGAAAAAATTGAGGGCTCCTATTTCAATGTTGTTGGATTGCCCACCGCGAGGCTGTATGAAGAGTTGGGGAAGTTTTGACGGGAGAGTCCCGAAAAATAGAAAATTTTCTCCAAAGGAGTCCTTCGGACAATTTTCGTAATTTTTCGAGGATGCCCGGGCAAAGCCCGGCAGGGAGAGGTGAGAGGTGAGAGGTGAGACATGAGGGTTGAGAGATGAGAGGATTGAAAAAGGGAGAGGATAGAAGGTTGAAAAGTTTGGTACTACTGCAAATTGTGTGGGTAAAGCACAAGATCACCATAAAAAGTGTGGGGCTATTTTTAATTACAAATATGTTTTAATTATAGATAATTGAATGGTATGGAAAAATAAAACCTTATTCCAACAAATTGTCAGGCTTCCATTCTGTAACATTAACCTTAAAAAAAGATATCATCCCGTTTAGCTTCTCTGCCTGGCTTGTTAGTTCCTCCGAATTTGAAGCCAGTTCTTCAGATGCTGAAGCGTTTGTTTGAATTATATTATTCAATTGCCTTATGGCCTGGTTAATTTCTGAGATTCCTGTCGATTGTTCCAAACTTGCTTCATTAATTTCTTCAACCAAATGGCTTGTTTCGTTAATGTGAGGCGCAGTGGTTTTAAGCAACTCATCCGATTTTTCAGCAATAAGAATACTCGATTTCGATATTTTTTCGATATCTCTTGCAGCCTCCCGGCTTCTTTCGGCCAATACTTTTACCTCGGAAGCAACAGCAGCAAAACCCTTCCCGTGAATTCCGGCACGGGCAGCTTCAACGGCAGCATTTAAGGCCAGTAAATTGGTAATTCTTGTGATGTCGTTAATAATGCTGATTTTTTGAATTACCTGTTTGATCGACTCAACGGTAGTTTGCACAGCCTGGTTACTTTCGTTGATTTCGCGCTTAGCTGTATGGGCTAATTTTTCGGTTTTTTGAGTGTTCGCGATATTGCTGTTTACCATACTGCTTATTTCCTGAATTGAAGAAGTAATTTCTTCGGAGGACGCTGCTTGTTGGTTTGCGCCGTTTGATATGTCCTGTGATGATGTGCTTATTTGGTAACTGACATCAGCAAATTGTTCTGAAACAGTTTTTACTGTGCCAATAGCCTCTGAAAGTTTTTGTTGCATAACCCTGAGACTGTCAGCAATCCTGCCAAACTCATCTTTACTATGTATGTCTATTTCGCCGGTAAAATCGCCTTTGCTCATTCCTTCAACAGCAAGAATGGTTTTTTTGAAAGGTTCGCGTATATAATACAGGTTAATTAAAACTAAAAGTACAAAAACAGACAATGTACAAAGAGTAATTAAAATATTTACAGTAATTAGTTTGCCCGTCTCCATTTGCATCCATCCCGAAAGGTCGTAAGTACAATATAAAATACCAACGGTATTATCTGCATAATCAAAAATGGGAAGGGTGGTAAATACAACATCATTATCAATGGCCATAAAGGGCTGTATGCTTCCTTTATTTATGTAATCAAGATTGTAACTTGAAATAGATCGGTTTCCTGTTTGGGCCAGCAATTTATAGGTTCCTATCTGTGGTTTTGAATCAAGATTCCAGGTAATCTTACTTGCTTGCTCATCGAGAAAAATGCTTAGCTCATTGTTTTCTTCAAGGCTAATATTTTTGATTAAGTTTTCCAGGTTGTAAAAATTTTCCACCGAACCTATCACTTTTCCATCTTTTATTATCGGGCAAATTGCTCTTATAACAAAACCACCTCTTCCTACTTCAATGCCTGTTAAAGGTCTGCCTGATTTATAAACTTTTAGAATAGTATTCCTGAAAGCCGACAGGTCATCCCCGCCATCACCATCGCCTTTTGGCCTCCATTGTCGCAACAGGCTTTTTGCCGGTGCTTTATGGAAATGGATTCTTGTTTCGTATCCTTCCAGCATATTTGTTTCTATGGCCTCAAACTGATCCTTAAGATGTTCGCGAAGAAATTCTCTGGCATTATCTTCATTGTCTATTGCATAAGCGTCTTGTGCTATGGGCTCATTAGCAAGAATAGCCGCAACAACTTTTGCAAAACCCGCCAATTGATCAATTTCGTGATGTATGTCTTTCTGAATTTTTTCGCTGTTATATTTGGCTTTTTCGGCTTTACGGATGTCAACCCGTTTTCCGGCATAATAAGAAATTGTGCCAATAATTGCAATCATAACAATTGCTGTAGGGAGTAAAAATTTGTTTCTGATTGATAAGTTTGAGATCACTTTCATTGTTCTTGTTTTAATTCTGATAACTTTGTGGCGCTGCAGATATTCCCTTAGTATTCTGTTAACCTGATTAATTCACAAATTCGTTGAATTTGTGAATTAATCACCGAAGGC
>CAZQIV010000053.1:0-40861 GCA_964593705.1 uncultured Lentimicrobiaceae bacterium | reverse complement strand
TCCTCCTGAAGATACTTCATCAGGAGCAATCCGCATACCTTTGAAAAATTCAAGGAAATCTTCCAAAGATGAAAGATCCTCCACTTCGCTGGCATCCCTGAATTTTTGAACAAAGCTATCGTACAGTTTTATACTTAGCCTGGCTTTATACCTTGTGCTGTCAATCGTAATGCTATCCATAGGGCGTGGTTCAAAAGCAATGACACCAATTTCCTCCGGTTTAACTGCCACTTCAAAATTAGAGTAATAAACACTGTCGGCATAAATTGTTTCATCCAATTCGTATAATCTGAACGTTTGTAGAGAAGTAGTATCGCCATAAGCTACCAGGTCATCACTACCTGTTAATGCAACAGAGGAATATTCAAGCGACATTACCATCGAATCCAATACAGGCGAATCTCCAAGTTCTACTGCAGCCGATGATAGCAACAATTGTAAATTCAGGCTTGATGTTGTAACCCCAAAAACCGGATCGTAATAGCTACCTATCATTGTTCGGGAAGTTTCATCAGTTCTCACTGAATCTACATAAACCGAATGCGCAATTACAGATATTGTATCGGTACTAAAAACGTTGAGTTTGTCAGAATCGGGTTGGATGTCTATCCCGATCTCGGCAGGATCATTCTCACATCCTCCCCCCAGGAGGGCAAAAACCATTAACAGTGCAATGATTTGCAAACGATGTTGGTGCATAAATTATATTTAAGTTATTGTTTCGGAGGATTATTCTTCCAGGTCTTTTAAAAGTTCATTGTAGAACTCATTGTATTTTTCGATGTAATTGTCCTCATCCTGGAAATCAAGTCTGGGAATATTGAGAGAAGCAGCGTAATCGCTTAGTTCGGGGTCAATATTTTCGCTCCCCATTACCAAAGCATCAGAGTATTGCATGGCACCTTTAACCAAGCCTGCATAATTAGCAGTTTTATAATTTTTTAACTCGGCTTCTTTAATCTTGTCATATTTCAGTTTTTTAATCATACCCTCGTCAACTTTTTCTTTAAAGGGATGATCGTAAAGCGAATAAATCACTTTGGAATCAGAAAATAAAGGGTTGTCTTTAAAAGCCGTTTTTATATACAGGGGCAACAGGCTTGTAAACCAACCATGACAATGGATAATATCCGGTGGCCAGCCAAGTTTTTTTACAGTTTCCATTACCCCGCGGGCAAAGAAAATCATGCGTTCATCATTGTCGTCAAAAAATTTATCATTTTTATCCCTGTATAATGCTTTGCGGTGGAAATAGTCTTCGTTGTCGATAAAATACACCTGCATCCTGGCTTGTTGAATAGATGCCACTTTAATGATCAGGGGGTGGTCAGCATCATCTATTATCAGGTTCATACCCGATAAACGGATTACCTCGTGAAGCTGATTTCTACGTTCGTTGATGTTCCCATACCTGGGCATAAAGGTTCTAATTTCTCTTCCTCTTTCCTGGATACCTTGTGGCAGATGGCGTCCTATATGGCTGATCTGATTTTCCTTGAGATAAGGTGTTATCTCTTGCATTACGTACAGAACTTTTGCTTTGTTCATATTATAGCCGATTTAGTTTAAAAACGGGCAAAGGTACAAATATTTGCCCAATATTCGCCATTTTGTTGTAGCAATCAATAGGATATGATTGATGTTTGAGATCATTTAATAAATATTTTATTTGGCTTAAAAAACTTGGTTTTAAAGATGATATTGCCCTGAAGTTTTAGAATTCAATTTTAAAATTCACTTTCATTAGATGGAGGGAAAAAATCCAGGCTCTTCATTGGAAAAGTTTATAAAATGATATGCCATTTCAATAATATGAAAAATATTCTTCCTTTCTGTTCCTTACCGGCCATTAACATAAGGGTTATTCATTATTTCGTAACCAATGGTGGTTTCAGGGCCATGCCCGGGGTAAATGGTAAAGTCAGGGTCAAGGGTATATAATTTGCTTCGGATATTATTTGCCAATACATCAAAATCTCCGGTAGGTAAATCCGTTCGGCCAATGCTATCGCGAAAGAGTACATCACCAACTATTACGAATTTAGCCTCGTAGCTCACAAAACAAAGATGCCCGTCAACGTGCCCCGGGGTGTGCAATACTTTAAGGGAGCTGTTCCCGAACTCGATCATTTCACCTTCTTCAATAAATTTTTCAGGTTCAATAATATCATCAACTTCAAATCCATACATTTGCCCTTGTTTTGCTGCACCTTTTAAAAAAGGAACAGCATCAGGATGCATCACCGGCTTTAGCCCATATTTTTGATAAATAAATGAAGCCCCTAAAATGTGATCGATATGGGTGTGGGTGTAAATTTGAGCAACAGGTTTTAGTTTATGATCTTCGATAAATTTAGTCAGTATTTGTTCTTCATCCTCATCATAGCAGCCCGGGTCGATAATTATGGTTTCGCCTGTATCATCATAAAGTAGGTAGGTGTTTTCCTGAAAAGGATTAAAAACAAGTCGTTCAATTTTCATCATTGTTTGATCTTTTTTGGTGTTAATTGATTATTAAAGTGTTTTTTATTGCAAAATATTTTATGTCGTACAAAGTTATGATTAATTCACAAATTCATTGAATTTGTGAATTAATCAGGTTAAGATTTTTTACCAACGGATATTCAAAAGTGTGTAACCCGGGATGAGCAAAATATTTACTCAAAATTTTTTATCAAAGGTATTTTCAAAGGCACTGGTTTTTGGCTTATTGCTTCTTCCTATGGTAGCCTCATCCCAGTTTTACAATGGCTACCAGATGGATTTTGGGCGCAGCCGGGTTCAGTTCGATAATTTTCTTTGGACTTACTATCGCTTCAACCGCTTCGATACCTATTTTTATTTGAATGGGAAAGAGCTTGCAATTCATACCGCAAAATATGCAGAGCTCGAATTGCTTAAATACGAAGATGAACTTGATACCTACCTCGAAGGAAATATCCAGTTTATTATTTTCAACAACTTAAATGATTTAAAACAAAGCAACATTGGCCTTACTGCCGAAACCGAATACAACATCGGGGGCATTTCATATATTCTTGGCAACAAGGTGATTTTGTACTTTGATGGGAGTATGGTGAATTTTGAGCGCCAAATTCGGCACGGAATTGCACACGTACTCCTTCAAAATGCCATTTTTGGAAACAATATCGGCTCGCAGGTTATGAATTCATTCCTGTCAAATTTCCCTGAATGGTACACTCTTGGGCTCATTGCTTATCTTGCCGAAGATTGGGATACCGAAATTGATAACCGCATCAGGAATGCAATTCAGTCGGGGAAGTACAAAAAGTTTAACAGGATGGTTATGGATGAAAACCTGGTAAAAGATGCCGGGTATTCATTTTGGAGGTTTATCGCCGAGAAATACGGTAAATCAAATATTGTGAGCATCATCAATATGACCCGGGTAAGCCGCAGCATAGAAACCGGTTTTCAATACGTGCTGGGGCTTACACTCGACAGGCTTTACGAAGAGTGGTTGAGTTATTACACCACCGAGAGTGAAACTGCACAATTAAATCGTTTTTTACCACCTGACGACAAGATAATTGCCGGGAAGAGGGTTTTGAAACGTAACAGTCGCGACCGTGTTTATAGCGAGTTCCAGGTAAGTCCTGATGGTAAATATGCTGCTTTCGTTACCAACGAAACGGGAAAGTACAAAGTGTGGTTAATGGACATGAATAGTGGTAAATTGAAGAAAATCTATACCGAAGGTTACAAGCTGGATGAAAAAATTGATTATTCATACCCCATTCTTACATGGCATCCTTCAGGTAGATTTCTCACCATGGTTCTTGAAAAAAAAGGATTGATCTGGTTGTCATTTTACAATGTTGAAGATCGCGAATTTACCGATCAAAATATTTTTGGTTTTGATAAAGTACTCGACATTTCTTATTCGGATGATGGCAGGAAACTTTTATTTTCAGGCGTTCAGCAGGGAAAAAATGATATTTTTCTTTTTACCATTTCATCGGGTAGTTACGAGAGGGTAACCAATGATATTTGGGATGACCTGAACCCTCAGTTCCTCGAAAATTCCAACAAAATAATTTTTAGTTCAAACCGGCAAAGTGATACTTTGGAGTGGGACGAGCCAACCGAACCCGGAACAATAGGCAAATATTATGATCTTTTTATTTATGATTACGCAGCCAAAGATCCCATCCTAAGAAGAGTTACCAACACACCCGTAGCCAGCGAAAAACAGCCTCAACCTTACATGGATGGCTACTTTAGTTTTTTGAGTGATGAAAACGGAATTTACAACGAGTACCTCGGAATGCTCGACAGTGCCGTGGCTTTTGTTGATACCACGGTACATTACCGCTACTTTACCCGATCGTTTGCAGTAACAAATTATCAGAAAAACATAAAAGAACTCCATGTTTCGCCCACCACGGGTTACAAAACCTGGATAGTTAACGATAAACTTTACGATAAGCTCTACATCGACATCATGATGCTTCCCGAGATGATGGTGCCCGGGAATCTGAATAATACCACCTACATGAACCAACTGTTGGCCGGGCTTTTATTGAAGGATGTTCAAATCCCGGAATCAAATTCTCCTGGTTTGCCCAAAGAGGAGTTCGAAATTTCAGGACAAACCGGACAAAGAAAAAGTTTTAAGAATGTAATGCGGAATAGTGCTTCACGATCAAATTCGTTTAGTAAGCAAACCGAAAACAGCGGAACCATCGATATTGATAATTATAAGATAAGCAAACAGAAGCCGGATAATTATAAGGCAGCAGCAAACGATGATGTTGAGTCGGCCATTGAAGATAATAATGATGAAGACAGCTTCGTCATCCCCAAGCAGCGTATTTATAATACCCAATACAGCATTAACGAACTTGTTACCCGGTTTTTTGATTTTTCCTATCTTAATCAATCTTATCAATCACTTCCCGTGTCATCTGGCTGGAGCCCCACAATTGGTGCAGGTATTACAGATTTGATGGAAAATTACCGCATATTTGGAGGGGCGCGGATCGGAATGGATTTGGTGAATAAAGAGTTCTTTTTTAGTTATGCCAATTTAAAAGATCGCCTTGATAAAGAATTTGTTTTCCAAAGGCGCACTAACGAAGCTTCATTTTCATTGATTCCACAATTAATATTGAGGGAAAAAACCAATGAATGCTTTGTTATTCTAACTTATCCGCTTTCAAGAGTTTTGAGGTTGCAAGGGACATTTTCGTTAAAAAATGAAAATTTCATTATTGCTGGTCCAAGTGAGATTGCATTAAGAGTTCCAAATGAATCGGATAATTGGGCAGGTGCCAAAATTAAATTGATTTATGATGATACTAAGGTATTGGGCCTAAATCTATTCGAAGGAACCAGGTTTATGGTTTTTGGGGAATATAGCCAACTTTTGAGTTTAGCTGAAGAAAATTTAATGGTTGTAGGTTTTGATTTCAGAAATTACACCCGGATTCACCGACAGTTTATCTGGGCCAACCGGATTGCTGCAAGCACAAATTTCGGGTCGAACAAAGTACTCTATTTTATGGGGGGTACTGATAGCTGGATGTTTCCATCTATTGACCAGGACACACGTATCGATCCTGATCAAAATTGGAGATATTTTGTTAGTGCAACTAATATGCGTGGTTTTAACCAAAATGCCCGGAATGGGAACAGCTTTATTGTTATTAATTCCGAATTTAGATTGCCGGTTTTCAGGTATTTTATAAATAAGCCTATCAAATCGCAGTTTATCAAAAATTTCCAGGTGCTTGCATTTGGCGATCTTGGGACTGCATGGTCAGGGTGGAATCCTTATGACGAAGACAATGTGCTTTACACTCGCTACCAACAAAGCGGCCCATTAAGTATTAAAGTGCAATATGAAAAAGATCCTTTGATAGGTGGTATTGGTTTTGGTGCCCGAACGAAATTGTTGGGGTATTTTATTAAAGGTGATCTGGCCTGGGGAATAGAAGATGGGAAAATAAAGAAAAACCCAATCTTCTATTTGTCGATGAGCCTTGATTTTTAAAAATTTAAAAAACATGAATATTACAACCCTTATTTTGCTTATTATTATTGGTTTGGTAGCAGGAGTTTTTAGCGGTCTTATCGGTCTTGGTGGCGCTGTAATTATGATACCTGCCCTGATCTTCTTCCTGGGAATGTCGCAATACGCTGCACAAGGAACAAGCCTCGGTGTAATGCTGCCTCCCATCGGAATTCTTGCAGCCTGGAATTATTGGAAAGCCGGAGAGTTAAATCTGAAATACGCCATGATAATTGCAGGAGCCTTTATTATCGGGGGGTACTTTGGGTCGAAATTCGCCATGAATATTCCCGTGAATACCCTTCGCAAAATATTTGCCATTGCCCTGATTATTATTGCAGTTAATATGTTATTTAAAAAATAGAAACACGGAAATAAACGCCCTCTATTGTTCTTTCCAAAATTTTTCACTCTGTCGTCCTTTCAGCCGGCAGAGCCGAATTTCTTTTAGAAATTCGAGGGTTAACCCTCGAAAATATTTAAAATAAATATTTTCGGCCTTTGGTGATTGATTCACAAATTCATTGAATTTGTGAATCAATCAGGTTGTGTTAAATTTACTTATATTGGCATAGAAAATATAAACATTTTAATGTTAATAAAAATAGATTCCTTTTTTAAACCATTTCCTTTTACACTCGTTGTGTAGAATTATTATTGAGGTGTGCCAAATGTTCATATTAAAACATTTATTTTTTTCATAACACCACTATTGCGTTTTTATCCAGCGATTTACATCTTTTCAACGGGGGTTTGTTAACAAGTTGTGTTGCTCCAATTCTTGTATTCATTGTATCTTGCAACGCGTTTTTTCAGTAAGGAAAACCTTGCCATTAACTTAGTCATTTTCAAAACATAATCTTTAAAAAAAACGATATACCTCAAATGGAATACGATCTTTTTACGCAAACGGAAGAAATCGATAGAGCGCTGGAACAGCAACGCCGGAAGAGCGAAAAAACCGTTGAAGTTGCAAAAACCGGGCAACTAAAGCGGGAGCAACCTTCCAACAGGGAGGAGCAATTTTCGCATCCTTCGATCCCGGTTAAAGAAAAAAAACAAGAAGCCCCGAAACCACAATCTTATCCTCGTGAAGAAATATTAGAAGCTTCAAAAGTCTATTTTAATGGCGATGAACTTGCAGCAACAGTTTGGATGGGAAAATACGCGCTGAAAAATAGTGCCGGAGATATTTTTGAACGTACCCCTGACGATATGCACCGCCGTATTGCCCGCGAAATTGCCCGCGTCGAACAGGGGTATGCAAACCCCATGTCGGAAGAAGTGGTTTACCAGGTGTTGAAAAATTTTAAATACATCGTTCCCCAGGGAAGCCCCATGGCAGGAATAGGAAACAACTTCCAGGTTTCCTCGCTTTCCAATTGTTTCGTGATTGGTGATGGCGACAGGTCAGATTCGTATGGAGGTATTATGAAGGTTGACCAGGAGCAGGTACAATTGATGAAAAGAAGGGGAGGTGTAGGGCATGATTTATCACACATCCGCCCTGCCGGAAGTCCGGTAAAAAATAGCGCACTCACCTCAACAGGTGTTGTTCCTTTCATGGAAAGATATTCAAACTCAACACGCGAAGTAGCTCAGGATGGCAGAAGAGGCGCGCTCATGTTGACAATTTCAGTTAAACACCCGGATTCCGAAGATTTTATTGATGCAAAAATGGAAACCGGAAAGGTAACAGGCGCCAATGTATCGGTGAAAATTGATGATGAATTTATGCGTGCTGTAATAGAGAATAAAGAATACGTGCAGCAATATCCCATAAACTCGGACAAGCCTACCTACACCAAAAGTATTGATGCCCGTAAACTATGGGACAAGATCATTCATAATGCATGGCAATCAGCCGAGCCCGGCATTTTATTCTGGGATACCATAATTAACGAGTCGGTTGCCGATAGCTATGCCGATAAAGGCTTTACTACCGTTTCGACCAACCCCTGCGGCGAAATTCCACTTTGCCCGCACGATAGTTGCCGCCTTTTGGCCATCAACCTTTACAGCTATGTTCAAAATCCATTTGCTGCCAATGCAACTTTCGATAAAGAATTGTTTGCAAAACATGCACATATTGCTCAACGGATTATGGACGACATTATCGATCTGGAAATTGAAAAGGTGGATAGTATTCTTCAGAAAATTGCCAGCGATCCCGAACCCGATCATATTAAAGCTGTAGAGCGAAACCTATGGGAAAATATTCGTAAAAAATCATTTCAGGGAAGGCGCACCGGTATTGGTATTACTGCCGAAGGCGACATGCTGGCAGCAATGGGTTTGCGCTATGGTACCGAAGAGGCTACCAGTTTTTCAGTTGATATCCATAAACTACTGGCTACCGAAGTTTATAGGTCTTCAGTTAACCTTGCCGCTGAAAGAGGAGCATTTGAAGTTTTTGATTTTGAAAAGGAAAAACACAATCCTTTCATTAAACGCATTGGTGAGGTTGACCCTTCCATTATTGATGAAATGAAAAAGCATGGCCGCCGCAATATTGCATTGCTTACCATTGCTCCCACAGGAAGTGTGAGTATTTGTACCCAAACTTCCTCCGGCATCGAACCGGTGTTTATGGCCAACTATAAACGGCGCAAAAAAATAAATCCAAACGACAAAAATGTAAAGATTTCTTTTGTTGATGACATTGGAGATTCGTGGGAAGAATACCAGGTGTTCCATCCTAAATTTGAAGTATGGCTAACAATGAACGGTTACAACCCGGCCGAGGTAAAAACTTATGATGATGCAGATATTGATAAACTGGTTAAAAAGTCACCATATTTTAAGGCCACCTCAAACGACATCAATTGGCTTGAAAAAGTAAAAATGCAGGGTGCCGTTCAAAAATGGGTTGACCATTCGATAAGTGTAACTGTAAACCTGCCCTCCGGTGCTACTGAATCGCTGGTTAGCGATGTATATCAAACCGCCTGGGAAAGTGGTTGCAAAGGCATGACCATATACCGCGATGGCTCGCGAAGTGGTGTACTGATATCCAATAAAAAAGAAGAAGAAAAGAAGTTTAAGGAAAGTTCAGCACCAGCACGCCCCGGTAAACTCAAAGCCGATGTAATGTGGTTTCAGAATGATACCGAACGATGGGTTGCAGTTATTGGCTTGCTCGACGACAGACCCTACGAAATATTCACAGGAAAAGCCAAGGGATTCTTTTTACCTGACTGGGTAAACAAAGGCTGGGTGTTGAAAAGAAAAGAAAATGGCAGGGCAAGGTATGATTTCCAGTTTCTCGATTCGGATGGTTACAAAATTACTATGGAAGGGCTTTCGCGCCAGTTCACCAAAGAATACTGGAATTATGCAAAATTAATATCCGGAATTTTGCGTCATGGCATGCCGTTGCCCTATGTGGTTGATATTGTTGGCAACCTGATTTTGGATAGCGATGCCATCAACACATGGAAAAATGGTGTGGTACGGGCGCTTAAAAAGTACATCAAAGATGGAACCAAGGCCGTTAAGGAAGCATGCCCAAGCTGTGGCACCGAAGGCAGTTTAATTTACAAAGAAGGTTGTAAAACCTGCACCAACTGCAATTACAGCGGTTGCGAGTAAACTGAGTTTAAAAAAAAAGAAAGAAGCCGCTCCGGAAATCCGGGGTGGCTTTTTTTCAGCTTGACAACTTTAAGGTCGTTAATGACCTTAAAGTCGTTACCCCGAAATGTCCCGTCTCAAGGGTTAGTAAAAATATTGTTGAACCCCTTTTGGAATTACAAGCTTTAAGTCCCCGGATTATTTTTTCGTCTTTCAATTCTCATGCGGGTCATGCGCTCGCGCATACCGCCATTTTTCAGAAAATCTTCTCCAAGCGATTTCAGTTGTTTAAAGAGTAGATAATCGTTCTGCTTAATCAGGCAAATAGCCATGTTGGCAATGGTTTCGGGCGGGCGTACCCTGAGCAGTGGCATATAAAAAGTGGTGTCGTTGTGCTTGTGGCCAAGCTCACGCATTTTTTCCAGCTCCACAGAGCCATCCTCCCATTGGCGGTGGCCGCGTGTACGCAAATAATCTTCGTAGTCAATCAGTAACTCATGCGAACTTGCCTTGGCCACATTAATCAGTTTAATCTCCATCTCCTTTGAGGTGGATGAAGCAGCGGAACCCTCGACAATATTCTGTTTACCTGATCGGGCTGCCTGAACCATTTGGTCGATGGTGCGATCGAATTTACTGATGTAATTATGGCAGAAATAGTAGGTAATATCGTAAATGGCTTCCGCTTTTTGGTAAGTAAACAGCTTTCGGTAATTGCCGCCAACCGGCAACAAAGATTCTTCTTCACCCGGGGTTTTGCTCATGGTTTATTTCTTTGGGTTGTTAGCATACATTTCACACAAAGTTAGCTTTTTTTACAGCAAAAGCTGTATTTTTATGGTTGGTTTTCTAGGGGAGGGCTGGCTGGCTTTTTTGGGAAGCTTTTCCTGGTGAGTACTTTAAAGTCGTTAACGACATTAAAGTACTCACCAGGAAAGCCCAAGCATTGATTTCACCCTGCTATTATCCATTTATGGTGACTTTCGAGGTCGTAAATTGCAACCTCAAACAAAAGGATGCTACTCAACCACCACCTTCTTCATCCCCACAAAACCATCATCATACAATTTCAAAAAATAAACCCCCTTGGGATTTCCGGATAGATCGATTTGAAAAACTGCTCCTTCATACTGTTTTCCTGTTTGTAGTTCTTTAATGATGCTGCCCCTGATGTCGGTAATTTGGATGCTAAGATTTTGGCTTTTATTGCTAAGGGAAATATTAAAAATCCCATGCGAAGGATTGGGATAAACCTCAAAAGTAATCGCCGGATTTTCAGAAATCCCCATTGCCTGCAGTTTCAGGCTTTGCACCGCCGAGATTCCGTGGGCTGCGAAAAATCCCATGTTGGGCAAAGAAGAATTAAAAATTACTTCAAGCGTAAATTCCTGATCTGATTCAGGCCTGTAAACTTTAAATTGTAGTGGCTCTCCGCTTTCAAAACCATCATTTTCTGAGGTGAGTTCATCCTTGGCAAAAGCCGTGATTGCGATGTTGATGTTTGGATTTGTTATTTCCAAACGTCCGGCGCATAAGCCATCAGGGGTGAAAACGCCGATCACATCACCGGGTAGGATTCCTGAATTAAGGGAAGTCTCTACAGGAAAAGCAATGGTGTGGGATGATGCTGTATAATGCAGATCATTCCACGGACTATGGTTTACAGGTTTGGAAACCTGCCTTGTTGTTGCGGATGATTTTGCGCATTCCGGAAAAGCAATTGTTCCGGCATCTGCGGTGGCCACAAAATAGGCTTTACCTGTACTGAGGTTTCCCAAAGTGTTGATGCTGTAAGCCGGCCAATAAAGATTTGTCCCTGCCACTTCTTTTACGATTTGCAAAGAAGAAATCCCGAAAAAGAGATTTTCCACATCCACATCGCAGGAACTTAAAACCGGCATCAGGTTCCAGCCTTCGGCCAGGTCAATTTCAGGGTTTGGGATTTTTGCTCCGGTGATAGTCAGGTCAAAGTCGCTTTCAGCTTTTATCTGGTATCCGCTGTGATAATCCCAGTTACCGATGGTGTTGATGCTTTGCGCCGGATAATAAACCCCGTTCATCGAGGCCATGATGATAAGCTCGTTTTGGTAAGGTGCGAAAATGCCATCCATGCCTTTGTTCAAAGGATCGAGATAGGAGGAAACACCGCTCCAGCCCATCGGAATATTCAGGATTTGCTGAAGGTAAAAGTTGTAGGGCTGCTGAAAACCCTGGGTTAGGATCAGGTCGCCGTTGGAAAAGGTTTCAATAACGGGTTCCCCCAGTGTCCAGCTTAGCGAAAGATTTTCGCTCTCGAAATATCCGCCGGATGAGGCAACAACCTGCTGTGCATTGGCCTGAAAAATGCAGGCTAAAAAAGTAAGTGCAATGGTGCTAAGTAAAATGTTTTTCATAGTAATTTGGAATGTAGAAGTTTAAAAAATATTTTAGGGTTCAAATATAGAAAATATTAATCTACTATGCAACAAGGTTAAGCATTTCGACTCAAGAAAAAAGCCGCCCCGGATTTCCGGGGCGGCTTTTTTTTATGATAAAAATCTGTTCTTTATAATTTCAATAAGGCTTTCACAGGATCATTTCCGCCAAATATCATCTTCACCGGATTTTCCAACATTTCTTTTACTTTTACAAGGAAGCTCACCGATTCGCGGCCATCAATTACACGGTGGTCGTAGGAAAGGGCAATGTACATGATGGGATGAATTTCTACCTTTCCATTTACGGCAATTGGTCGTTCAACAATATTGTGCATTCCAAGTATTGCACTTTGCGGAGGATTGAGAATTGGCGTGGAGAGCATCGACCCGAAAACGCCTCCGTTGGTAATGGTAAAAGTGCCCCCGGTCATTTCATCGATGGTGAGCTTACCGTCACGGGCTTTAAGGGCAAGCCGTTTTATTTCGGCCTCTATTTCGTGCAATTGCAGGGTTTCCGCATTCCTCATCACCGGAACCATCAATCCTTTGGGTGCGCTTACGGCAATGCCAACATCAGCATAATTATGCAAAATAAGTTCGTTGCCGTCAATTTGAGCATTCACCTGAGGGAAATGTTGCAAAGCTTCGGTAACTGCTTTTGTGAAAAATGACATAAAGCCCAGCCCTACGCCAAATTTTTCCTTAAACTTATCCTTATATTGATTTCGCACTTCCATGATCGGGGTCATGTTCACCTCGTTAAATGTGGTAAGCATGGCCGTTTCATTCTTCACCGAAACCAGTCTTTGTGCCAGTTTTAGTCGTAAGGTGGTCATCTTTTTATGTTCGAGATCGCGGGTACCACCCCAGGAAGCTTGTGTGGAGGGTGATGAAGAAATTGGCATTTTTGCCTTATCATCAATAAATTGAGCCACATCATCTTTGCCAATGCGCATCTTTTTATAAAAATCCACAAGGTCATTTTCGTTAAGGCCGTTGGCTTCCAGTAACTTTTTTGCCAAGGGTGAAATGTGCATTCCGGTTGGCTGTGCTTTATGTTTTTCTTCCTGTTTTGGAACCTCAGGTTTTGCTTCCGGTTTTTTATCTTCAGCCGGTTTTGGTTTGTTTTCAGTTTTAGCTTTTGCTTCTTCTTTTGCCGGTTTTGGTTTGCCTTCTGCCCCAGTGTCGAGGGTGCAAATTATTTTGCCTACCGCAACAGTTTCACCCTCTTCAATCAAAATTTTTATTTTCCCTGATGCTTCGGTGGTAATACTCAGGGTTGCTTTGTCTGAATCTATTTCGGCAATTTCGGTATCCTTTTCAACAAAATCGCCATCGGCAACAAGCCAACTTGCCAATTGTACCTCAGTTATTGATTCGCCCGGACTGGGAACTTTTATCTCTATCATAAAATGATGGTTTTATGTATTTTCAATATTTCTTTTTGTATTCAAAATTGCAGACAAGGCATGCCTTTAATGTTTTGAACAATTTTTGTATTTAATAATTGGAGACAAGGCATGCCTTGTCTCTACGGTATTAATTTTCAAACCTCTACCTTCTAACCTCTACCTTCTTCATTTCAGTGGGTTTATAAAATTTGCTTTTATTACCTTTTCAGGGTTTTCGGCAAATGATTTCCAACGGTTGCCAATGCAAATCATGCGGCATTCTTCTTTCACCATGGGGCAATTACATTCCTGGAATGATTTTTCAACGATCTTGCGTTGACGTACCAGGTGGAATTTACTGGATCCCGTTGCCGGGCTTCCACTTGCCGGTCGTGCTACTACCCTTAGAGTTACTTTTGGGAAGAAATGGCCAATAAAATACCAGGCACCCATATTCACAGGTTCTTCCTGCGCCCAAACAAAATCTTTAGCTTTGTGGTATTTATCTATAATTTGCCCGATCTGTTTCTCCGGCAAAGGGTACAATTGCTCCAACCTAATGATTGCCGAGTGTTTGATGTGCTTGGTTTGCTGTTCTTCAAGTAAATCATAATATAGCTTTCCACTGCAGAATATCAGCCTGGTAACTTTTTCAGTATCGGCTTGTTCGTCATCAATCAACTCACGGAATCTACCGGATGTAAAATTTTTGAGCGGAGATACACATTTTGGGTGGCGCAGCAAACTTTTTGGTGTAAACACCACCAAAGGTTTTCTAAACTCACGGTGCATCTGGCGGCGCAATACGTGGAAAAAGTTGGCTGGTGTGGTAGCATTCACGAGCTGCATATTGCCTTCGGCGCAGAGGGTTAAAAACCTTTCAATGCGTGCGCTGGAGTGCTCGGGACCCTGGCCTTCGTAGCCGTGAGGTAAAAGCAGTACAAGGTCGTTCATCACGTTCCACTTATCTTCGGCACTGCTCAGGTATTGGTCAATTATGATCTGTGCTCCATTATTGAAATCTCCAAATTGTGCTTCCCAGATGGTAAGATTTTTGGGCGTTTCCATGGCATAGCCATACTCAAAACCAAGTACACCATATTCAGAAAGTGGTGAGTTGTAAACTTCGAAATCTGCCTGGTTAGCGCTGATGTTTTCAAGGGGCACATACCTTTCTTCCGAATCGTTGAGGCGCAAAACTGCATGGCGATGCGAGAACGTCCCCCTTTCAGTATCTTGTCCGCTGAGCCTTACTGCATGGCCTTCGTTTACAAGTGTGGCATAAGCCAGCAACTCGCCCATAGCCCAGTCGAGGCTATCGTTTTCAAAAACCATTTTATAACGATCTTGTTGTAGTTTTACAATTTTCCTGTAAAAGCTTTTTTCATCGGGTAGGGAAGTTAATTTTTTACTTATTTCTTTCAGGAGTTTTTCTTCAACACCTGTTTCCGGCGATATTTCGAAATCCTTATTGGTCGCTTTTTTTATGCCTTGCCAGTAATCATCCATGAAAAACTTAATATTGTTTTTCTCCGTCTTTTTGGAAGTTTCCAGATTTTCTTCCAACCTGTCGTTGATACTTTTTTCCAGTTCTATTACAAAGTCTTCAGTAATTACACCTTGAGCAATCAACTGTTCGGCATAAATTTGAAAAGGGTCTTTATGTTTTTCGATGGCTTTATAAAGCAGAGGTTGTGTAAAACGGGGTTCGTCTCCTTCGTTGTGGCCATATTTCCGGTAGCATAAAAGGTCGATAAAAATATCGCGCTGGAACTTATCCCTGAACTCTAAAGCAAATTGAATGGCATAGGCCAGGGCTTCCACATCATCACCATTTACATGGAAAACCGGCGATTGTACCACCTTAGCAGCATCAGTACAATAAGTGCTTGATCGTGCATCAAGGTAGTTTGTGGTGAATCCGATTTGGTTATTCACCACAACATGAATGGTTCCGCCTGTTTTATATCCTTTCAGTTGCGACATCTGGATTACCTCGTAAACAACACCCTGTGCGGCAATCGAAGCATCGCCATGTATTAGTATGGGGGCAACTTTTTTATAATTCCCTTTATAATGATTGTCAATTTTCGCCCTTACTATGCCTTCCACCACAGGCCCCACAGTTTCGAGGTGAGATGGGTTGGCCGAGAGTGTCATTTTTACTTTTTTTCCTGTGGTGGTTGTACGGTTGCAATGATAGCCCAGGTGGTATTTTACATCACCCAACAAACCTTCGTCTTCGTATTCTTTACCTGCAAACTCCGAAAATATATCGCTAAATTTTTTGCGCATGATATTGGCCAACACATTGAGCCTTCCACGGTGGGGCATCCCAATCACAAATTCCTGGGTGCCCAGTTCAGCGCCTTTTTCCATGATGGCATCAAGGGCAGGGATGAGTGATTCAGCGCCTTCCAACGAAAAGCGTTTTTGCCCCGGGAAGCGTTTATGAATAAACTTTTCGAAATTAACGGCACGGGCAAGTTTTTTCAGGATGTATATTTTATCTTCTTTTGAAAATGGCATGGTGTTTTTGGTGCGCTCCATGTTGGCTCTTAGCCACGACAGCACTTCAACATCACGGATAAACATGTATTCTATCCCTACACTTTTGCAATAGGTTAGTTCGAGGTGTTCGATTATTTTTTTTAAGGATGTTTCTCCAATTCCAATTTCATTTCCTGCTGCAAATTTCCTGTTGAGATCACTTTCGGTGAGTCCAAAATTTTCAAGTTCAAGTGTGGGCTTGTACTGCCGGCGAACCCGTACAGGATTGGTTTTGGTAAATAGATGTCCACGCGAGCGATAACCATTGATGAGGTTGATCACTTTAAATTCGGAAGGGTAATCGGTATTTGGATCAGAACCACCCTCATTATAGTGTAGTTGTGAAAACTCAAAGCCTTCGAAGAATTTTCCCCAACTTTCGTCAACTGATGCCGGATCAGTTTTGTATTGTTTGTAAAGTTCTTCAATCATCGAGGGATCGGCATTGCCGAGGTATGAATATTTATCCATCTGTTAAACGCTTGAATTAAAAGGACAAAGGTATTTTTTTTTGTGTTGGGCACTCAATGAAGCTGGCCGGATGAAAACCTTTAGTACATGACTTCCGTTTTGACTTTCAGTGGGTTATTGCAATCAGGTAAGTCATTACTTCATTCCTTTTTATAATATTTAACATTTTGTTTACCCGCAAAAATCAGTGAGTCAATATAGAACTATAAGTTTTTTATGGTTCTACTACTTTTTTTGTGGGGACAAAATCAATGTACATAAAGGAACAGATTCCCGCCTTGCCGATTGCAGCTGGTATAAAATAATGGCGAGGCAGGCCTCAGTTTCTACACTCTTTACTAATGACAACATTTTTTGAACCGTTGAAAAACTAACTCATAAACAGACCTCTCAATCCCCGAAGGGTCGGGGCAGGCTGCTACACTCCTTCGAGGTGACAATGCTTCCGTTTGGGGAGTGGGAGGAAGGGAATCGGGCGCGAAGCGCCCGATTCCCTTCCTCCCAAATCAACCCGTGGACGGGGTCATTTCGACCAAGACACACAGCGAAGCGGTGTGTTGCCGGGAGAAATCTATTCCTTTGTCACCACACTTTGAGACCCCTTTTTCGGGGGCTTGGAACTTGAAATGACAGGGTATTGGTGGGTTTGTTGGTGTATGAAATGAAATGCTCGAAATTTATTACGCAAAAAACTCATCCTTAAAATTTACAAGATAAACTTGTTTTGTTGCACGAGTAACTGCGGTGTATAGCCATCGTAGAAATTCTTTGTCGATTTTATTTTCGGGAAGCCAGGGTTGGTCGATAAAAATGGTTTCCCACTGCCCCCCCTGGGTTTTATGACAGGTCAAGGCATAGGCAAACTTTACCTGAAGTGCGTTGTACCAGGGGTTATTTTTTACTTTTTCAAAACGCTGACGACGATTGGGTATGTCGTCATAATCCTTCATTACCTCATCAAAAAATCGCTGGTTGTCTTGAGGTGGCAGTGACGGGGTTTCGGCGCTGATTGTATCCAACAAAAGTTTGGTCTCTATTTCAGGATGATCAGGATAATCAACCAGGCGAATCACTGCTTCGGCAAAGCGGAAACCATAAAGTTCGGTGATGCTTTTAATTTTTTGTATTTCGATGATATCGCCATTGGCAATAAATCCGGCGGGAGATTCCTTGGGCAGCCAATAATAATTATTTCGGACTACCATTAAATAGTCGCCGGTAGAAATTTCCTCTTCCCTGAAAAGGATTCGATGCCTGATTTCACGATTATAAATATTTGCCCGTTTATTTGAACGGGTTATAACAATGGTCTTATCATCACCATAATCTTTATGAGCAAACATCAGTGCATCTTCCAACTCAGTTGAATTGATGGATTTGATGTCAGGGAAATTATGAAGGTTGAAAACGGGAAAACCAAAATTTTCGGCTGCAATTTTTTCTCGAATTTGTGTTGCATTTGCCAAAATCCCCGATTCGAGTGATTGACGCATTACCTCTTTAAGTTCAAGTTTTCGCAGTCGCAGGTTAAATGTGGTTTCGATGTATTTAGTATCGAGGGCGGGCGAAATATCAGCTCCCACCGGGGGCAATTGTGCTGTGTCGCCAATCAACATCAGGCTGCAATTTTTTCCGGCATAAACATAAGCTACAAGGTCGCTTAACAGATCGGAATCTGAATAAAAGCGTGCATCCCGGTTAGTTGTCCCGGGAATCATTGAAGCTTCGTCAACAATAAAAAATGTGTTGGTGTGCAGATTGTCCATGCGCTGCATATAAACCGATCCATCGCCCTTAGCTTTTGGCATGTATATTTTTTTGTGGATGGTAAAGGCTTGTTTGCCGGAGTATGAAGCCAACACTTTTGCCGCCCTGCCGGTGGGAGCAAGCAGGACTGTTTTCATCCTCAAGGCAGGAGCGGCTTTTACCAGGGCGCTTAGAATGGTGGTTTTTCCCGTGCCTGCATAACCTTTAAATAGAAAGGCTTCTTGTTTGGTGTGATTAAGGATAAATTCGGCAAGCGCTAAAATTAAAATTCGCTGCCCTTTGGTTGCTTCGAATGGGAAGTGCTCAAAAATTAAATCTTCAACCTGCCTGATTTCCATTCGGTAAAAGTATGCAAAGAATGGCATAGCTGTGATTGTTGTTGAAAATGTATTTGAAAGCTTCTGATTTATTCTCTTTTTTCATAATTAATTTTAATATGGGTTAAAATCAGATATCTAAAATTAGGATTAAAAAAAATGAACCCTATATTTGCATGCTTGTTATATATCGTGTACATAAAAAGAACTGCATTAATTTTTTAAAAAACTTAAACCTAAGTAAATTATGAAACCAAACCCTTACAACTATTTTATGAACATCTTGTCATCATTGACATTGCTATTATTCTCAGTTTTACTGATTAATAATTCATCTTATGCTCAAACCGGATTGACCGTTAATGCCGGGGCAGACTTTGCTGCATGTGAAAACGCCATTTATTTAAATGGAACAGCGGAAAACTATGAGTCCGTTCTTTGGTCAACAAATGGTGATGGTACCTTTGATGATGCCGGCATTCTGACTGCACAATATTTTCCAGGTGAAAATGATGTTATGTTGACCCAGGTTGAGTTGTGCCTTGCAGCATTTGCAGGCGGAGAGCAGTTAACAGATCGTGTGGATGTTTCAATCTCACTTGCACCGGTAGCAAACATAAATGTTGATCAAGCTACTATTTGCTATTTCGATGCATATACTTTTGAAGATGCAGAGATTTTAAATTATTCTGCAATACAATGGTTTACAGCCAATGGTGGAGGTAACTTCAGCGACGAAAACATCCCAAATCCTACCTATTTCCCTAGTTCTTTTGTTGATTATGCCCAAGGCTGTATTCTCATCAATGTTCTTGTTCAGGGTGTTGATCCATGTGAATTCTATGTTGAGGACACTATGGAACTTTGTTTTGCCCCCAACCCACAAGTGGATTTGGGTGGAGATACGCATTATACCTGTTATGATGAGAACTATACATTTGAAGATGCCACGGCAAGCGGAACTTCATTTATTCAATGGCTTCCCGTTACCGGTGGCGGATACTTTGAAAATGCCAACGACATCAACGCGACTTATGTTCCCGATCCAGAATATGATTACCCGCAAGGTTGCATTTTTGTGATGCTTATGGCAGAACCAATTTCTCCGTGTACCGGATCTATTGAAGAATATGCTCAAATTTGCTTTTCTCCTACACCGGAAGTGGATGCCGGTAATGATGACATAATTTTTGCAGGACAAACATTCTCTCCCTCCCCGGTGGTTTCGGATTATGACAATGTTTTGTGGGAAACTTCGGGCGATGGCACTTTTGATAACGAAACCCAGTTGAGCCCAACATATACTCCCGGAACTGCCGACAAAGAAAACGGGATGGTAACATTAAGCATTACTGCTTATTTGGGAGGTACTTGTTCAGCTTCTGATGATCTCATTTTAACAATAGTTACACAACAGCAAATTGATATTCCTGAAGGCTGGAGTGGAATTTCAACTTTTGTCAACACTGAGGGATTAAGCTTTGAGGAAATTATTGCTCCTATTGCCGATAAGCTGGTTTATGCACAAAATAAGTTACAGTTCTATTGGCCGGAGTATGGCATCAACACCCTCCAGGAAGTTGTAAATCCAGGCGCTTTCAAGGTTTATTTAAATACAGCAGCAACTTTACCGCTTGCCGGATCAGCAAGTACACGCATCGTAAACCTTCCTGCCGGATGGAGTTTGCTGCCTGTTCCTGTTTCCTGCCCTGTTCCTTACCAGGAGTTAATCGATCAGCTTAGTTCAAACCTGATTATTGTTTCTGAAATTGGAGGAGAAAACATTATCTGGCCTGCCGGCAATATTTTCACCCTTACCGAACTTATTCCCGGAAAGGCCTATATGATAAAAGTTGTGGATGCTGCACAACTCGGGTTTCCTGCTTGCGAATAGGATTTCAGATTCTCAATTCATGCTATTCTTTGATGTTAACGGTTTTCGGCCTGAAGTTCTACCTAAGAAAATCACTACTGTTTGAGTAAATTTAACAGATTCCTTACTGTCGGTTGGCGCTTACTAATTATAAGTTCTTTGAGAAAACAATTTTTTTCATAGAATAGACCTCTCAGTCGCTACGCTCCTTCGAGGTGACAGGGTTTTGGCGGGTTTGTTGGGGTGAAAGAAAGTGGGCGCATCGCGCCCACTTTCTTTCACCCCATATAAAGCCATAGCTAGGTCTTTTCGACCAAAACACAATGCGAAGCAGCCTGCCCCGACCCTTCGGGGATGTGTTGCCGGGAGAAATCTATTTCGTATTGTCATTCCGAACAAAACAGCCTGCCCCAACACTTCGGGGAAGTGAAGTGAGGAATCTTTTTATCGTTTTTTTGTTTAGTCGGACAGTAGTGTATGAAAATATACCTTTATTATCTGAATTCTTACAATACCTAAAACTCAACCTGGGTTTATTGTTTCTTGTAGAATGATGACTAAAAAGCCTTTAAAAAAAATTTATCGTATCTATTTTTTTCACTATATTTGTTGGTTCAACCCATAAATTAATACGAAATGAAAACAACACATCAAAACAGATTTATCAAAAACATGCAAATCATTTTCCTGGCGGTTTTATTTATTACCATTTATAATGAAGCGCCGGGTCAGGGAAAAGAACTAAATCCAAACTATGATCGGAATGAATTAATGGATATAAACAGGGATTGTATAGTTCCGCCTGATTGGAACGAGCCAGTGATTACTCCCGTTAGTTACATTTTGGTAATAAAATCGTCAGCCAAAATACTCATCAATGGTGAGCCATTAAACGAAGGAGATGGCATAGGCGCTTTTTATCTGGATGACAATGGCAACCCTAAATGTGGCGGATTTTCCTGTGCGTCCGGGGAAATGGGCGTGGCTTCTGGTTTAATATTGTTTGGCGATGATTCTTTTACTCCCGAAAAGGACGGTTTTTATACCAATGAAGAAATCCTCTTTAAACTCTTTTCGTGGTCGTGCATGCACACTTTTGATGTGGATAGTGTCAGATTTACTGATGACTACTTCAATAGCAATCCTTTGTTTCCGCTGGATTATGGTGAGCTTGTGTATATGAATTGTAATTCATCATACATCGACTGTCATACCTGGAATGGTTATCAAATTAAATTGACCGAAGGGTGGAATGATTTCGTTTTTCCAGAGACTAAAATGAGCACCTCAAAATTCTTCGATCTTTTTGATGGAAGCTTTATAATGATGAACGAAAAAAACGGTACAGGTGTTTATTGGCCGGACATGGGAATTTATAATTTGGATTTAATACCCGGAAAAACCTATAAGGTGTTTATTGATAAAGATTTTGAGTTGGCAGTTCCAAACATTCAGTAAAATAAAAGACAAGTTACAATTTTTCAATATCTTCTTTTGAAAGACCGGTTTTTAGTATATTTTTTCTCAACCCATAAATTAATTCGAAATGAAAACAACACATCAAAACAGATTTATCAAAAACATGCAAATCATTTTCCTGGCGGTTTTATTTATTACCATTTATAATGAAGCGCCGGGTCAGGGAAAAGAACTAAATCCAAACTATGATCGGAATGAATTAATGGATATAAACAGGGATTGTATAGTTCCGCCTGATTGGAACGAGCCAGTGATTACTCCCGTTAGTTACATTTTGGTAATAAAATCGTCAGCCAAAATACTCATCAATGGTGAGCCATTAAACGAAGGAGATGGCATAGGCGCTTTTTATCTGGATGACAATGGCAACCCTAAATGTGGCGGATTTTCCTGTGCGTCCGGGGAAATGGGCGTGGCTTCTGGTTTAATATTGTTTGGCGATGATTCTTTTACTCCCGAAAAGGACGGTTTTTATACCAATGAAGAAATCCTCTTTAAACTCTTTTCGTGGTCGTGCATGCACACTTTTGATGTGGATAGTGTCAGATTTACTGATGACTACTTCAATAGCAATCCTTTGTTTCCGCTGGATTATGGTGAGCTTGTGTATATGAATTGTAATTCATCATACATCGACTGTCATACCTGGAATGGTTATCAAATTAAATTGACCGAAGGGTGGAATGATTTCGTTTTTCCAGAGACTAAAATGAGCACCTCAAAATTCTTCGATCTTTTTGATGGAAGCTTTATAATGATGAACGAAAAAAACGGTACAGGTGTTTATTGGCCGGACATGGGAATTTATAATTTGGATTTAATACCCGGAAAAACCTATAAGGTGTTTATTGATAAAGATTTCGAGTTGGCAGTTCCAAACATTCAGTAAAATAAAAGACAAATTACAATTTTTCAATATCTTGATTTGAAAGACCGGTTTTTAGCATATTTTTTTACTCAAACTAAAAATTAATCCAAAATGAAAACAACGCATCTAACCAACTTTATCAAAAACATGCAAATCATTTTTCTGGCGGTTTTATTTATCACCATGTATTATGAAGTAGCAGGCCAAGTAACAGAAGTAAATCCTAATTTTGATAAGAATGAAATAATGGATATTAATCGGGATTGTTTGTTCCCGCCCGATTGGAACGAACCTTTAGTGACTCTACATGTTTCCGGCGTGATTATAACACCATCAGCGAAAATACTTATCAATGGTGAGCCTTTAAATGAAGGGGATGGTATAGGCGCATTTTACCTGGATGATAATGGCAATCCTAAATGTGGCGGATTTTCGTGCATGCATGAAAACATAGGCGTAGTATTTGCCATGTTTGGCGATGATCCTGATACTCCCGAAAAAGACGGGTTTTCCTACGGTGAAGAAATCATCTTTAAATTCTTTTCGTGGTCGTGCATGCACACCTTTGATGTGGATAGCATCAGGGTTACCAATTATTCCTTTAAAGGCAACCCTGTATTTCCAATGGGTTATGATTTTGTTGTGTATATGAATTGTAATTCATCATACATCGACTGTCATACCTGGAATGGTTATCAAATTAAATTGACCGAAGGGTGGAATGATTTCGTTTTTCCAGAGACTAAAATGAGCACCTCAAAATTCTTCGATCTTTTTGATGGAAGCTTTATAATGATGAACGAAAAAAACGGTACAGGTGTTTATTGGCCGGACATGGGAATTTATAATTTGGATTTAATACCCGGAAAAACCTATAAGGTGTTTATTGATAAAGATTTTGAGTTGGCAGTTCCAAACATTCAGTAAAATAAAAGACAAGTTACAAACTAAAAAACAGACCCTCCTTTGATTTTCAACCAGGGAAGCCTGTTTTTGTATTTAAAGATTTATAATGGTGTCTGGTTAATTTTAATAGATTCCTCACCACCAGTTGGGGGTTACTAATGACAAGTTCATTGAGGTAACAATCTTTATCGTAGAATAGACCTCTCAGTCCCCGAAGGGTCGGGGCAGGCTGCTTCGCTCCTTCGAAAGGACAGGGCTGTAATGTAGTTGGGGAGAGGAACATCGGGCGCTCCGCGCCCGATGTTCCTCTCCCCATACAACCCTGTGTGAAGCCCTGTCTTTTCGATGCCGCACATGCGGCAAGAAATCTATTCCATAATGTCATCTCCTCATTATGCCCAAAAATTTGGATGAACTCTCAGAATGACAGTGCTTTATATGAATGGGTAGAGTGGAAGGCTTTGCCGCCTGCCAAGCCTTCCCAAGAACCGTAATCGCCTGTCATTATGAGCGAAATCCCGAAATTTCGGGATGAAGCGAAGAATCTACAAACAGAATAATACTTTTCTCCGGACAATTTTGATTTAGAATATATCTTCTAAAGGTAAAAATCATACAATTCAGTTCTTCGGTCGAGAAATACATGATTTTTCGGGGTAATCATTTTATCTCTTGACAAAGAAAGATCGCAGTCAGCAGAAATAATTTCCGATTTTTCGGCAGAAGCTGAAGCCACAATATCCCCGGAAGGTGAAGCTATGATGCTGTTGCCTGTAAAAGTCAGATTTCCTTCGCTTCCAATCCTGTTGGCTGTGGTAATGTATATTTTGTTGGTCATGGCCCACACGGGAATGGCTTTTTGGGCTTTGCCGGGAAGTACCAGGTTGGAGGGGTGACAAATAATATCAGCGCCTTCGCGTGCCAGCCCGTTCCATAGTTCTGCAAAAACCCAGTCGAAGCAAATCAGGATGCCGATTTTTGCACCGGCAACATCATAAATTTCCGGCTTTTTATCACCGGGGGTAAAATAATCTTTCTCGTTCCAAAAAAGCTGGATCTTCCGGTATTTTCCTGCAATCCCGTTTTTATTAATGAGTAGAGCCGAATTGAAAATTTGATCACCGCTTCTTTCATTAAATCCTGCAACCACTGAAAAATTGTATTTCCGGCATTGTGCAGTCAAAAAATCAACAAATCCGCTTTTTTTGGGATCTTCGGAAAACGAATATGCCTCATCAAAATCTTTAAAATTGTATCCCGAGTTGGATAATTCGGGCAAAACAACAAGATCACTGGAAGTAGCCTTTTCGAGCAATGGGCTTAAAGTTGAAATAGTTTCGTCAGCATTTCCGAAGGCTGGCGAAAACTGGAGGGTGGATATTTTGAATTTGTTCATTGGTGAAGAAATTATTAATGCAAATAGTTCAAATTTATGAGCGACTGTTTCGCATTTTCAAAAAATATTCTGTATGAAGGGATTTCCATGAGATTTTGGATACTTAACTTTTGCGCCATTGGCGTATAAAGGTCAGAAATTTTTATCCTGGTTCTTCTTTTGGCGACATGAGATTGGGCAGTCCGTAAAGCGTCTTCAATACGGATTTTAGGATATGCAATAGTTTCGACCTGTCTTGGTTTGCATGGTAAATTTAAGTTTTCACAAGATAGACCGGTATTTATTTCTTTTAACAATAATTCAATATCTGCCAGCATCCATGCTTCGGTCATTTGAACAGGAACAATAGCAACTAAATTTTTGCAGGCATCATTACTTTTTTTAACCAAGTCAAATGCCGGGATGATTTTACGTTTCATAATAATGTCAGGAGAAGGAGAATCTGCATCACAATGCACACAAATTACATTAAAATATGAATATTTTTTTGCTATCGAAACTATCGTTTCAGTGAATGTTGAGGCTTTCTCAGAAATATGAACTGGTGGGTAAATATCTATAGTTTGATCACTTTCGAAAAGTAATGTCTCATACGTTCGCTCAATAATATGGCCGAGAAATCTCTCGTCTGTGCTACCTTCGGTGGTGTAGGCTATCTGAATAATATTGCCCATAAATTAATTTTCAAAATCTTTGGTTTCCAGGTATTTTTTTACTTCCAATTCGGTCATTTCCATTTCGCTTTCTGTAATAAAATCAAAAGCTAACTGCTTGTTCCCTTTCCGTACGGGCAAAATTTTTGTTGATTTAAATTTGATTTTCTGACCATTATTATTAGAAATATTTGTTACTAATATGGAAAACCAAACAGATAAAATTTGTGAGAGATTTTGATTGTTTAAGATATTTCTCACAAAAGCGGAAGAATGTGTATTTACAATCATTTGTCGCAATGGGAAATCTGTGTGCTCTTTGTTAAACAAGTCAGTTGAAAATCCATTCAATAACTCAATCATCATATTAATTCTATAAGGATGAATACCATTTTCAGGCTCTTCAAAACAAAGCGTACCCCTGTATTTGGGGTCAAATTTCAAAACACTTAGAAATAGTAATCGAAGGGTACCTTCGGAAAGGACTCTTGATGAAAACTCACGGCCATCGTCACTCATCAGTTTTATTACAAATTTATTTTCTGCCAAATCTTCGGTAACATCAACTGCAATAAACTCTGGCAATAAATTATTTATTTCTCTTGAAATATCATTCAGGTAAGAGCTATCTTCAATTTTTAGTCTGTAAAGTGCAGCGGCCAAATTTCTGCCGCTTGAAGTTATAATATCAGAAGCAATCCGGGGGCTTGGTTTGCTAAGATCTTCGGGATTTAACTGTAAAAATCTCCAGTTGATCATCTCTTGCTTTGCAGCAAAAACATGAGGGAAATCCACACTGTTGATGCTGCTTAATAGAGTTTGAGAGATATTTTGGGCAATGCTGATTTTGCCAGGGCCGGGTTTTCCATCTGCCGGAATTTTGATAATAGTTTTATCATCTTTTAATTCGGTTGTAATATACGGGATTCCTCTTCTGCCAAAAACTTTTGGACGCCATTCTTCAATCAACTCATTTGCGATATAGTCTTTCACCCATTTATCCTTTTGATGTTTGATTGGTTTAAGCACTTCGCTTATTATGGTCAAATCATCAAAACCTCTTGTGTTACGTTCTCTTTTAATGGTAATTTCATATCTTAAACGGGTATATTTTAACCTGGCTGTTTCACCCCAATTATCAATAATATCCCGATCTAATAACATTTCTATCGCGAATTGCATTTCATGAACATATTCACCATTTGCAATTTGGGAAAACTGTTCAATTGCATCTCCACGTAAATTGGCATTGTTAAAGGCAGTTTTGATTTCCATCTCAGCCAGGTTCGATAGTAATCTGAGGACATCAAAAAGATTGCTCTTTCCTGATGCGTTTGTACCTGCAACTACAGTAAACGGAGTAAACTCCATTATAAAATTGCTAAACGTTTTAAACCCATTAATTTCTATTCGCGTTATCATACCCAAGATATTTAAAATAAAATACTATTACTTGAATTAATAGTTGATTTAAATTTGATTGTCCACACAAAACTACCTTAAATCTGCTTAATCGCAAACAATCTGTTACTTTTGCCCCCAAATTTTAAAGCATTGAACCCACTAAAACGACTGGCAGGCCAAACTGCCATTTACGGACTGAGCAGCATCATCGGCAGGTTGCTTAATTACCTGCTGGTTCCGCTCTACACGCGTGTACTTGTTACCTCAGAATATGGCATTTACACCGAGATGTTTGCCTGGGTTTCGATAATTTGGGTATTGCTGACCTACGGTATGGAGACCACCTTTTTCAGGTTTTCGGAAAGTGAGAAAGATGGTGAACGGGTTTACAGTACCTCCTTGTTGTCGCTTTTTGGAACCTCTGCAATTTTTTTATTCCTGATATTGAGCAATACCGGAAATATTGCCGAATGGCTTGGCTATGCCGACCGAACCCACTACATCGTATATTTCGGATTTATTTTGAGCCTCGATGCGATGTCGGCCATCCCGTTTGCCAGGCTTCGTCAGCAAAACCGGCCCATAAAGTTTGCCACGATTAAGCTCATTAATATAGGCATTAACATAGGACTTAATTTGTTTTTTGTGCTTTTGTGTCCTTACATTTTAAATAATTATCCCAATTCAGAGCTTGCAGGCCTTATTGCTAAGTTTTTTAATCCGGACGACCTGGTTGGATACATCTTTATTTCGTTGCTTGTTGCCAGTGTTGTTACGCTTATTCTCCTGATTCCTGAAATGCAATTGAAGCATTATACTTTTGATCTGAAAATTTGGAAACGAATGTTGGCCTACACCTGGCCTTTGATGATTGTAGCCATAGCCGGATCGATAAATCTTTCGTTAGATAAAATTTTGTTGAAGATGCTTTTGCCCGGCAACTCTGAAGCTGAAATCATGGCACAGGTTGGGATTTATGGGGCTTGTTACAAAGTATCTATTATCATGACTTTGTTTATCCAAACCTTTAGGTATGCTGCCGATCCTTTCTTTTTCGCGGAAGCTAAAAAATTGGAATCAAAGCAGATTTATGCCGATGTGTTGAAATATTTTACCATTGTGGCTGCCATGGTGTTTTTGCTTACCACGCTTTATCTTGACGTAGTAATCAGGTTTATTGGTATGGATTACCGTGCAGGACGAAATGTAGTGCCCATTTTATTGATGGGAAATTTGTTTCTCGGGATTTTTTATAACCTTTCGTTTTGGTACAAATTAACCAATCGAACCATTTTTGGAGCACTGTTTTCAGTAATTGGTGCCGGTATTACAATTGCCCTCAACATCATATTAATTCCAACCCTTGGATATTACGGATCGGCGTGGGCTGCCTTTGTCGCCTATTTTGTAATGATGGTATTATCGTACGTGATGGGGCGAAAGTATTTCCCGGTGCCATATCAATTACCAAAAATCATTTTTTACCTCCTGTTCTCCGTAGCCATATATTTTATAAGCATCAACCTGGGCTTTGATGAAGGCATTATAAAGTATCTGGTTAATACTTTCCTGTTGATCGTTTTCCTGAGTTTTGTTTTGCTTATCGAAAAACACAGTCTGCGATCTTTGATAAAAAAGAACAAGACTTAATACTCATTGTGGATGGAGTAAATAAGTTCGTCTGTGTTCTTCTGCACAAGAATAGTCCAAAAAGGGATCCCCGCCTTGCCGGCGAGGCTGACCCGCTTCACGAGGCGAGCCTATGGCACAAATAATGAGGTGGCTGCAGTTTTCGCCGGTTGCCAAAGGCATCTTCCTCCAACTCTGACAGTCCCGCACGTGCCGGACTGTCAGAGTTCTGCTACAAGTAGTTACTCTTTAATCACCTTTTTACTTTCGATGAGCTTGTCGTTTTGATCGAACAAACTAAACATATATATTCCTTTTTTAAAGTTTGATAAGTCCACGAAACTTTCAGGATTGCTAAGTTTTTCGCTATAAATCTGTTTGCTGTTGATGTCGGTAATTTTGAGGTGCATGGCTTCGTGCATGGGGATTTATTCGTTTTATCGGAACGCATTCAGAATACGATAAAATTAATGCCGACATAATCTAAAAAAATTGACATTAACATTAGACCAATAAAAACAGAAGAAGACTATCAAATGGCTTTAAACAGATTTGAGGAAATTTTTGATGCTCAAGGTGGCACTCCTGAAAGTGATGAAGCTGACATACCAGGCTTAATCGTTGATGAATATGAAAATAAATATTATCCTATTGAATCGCCGAACCCTATTGAAGCCATTAAAATTAGAATGGAAGAAATGCAACTCAGACAGGTTGACCTGGTAAATGAATTTGGTGGAAAAAATCGTGTTTCTGAAATTCTTAATAAACAACGAAAACTGACTGTTGAAATGTTTCGGAAATTAACAACACGTTTGAATCTTTCTGCTAAGCTACTTATTAAAGATTTCCAACATAGTTGACAGACCTGATAAGAATTACGGTTGACGACAATTTGTAAATTTAAAAGCAGGTGCAATGAAAGAAATACTTGAAACAACCCAACTTGAATTCGATAAAAGTGCATTTCTTATCGACCTGGTTAAACATCAATCAGGTAATCTTTACATTGAAATAACCCAAACAATAAATCCAGACCGGGATACCTTGCAGATGTGGTTTTAAATCTGTATTTTACTTTTACGTCCCAGTTATTTTATTTTCCTATTTAACTCTCCTTTCATTCGATTATCATTTTCATAAAGATAGATTTCTCAGTCCCCGAAGGGTCGGGGCAGGCTGCTGCGCTCCATCGAAATGACAAAGCTCATGAATATCAGGTAGGGAAAGGGAAAGCGGGCGCTCAGCGCCCGCTTTCCCTTTCCCCCAAACCAATAAACTACAACCTTGTCATTTCGACCGAAGGGAGAAATCTCTTTGCAAAAACCCTTGAAAAAATTCAAAAAGCGGAACGAAAAGGTGTTTTTTCCTATAAATCTTAATAGCCACATAAACAGAAAGATACAATTTTCAAAAACCAATTTTTAACACCCCACCTTGCAGACAATAAAAATTAATCCTTCAATTTTGACAGACTTACTAAAAGTTATTCAAAATTACCAGGCGAAAATACCAGCCACAGCAGCCATTTCAAAAAAACACATCACAGACACTGACCAGCAAAAAATTCAGGAACGCTATTTTAAAGGCGTTTCTGATTTTATTTGTTTATTCTTACACCTTACTACGCATTTATACCAAAATCACAATACACTGTGATTTTGTTGTTTTTTATGGTAATTAAAATTACTTTTGCTCGTAAAACCATATTATAATGTTAGCTAAGCAACTTGGAGAAACGATAAGAAAAAGAAGAAAAGAACTGGGCATAACCCAACCCCACCTGGCAGAGTTGGCTACTATTAGTACCAATACTTTGTACAAATTGGAGCGCGGGCAAAGCAATCCCTCATTAACCGTGATAAACAAATTGCTTGAAGTTTTGGGAATGGAATTGACAATAGAAGTTAAAAAAAATAACTTTTAATAAATGAGAACAACTGAAATATACCGTGAAGGAATATTTGCAGGAATACTGACTGAAGAAAATCGTCATCAATTCGTATTCAAATACGATGATAATTATTTTAATGATGCAAGTAAACCAGCCATCAGTTTAACGCTGCCTAAAACAAAAAAGGAACACAAAAGTGAAGTTTTGTTCCCATTCTTTTTTAACATGCTCAGCGAAGGCGTAAACAGAAAACTGCAAAGCACACAATGGCGTATTGATGAAGAAGATAGTTTTGGGCTATTAATGGCCACAGCACAAAACGATACTATTGGAGCAATTACAGTAAAACCAATACCAGTTAAATGAACTTAAATGGGTTAAAATACTGCCCCGGAACATTAGCCAAAGGTTATTCAACTTATAGCCCGGGTTGCCTGAGGAATATGTTTAACAATAAAAAGGTAAACCATTTTTTAACTTATGACCAACCACAATTAAGCGAAGAAGTTGCCGGGCAGTTTATAGAGAACCGCAAACGCATATCCATTTCGGGAGTGCAGGAAAAGTTAAGTTTTATTCTCGACAAAAATATTTTGCGCCTTACCAAAGAAGGGGAACAAGGAACTTATATACTTAAACCCATACCACGAGATTTAAAAAATGTTGACCAGGCCCCAGCAAATGAGCACCTTACAATGCAAATTGCAAAACAAGTTTATGGTTTAAAAACCGCTGAAAATGCCTTGATATTTTTTAAAAATGGCTCACCTGCTTACCTCACGAAACGGTTTGATGTGAAAAAAGTAGCACATCCCGAAAATGCCGGGAGAGGCAAATGGGGAAATGAAGATTTCGCATCGCTGGCCGGTAAAACAAAAGATAACGGGGGAGCAAATTTTAAATATGAATACAGCTACGAAGAAATCGGGGTTTTAATACAAAAATTTGTGCCGGCATGGAGAATAGAAATACAGAAATATTTTTCGTTGGTTGTTTTCAATTTTTTATTCTCAAACGGCGATGCTCACTTGAAAAATTTCGCTTTGCTTGAGTCCTCAAAAGGCGATTACCTGCTTAGTCCGGCTTATGATTTAATAAACACCCGATTTCATGTTAACGATACCGATTTTGCTTTGGACAAGGGTTTATTTGCCGATAATTTTAAAAGTGAAGATTACAAAAAAAACGGGCATCCTTCAAAAAATGATTTTATTGAATTTGCCAAAAGAATAGGTGTTGCTGAAACCCGGATAGAAAAACTGTTGAATCCATTTATAGAAAAACAACCATTTGTTGAAACATTAACAAGCCATTCATTTTTAAGCGAAGCCCCCAAACGAGGCTATTTGCTGATGTATAACACACGATTGAACTACATGAAACAAAACAAAAAGAAATAGTTTTTGCCGACACCCTAAAAACCTTCATTCCCGGAGCCTGCGCTCGATTTCACCAACATTTTTTAGCAAAGCACTGATGGCCTGTTTCATAGTAACGATGTCAATCAAAAATTCAACATCCTCGCTTTCCACATTGCCCAAACTATTGTTGGTTTGCCGCATCAGTGTTTGCAAAGTCTCGACAGTTGACAAAGCAGCCTGCCGCTTTTTGTCGGACAAATTATTTGGATTTATTTTTGTCAGGTTCTCGTTATATAAACTTACTGCCCGGTTGTAATTTTCGATGCATTGATTGTAAATAGTAATGGTATCCATCCTTTGATAATATTCTATTTGCTGATCCAGCATGTCAAGATAGGTGGACAGAATCGGGTTTTCTTCACCATAAGCTAAAATTCTCCGTTTTTCCGAAACTAACTTTTCGGGATCGCTAATTGATAAAAAAGTATTTATCGAGTCAGCGTAATTAAAGTAAGTGCTGTCAAAACGGCTAAGACCTGTACTATCCAAAAACCTATGCATGTTTTCAGGGTACAATTTCAATTGCCAAATCGGATCGAAAGGGTAATGGCTTTGAATAAGAAAATCGGGATCGATATTAAAATAAACCGAATCAATTTCCTTAAAATACTTTCCCTCCATCACATAACCAGCACCGAAAGTAGCATCGAACAATTTCCAGGATGAGCTTTCGTAAGCTGCAATCCATGCATGTGATACCGGTACTAAATTTCGTTCGTCAATTGCAAAACCGGAAATCACCTGCGAGGGAATTGAAAGTTTTTGACAAATATCGTGAAACACTTCTGCATAAGCCTGGCAAATCCCCTTACGCTGTTTCAGTGTTTCAAGGATGTATGATTCCAGTTCTTCGGCCGGTAAATAATTTTGCTGTGGGCCAAGATCGTAGGCAATATTGTGCGTAAGCCAGGTAAAGATGGCGCTTAGTTTCTCAATATCCTCATCAAAATGTTTATCAATATAATTGGCAATATCCTGAGTTGAATAAGTAAGCTTATTGGGAATGGCAAGCATAATGCTGTCAGTTGCCGGGAAATTATTTTGGTATTGGGCATACACACAACCAAAACCCGGAATCCCAAAAAACAACAAAAAAGCAACTTTAATTCTTTCCACTAAATTCGCAGTATTACCATGAAATTAAATTACTTGGTAAAACTACTTTTGAATGTAGCGTAATATTCCTGGAATGATTCATCTTTATAGGCCTCGTCAACAATAAAATGAAGTACCGGTTCCAGTTTTTCAGGTGGGTTGTAGCCCGGCAAAACTGTAATCAGTTTTACATCCTGATCAAGAAAGACAAACGATGGATACGACATTTTGCCATTTAACAAAGCAATGGCAAACTGATGTGACGACCTTCTGCCTCCGGGGTTTGGATTTACATATTCCTGCCCGTTTACCGTAACAGGCTCAGAGGATTCGGCATCGAATTTTACAGGGTAGAAATATTCGTTCATATATGCAGCAATCACAGGATCGGTAAAGGTATTGGCATCCATTTTTTTGCACCAGCCACACCAGTCGGTGTAGAGGTCGATAAAAAATTTCTTTTTCTTCTTTTTATTCAGATCCACGGCTTCTTCGATGGAATACCACTTCATTTTGGCCTCTTCCTGTGCAAGAATTGTAGTTGATAAAAACAATAATAGGATTACGCTTATTGATTTAAAAGATATAGTTTTCATTATTTTCATATTCAATAATTAACATATTTGGAAACCCAAAAGTAATATGGCTTATTTTACCTAAAGTCTAAGAAATGTTAAAATAAGCTGCGATCTGTATCACGCTGTATGTCTTTTTTCTTGATGGTATCGCGTTTATCGTAAAAATGCTTCCCTTTGGCCAGTGCAATATTCAGCTTTGCCAAACCCTTGTCGTTGACAAAAAGTTTGGTAGGAACAATCGTGAAACCCTTTTCGTTTACCTTGCCCAGAAATTTTTTCAATTCACGGCGGTTAAGCAACAATTTTCTGTCGCGCTTGGGTTCATGATTGTAAATAGTTCCTTGGGTGTAAATAGCAATGTGCATGTCTTTCACAAACATTTCATTGCCCTTAAAGGTACAAAAAGCATCCCCGATATTGGCCTTCCCCAAACGTATCGATTTTATCTCGGTTCCGGTAAGTTGAATCCCGGCAGTAATTTCCTCAACCAAAAAAAACTGGTAGGAGGCCTTTTTGTTTTTTATTTCAATCGTTTTATTCATAAAGTAGTACAAAACTAATATTTACTCAACAAATTGTTGAATAATCATCGAAATTGGGAAAGTATTCATTGCGGATTTCGGTTTAATTGAAAACAGTAATTTTGTGCTTGTTAATTATTCATAAATAAGGTTTTTGTTGAAAAATCAAAGAATTCAAATACCTCGATATTTGCTACTTTTGTATTTCGTTTTGTTAATCAGATAATTAGATAATATTATAAATTAAAAACATCAAAATACATGGAAAGAATAACAGTAATTGGAGCGGGAAATGTAGGTGCAACTTGTGCCAATGTAATAGCGCATAAAGACCTTGCAAAGGAAGTTGTGTTGGTTGATATTAAAGAAGGGGTAGCCGAAGGGAAAGCCCTTGATATCTGGCAAACATCTTCGATTAATAACTTCGACACCAGGGTTGTGGGTTCAACCAACGATTACCTGCGCACCAAAGGATCGGGAATCGTGGTGATCACTTCAGGTATTCCGCGTAAACCCGGGATGAGCAGGGATGATTTGATAAAAACAAATGCTCAAATTATTGCTGATGTTACCGAAAAAGTAATTAAGTATTCACCGGAAGCCATTATCATTATTGTCTCGAACCCCCTCGATGTAATGACACATGCTGCCTGGAAAGCTGCAAACAAACCCAACTCGAAAGTTTTCGGTATGGCTGGAATTTTGGACACAGGCCGCTACACAGCCTTTCTTGCCGATGCCCTTGACGTTTCGCCCAAAGATATTCATGCCTTGCTGCTTGGCGGCCATGGCGACTCGATGGTTCCACTCAGGAGATATACTTCAGTAAAAGGAATTCCAATTACTGAATTACTTGGCAAAGACGAAATTGATAAAATTGTTGAACGTACACGTAAAGGTGGCGGCGAACTTGTTAACCTTATGGGAACTTCAGCATGGTATGCTCCGGGAGCTGCTGCGGCACAAATGGTAGAGAGTATTGTTGACGACCAAAAACGTATTTTCCCATGTTGTGCAATGCTCAATGGCGAATATGGTATTAAAGACCTCTACATTGGCGTGCCGGTGAAGCTTGGCAAAAACGGTATCGAGGAGATTATTGAACTCAATCTCAACGAAAGAGAATACAAACTGCTGCATGAGTCAGCAATTCACGTGCGTAGTCAGGTAAATATACTTCACGATCTGAATATTTTCGGGGACTAATCCTCATAAAAATAACTAATTTTGCAGGCATTCCGGACTCATCCGGGATGCCTTTTTAATGATAATTTTAATCAAAAAAACCCAATACCACTGATTTTTAGTCCTTTTAATCCCTGACCCTAAAGGGAGAGTTCTAAATATCAGTGGTTTGGGGGAAGTCCCCTTCAGGGGATTTAGGGGTTTTGTAACTATTTGAATTAGTCTTATTGATATTAAACAGAACATGAAAAAAGTTGTAGTTTTAACAGGTGCAGGAATCAGCGCTGAAAGTGGCCTTAAAACTTTCAGGGATGACAATGGCTTATGGAAAAATTACCGCGTTGAAGAAGTTGCAAGCCCTGAAGCCTGGCATCGGGATCCTGAACTGGTTCTGGAATTTTATAATCTGCGCCGCAAACAATTGCTGGAAGTTAAACCCAATGCAGCACACGAAGCATTGGTAAAACTGGAAAAATACTTCGATGTTCAAATTATTACCCAAAATGTGGACGACCTGCACGAACGAGCCGGTTCCACCAAAATCCTCCATTTACACGGAGAGTTGCGTAAATCGGAAAGTAGTATCGACAAAAACCTGGTATATGATATCGAGGGATGGGAATTAAAAACAGGTGATAAATGTGAAAAAGGCAGCCAGCTAAGGCCCCACGTAGTTTGGTTTGGCGAACAGGTTACAAAAATAAACCCGGCCATCCAATTGGTGGAACAGGCTGATTATTGCATTATTGTCGGAACTTCGCTGGTAGTCTATCCGGCTGCCGGGCTCATTCGATATGTTAACGATGAAGCTCCAAAGTACCTGGTTGATCCAAAGAGCGGTGAAAATCTCTCCATTCCAAATCTCACCATCATCAGGGAGAAAGCTACAATCGGAGTAGCCAGGCTGATTGACGAATTGATCAATAATTTGTGAACCTGATTTTTGAATAACGTTTTTGCACAATGGAACTTAAAGATGCCATTATAAAATCGAGGTTTTACTGCGCACAACAGGAACGATGCAGGTTTGAAGTAAAACAAAAACTCTTGGATTGGGGAGTAAATGAGCAACATTATGAAACTATCATCACCGATCTTGAAAAAGAAAATTTTTTATCAGAAAACAGGTTTGCATCATGGTTTGTAAAAAGCAAAATAAATCAGAAAAAATGGGGAAGGCTAAAAATCAGGAATGAACTTATGAAAAGGCATCTTGATGCCCGCATAATTGATGAAGCTATTTCAACTGCAAATACCAACGATATTATCAATAACTTAATCAATATCACCGAAAGGAAAATTCGGGAACTTAAAGGAAAAAATGACATTAAAAACCAGGATAAACTAAAACGATTTCTGTATTCGAAAGGCTATGAGCCCGAATTAATCATTGAATATTTAAACAAACATAAGCTACTATAAAATGACAACATTAGAAAATATTAAAGAGCTGGGACACCGTGTTGATGCTTTGAGGAGGTATCTTTGACATCGATAAAAAATTAGATGCCATTAAAGGAGAAGAAACCCTGACCCTGCAACCGGAGTTTTGGAACGACTCCAAAAAAGCTGAACTCATTCTAAAGTCGATAAATGAAAAGAAACTCTGGACAAATGCCTACCAAAAAGTAACCACCGCTTATGAGGAACTAAAAGTAATTTATGATTTTTTTGAGGAGGATGATGCCCCTGAGGAAGAATTGGATAAAAACTATAAAACATCGCTCAACCTTTTAGAAGACCTGGAATTTAAAAATATGCTGGGTGGTGAGGAAGATAAGCTCGATGCCATTGTACATATCAACCCGGGTGCCGGCGGAACCGAGAGCCAGGATTGGGCTGAAATGCTTATGCGCATGTACATCCGCTGGGGCGAGCGAAACAATTACAGTGTAAAACAAGTCAGCTTTCAGGAGGGGGAGGTGGCTGGTATTAAATCTGTAGCACTGGAGTTTTCGGGCGATTTTGCTTATGGATACCTAAAAAGCGAAAATGGTGTTCACAGGTTGGTGCGGCTATCACCCTTTGATGCAGCCAATAAAAGGCACACATCCTTTGCTTCGGTTTACGCTTATCCAATGATTGACGATACCATCGAAATTGTGATAAACCCTGCCGATATTTCCTGGGACACTTTCAGAGCAAGCGGCCCGGGAGGGCAAAATGTGAACAAAGTTGAAACTGCCGTAAGATTGAAGCACGAACCCACCGGGATTATTGTTGAATGTCAGGAAACCCGATCGCAAGCACAAAACAGGGAAAAAGCATTGCGCATGCTCAAATCGCAGCTCTACGAAATTGAGCTCCGTAAAAAACAGGAAACTTTTGATGAAATCGAAAGCAGCAAGCGTAGGATTGAGTGGGGTTCACAAATCCGATCCTATGTGCTTCATCCCTACAAAATGGTAAAAGACCTGCGCACCGGACACGAAACCGGGAATACCCAGGCAGTGATGGACGGCGATATTAATGGGTTTATTAAAGCATTCCTGATGGAATCGGGGCAAAAAGACAAATAATCATGAAAATTGCAGGTATCATCCCGGCACGCTATGGCTCCACAAGATTCCCGGGGAAACCGCTCGCCCTTATCAATGGGAAAACTATGATAAGGCGGGTTTACGAGCAGGTAATGAAAGCTTCAACAATCGACCTTGCCATCGTAGCTACCGACGACCAACGAATTATGGATGAAGTGGAAAGTTTTGGTGGCCATGCAGCAATGACAGCAATACACCACAAAAGCGGTACCGACAGATGTGCTGAAGTGCTTGAGAATTTAGATGATAAAATCGACATCGTAATTAATATTCAGGGCGATGAACCTTTTATCGATCCAAAACAAATAGACTTATTGGCCGGTTTATTCCAAAATCCAAAAGTGGAAATTGCATCGCTATCATCTTTAATAAGCAACGAAAATGAATTGGACAACCCCAATGTTGTAAAATTGGTTACCGGAAAAGATGGCAGGGCTTTATACTTTAGCCGCTTGCCAATTCCTTATGTTCGTGGCGAACAAACGGGAAGTAATTTGGAAAATCACAATTATTTTAAGCATATCGGGATTTATGCTTACCGCAGCGAAATCCTTCGAAAGATTGTTAAACTTGACCAGGGAAAACTCGAAAAAGCCGAATCGCTCGAACAATTGCGGTGGCTCGAAAATGGGTTTTCGATCTACCTAAGTCATACAAATTCAGAGAGTATATCTATTGACACTCCTGAAGACTTATCAAAAATTATAAACATTTAGCGGCCTGCTTAATTCTTTTTGTATTTTAGCAGGTCATTTTTAAGCCTAGTAAAAAATGGATATTGTACAACATATCAGCGAGTTACTTTTTGAACACGATTGTGTTATTGTTCACGGATTTGGTGGCTTTGTGGCAAATTACCAGTCAGCCAAAATTCATCCGGTACAACACGCTTTTTCCCCACCGGTCAAAAATATTCTTTTCAACAAGGATTTGCGGAACAATGATGGCCTGCTTGCCAATCGTATTGTTAGCCATGAGCATATTTCCTACGATTTGGCATTGGAAGAAATCAACACATTCACCACAAAATGCCTCCAAAAATTAAACAACGGCGAAACTGTTAGCCTGGAAGGAATAGGTCAGTTATTCCCCGATAATGAGGGCAATATACAATTTGAGCAAAGGACGAAAGTAAATTTCCTGACAGAGACCTATGGCATGTCATCGTTTGTTTCACCTGCCATCCAGCGTCACTCCAATCGCAAAACCCAAGACATAAGGCCAAATTTTGCCGATCGTCAAAAATCCGAAAACCATAGGATAGGCGCAACCGTTTTGCTGCGAATTGCAGCTTCAGTTGCCGTGTTAGCCATTCTTTCTTTTGCCGGATACAATTATTTCAACCCTTCCACCCACGGAATAAACGAAACCGGTATTGTCTCTCCAATCGATCAATATAATAATCATAATGCAAACATTCCTGACGATTATCAGAGTAGCGGTAATGATTTAAACGGAGAAATTATTACAGAACAAAGTAATGATAATACAGCTTCTGACAATATTGAGGAGGACATTACTTTATCAAATAACACTGAGACTGCAAATACTGGTTCAAGTGCCGAAGAAACAGGGAATAATGAATTGATGGAAGCCGAACCAATTGCTACGACACCTTCATACAGCAAAGAAATCGCTATTGAAAACACAACTGCCTCTGATAAAAATATTATCGAAACAGTTATCCCGGATGATAAACAAAAACCTAATCATAAGATGTATCACCTCATTGCCGGTTCGTTTAAGGATACTGAAAATGCCTTTTCATTGATCGATCTTTATCTACAAAGAGGATATGAGCCACAAATAATTGGCCCTGCCGAGAACGGATATTACAGGGTAAGCATCAGCGCTTATCTGCGGAAAAGTGAGGCGCTTGTCGAACTGCGCAAAGCCCGCGACCTTTACAATCCTAAGATCTGGCTTTTAAAAAATTAATTTTATTTAGCGTCCAAACTTCCCTGTTGTGGCAAAAAGAAAACTCGAGCGTTTTGCTGAGACAAAGACCTTCCCACATTTTTTCCAGCCCCATTATTACGAGCTTATCGAAGGTTTTCCTTTTCATGGAAAATGGAATAGCGATTTTTTTAAAAAACCGGCTTCCATTGTTTTAGAGTTAGGTTGTGGCAAAGGCGAATTTACCGTTGGCCTTGCAGAGCGTTTCCCCGAAAAAAATTATATAGGTATGGATGTAAAAGGTTCACGAATGTGGCGGGGAGCTAAAACATCTTATGAAAATAAAATGGATAATGTAGCCTTTGTCAGGAGTAAAATTCAAAATATAAATTTCATATTTGATCAGGATGAAATAGATGAATTCTGGATCACTTTTCCTGATCCACATTCCAACAAACCAAGCACAAAAAAAAGACTGACATCACCTGAATTTCTTGATCGCTATCGTAAAATCGCAAAACCCGGAGCCATTGTTCACCTTAAAACCGATAGCACGCTACTGTTTAAATACACCCTTGAGGTTATTAGTGAGCAAAACCTCAAATTGCTATTCCATACTTTCGATGTTGACAAAAATCCAGGCAGCGAAATAGTTTTATCCATCCGCACATACTATGAGCAAATGTTCAGAAACAAAGGTGTTCCCATAAAATACCTAAAATTCGTGCTCCACTAATACCTAACTGACCAGATCATCTTAAACTCACCCCCAATTTAGATTGATCATTTCCCATCATACTTTATTTAATTAAAATTCACTACTGTTCGACTAAAAAATATAGATTCTTTCCCGAAATTTCGGGACTCAGAATGACAAGTACTTTGTGAGTTTTGGGTTGGGGAGGGGGTGGGTGAAAGTGGGCGCAAAGCGCCCACTTTCACCCACCCCCCAATCCCCCAAATCCATGTCACCTCGAAGGATTCGCCAGCTGGCGGAGACTGAGAG
>CAZQIV010000052.1:0-40907 GCA_964593705.1 uncultured Lentimicrobiaceae bacterium | reverse complement strand
TTTTTTTTTTTTGGGGGGGGGGGGGGGGCGCCACCCCCCCCCACCACCCCCTCCCCCAAACCAATCGTAGATGGGTCATTTCGACCAAAACACAAAGCAAAGCGATGTGTTGCCGGGAGAAATCTATTTGAACTTGTCATTTCACTTTGAGGCCCCTTTTTCAGGGACTTGGAACTCGAAATGACAAAGCCCGGGGATTTATTTGGGGTGGTTGAGGGGTCTCTCTGGTAACCTGTACTCCAACTCCTTACACAAACATGTCATTGGTAGTCCAGAAATTGCGGGAAAGAATCTATAGTTTTTAGTCGGACAGTTATGATAATTGGTATTGATAATAAGTCTTCAGTTTTTAGTTTTCAATAAAATTAAAGCACTACTAAAAAAATCTCTCCTTACAGTTTCAAAGAAACCCCGGCTAAAATATTAATTTTTGCCTGTGGGAAGAAACCATCCATCATGTATTCCTGCCCATCAGCATAATACCTGTAAATCCAGGCATTGGTTTCGTATTGCTCACTGAAAATATTGGAGATATTCAGAAAAAATCCAATTTCACTAAAGAAACCGGTTTTGATGGTATAATTCAAATTGAGATCATTCACGAAATAGGCATTAAGCGACCTTTGATCACTGGAAGTATTATCGATAAATTGTTTTCCAACATATTTGGAGATGAATTTGATATTCAATTTCTCCATGGGTGTAAAAGTAAAAATGCTATTTGCGATTGTATTTGGAGAAAATGAAAGATCTGTTTCGCCCAAATCCTGAGAAACCTGTTCGTCAGGTTGATTCCAATTATCGACAAATTCCACAAATCCTTTCACCTTGTTTTTGCTTAATGAGACATTGCCCTCCCATCGCAGCCAATCAGTAGCCCTGATTCCGGCTACAAATTCAAAACCTGTACGGTAACTTTCAGGGACATTTGTAAATATGGGAGCGCCAACATTGTTTATCTCGCCGGTTAAAACCAATTGATCCTTATAATTCATGTAAAAGAAGTTAGCGTTAAACCTAAAATTACCGGCGCTATAATTGTAGCCGGCTTCATAGTCGGTCAATTTCTCAGCCTTTGGCAAATGCCCTTCATCAGCATCACGAAAATCGCTGCGGGTAGGTTCGCGATTGGCTATGGCAAACGAAAAATAGGCCTGATGGTTTTGATTGATTTCCCATACCGAGCCGAATTTCGGATTGAAAAATGAGAAATCATGCTGCTGCGAAATATCGCGTAAATCATCGTGTGTACCTGAGATATCATAATTTATCCCACGAAATTGAAGGTCGGCATAGATGCTTAAATTTTTTAGGATATGATAATTAATTTTACCAAAAACATTGTATTGGGTTTTCTTCCCCGTATTGTCGTACCAATGCCTGTCGATTGATCCATTACTTGCATATTTTGCCCAAATTACCGTGCCGTAATGTCCGCCATCATAATAATTATAACTCCCGCCAAATGACGCTGTAACTTTTTTAAAGCTGTTATAATTTCCTGAAAAAGTAAGGCCGTAAAAATCATTATCAAGGTATTTTCTGTTAATCAAATCGGTTTCAAAAACAGTATCATTACCAATCATCACATTTTCCAAACCATAATCCTCGAACGATTCACCGGCTTTGTAGTTTTCGTAATACCCATAACCTTTTACATAAAAGAATGCTGCATTTAAATTTATCTTACGATTAATCATTCGCGAAAACATCAATTGGTAATGATCCTGCTGGTAGTTGTCAGTCTGGTTATCGTAGTATTTTATTTTCCCATTTTCATCATAATATTCACCGGCAGGATTGTAAGTTCGATTGGTTTCAAGGCTGTCGCCCGGAACACCATACCAAGCCTGGTATGTTTTTTCTTTCCCTGAAAATACATTGAGTTTAATGATGGATTTTTCGCCATAGTAGCCACCACTCACAAAAAATGATTTTAAATCGCTCGAAGCCCTGTCGATGTAGCCCTCAGAACTAATTTTTGAAAGCCGGCCATCGATGGTAAATCGCCCATTTATTAAACCTGTTCCAAAAGTCAGTGAATTTTTATAGGTATCGAAACTACCGGCAGAACTACTCAGTGTGGCATAAGGGTCGGCTTTCAGGCTTTGTGTTTTGATATTTATGCTGGCACCAAAGGCAGCTGCTCCATTGGTTGAAGTACCCACGCCACGCTGTACCTGAATATTATCGACCGAGCTGGCAAAGTCGGGCATGTTTACCCAAAATACACCTTGCGATTCGGGATCGTTAAGCGGGATTCCATTCACGGTAACATTGATGCGTGTAATGTCCGTGCCCCGAATTCTTATCCCGGTGTAACCGATTCCTGCCCCGGCATCGGAGGTGATTACCGCTCCCGGGGTGGTTTCGAGCAATACCGGTAAATCCTTGCCGAGGTTTTGTTCCCTGATTTCTTTTTGCCCAAGCTGCTGGTATGTTTTGGGCGAATTCCTGCCTGCACGTGTCGCGCTTATCACCACTTCATCTTCCATTATAGCGCGTGGTTTCATCAGAACAACAATTTCCACATGTTTCGTCAGATTGATAGTTCTTGACTCCGTTTCGTAACCAAGAAAAGAAACACTTATTTGGTAAACGCCCTGGTTTAGGTTTTTAATTTTAAAATGACCGTTTACATCGCTCACCGCGTTGCTAAATGAATTTCCAACAACTATGTGGGCCCCGGGAAGACTATTCCCTTCAAGCGAGTCGTTGATGGTTCCTTTTATCGAAAATTGAGTAAATGCAAATAATGGCATGATTAGAATACATGCAAAAAACAATAACTTTTTCATTTTTCAATTGATTTTTATTTCAACAATGAATTAAAAATCAATAGAGGAAAAACAAGGTCATGTAAGCCACTTTGTCCCTACGCCGGCATTACCCGGGTCAGGTGCAATGGGTATGATCTCAGCCCGAAATGTTGGGGCACCCCTATTGGATTCGTTTGCAAAACTAATACTTTATTGATATTTATAAAAAACAATAAGCAGGATTAAAATTCTGTAATGTCATTGAGACTACCTATATCAACAAAATTGGGGGTGAAAAAATATTTGAGTACATGTTGTGCAAGATCAAAAACTGGGGCTTGTGTTTTGTCGATGATCCCTGAATCGGATGAACAAACCGTACTATCAGCCATACGAATTAATTCATCATCTACATTTTGTGATTGTTTACATTCAGGAAAAACAAAATTTGCAAAGGATGATTGCATAATTAAATGCGCTGTTTCATCAGAAAATTTTACTTGTTGATCAAGATAAAATAAAGGATGCTGGAGATTTCTTTCGCTAAGATATTTCAAAATCAGGTCAATAGCTTCCACCAGTTTCGGGTTATTGTCGAGTTCGCCACGCTTGTTTGCAGCATCCCTCAACAAGCCATCCATTGCAATAAAAACAGGTATCCCAAGCAAATAGGAAGTAATGGTTGTAATTACGTTGAAGCCGTCGATAAAAATGGGACTTAGTTTTTTTTCGGGAGTAATTATTTTCTGTTTTCTACTGTTACACTGTGATGATAAAACAACGCCTCTGTACAGTATGGTTTTTTCTTGTTCGGATAATTGATACCTGTTGCCCACCATATCGATAAATCCCCGGGGATGATATCCTTGTTCGCTTAGGTAGCTGTAATCAGCCACTGCTTGTATAAAATTTTTATTCATAATCGCATAAAAGTAATGCTTTGGCCGGAATAATTATTTTTGCTGAAAACTTTTTAGCATGAAAATACTTATTATCAATGGTCCGAACCTGAATTTGCTGGGAACAAGAGAAACTGCAATTTATGGAAAATTCAATTTTGAAGATTATTTATCCAAACTAAAATTGGCCTATCCGGGCATCAATTTCAAGTATTTTCAGTCGAATGTAGAAGGTGAAATTATTAACGAACTGCACAGCAAAGGGTTTTCTTATGACGGGATTATTCTCAATGCCGGGGCATATACGCATACCTCCATCGCCATAGCCGATGCGGTTAAGGCCATAAATACACCTGTGGTGGAAGTGCATATTTCAAATATTTTCAACAGGGAAGATTTCAGGCATGTATCCTTTCTTTCACCAAATGTTAAGGGAAGTATTATTGGATTTGGCTTTGATTCGTACAGGCTGGCGGTGGAGAGTTTTCTTGGCAAGGACTAAAATATCATTATACAGAAATCGGAATTTTATCAGTCAAAATTAATTTGTAATCATCTTTTTAGTAATATCTCCCGCAGATTTCGCTGATTAACGCAGATTTTATCTGCGCTAATCAGCGAAAGAATTTTTATATTATTGAAAAATGATGACTTTATGGACAAACTCTAATCACTGAATTTTTTCTTTTTCAAGTCCTTAAAAGTTTTGATTCCCCTAAAGAAATGATCGACAACAATATTTCCCGAATAAATTTGTGAAACATATTGATGGTTGATCTGCTTTCTTTTTATCCTATTTTTCCTGTACGAAAAATAAAATCCAAGATGTGCCCTTGTTACTGCCCCAAAGTGCCTCACGCCTCCATCGATTAAAAACTTAATTGCTGCAAAAAAATCCAGGAATAGCCGACTGATAAAAATAGAATACAGTTGTTTTGAGGGTAAGTTTTTATACAACATGGTAATGTTGTTCCTCATATTCAAATAGGTCTTTTTAGGGGACGATTTATCAAGTGTACCCCCGCCAACATGATAAACGACAGATTGGCTGCAATACATTATTTTATAGCCCTGGTGTTTTAATCTCCAGCAAATATCGATCTCCTCCATGTGGGCAAAAAAATCTTCATCCAGCCCCCCGATGGCCTTAAAATACCCAGCCCGCATAAACAAACACGCACCACTGGCCCAAAAAATTTCGGTATTATCATCGTACTGGCCGGTATCTTTTTCGAGCGATTGAAACAACCTGCCCCTGCAAAAAGGATAGCCGTATCTGTCGATGAAGCCACCTCCCCCACCGGCGTATTCAAAGGTATCGCGCTCCTTGAAGGAAAGTATTTTTGGCTGACAGGCTGCAATAGATTTATCCTCATCCATCAATTGGATAATGGGCTCTATCCAATTTTTGGTGACCTCAATATCAGAATTCAGCAGCACAAAATATTCTGCATCTATCTGACTTAAAGCCCTGTTGTAACCACCGGCATATCCAAAATTGCCACCCGTATGAATAATCCTTACATCAGGAAAATGTTTTTGGAGAAATTCTAAGGAATCATCGCTTGATTGATTATCAGCCACTATCACATCAGCAACCCTTTTGCTGGTTTCGATAATGGCTGGCAGAAAAGCTTCGAGGAAAAGCCTTCCGTTCCAGTTTAATATTACGACCGCTGTTTTCATTAGGGCGACAAAGTTACGAATAACAGCCTAAATAGAGCTTGTCTTTTTAATAATGTTTCCCGCAGATTTCGCTGATAGGCGCAGATAAAATTTGCGCCTATCAGCGAAACCAGCCTTGCTCGCCTCGCTGTTGCTCTGGCGAAGCGGGCCGGCAGGCAGATCTGCGGGAGATTTTTTTTAGAATACTGAAAATTACCAACTTTCTATACATACCATAAATAGAATGAAAGAAAATTGGAAGAAAAATTATCTTGGATTATTGTAATAATCTCCGGATTGTCCGCCGTATTTATCCTGCTCAGGCATGGTAGCATCATTCTGGAACCTCCAGTGCAGTTCCGACTGCCAGTTGGCGTTGTTTATTTCGCCGGGAACATTAGAATGGATTAATTTATAATCGAATAAAGCAAGATTTATGTTAGCAAAAACGAACTTTGAATTTCTCAAATTAAGTTTTTCCAGGGTGTAGTAATGCCATATTTGGTAAGGCACCGTCCCGGCATCCCCGGGACCACCTCCCCCATCGCTAATAGCCATTCCCGAAGTACTTGCATCAAAGGGGCGGTCGGCGATTGTATTTGGCGGGCCGTATTTAAGAAATACTCTACCCATATCAGTTTGGTATCCTTTTTTACCTTTATTGCCCGGGGCTCCAAATTGTTCATTTACCAACTCAACCGAACTCAGATATTTTTTCCATGCATACTCAGGATTTAGTTCATCGCGATCCATCCAAAAATTAAAGAAATAGCGCTGCATGGTTTCCAAATCAGCGTTGCCTTTATCTATCTGGTAATTAACAAAATTCAATTCCATACTTGTCGAGATTGGCCCCAAATAATCAATGTAAAGCCTTAAAGTGTCGTAGCTGGTAATTTTTGTAACAAAGGAGTGTTCGACAGAAACCCCATCATAGTCGGAATAATCCACCGGAACATCCGGGTTGCTCCTTTGAAAAAACAAGCGGTTTGAAGCAATAACCTCATTATTACGGTTTCGGGCTTCAACCACGAGCCTGTAATTTCCGGAAGGCAACTCGCTCACATTGAAATTGGCAAATATTATATTCACAGGTTTTGCATCCGCCCTTTTAAAACTGGTAAATTTATTTAGCTTTTTCCCCGTTTCGTAGGATTCGAGATAGTAGTTAACAAGAAATTTACCATCGGCACCCAGCACTTTGTCGGTATTGTAAATCTCACTGTAAAAAGTGAGAAGGTTAACATTATCGGGTAAAAAGGGAGTTACATAAGGCACGAGGTCGTAGCCGCTTTTGCTTAGTACATTAGGTTCGGTGGTTTCAGTGTAAGATTCGACAAGCTGAATACCGGAAACCGAAACTTTATCCTCAGGGAAATTTATTACAATGGTTTGATTGCTGGCATCGGGAACATATTTACTGTTGAGATCGCTGATTTTAATTTCAAGATTGTATTCACCGTTGGGTAAAACAAAACGTTGCTGATCAAGAAAATTAAACGTGATGCTTGAAGTATCATCAATTTCAGGGCTCAATAGCTCATATTTATCGAAATTTACAACTGCCGAGTCTTTTGAAAAAACCAGCGACACACCCACTTTTCCCTGGAATTTTCCATTGGGCAGTTTTACATACTCCACACTGTTACCGAATACCGAAAGATAGGTTTCAACATAAGACCCATCGGTGGGCGTGTAAAATTTTGAATAAAAAAACTGTGCTTTTACAAATTTTGGGGTTTGGCCAAAAACCGAAAATGATAAGATTAAACTTAAGGTGAGGATAGTTATGTTCTTCATCGTGGAGCTAATTTTAATTTTAATAACAAGTGCTGATGCATTGATTCAAAGGTAATTTTCGTACATGGCGAAGGTTATTAAAAAAAGTAACTGGCTAACAAGCATCAGTTTGCGGTTTCTAACATTCATCTATAAATCATAAACAAAGGGATAGACCACCTATCATTTTTAACCTGATTAATACACAAACTTTAAAAGTTTGTGTATTAATCACCGAAGGCCGAAAATATTTTTTTCAAATATTTTCGAGGGTTAACCCTCGAATTTCCTCTGGAAATTCGGCTCTGTGGGCATTTTAGCCCACAGAGTGAAAAATTCATGAATTTTTCAGGTTAAAAGTTTATTGGGAAAAGCACAAAAAAAATTTGGGAAATTTAAAAAAAGTGTACTTTTGGCGCGGAGAGCTGGCAGAGTGGTCGATCGCGGTGGTCTTGAAAACCATTGACCTGCAAGGGTCCGGGGGTTCGAATCCCTCGCTCTCCGCCAAAAAAGCAGAAAGCCTTGTAAGTGTTACAAGGCTTTTTTTATTGGCATCTGTATTTTATTTTTCAACTTCCAAATTTTCCATATCTCTGATAGTCTGAAAAACACAGAACTACTTTTTTATTATCCTTGAAATATGGATAATACAATTCATAATTTCCATTTTCTGTATTAAACATTCTTCCGATAATATTGCTAATTTTCACTAAGTTTTTTGGATTCATAATTTGGATTTTTAACATGACTGGAAACGATGTTCCACAAATATGGCACTCAGCCGCCCACTTGCAGGAAGGTTATTTGTGCTTCGTATGTTTCTATTTCTATTCATTTTTCCAGATGAACGCTATCCGGCTGTGAGATATAATTTGCTGTTGGTGGCATGTTTATTTTTCCAATTTCTCAAAGTAGTTTTTTGACCATTGTTGTCAACCATACTTCTTTTCAGGTCAGTTAACTAATTTGGTAGTCTTTAATTAGTAGTCCAGCAGAAAGATTCAAACGTAATGTCAATTTACGAATCATTTCAACAGTTAGTTTTCGTCGTTTATTGAGAATCTCAGAAACACGATTTTTTCCACCGAATTCATTAACCAGGTCAACTTGTTTGAGTTGCATTTCTTCCATTCTAATTTTGATAGCTTCAATTGGGTCTGGAGCTTCAATAGGATAATATTTATTTTCATATTCGTCTATGATTAAGCCAAGTATGTCAGCTTCATCACTTTCAGGAGTACCTACTTGAGCATCAAAAATTTCCTCAAGTCTATTTAAAGCCATTTGATAGTCTTCCTCTGTTTTAATTGGTCTAATATTCATGTCAAATTTTTTAGATAGTGTCTGCATCAATTTTATCGTATTCTGAATGAGTTCCAATAAAACGAATAAATCCCCATTGTTTTTCAAAATTGAATTTCACAATCAGCCTATACGAGTTTCCCTTGATATTAAAAACAATTCGTCCATTTTTTAAAATACTTGCGTTTGCATAAGTCTGTTTTACGTCATTTGGAGATTTCCAATCAGAATTCATTGCTGTGTCATACCAGGTCTTTAGGTATTGCTCTGAGTCTGCATGTTTCTCCCAAAAGGCTCTTAGCGTACTTTTAGCAAATATTCTATTCATATATAGTTATTCTGGTGCAAAGATAATATAATATTCCCAATTCGGGAACATTACAATCCTTTTTTCAGTATGGTTGGACCGGGTAGCTTACGCCCCCTAAGAACCGTACGTGCCAGTTTCCCGGCATACGGCTCAAGCACTTTTAATCCCGCACGTGCGGGACGGCGAAAGGAAACCCGGCTGATATCTGTGTTGAAATCATTCACTGCAAATTTATTAATTTGCCTGCACTGTTTTACTAAATATTCTCTCCATTTACGATGTTTAAAAAGTTTTTGTCTCATTCATACAGAAATAGTTTGGAGCAAACTGCAAAATATTAGTGTAGAAACGAATATTGAAAAAGAAAGTTTTCGGGATGCCTGGCCTTGCAGGCCGCAAGAAGTCTTGTTTATTGGCATCTGTATTGTATTTTCAACTTCCAATTTTTCCATATCTCTGATAGTCTGAAAAATACAGAACTACTTTTAGCCCAAATACTTCTGTTGTCATAAAAACGAATACCCAATAAACGAGAAGGAGTATTGAAATTCTTCCGATAATATTGCTAATTTTCACTAAGTTTTTTGGATTCATAATTTGGATTTTTAACATGACTGGAAACGATGTTCCACAAATATGGCACTCAGCCGCCCACTTGCAGGAAGTTTATTTGTGCTTCGTATGTTTCTATTTCTATTCATTTTTCGATAAAACCGCAAACCGTCTGGGAGCCATGATTTGCTGATATGGGCTTTTGCTTATTTTGCATTTTGCTAATTTAAATTTGAAATCTCGTGTAATATCATTTGTTTTCCTCCTTCTCGAACAAAGAAATCAGATTTATTCCGAGCTAAATATTTAAAAATTCTATCCGTACTTCAATAGTTCGTTAATATTTTAAGCGGCAATTCTTCCCAATTGCAGCAGTTCATTAATAATTTTGTGATTTTTTGCAGAGTTCGGGTTAATAGCGAACCTGCGAATAAATCTATCAAGCATCAAAGCGTTGTTAAAGAAGGTTTTATAGTTTGCCTACGATTTGTCTTCCAGCTTGGTCAAGGTCTGTTGAGAAATAGAGCTTACGTGTTATTTCACGCCCATCTTTAAAAAAGACTGCAATGGCAAGTTTAATATCACGACCGAAAGCTTTAGAGTACACCACTGCTGTGTATATTGTTAAATCCTCATTGCAAATCTCTTTATCGAAGTAGTTTGTATTTGGCTCACTCATATTTACCCTGCCATAGGTATGTTTTCCTGCCTTGGGTATAAAACATGGGTCAAATGCGATAATGATTTCTTTACCAGGAAGCATGTCGACCAGATTCTTATTGAAGGCAAGGAAGTCAAATTCCTGTTCAAAGTGTATTCGGTGTGTCTGCTCACCGTATGGACTAAAACGGGCTAATTGCATGAAATTAATTTTACCTTTGATGCTTAAAATATGCCAAAGAACGCTAACCAGGAAATTCTTTCTGGCTTTGTTAAGGCAAAAAACGCCTTGTTTTTTAATATGTTGATAATTAGCGCTTTAGAATCTTGGTTAACCGTGGGAGCCATAATTAGACAATTAGTGGAATAATCATCTAAGATACTGGTTTCCATCGGTTTAACCTAATTTATTTTCACTTATTTTACTGATTTTCAACTATTTATTTCATTTCTTAACGGAGTATTGAAAAAGTAGTATTGACCAAATTGGATTGAAAGTTTATGACACTTCCTCTGCCTTTCGCTTTTTGAATTTTGGATGTAATGCCTTTCTGTTTTCCAAATATTTGGTCAATTCATCATAAGATAAATCTTTGATATCATTGCTGATATTATCACGGATTTCTCTCATTTTGTCAACCATTCGTTTTTCTGTTTTATTCTTCATTATCAGCTTTCAAGCTACAAGCCTTTTCTTATTTTGCTCCCACCAGCCATTTTTAACTTCTTTGGCCAAAAGGTCAATTTCGTCCTGTGTGGCTTTCGACTTTGATGTTGCCTCACTATACACGAGGTCATCGAGCAGATCATCGATTGCTTCCAACTTTTCCCAGCCAGGCAAGCGGATGAGGATTTCGTCTGTGGTTCTTTCGATTTGCATTTTTCTCGTTACAAATTTTCAATATCTTCTTTTGTGAGTTTTGTTTGCCGGATGATTGTTTCAATTGCCACGCCGCTATCTTTCAATGTTTTGGCTAAAGCGATGATGATTTTTTTATTCTCGGTGAGTGCTTTGTCTTTCTCCTTACTTCTTTTTTTTTCATTAGTAAGGGCTTTGTAGTTTACTTCTGCCCTCTCTTTAAAAAAAGATATCTGGTTGTCGCGGTCGATGAGCACTTTTAAATATTCGTCTTCGGCATAGAGCTGTTCCTCCAGGTCAGGGTTGTTGATGTCGGCGGATTGCAGGCGTTGGATTACTCTTTCAAGGAATCCGGGGAAAAACCTGCGTATCAGCCTGAGCCGGTGCTCGTTGTTCTTTACCTTCGATTTTTGATCGAAGATTTTCAACAAAGCAAACAGTTTCTTTTTGTATTCATCATTTTCGTAGTCGCTTTCGTTGATCTTGCTCAGGTTAGGAAGCTGTACAACTAATCCCGCACGTGCGGGATCATAAGTAAGATTATCGATAAACTCATTGGTTTTTTTCAGTGGCCTGTTTTTAAAAACGCCTTCTTTTATCCGGTTGGTTCTGATGAGCAAATCGTTGATTTCGTTTTCGATCCTGAAATTAAGGATAAAGACAGGGATTAACCGGATGGGCTTGTTTATCTTTTCAACGGTATGCGATACCGGATGGATGATTTCTTTTTCTTGTCTTCGCTGGAAATTTTTACTGATGTATCTTTTAAACCGAAAAATATCGTCAGGCTCGCTGGCTTTTTGCAGTTCTATCATTATCAACTCATCGGTGCCGTCGGGCAGTTCTACGGTTGCCGTAAAATCGAGGTGAAACAAACGGATGTCGTCCTGAGTTGTGGGGTCTTCTATCTTGGCTTTATAGGGTTTTTTCTGCGCGTGCGTTTGGGGTTCGAGTTGTAATGAAGTAATCTTTTCGTTTATAAGTGTGGATAAAACGATGGTAGCACTTTCGGTGTCTTCCATCAGATACCTGAACACCACATCGTAAATGGGGTTGGGGATAATGATGTATTCGCTGTCGCTGCCTGTATTTTGCTCTGTGGTCATTTTATCAAGTTTTTTCAAAAATAGGAATTATTTCTAAAACAATATGCATGAAAGAGTATTATTAAAAAATGCCTATCTTCAATTTGCAGAGGGGCTTTTTATCTTTCCTGTTTTGAGTCACCCCGTGAATGCTCTCCGACAGCTGTGCGAATTTAAAGTATTGTGTTTTGTGCTTAGATAGGATTCACGGGGTGACTTGCTTCCAGTTATTGCAGCATCAGCTTTTCAAAGGTTTGTTGTCCTCCTTTCCGACCTCACCCCCGGCCTCCCGATTTTCGGGACAGGCTCTCTCCTAAATGAGAAGGGGAGCTTACTCGCCTGGGATTTTGGTTTTGATATCCCGAAAAAACACCGCTATTTGGAGTCATCCGATGAATAATACCGGGGATCATTGCTGTATTCAGAAGATTTTTACTGATTCATAAACAGCATTCATCGGATGACTATATTATTGACCTCATCCCCCGACCCTTTCTCCTAAATGAGAAGGGGAGCGTGCTCGTCTGTGATTTTGGTTTTATACTCGTAAGATACCTCGTTGGGCAAATACCTTCAACCCCCGTGAGCTTCTGCTCCCTTCCCCGATTTGGGGAAGGGTTGGGGATGGGGCTTTTATTGCACCACCAACTTCTTCACTGTTTGTAATGGAGTCATCCGATGAATAGTACCGGGGATTGGATTTTGCTGCCAAAATAGTAGTAGGGTGTCTTTGCAGGAATAATTACCTTTGACCTCATAAGATTGCTCCATTAGAATCAAGATAGTAGTTTATAACATTAATTATTTAACGAACACAGTTTAACAATGCACGATTTAATTCTTTTCAGTACAACCGTATTTATGGGACTTTTTGCCATTATGAACCCCATTGCCAACACGAGTATCTTTATTGGTTTAACCCAATCTAATTCGCCGGAAGAAAGAAAGCTTATTGCTTTTAAGTCATTACTTTACGCTTTTATAATTGTTGGTCTCTTTTGTGTAGCCGGACATTTTATTTTTAAACTTTTTGGGATTACCCTGCCTGCTTTTAAAATTACAGGTGGAATTTTGCTTTTCATGGTTGGCTATAACTTGATACAAGGCAAAGAGTCGAAGGTACATCACCCCGATGATGAGGTGAAAAAAAAGATAAAATTTTTGCATGAAAATAATGAAATAAATATTGCAATTTCGCCTTTGGCAATTCCCATTCTTGCCGGCCCGGGTACTATTTCAACAGCCATGAACTTTGTGGGAGCAAGTCCAAGTGTTATACACATTTCAATAGTATTGATCGCTTTTGCATTGCTTTGTTTCATTACTTTTTTAATGTTTGTTTATGGTGAAAAATTAATTCACTTCCTGGGTAAAGGTGTTATAAATGTTATTACAAGAATCATGGGGCTGATACTTGCCGTAATTGCCACACAGATGATTATTGGTGGAATTGCCGGAGCAATTAAAATGTTTTCTTAAAAATATTTCCTTAAAATATTTTAACGTATCCTTTTTTAACTTTTTTTGTGCAAATTGCTTTTCAAAGCAATAAAACAGGGCTATAAATAAAAATTAGGATCGATGAAAAAATTTAAAGTTTTACTTGGCTTACTGGTAATAATATTCATTATCACCAACTGTAAAAAAGACCTTGATAACAACCCTCCCGATCCGGTGCCACCCGGCGATACTACCTTACAGATGAAGGATTTAGTAATTCCGGAATCGTTCAATTTTGAAACCTCGGTAAATACCCAAATCACAATTTCCGATTTTAAATCCACACGTGCAGAGGGTGATATAAAATATGAAGTGTACTTGTACAATTCGCAGGGAATCAATATACAAACAAATTCAGCAGGAGATGATGGTGATGCATTGGCACAATCGGGCACAGTGGTAGATGTTTTGAATAACCTGAACGCCATTAAAATTACCGGCGATCCAAATTTCTCGCTTGATATTACCATTCCCGGGTATTACGACACCCTGTTTGTTACCCGTAACGATCTGGGGCACTATACAACCATGCTGGTTCCAATCAACTCACAGGTATTAAATATTCAATTCCCTTATGAGGAGTTGCCCGATAATTCAGGAACAAGCAAGGATGATCCAACAGATATTTTATATGCCGTAAATAGCCTTAGTGAAATGTACACTATAAATCCCGTAACAGGCGAAACAGAGATGTTATCAAATTTACCATCTAATTCAGGAGGTAGCTGGGCATGTGCCATCGATCCGGTTGAAGAGGTGCTTTATACCATTGGTATTAGTTATCCATACCGTTTGTATGCTTACGACATTAATGAGCAAACCTGGGAGCAGCGTGGTAAAACCCAATATCGAGGGCCAAGACTTGGATATAATATCAATGACGGTATGCTATATTACTCATTCTCCTATTGGATGTTGCTTATTAACCCGGAAAACGGGAAAATGGTTTCGTACTATCGAATATATGGTCTTGATGATTTAGATGGTGGCGATGTTTGTTTTTCTGATAATGGAACCATGTACATTTCCAGCGAATCAGGACTTTACAAATGCAGCTTTGATAACGGAAACCGCATTAATGCCGAACGACTATCCGCCGAAAATCTCCCCAATTATCCCAACTCTCTTACTTTCGATCAGAATCAGGAATTATGGTGGGCCTCCAATGTTTATAACGAAAATTTGAATAAATATGAAGGACGCTCTTTTATTATGGATACAGTTACAGGAGCTTTTGAGGATCGTTGGACTTTCACTGATAACTACATCCACGATCTGGCAACCATGCCTTTGGATGAGAGCCAGGTAAGCATTGAAGATAGTGATGGTGATGGTATTATCGACTTTTATGATGAATATCCTGATGATGGTGACCGCGCTTATGATACTTACACTCCATCAGTGTATGGTTGGGGTACTTATGCATTCGAGGATTTATGGCCGGATGAGGGTGATTATGATTTTAATGACCTTGTTTTAAATTATCGTTACACTCATGTATATAATTCTGCAGACTTAATTGTGGAAACCTATCTTACTTTTAATGTAAAGAACATTGGTGGTAGTTTTCGCAATGGTTTCGGAATTGAGATTGATATGGATGAGGCTTTAATAGGTAGTGTTTCAGGTTCGATACTCAGTTCAGGAATTGTATCGCTGAATGGAAAGGGTCTTGAGGCAGGCCAGGATAAACCTGTACTTATTCTTTTTGATGATGCCCAGGCTGCCAACAAGACTTCATCAAAAGTTCAGTTAACCATCATCTACACATCGCCCATCGCAACTGCAGACTTTGGCATCAAAAATCCATTTATTTTTGTGAATCAGGACAGAGGTAAAGAAGTTCATTTGGCCAACAAACCACCTACTTCCCTGGCAAATATGAGTTTATTTGGTACAGGCGATGACGATAGTAATCCCGAAACCGGACGCTACTACAAAACAGCTTTAAATCTCCCCTGGGCAATTGATATCATCCACGATTTTGTTTATCCACAAGAAAAAGTAGCCATTATCCTGGGCTATAACAAATTTGCTGATTGGGCAGAATCAAGTGGAGTTGATTATAAAGATTGGTATAAAGACCAGGATGGCTATCGGAATACTTCTAATCTGGTAATAGATAATCAGTAGTTAGACCCCTAAATCCCCCGCCTAGCCGGCGAGGCTGGCCTAAAGGGGACTTGTCCAAACTACTGATTTTTAGCACTCTTTCAGTCAGCTGACGGATTGCTAAAAATCAGAAGTTTTTGAGTTTTTTGACTGGACTCATGTATATAGAACGATCCCGGGAGTAATATTTCCCGGGATTTTTTTTATTCCGGATTATTGGTGTCTTAGTAAAGCTGATAGATAACCCTATTCCGTAGTTAGATGACACTTGTTTTTTACTATCATATTACTCATATCTTAAAGCATTAACCGGATTTTGATGCGAAGCTTTTACGGAGTGCCATGCCACGGTGGCAAAAGCGAAAACACAGGATATTATTAGCGTTGCTCCAAAAATCCACCCGCTATTGGGGGCAATAAAAGCATAATTTTCAAGCCAGGGTTGCATAACAAGCCATGCAATCGGCCATGCCAAAACATTTCCTATAATGACAAGAATTATAAATTGTTTGCCCAAAAGCCATACAATTTTGGCTGAATTTGCACCAAAAGTTTTTCTTATGCCTATCTCCTTTCGGCGTTTTTGTATTATAAATGTGGTTAAACCATAAAGGCCTAAACCGGCTATGAATATGGCAAGTATGGATGCCCATAAAAATATCTTGCCAAAATTACGTTCGTTGGCATACATCGAATCAAGCATTTGATCTATAAACCTAAAAATAAAAGGCTCGGCGGGGAACATTGCCTTCCAGATTTTTTCTGTCTCAGCAACAACTTTAGCGGCACTATTTGGCGAATAACTTATAACAAGATAATCAAAGCCATCCTGATGCCCTTCCCAGGGTTTGCTGGTTATTATAAGTGATGAAATGGCATGATGTAAAGGGGCAAAATGAAAGTCTTTAACTACCCCTGTTACATTTAGTTTACCATTCCTGCTAATGGTTTTTCCAATGGGGCTTTCCCATCCTAACTTCTTTATCAAGACCTCATTGACAAGAATATCGTTTTTGGCATCTGAGTTTTCTGAAAGTCCGTTTCCCAGTATGGTTTTAATTCCTAGCATATTTAAAAAGTCGGCATCCACATCCATAACATTGAACATCATCGACTCGCTGTGGCCTTCGGGAATATATCCGTTTGATGTTAGTCCGGTACCAGGAATGGCTGTGGTACTGCCAATAGCAAGAACCTGTGGAATGGATTTAAGCTTGTTTTTTAGAAGTTTGTATGCTGAAATTGACTTTTCACCGGTGAGACTAAGCACCAAATAATTTGCTTTATTGTAGCCAAGATCTTTGTTATTGATAAAAGCTACCTGTTGGTAAACTATCAAGGTGCAAATAATTAAGCCGGTAGCGAGAAAAAATTGAACTACTACCAGGATATTTCTAAAGGTTTTTCCCTTGTTAATACTCAGCGATCTACCTTTAAGAGCTTTTTCGGGTGAAACCCCGGATAGGAAAAAAGCAGGATAGCTTCCTGCTAAAATTCCGGTGAGTAATCCAATTATTAAAGTAGTTCCGGTGAACATAATTAACGAATTGGCGGCAAAGTTTAACTTCGTATGAAAAAGCTTGCTAAACCCGGGTAGAAATAGCTCGGTGAGGAGTAGTGACAAAATCATGGCAACAAAACTTACAATGATTGTTTCAATCAAAAAATGCCTGATAAGTAATCCGCGACCGGCTCCTAAAACTTTTTTAATTCCTGTTTCCTTTAATCTATGTGATGCCTGCGCTGTAGATAAATTTATGAAATTGATACATGCTATGATTAAAATAAACAATGCAATGGTCATAAACACATACAAGTTCGCGGTGTTGCCAGATTTAGGCAATGTTTCCGGTGCCTGTGAATGGAGGTAAACCTTATTGAGTAGATCGAATGATATGCCCAATTCGACGCCATAATTCCGGTATTTATTATTGATGTGTTCATCAAGAAAGGGGATTAGTTTTTTCTTGAAATTGTCGCTGTTTATCTGATCTGTAGCCAACACGTAGGTATAATAACTCCATCCGCCATCCCACCCAAGATAATACCCATCCATTTTGTAAAGCGATGCAAACGATAGGACAGCGCTGTAATAAATATGTGAGTTGGATGGCGCTTTTTCGATTACACCGGTAATTTTAAAATTGTACTTATCCTTATATTTTAATACCTTTCCAATGGGGTTTTCATCACCAAAAAATGTTTTGGATAGATGCGGAGTAATCACCATGGTAAATGGTTCATCCAGGGCAACATCAGGGTTTCCGCTTAGGAGATCGAAAGTAAAAATATTGAGAAATGATGAGTCGGCAAAAACAAGATCATCCGCAATAATACTTTTATCTCCATGTACAAAAAATTGACTTTGAGGGCTGGAAAGCCTGGTCATTTTTTTAATTTCGGGAAATTCACTTAACAATGATGGTCCGATCCCTGCCGTTGAAACACTTGATTTATCAATATTATCGCGTCTTTTATCAGTCACAACCATCTGGTATATCGAATCCTTATGGATGTGAAAATTATCGTAGCTTAATTCATTATAAACGTAAAATAGAATGAGTAAGCTCACAGTCATTCCCACCGAAAGGCACAAAATTTTAATTAGCGAATAGAACTTATTTGCAAAAAATTGCCGGTACATTAATGTGAAGAGACTTTTATACATAGCACAATATTTGTTTTCAGGCCGTAATCAAAAAATATACCTATTGAAGTATTGTACTGAAAACCTCTATGTTATAATTTAAACAAAAACTATTGTGCTAAAAAGCTGTTTCAGGAGTGAACAGTTATTGGTTAAAAATGAACACATTAATTAGTGTCGGTCTATAAACTTGCCATCCGCCACGCACCCCTCTAACTCTCCGCCAGTTGGCGGAAGAACCCCCCAACGCACTGGTAGCGCGGGATTTCCCCTTTAGGGGACTAAGGGGTTGCGAAGGCAATTAGTGAAAACATCGACTTTATGGACACGCACTAATTAATATTTTCCCATTTCTCTACTTTCAATCTCAGCGTATCGCTGTATCCAAAATTATAACTTCGGTTGGAAATGGTGTTGCCATTTTGATCCAATTCTTCACTCTCCCAGCTACCGAGTGTAAATTTAAATTCGATCTGCTTTTCTTTTTGAGGTATTGAAATGTAGTATTCGCCTTTTAGGTTCTTGTTTAAAATATAGTTGGGATTTCCACCATTCCAACCATTAAAATTTCCGGCAATATAAATTTTGCTTTCTTTCGGGGTATTTACAGGGACTTCTTCGAGTACAATTACAAGCTGTTTTTGGTCAAACCTTGCAATGTCCTGCCAGTTTTTAACACTGATTTTAACAGTGTCGATTCCGGAATATTCAAAATATCGATTGGGAATAATATTGCCATCATTGTCAACCTCCTGTGTTCGCCAGTTTCCACGCGTAATTTTGAAATCCATGCTGCGCCAGGCATCCCGGAGCGTTAGGTAGTATTTGCCATCATCGGCCCGCGTGAAACGATATTTGCGCTGCCCCGAATTCCAGCCGTTGAAAGAGCCTGACAGATACAAGTCATCATCATGCGGTGTTTTTGGCGGCATCTTATCGATAACAAAAGTGTAAGTAGGTTGTTTAACTTTTGTTTGATCCAGCCAACCATGAACAGTAAGGTGTATAGTATCCACACTACCAAATTCAAACTTCCGGTTATTCATTTTATATCCCAAAATGTCAACTTCCTCTTTCGACCAGTCTCCACGCGTAATTTTATACTCAAGCATATCACTTTCTCTCGGCAGCGTGTATTGAAATTTGTTCTTTTCGTTTTTATGAAACTGGTATTTATTGTCTTTTGGATACCAGCCGTTAAAACTGCCGGTAACAAAAATTACGGCATCGCCGGGTGTTTCAGCAGGAATTTTGTCAAGGATTATAGTAACTCTATCATGGGGGTTTTCTACAATATCTTCCCAGTTTTCAACATCGATAAACAGCGTATCAAACATGCCAAAGTTTACCTGGCGTTTTTCAATTTCATAACCAAATTTATCGGCTTCAGCGGTCAGCAGGTTTCCGCGTGTAATTTTAAATTCCAGCAATCGATCCAAATCCCTTCTCGGAAGTTTAATCATGTACTTCCCACTTGAGGGATCTCGTTTCAGGTAAGAAGAGCTGTCGGGCGACCACTCATTAAAGTTTCCGGCCAATGCAATGGGTTCATCTTTGGGTGTATTTTCAGGAATCTTATCAACAACAATGGTCAATTCAGGGCAGTCAAGGGGATTTGTATCTTTCCAACTTTGTACAGCAATTGCGATGGTGTCGCCTTCCTGGTAGTTGTATGACCTGTTGTTGATATCATATCCGCACATATCAGTTTCAACACTCGACCACTCACCCCTGGTAACTTTAAATTCCATTTTCCCAAAGCCACTTGGCAGGGTATAAAAGTAATTGCTGTCGTCATCTATCTCAAAAGCAAAGCGAACATCGCCCGGATCCCAGCGGTTAAAGTTACCTGCAATATAGAGCCTTGATCCAACAGGCGTGTTGTCCGGCACGTGCTCAATCTTTATCACAGGCCGTGAACATGATGCCATGATCAAAAGTAAAATAGCTGCGGGCAGCCAAAAAAATGTTTTTATTTTAAAAAACTTTTTACTCATTTAGTTTAATAGTCATTTATAGTTATCCCGAAAAGTAGAAAATCTTTGATTTTCGTAACTTTTCGAGGATGCTCGAAAAACTATGAAATCAAATCCCGAACCTTCGGGATGTTTTTTCGGCATTTGTTGTCATTGATGGTCAATTCTGAACTAATAACTAATTACCAATTACCAATTACCATTTACCATTTACCAATTACCAATTACCAATTACTAATAACTTTTAACTCTAAACTCTAAACTCTAAACTCTAAACTCTAAACTCTAAACTCTAAACTCTAAACTCAAAATGCCGGGCTTTGCCCGTGCACCCTCGAAAAATTACGAAAATTGTCCGAAGGGCTCCTTTGGAGAAAATTTTCTATTTTTCGGGGCTCTAAACTCAAAATGCCGGGCTTTGCCCGTGCACCCTCGAAAAATTACGAAAATTGTCCGAAGGGCTCCTTTGGAGAAAATTTTCTATTTTTCGGGGCTCTAAACTCAAAACTCTAAACTCCCTACCTATCCATCCATTTCATAAAATCAGAAACTTTTGCCCTGCTTATCAGTACTTCTTTTTCTGATTCGGGTTTAAGCTCCACTTTAAGCCTGCTGTTTAAATATTTGTAAACTTTGTCGATGGCGTTGATATGCGCAACCACCGACCTGTTGAGTCTGTAAAAATGCTTTGGATTAACCAACGAATCAATTTCTTCGATCGAATATTCGATGATGTAGCGCTTATCATTTTTATTAATCAAAAATACTACATTGTCCTCAGCATAAAAATACGCTACTTCCTCAACCGGAATGTATTTTATCTGGTCGCCAACTTTGGCCACGAACCTCGATTTGTATTCCTTTTTTCCAAGATTGAGTATGCTTTCCAATTGATTTTTTGTAATGTTTATGCTGCTCTCTTTTTCACCCTTTCCAAATTGATCCCTCAGGCTTTCATATTTGTTGATAGCCCTCATCAGTTCGGTGAGCTTAACGGGCTTTAGCAGGTAGTCGATACTGTTGATCTGAAAAGCCCTGATGGCATATTCGTCATAAGCAGTGGTGAATATTACGGGACATTTTACATCGACCTGCCTAAAAATATCAAAGCTTATCCCATCGGCAAGCTGGATATCAAGAAATAATAAATCGGGTGGGGGATTTTCTTTGAGCCATTCCACCGAGTCTTCCACGGTATCGATCATGTCGAGAATTTCAAATTTCCCCTCTGCAATATCCAACAATCGCTTCAATTCTTTTTGAGCAAAAGGCTCATCCTCTATTATAAGTATTTTCATGTTTACCAATCGATTAATTTATTCTCCCTGGCTTCCAACAGTGGGACGGTAACAATAAATTCGCTTTCTGTTTTTTCAACTTTCATTTGCCGATCCGATATTATTTCCAAACGATTTTTAATGTTGTCAAGTCCTATTCCCGAAGAATAAGAGTTGTTTGCCTTTGGCTGCAAATTATTTTTAACCACGATTGTGTTGTCGTTTTTTGTAAATATCCCGATTGTTAAAGGCTTCTTCAATGACACTACATTGTGCTTAACTGCATTCTCTATTAAAATCTGCAAAGTTAAGGGCGTTACTACTTTATCTTCGAAGTGTGAACCGATATTTAACTCAAACTTAATTTTGTCCTCAAAACGCAGACTAAGCATGTAAACGTAGGACTCGGTAAAGATGAGTTCTTCTTTAAGTGTAACAATGTCCGCTTTTCTTTTTTCGAGAATATAGCGATAAACCGATGACATTTCACGAACATAGTTTGAGGCCGTATCCTGATTTTCGTAAATTAACGAAGACAAAGTATTTAAGCTGTTGAACAAAAAGTGTGGGTTTACCTGGGTGCGGAGCATCTCGAACTGGGTTTCAAGATTTGCTTTCTTAAACCTTTCAATTTCAGCTTGCGAAACGCGCCACTTGTCCAATAAATGAATACCCAAATCTAAAAATACAAGCAGGAGTGAAATAAATAAAAAGAACACGCCAACTACAATTTCATCCAATAATCTGATAAAGCCGCCTGGGAAAATAAAAAGGTTGAATATCGTGCGGATACCCATAACCATCAATATGACAAAGAACGTAATAATGAAAATTTGAAAATAAAACTTGCTTCCGGGGGATTTTTCCCACGATATTTTTTTATTCATCCAGTCGGCCATCTTTACTAAACCGAACATAATGCCGAAGGTAAGGGAAATGGAAAACAGATAGCCCTGAAAACTGCCAAATAGTGGATGATTCCTGTAAATCAGACTAAAAATTACATCGATCGAAAACTGGAAAAAACATCCCAGGGAAATCACAACAGTAATCCAGATCAATTTTTTCTTGTACAGGTATTCAAACATCCTTGAAAATATAGGTTTTGAAAATAAATTATTTGAAAGAACAAAATTGTAAAAAAATGGCCTTCAATTTACACCGAAGGCCATAAAAATAAGTAAAACATTTATTTTGAAACTTTTCTGTATGCTATTAAATCGTTGTTGCTGTAAACACTGAAGTAATAGTTGCCTTCGGGAAATTTGGAAATATCGTGTGTAACCTTCACATAGTCAGTATTTTTGTAAACTTTGCGGTGCAAAACAATTCCCTCATCATCCGTTATTTTAATCCTCGACTTCTCGTTTTGCGACTTAATCAATCTAACCAAAACAGTATTATCTTCCAGTTCTGTAATTGAGGCAGTAGCACAGTTGGGAACATTTCGACATTCCAGCGAGCCTTCGTCCAATTTAACCACCCTGGCAGTATAAACAATCTCGTCACCTTCGATTACCTGGTAAGTATAAATGCCCTCAGGAAATTCCGAAATTTTGTGAGTGATTATTCTGTCGCCTGCATTTGAAAGGCTTTTAATGGAAATTAATGTGCCTTTGCTGTCGAATACCTTTATCTCGATAGGTTGGCTGGAATTGCCTTCCAGCGCTATCTCAACAGCTTCATTGTTTTTAAGGCTTAGGCTTGCTTTGAGATTCCCATCGCCTAATGCAAAAGTTGACAACGAAAGGCTGATGAGAAACAAAAATGTTGATAATTTTACTGTAAGTGTTTTCATATCTTTTAAGTTTTAAATTAAAATTTCAATTGATTATTTTTGAATTTTGATGTTGCAAATGTATGGGCAAGGTACTGGTCGATGCAATACAAAACCTGTGAAATGAATAAATCGAAAGGTGAATTTTATTATTTGAAATGCGAAATTGTTGAAAAGTCAATTCCTGATTTCGGTTTGCATTAATGAGTTTGCAGTATTTTTGCAAACTTTCAAATATTCATTTTTACGTTGTTTATCAATTTGTTAAGTTTTTATGAGTGCTACACTAATCGATTATTATATCAAAAAAAATACAACAATTGCTACTCTTGAGCGTGGTTTAGCCATTTATCAGAATAATGATGTTGCCGATTTGATTATCCATGAAGACGGGAAAACCGCTGAAGCTGAGGTTTTTGGAGAAAATGGCATTTACAGGGTGATCATCACCGATTTTAAAAACATGAACATTGAGGCTGATTGTAACTGTCCCTTTAATTATGGAGGAATTTGTAAACATTGTGTAGCAGCCCTTTATCAATTGTCGTCAGTAATACATGAGATGCCAATTAATATACCAAGAGCAATACCAAAATTCAACAAAAGAAAATCCTCGAAACCATTGCATATAGAGCGCCTCGAAACTCTTTCAACAGTGCAGTTAGCCAAATACATCAACCACACGCATTATTATTCGCGCAAAAAAATTGAACGGATTCAACTGACAAATAAAGGTCTGGCATTTATTTTTTCAGCAGATTATTATTCTGATTATGAAAATATAACAAAAGCTTATAAAGAGGACGGTAAATATTTTATTTACTGCACTTGCGAGGAAATGGTGAAGTCAACCTGCGATCATGAGAGTATTGTTATTAATCATTTGATTAATGCAGGAAAGCGTGTTTTGCCTTTTTTGGAAAATGGTAAAATGGAGGAATTGATGTTGCAGACATGCCGCAATAACGAACTGCCTGAATCCTATGCTACCAATGAATTCATGAAAATTGAAATGGATAGTGAAATTAAACCTCTACTTACTTTTACAGGAGCTTTAAAAGGACTGGTTAATGATCAATCAGGTTTTGGGAATAATAATTTTTATAAAACTTTTGAAACTTATGTAAAGCTCGATAAGAACAATGCTAAAAACCTGTTTGAACCAAATTATAACCAAAATACAGCGCTTGGCTTTGTAATTGTTTTTGCAAATACAAAAGATGGAGTGGGCGAACTTCTTAAGCCTATCTGGGGTAAATCAAATAAAGCCGGCAATAAAATAGTGGCTAACATCGAGCAAATCCTTGTTTCGGATTTAGCCGAAATTGATGTCAATGATAAAGAGCGGGAAGCCATTATTCTTGGAACACAGATTGACGGGCTGTTCGATAAGGGGAGGGGGCTGACAGATTTATATAGTATTCGGCAATATTTGCACAAGGCACTGACAGATTTCAAAAAAATATTTTCGCTCATCAGCGGAAATCCCCTGGTCTATGCTTTAAGGGATAACGATGATGTTATTAGAAAGTCGAACCTCCGTCCTATAACTGTTTCAACGCTTCCCCTCGAATTTGAAGCTAAATTGATTACCGAAGATATTTTTATTTCGCTGGTTCCCCAATATAAAATAGGCGAACAACTCATCGAGGTTGGCGAAAAAAAAATCAGGCGCAGGTCGGCGCTGATTTGGGAATACGAAAACCAATTCCATCTTGTTAAATCAGTATCATTGCTCGATGCCATTACATTTGTTGAAGCCGTGGGGGTGATGAAAGCCGTAAAATCAAAAGTTGGTGATTTCTTAACCAACATCGTTATCCCTTTCGCGGAAAGGTTTAAACTGGATATTGATGGCTTAAATGATTTTGAAACAGATGAAATTTTTCTGAAACCACTTAAAAAACAGGTCTTCCTCTCCGAATTTAACGATCATATCCTGTTTACCCCCGTGGTAGTTTACAATCATAAAAAAGAAGCTGATGCTTTGACCACGGGAAATTTTATTGAGCAGAGCGAGGGTAAAATAAAAATTTATAAGCGAAACGAGGATTATGAAGATGAGTTCCTCACCTTTTTGCGAAGCCGGCATCAGGATTTTATTTACCAGGAACAGGAAACAGCCATTGGCCTGCCACTGGGTGAAATGCTTAAGGATAACTGGTTTTTTGATGCCTTCGAAGCCTTGAAGGAAAAAGACATCGAAGTACTGGGACTTCAAAAATTAAAGAGCTTTAAATATTCGCCTTATCGTGCTACCCTCAACACCGGGATAAAATCGGGTCAGGACTGGTTTGATGTAAATCTTGAAGTTAGTTTTGGCGATTACCAGATACCCTTGGTTCATTTGAAGAAACATATCCTTAACAGGGAAAAATTTATTAAACTGGGCGATGGTACTGTGGGGATGCTACCTGCGGAATGGATCGATAAGCTGGAAAAATATTTCAGGATTGGTGAAATTAAAAAAGATAAACTCCAGGTATCGAAGCTACGCTTTAGTTTGGTGGATGAGCTTTTTGATGACATTGATGATACGGAAATACTTTATGAATTGGCTGAAAAAAAGAAGCGACTCGAAAGTTTTACCGAAATTTCGAAAGTGCGAAAGCCTGCGGCCATAAAAGCCACACTTCGCGATTACCAAAAAGAAGGATTGAACTGGCTGAATTTCCTCAACGAGATGGGCTGGGGCGGCATACTTGCCGATGATATGGGACTTGGTAAAACCATACAGATTCTGGCTTTTTTGGCCAGCCTCAAAAATAAAAGTTCAAAAACATCACTCGTGGTGGTTCCAACAACCTTGATTTTTAACTGGGAAAATGAAATTAAAAAATTCTATCCCGCGCTGAAAGTGATGTTTTACTATGGGACAAATCGTGAAAAAGATGAGAAGATTTTTAATAAATTCAATCTTGTAATTACCACTTATGGTTTGATGGTAAATGATATTGAAATGCTGAGCAAGGCAAAATTCAACTACATCATCCTCGATGAATCGCAGGCCATCAAAAATCCGCTTTCAAAACGATTTAAGGCTGCCTGCCTTTTGCAGGGAAAAAGCAAATTAACCCTCACCGGAACGCCCATCGAAAACAATACTTTCGATTTGTTTGCACAGATGACTTTTGCCAACCCGGGATTGCTTGGAAATCCAAAATCGTTTAAAGATTATTATTCCTCGCCCATCGATAAAGACAAAGATCCCGGCCGGGCCAATGAACTCCGAAAACTAATTTCGCCTTTTATAATGCGCCGCACAAAAGAGCAGGTGGCCACCGAACTTCCACCAAAAACTGAAGGTGTGGTTTACTGTCAAATGGAGCCCACCCAGCGTGCTGTTTATGAAGAGTACAAAAACCGCTACCGTGATTTTATTCTCAACAAAATTGATACGGAAGGCATGGGAAAAAGTAAAATGTCTATCCTGGAGGGGCTTTTAAAGCTGCGGCAGATATGCAATAACCCTGCGCTGATGGTCACCGAAACCCGCGTTCCCGATATATCCATCAAGCAGGAAGAATTGATGCGCCAAATCAACGAAAAAACCGGAAAGCATAAAATTGTCGTTTTTTCACAATTTGTGAAAATGTTGAAGATGATCGAAAAAGAAATTCAGGCCGAAGGGCACGATTACGAATACTTCGATGGCAGCTCATCGCAAAAGAAACGAAAGGACAGCGTTACCCGTTTTCAAAATGATGACAATTGCCGTGTTTTTCTTATCAGCCTCAAAGCCGGTGGAACCGGAATAAATCTTACCGCCGCCGATTATGTTTATATTTTCGATCCCTGGTGGAATCCTGCCGTTGAAAACCAGGCCATCGACCGTACCTACCGAATTGGCCAGGATAAAAAAGTATTTGCTTACCGTATGATCTGCAAAGATACCGTGGAAGAGAAAATTATGCAGTACCAGGCACAAAAGAAAGCCCTTGCTGCTGATATTATTCGCACCGACGAAAGCTTCGTAAAACAGCTTACTGCTGATAATATCAAGGATTTGTTTGGGTAATTCTTTCCGTAAGCGTTTTTCTGAGTGAACTCTGACAGGGTTTTGAACCCTGTCAGAGTTTTAAAAAATACCCATCGGAGGCGCAATATTTTTTTTGTATAAAGCTGTAAATATTTATACATTTACAGCCACAAAAAGATATTTATTCACTTCAATCCCAAACTTATGAAACATTTAACACTGCTTATTAGCGTACTCGCTTTTGCAGCCTGCATTTTCCAAGCCAAAGCACAACAGGTTGTTGCCACAGCAGGCGGATATTACGAGGGTGATAATCTCTCGTTGAGCTGGACACTGGGCGAACCTGTTATCGAAACCTTCAACAGTGGCGGGCTGATCCTCACGCAGGGATTCCAGTAGCCCTACAACTTTTACCTTCAGCAAATCCTTAATATCCCGGTGGGCTGGAGCGGTGTTTCCTCCTACCTCGATCCTTTAAACAAAGGTGTGAATGGCATTTTTGCTCCTTACCAAAACGAGCTTATCATTATGGCCTCGATGAACGGAGTGTATTATCCGGCGCAAAGCATCAACACCCTCGGCAACTGGGATTACTACAGCGGTTACCAGATCAAGGCCGAAGATGATTTTGATCTGACCCTCACCGGAGCAAAAATCCCAAACCCTGAAATTGACCTGGCTGAAGGCTGGAATCTTGTCCCGGTTTTGAGTTCCTGCGATGTAGAAGTGGAAAATCTTTTTTCAGGAATTCCTTCTTTACAAATTGTGAAAGAAGTGGCTGGGACAAATCTTTACTGGCCGGCCTACAATATCAACACTTTGGGAAATCTCATGCCCGGTAAGGCATATTTTGTTGCTTCCGCAGATGGCGGGACAATTTCTTTCCCGGAATGTACAAAATCTTCCGCTAAAACAAAGCTGGTTTCAAGATCTGTAAATCCTGGTACATGGAACGATTTGCATTACACCGCCTCATCCCACGTCATTGCTTTTCCTGCAACGGCATTTCATAATTCAGGGATACTGCCCGGTGATGTGATCGGCGTTTTTAGTTTTGATGGCCTTTGCTGTGGACAGGCGGAAATTGCCAATCTAAAATCCAACCTCGCCATCACGGCTTTTGCCAACGATGAAATCACCATGGATAAAGATGGCTTTGAAAACAGAGAACCTTTCCGGTTTAAAGTTTATCGTCCGGCCAGCGATCAGCAATTTGAGCTTGAAGCAAGTTTTGATCCTGCTTTGCCCAACATGGGATTTTTCGCCGCCCACGGACTTTCGGCGGTGCAAAGCCTAAAGCTGAAGGTATCGGGGATTTCAGAAAACCCGGCGATTACCTTTGAGGTTTACCCCAATCCTTCGCATGGAATTTTCAATATTTCCCTTAGCCGCTGTCCCCAAAACCTTCAAATCCAAATTACCGACATCAGGGGAAGTATCATAAAAGAAATGCAAACGAGCACGCAGGTTGGTGGATCGGTTTTGCAAATCGACATGTCAGGAAATCCCAAAGGGGTTTATTTTTTTAAATTGCATAATGACGGTTTTGTGGGGGTGAAGAAGGTGGTGGTGGAATAACCCCAACCCCATCCCTTCCCCAAATTGGGGAAGGGGGCCTTTTCTTCTGGGATTTGGAGGAAATACAAAAGCGAAGCACTTCGCTCAATAATCACACTTCAAATCCCATGAAAGAGGGCTCCCCTCTCCATTTGGAGAGAGCCTGTCCCGAAAATCGGGAGGCAGGGGGAGGGGCCGAAATAACAGAGAAATCACAAAAGGAAATATAATGAAAACACAACCGAAACAACCCCATCCCCGGCCCTTTCCGCCAGCTGGCGGAAAAGGGCGCCTGCTCTCCCGGGATTTGGAGAAAAAGCAAGAGCGAAGCATTACGCTAATGCATACAGATCCAAATCCCATGAAAGAGGGCTCCCCTCTCCAATTGGAGAGGGGCCGGGGGAGAGGCCGAACAGCCGGGGGAGAGGCAGAAAAACAAAAACATAACCAACAATTCACATATTCTTTAACCATCAAATTTTTTATCTTATGAAACAAATTACACTTTTTCTCGCAGCAATCCTGCTGAGCCTCGCTACGCTGGCTCAAGCCCCGATGGGCATCAATTACCAAACTGTAATCCGTGATGGCGATGGCAACATATTGCCCGATACGGAACTCTCACTGCAAATGACCATCCGCTCCGGTGCGCCGGATGGAGCGGTTGTTTATGCCGAAACCCACGAAGCCACCACCAACGCCTTTGGGCTGGTAAACCTGGTAATTGGCTACGGTAGCCCACTGAGCAATGCTTTTGCCGACATTAACTGGGGCGATGACGACAAATACTTAGAAATCGCCATCGACCTGGCTGGGAGCGGCAGCTACACTATTATGGGAGTTACTCAGTTTTTGAGTGTTATTTATGCTTTTCATTCAAGCACAACGGAAACGTATGATGAAACTGATCCGGATTTTAATTCTTGGGATAAATCCACCGGTATTGCCATTACTGAAAATCAAATTACCGATTTGCAGGATTACCTGACCGCAGAATCTGACCCGGAATTTAATTCCTGGGATAAATCCACCGGCATTGCCATTACTGAAAATCAGATTACCGATTTGCAGGATTACCTGACCGAAGAAGTTGATGGGGATGCTACGAACGAACTCCAAACCCTCTCGCAGGCCGGGAATACGGTAACGCTTTCGCAGGGTGGCGGCACCATTAGCGTGGCTGATAATGATAACCTGCCGGCCAACGAGCTGCAGCAAATCAGCAAAGTTGGAAGTACCGTGAGCCTTTCGCAAGGCGGCGGCAGCTTTACCGATGCGGTTAACGATGCTGATTACAACCCGGGCAACGAACTGCAAACCCTTGTGCAGAACGACCTGCAAGTTACCCTTTCGCAGGGTGGCGGTACAATAAACATTGCCGATAACGACAATGATGCCTCCAACGAAATCCAAACAGTGCTTGAACAGGACTACAACGTAAGCCTCTCCCAGGGTGGCGGCTCGTTTATGACCGGTGTAAAAAGCTACACCCAGGCCGCCATTGATGCCATGATTCCTTACAACGGCCTTGTCGTTTTTAACACAAGTACCAATTGTATTAATTATTACAACCTGAACAACTGGTTTGAAGCCTGCGGTATTTGCACCCCGCAACCTACGCAGGCTGCCGCCGGCGATGACCAGGCATTTTACGATGAAAGCACCGAAGCTACCCTTGCCGCCAACACCCCCGAACAGGGCGCAGGACTATGGACAGTAACAAGCGGCGAAGGCGGAAGCTTTGCCGATGCCACACTTCCTGAAACTACTTTTACAGGCCAGCCCTGCACAGCTTACATTCTGGCATGGACTATTTCCAACTCTTGCGGCCAAAGCAGCGACCCGGTGGATATTACCTTTTTTGCTACACCAACTGTAGCCAATGCCGGGAATGATACCATTGTTGGTGGGGGTGCTACTACATTAAATCTTTATGCCAACATTCCCGAATTTGGCGAAGGCCTGTGGACAATCCTTAGCGGAGAAGGTGGAATTATTGATGATGCCACCAATGCGGCAGCGTTGTTTACCGGAGAAACAGGTATCACATACACCCTTCAATGGAAAATTTTTACAGAATGTGCAATTTCCCCGGATGAAATAACTGTACTTTTTGCAAATATCCAGATAGGCGAACCTTACCAGGGCGGTATTATAGCATACATCCTGCAGCCTGGCGACCCCGGTTATGTTGAAGGCGAAACCCATGGCATTATTGCCGCTGCCAGCGACCAGAGTAGCAGTGCCCAATGGGGATGTTACGGAACAAGCATACCCGGAGCTGATGGAACTGCACTTGGTACCGGCTACCAAAACACCCTTGATATTGTGGAAGGGTGCAGCACGGCCGGCATAGCCGCACAAATATGCAACGACCTTGAACTGAACGGCTACACCGACTGGTATTTGCCCAGTAAAGACGAACTGAACAAGCTCTACCTGAGCAAGGATCTAGTTGGCGGTTTTGTGGCTGCCTACTATTGGAGTTCTTCGGGGTACAGTAGCTACTACGCCTGGGAACAGTACTTCTCCAATGGCAATCAGTACACCAACCTTAAGGTCAACTCATACTATGTTCGTGCCGTTCGGGCTTTTTAACAATTTATCTATTTAACTATTTAATTAATCCCGCGAAGCGGGGGAAAAAAATTTTTGAAAATGGCACTGTATTACGAACTGCCAGTTTATAAAGATACATACAACCTTATTTTAAAGGTGTTTGAATGTACAAAAGAATTTGGAAGAGAGTACAAATACACATTGGGACAAGACATGAAGCGCGATGCCTTGCAATTGGTGCGTAGCATTTACAGAGCTAACAAAGCAGCGCAAAAAAGAGAACACCTCGATGCATTTTTAGATGATTTTGAATTGCTGAAATTAGAAATCAGGTTGTCTGTTGATATGAAGATAATGCCCATCCGCAGGCAGGCCGAATTAAGTGTATTGATGGAGCGCATTGGAAAACAAATAACCGGATGGCGAAATGCATCGGGTAATTAAAGCCGGAATTGCTGGTGCTACGGTGGCAGCGAGTGAGCAGGTATAGTTTAAAAGCGATAAAGGGAGTGGGTGCGTTGCCCACTAAATAAGCCGGAGGCATCGAAAGTTGTTTTCGCTCACACCTTTATTTTACGGGTTGGCGGTTTTGTGGCTGCCTACTATTGGAGTTCTTCGGAGTACAGTAGCAACAACGCCTGGAAACAGAACTTCAACAATGGCAATCAGAACAATTTACCCCGTTAAATAGCCTGTGGCTAACGAAGTAATTTAACGGGGCAGGCAATAAGAACAATACAAACTATGTTCGTGCCGTTCGGGGTTTTAAACAACTACCAATAGCCCGGGTGGAAGCACCCGGGCTTTTTTACATTTTTTTAGAGATGATAAAAATCCGTGTAAAACCCCTACGGGGTAATCGTAATCAACGAAATACGCAATTCTACAATACTTTATCGCCAACGGCGAAAAAAAAATGTCAGGGTTAAATATGATACATGAACTTACCGCGTAGCGGTTATGGTATTGTAGAAGATGATGAATCGGGGAAAAGCATTCCGCGTAGCGGATCAAGATGTTACCTCACAAGCGAATTAAAATTGGTTTTATGCAGCTTAACTTATTTAATAGGTTTACCAAAAATAATTCAAAAATAGATTCCGGCGATTTATTTGAAGCTTATTTCCTATGCCGGAAAAATAAAAGAAACACCCATAATGCACTGGCTTTTGAAGTGGACTATGAACACAATTTGCTGCAACTTGCCGAAGAAATAAACAATGGAACTTATCAGCCGGGTCGCTCCATCGCCTTCATCGTAAACAACCCGGTGAAACGTGAAATCTTTACCCCGTTGGATTTTTCATAAATTTGTAACATGTACTATTATGTTTATATTTTGCAAAGCGAAAAAGACGGTAATTTCTATACTGGTTACACAAAGGATTTACGTGAAAGGCTAAAACTTCATAATGAAGGTAAAGTATCTTCCACAAAAAATAGAAGACCTTTCAATCTGATTTATTTTGAAGGTTGTTTTAATCAGCAGGATGCCACCAGAAGAGAAAAATACTTGAAATCAGGTAACGGTAAAATTTACTTGAAAAACAGGTTAAGGAATTATTTCGAAACGAATCCTACGGGGTGAAGCCGCCGATTTTCGCGACCGCGTGGTACACCACTGGCTCATTGCAAAACTCAACCCGCTGTTCGAGCGCATCTTTATCAACGACAGCTACGCCTGCCGCACCGGAAAAGGAACTCACCTCGGAATTAAACAATTGGATGGATTTATTAAATCATGCTCCAGCGATTATAAAAAAGATTGCTACATCCTGAAACTTGACATCGCAGGTTTTTTCATGCACATCAAGCGCAAAATCCTTTTCAATAGCTTGGAAAAGTTCATCCTTAAAAATTACACAGCCGAAGATAAATCCCTGGTGCTGGAAATATGCAAAACCATTGTTTTTAACAATCCTGCCGAAAACTGCATCATTCACCCCGTTGGATATACGAATTGCAAAAAACCTTTTGCCAAAAAGCAAAGTTTATCCAACGGGGTAAAAGGAAAACGTAAAGATTGGGTAGGTTTACCCGACAACAAAAGCCTTTTTCACAGCCCGCCCGGTTGCGGCCTGCCTATTGGCAACCTGACAAGCCAGGTGTTTGCCAACTTTTACCTCAATCCGTTCGATCATTTTATAAAAACCACATCAAACATCCGCTACTTCGGCCGATATGTTGACCCCCGTTGGATATTTATCCTACGGGGTGGATGATTTTGTAATAGTGCATCAGGACAAAGAATACCTAAAATCGCTAATCCCCAAAATCCGCAGTTACCTGCAAAAGGAATTACAGCTACAACTTCACCCTAATAAAATCTATTTGCAGCATTTCAGCAAGGGTGTTAAATTTCTGGGCGTTGTTATCAAGCCGCACCGAATTTACCCCGTGGGATAACCATGGTTTATAATGTTCAACATCTTTAAATGTACCTATCCAACGGGGTGAATATCGCAAACCGAACCAAGGGGAATTTTTACCGGGCCATCCAAAAGCAAAACAAGATTGCCCGCAACCACAGGCCATCAAAGGACGAACAAGCTGCATTTTTAAGTGTCATGAATTCGTACCTCGGCATCCTAAAACATTACAAAACTTACAAGCTCCGAAAGCGAATGATACGCAAAAATCTTTCGGGCTGGTGGGCGAATTATTTTTATGCCAAAGCTTACACAAAGATGGTTTCAAAAAGAAGGGTTGTTGGCAAACCTGCTTTTTATTGAAGATGATCCGGAATATTAAAACAGGAATGGTGTTTTTGGGGCATATTAAAAACGAAAATGATGTTTTGGAAATGGATATTCCGGTGCTCCGCACCTTTGGTGGTTTCACGTGTTTGGGCTTTCTACAAAGATTTCGCGGCTCTGCCGCTTTTAGTCTATCCCCGGCGGAAGATGCAGGTGCAGAGCACCGATAATATTTGTAGCCAGGATGCACCCCCGGAGGGAAATGCAGGTGCAGAGCACCGTAATATTAAAACCGGGAATTGCGTTTTTCAATAAGGTTTTTCGAAGGTGATAAGGTTTTCTGGTTTTTAAAGATTTCCAACATCAGGCTTGCGATCCCTTCCCTTCCCTTCGGTCAGGGCTACTAACCCTCACAGGCTTTGGGTTTGCAGCCTCGAAGAGGATTGCAACCCTAAGACTGGCAGGTATGGTATCGTATAGTCAAGGCTTCACTAAAAGTGAAACCCTGACTTACTATTTCAGCTTTTTCAAACCCTGAGTTTTTCAACATCATCAATGGTTTTGGGAATGGGTTTTCCCAAATAAGTTTTGCAGGCTAAAAGCCTGTAACATCAAAGTAAAAACATCATCGCCAGAAAAATTCCCAGGCTGAAGGCCTGTCCATTGGACTCCTTCGGAGGGACAAATATAATGTTGCAGGCCTTCAGCCTGCGGATACAGCTGCTTTGGTGTTAAAAAGGAGCGGTGCTCCTTCTTTTGATATTAAAGGCTTTCAGCCTTTGTTATAGTATTTACTAATTTTAAAATTACAAATATTTTCTTAACCTAATGGCCATGCGCACGTGCGGAACTGTCAGAGTTTTAAGACTACCTCAAAGCTTCCACATCATCGATGCTTTTTGGAATGGGTTTTCCCAAAAGCTTGTAGCCATCTTTAGTAATCAGAAAATCCTCTTCATTGCGGCAGCCGCTAAAATCTTTGTAGGCTTCCAATTTATCATAATTGAGAAAATTTGTAAATTTCTTTTCGGCACGCCATTTATCAATCAAATCGGGAATAAAATAGATGCCCGGCTCGATGGTGAGCACAAATCCCGGCTCCAGCTTCCTGCCCAGCCTTAGCGATTTCGCCCCAAACTGTGTGCTTTTGGCTTCATTGTCGTAACCCACGTATTGCTCACCCAGGTCTTCCATATCATGCACATCAAGCCCCATCATGTGCCCCAGGCCACAAGGAAAAAACATAGCATGTACACCTTTGGCCACGGCTTCGTCAACATCACCTTTAAAAAATCCCAATTGTCCTAATCCTCTTAAAATTGTACGAGCCGATTCGTAATAAACCTCTTTGAATGGAACGCCGGGTTTGAGCATTTTTATGGCTGCTTCATGCGAATCGAGGGCAACCTGGTAAACTTCCTTTTGCCGTTGGGTAAATTTCCGGCTCACCGGAAAGGTACCCGACATGTCGCCGGCATAACCCATTTCTGTTTCAGCGCCACAATCGAGAAGGAACAATTGACCCTCTTTGGTTGTATTTCCATGATAATGGTTGTGCAATGTTTGCCCATTGATGGTGGCAATTACAGGAAACGAAATATGTCCGCCTGCTGCCTCGGCAATACGTTGAGTTTCGGCAGCAATTTCTGATTCTCTCATTCCCGGCCTGAGCATTTTCATTGCTTCGATGTGCATATCTGCCGTAACATTCACGGCTTTTTCAATTTCTGCAATTTCTTCATCTGTCTTGTAATTTCGCTGTGCGATAACAGCTTTCACAAATTCCAATGATGAAAAATCCTTTTGCTGAGATGGCTTTATGCCGAGAAGCTCAAATATCTTGATTTTATTCTCCGGGCGATAGGGTGGCAGGAAATGAATCGTTCTATTTTGAGATGTAGCCTTTTGCAAATCACTTCCCAATTGAGAAATTGTTTTTGTTTTATGTATTCCTGAAGTTAGAAATCGGTCAGCAATCGAAGGTTGTTTGCCCATCCACACTACGTCATCAATGGTGTAATCATCACCATAAACAGTTTCCTCTCCTGACTCGCAGTCGATAATGGCGGCAAGGTTTGGATGGCTCACCCCGAAAAAATACAGAAAGCTGCTATCCTGACGAAAATGAAAGGTATTATCAGCATAGTTCATTGGGCTTTCGTTATTACCCAAAAAAAGCAAAACACCTTTTCCTATTTCGTTTTTAAGCCTGTTGCGGCGAGTGATGTAGGTTTGTTTACTGAACATAATTTATAGTTTTGATTTAATGAATACCGGGAGTTTCACCACGAAGATATGACGTTAATTACCAAATAAGATGCAAACATTTTTTATGTGTGAACAAAGCAATCGTCTCAGCCTGAAAGGCTGACACATCGCAAGGTCAGGCAACGCCTGAACGAACGAGGAACCCCACAACATCCCTCCAGCCTGAAAGGCTGGCACATCAAAAGGTCAGGCAAGGCCTGACAGCAAAACACGTCATCCCAACATCTCAGCCTGCAAGGCTGAAGCTCATCACCAAAAAAACATGCACCCACTGATGAGTTTTTATCACCTAAACTGTCGCAGACCTTCGGTCTGCCGGTGAATATTGATAACGAATTATGCTTTGATGTTTCAGGCTTTCAGCCTGTGAGAATAAACCCAATAAGCATCTTTAATTTTGCAAACCATAAAAATATACAAACATAAAAAGCACTTATTAGAAAATCGAGCCTCACTTAGTCTTTCTTATGCCGCAGGCATGGAGTGCAACTGCGTGTCCTGAGTGCCTGCGTGGTAAATTATTATAAAAAGCTATCTGATGATTATTTTTTCAATTTTATTGAATTCTGAAGTTTTAATTCTAACAAAATAAATTCCCGGATTTTTGTGGTCGAGTTGAATTATTGTATTGCCCTTTGATTTTTCAGATTTTATTAATTGACCATGGGCATTGTAAATTTCAAGATCGTAAACTTCATCCTGCAAAGTGCTTACAGTGAAGCAGCCATTGTTTGGGTTGGGATGAATTGAAAATCCATTTTTACTTACAATTTCATCATTAACTCCGGTTGGCGAAGTAATTTCGATATCGGCAATGTAGAGGTTGTTCCCGTATTTGTTCATCGACTGGAACATAAATTTCACATTTTGAGCGCCGGCATAATTAGCAAGGCTAATCGAAACACATTCGGCACCATATCCCACGCCACACCAATGTTCATCCAACGATGGCATAAAAGGAACAGTCATTTGTTGGGTTGTTTCAAAAATGCCATTTCCATCCGGGCCGTTAGCATAAATTCTTTGCCATGTAGCGCCGCAATCTTCTGATATTTTAATAATCAGTGAGTCGCGAAATGCAAAACGGTTGGTATAAGCATAATTAAATATCAGGTGTGGGTTGTCAATTCCATCGAGGTTGAGCGCCGGTGAAATAAGGTTGTCGCGTTGGTTCATGGCAGTGTATCCGAAAAAGTTCATATATACAGCCTTGTTATTATTTGGTGACCAATCAGGTTCAACAATTTCCCATGTGATGCTATTATCAACATTTTCTCTTGTCCAGTTTTGAGGACTAAACCCATTGCTAAAATCTGCCGCGAATGGAAGTGTATAACCTCCTGCCAAAATAAAGGCTTCTTTTTCGAGGCTTGACGAACCGTTGCCCGAGGTAGCAGTAAGTGTTACTGAATAATTAGCATTTGAAAGGAAAACCACAGCCGGGTTTTGGCTTTGCGCATTGGTGTTCTCAACAAATTCAACATCAGTTGGATTAAAACTCCATTCCCATTGTGTGGGGCAGTATTGCGTAAGATCAGTAAAATAAACAATTTCTCCTGAACATATTGCATGGTTTGAAGCCATAAACTCAACCTCGGGCAATAAGGTTTCATCCACAACTATATAATCTTCCATTAGTTTTGTATCTGTACCAAATTCGTTGGTGATCGTTAAACTAACATCAAAGCTTCCGGGAGTATTATACTCAATATTTGCCGGGCTGGATTCATTGGAAGTAGCCGGATTGCCACCCTCAAAAGTCCATTCCCATTGTGTGGGCACACCTGCCGAGAGATCGGTATAAGTAACGGGGCATGAGGGAGGCACAGTCTGCATATCAACGCTAAAATCAACAACAGGCGTTGAATGATACATATCGGAACTCCACAAACCGCGGCCATAAGTTGCCGCACGGATTACATCGCCTGCCGGATTGCCGGCTTCGTAATAAATCTCTACTTCGGTTACGCGGGCACTTGCCGGGAATCCATTATCGAAGAGCATCCAATCATCCATAAAAGCATCCTTATAAAAAACGCCTATATCAATGCCCACATAAAGTCCTTCCTGGCTGTTTTCATAATACGCAATGTCGTTAATGGAGACAAGTGGCAATGAGCCTGTGATATTTTCCCATGTTACACCACGATCAATTGATTTATAAACTCCCGTGCCCTGGCACATATATACAGTTTCAGGATCGAAGGGATGGGCTTCCAAATCGTTGATGGATGCATTGCTTGGGAGGTTTGTAGATAGATTAATCCATTGCGGACTTGCATCGTTCACATTATCGCAGCGGAAAAGAGTTTGGTTTTCACGTGCCGCATAAAGAATATTCACATCAGCGGGCGATTGATCCAGGTCACGGAAGTTGGTGCTGTTGTTTCCACCAGGAGCATCCGAAATTTTTGTCCAGGTTGGGTTTCCTGAACGAACATTGATTCCTCTCCAAATATTTTTGTAGCCTGCAAACATTGTTGTTGCTACTTCTTCATGCAGGATAAACGGGGTAACCCAGGCACCGTCTTCTGTAATTCCAAATACGCCATTTCCTGCAATTTTATTGGCTTCGTTATTATTGATGATTCTAAAAATATCACCGTAATAAAGTGTCCCGTAGCTGTAATTGGCCACTTCGTGATCTATGGCACATTCCATACCATCACCGCCAAGGTTGAAATACCAATATTCAGTACCCATATATGTTGATGTGCCGTTGTCCTGGTAACCGTTAATCACTTTATCTTTCACGGTAGCGCTTTGCCCCATTTTGTAAACCTGGCCAATAGCAAGCCCATTGCTTGTCAATGTCCAGTTGTTTCCACCATTTTCAGTCCAGTAGATGCCGCCATCATTTCCGGCATAAAGCCTGCCGTCTGCCGGGCTATATTCCAGCACGTGTAAGTCGGCATGAACAGCTGGAACGCCACAATCGCCCCACCAGTGCGAGCTAATTTCCCAGGTAGTGCCGGCATCGGTAGATTTAAAACAATTTACTCCCCCGGCATAAATGATATTGGCATCGGTTGGGTCAACAGCCATATCAAGGTCGTACCAGGCTTGTCCGCCATCGCCGCCATCGCAGCCCCAACTCATGATGTTGGGCGTAGTGGACATTTCGGTAAATGAATGGCCAGCATCAGTGGAATAATAGGTTCCGCCATAAGCGCTGCCCTGTGCCAACAGGAAATAAACCACATTTGGGTTGGCAGGAGTAACGCCAATCACTCCGCGGCTTCCCGATGGGATTCCATTTTCGATTTCCGTCCAGGATTCACCAGCATCGGCTGAACGATAAAAGGAACCGTTTGCAGTGGCGAAAATAATTGTTGGATCGTCAACCTTAAACACTATATCCTTAAAATATCCTGACTTAAGATTTTCCCACAATTCGCCTCCATCGGTAGTTAGAAATATTCCTGAACTTGTTGCTGCATAAATCATTTCACTATTTTCAGGATGCATGATAAACCTAGCCACAGTGGTATTGCCCATCCCATAGCTATACGCATCCCAGGTTTCGCCGGCATCGAAGGATTTAAATACGCCCAATCCAGGAGCGTCACCTGCATCGCGATCGCCGGTTCCGATGTACAAAATATTTGGATCGGCATGGTCAACGGCAATGGCCGAAACCCCAAGTGTGGGTAGGCCATCGGTGGTGGTGTGCCAGGTAGTTCCCATGTCGTGGGTAATCCACAATCCTCCGGCAGGTGCGCCTACATAAATGGTGCTTGCATCGCCAGGGTGAAAGGCAAGAGCGTTTATGCGGCCTAAGCCTCTGTATCCTTTATTTGGTGGAACCAGGAAAGGGCCCAGGTTTTCCCAGTTGCCGTTTGATGATTTTTGTTCGGGATGTTTTGAGAGGTAATCCTGATAAGCTTTCATTTCTCTGTCGGGAGCCGGGCGGCTGCCATCGGGGTTTATGCGGCTGCTCATCATGTATTCCCAGCGTTTAAAGGGTTTCCAGCCGCTACCTTTTGTAACTTTACGATCCTGCCAATAGGTTTCAAAAGCATGTTGCACATCGTAAAAGTTCACATCCTGATCCTGCATCATCTCAATCCAGTAGGGATGTTTGGCATAATCTTCATCACCGAGTGATGCGTAGTTTTGAGCGGTAAGTTGCAGGCTAAATGCTGCAAACATGAGTGTTAGTAAAGCATTGATGAGGTGTTTCATTTCAAGTTTTATTGTGTTTAAATATTAAGACGCAAAAATAATGAAAAGATGGATAGGATAGATTTAAAACAAGATAGCAACATGTTGGAATATAGTCATCCGATGAATTTCTCCCGGAAGTGGCATTGTTCCCAATAACTTGGACTCAGTTGCTTAAACACTATTCATCGGATGACTTTTCCAGATTTCCGGTTTTAGTCACACCGTGAATAGCCCCGGGTAGTTGTGCTTTACTTTGAAAAACCAGCTTCTCTCTTGAAAAGAATTCACGGTGTGACTTATGGAATATAGTCATCCGATGAATTACTCTTGGAATCAGTACTTTTTCCATGGGCAATATGTAATTTGCTTAAACATTATTCATCGGATGACTTTTCCGGATTACCCCTTTTCAGTCATCCGATGAATTACTCCCGGAAGTGGCATTGTTCCCAATAGCTTGGGGTCAGTTGCTTAAACATTATTCATCGGATGACTTTTTCAGATTACCAGTTTTGAGCCACA
>CAZQIV010000051.1:37904-41700 GCA_964593705.1 uncultured Lentimicrobiaceae bacterium | reverse complement strand
CGGCTTCGCCGCACCCACCCCCACCACTCAAATAGTTAAAGTCTTGTCATTCCGAACGCAATCCCGAAACTTCGGGATGAAGTGAGGAATCTTTTTTATCCTTTTATTATTTTGTCGGATACTAATGATTTTATACATCAAAATTAACTTACAATGCCAATAAACAGAAATGCACTCATCCGGTTTAAAACCATCGACCAGTGCCTGCAAAACAGGTATCGCACCTGGACACTTGATGATTTGATTGAAGCCTGCTCGGAAGCACTTTACGAATTTGAGGGCATCGAAAAGGGGGTGAGCAAGCGTACCGTACAAGCCGACATCCAGGTGATGCGCAGCGAAAAACTGGGCTACAACGCGCCCATTGTTGTTACTGATAAGAAATATTATACCTACGAGGATCCGGATTATAGTATTACCAATATTCCGCTTACCAACCAGGATTTGCAAAAACTGGGGGAGGTTACCGAAATTTTGAAACAGTTTAAGGGTTTCTCGTATTTCCACGATTTGGGTATCATGGTGCAAAAGCTGGAAGATAAGGTTTCGGCGGCCCGCACAAAACAACGGCCTGTAATCGACATGGAGAAAAATGAAAACCTGCTCGGGCTGGATCATATCGAAATTATTTACCGGGCCATCCGCACCAAAAAAGTGCTGGAGATTTACTACCAATCATACAAAGCCAAGCGACCCGGGAAAATGGAATTCCACCCTTACCTGCTAAAGGAATACCGAAATCGCTGGTTTGTGCTGGGATCGAAAACCGGTGAAAAGCCTGTTATCAACCTGGCCCTCGACAGGATTAAGGATATCGATATTGATAAAGACACCGATTATTACGAAAACCCGGAGTTTGTTGCGGAGGGCTATTACAATAATGTGATAGGGGTAACGGTTACCCGCATGAGACCCTCGAACGTGCATTTGCTTTTCGATCACGAACAGGCACCCTACGTGTTGACCAAACCGCTGCATCATTCCCAACGAATTATCAAAGAGAGTGAGGAAGGTGTGGAAATTTCTATTAAAGTGCAACTGAATTTCGAGCTGGAAAGGGAAATATTGGGTTTTGGCAGTGGGGTGGTGGTTTTATCGCCGGAAGGCCTAAAAAAGAAAATTGCGGGGGTACTTAAAAAAGCCGCCGGGAATTATGGGGGCTTTTGAGTTAAGAGTTAAAAGTTGGGAGTTAAAAGTTGGGAGTTAAGAGTTGGGAATTTCAAGAAAATTTTCAATAGAAACAACATCCTGGTTGACTGCGTTAGCTTTCATTATTTTGGGGATGATCTTCTAATAATGGATAGTAAGTTAAAAATAAATATGCCTTTAAGCATAATCATCGGAACCAGTGGCTGATGAAATATTTGGGGACAGATAGGGATAAAAGGTTGTGATGATGACGAAAATCAGAGTAAGAACCTGAGAACTTTTTAATATCAGAATCGTTTGTATCTTTGCAATGATTTGAAAATTTGAATTATGACAAAATTAAAACGATATAAAACAAGCTACTTATTTCCGAGAAGTTCAATGCTACATGGTTTTGGGAGTATTTTTAATATTGCCGGAAGTTATTTTGAATTTAATCATTCAAATTCCGGAAATGAATCAGACAAAAAAGCAATAGAGAACGATTGGGGAGTAATTGGTGACGATATCAGGGAGGCTTCAGTAACGCTTCAAAATGAATTACTTTAAATTACAGATTAATGTCAGCACAAAAAGAATCCCGGCAAAATTCTGAGAACATTCCAGAGAGTGATTCAAGAGTCTTATCAAAAGATTTTGCAGAACTTATAAAATTTATTCCACCTGATACATTAAAAACTTTCATTTCTTGAGCTAAATCCCTGTTCAGAGCTCGGGAAAAATTCATCTCTCCAAGTAGTTTTGTTGTGCATTAAAAACTTGTCGGTATTTTTGTGGCAAATTGCGAGTACATGAACCTGGATAAAAAACTGCAAAGAAATCAACTAATAGCAACAGGTGAAAGGAATTTTTACCTGATGCTATTTGTAGCTTTATGGATTTACATCTGGCTGCGGGCAATCTTCACGCAGCTCACCCACGATGAAACTGCCAACTTTTTCAGGTTTGTGCAAACCGGCGATTTCTTGCCGTACGGGCTGGATACTTCAGCCACCAACCATCTGCTCAATTCTTTTCTGGCCTGGATAGCTTACTCGCTTTTTGGTGCTGAACCCTGGGCACTCCGACTGGGCAATGTGTTATCATTTCCGGTTTTCTTTTATTTTCTTGTAAAATTTGGTTCATTAATTAAGCAGCCTTTCCTTAGAATTTCGTTTGTGCTTGTGCTGGCATTGACCCATAATCTGATCGAATTTTTTGCCATGTCGCGGGGTTATGGCCAATCCACGGCTTTTTTGCTTGCAGCACTTTGGTTTTTGTTACAGACCTTTAGCACTGTGAGCCTGAAGCATTATTTCCTGACTTTGCTTTTTGCCGCCCTGGCATTAACAGCCAATCTCACACTGCTAAATTCGGTGTTGTTGATTATTGGATTTTTATTCCTGCGATTGATAACCCAGCAAAAGTTTAGCATTTTCAAAGCATGGAAACACTGGGCAATTTTTCTTTTTGTGGGAATAATTCCGGCAATTTATTATGTGGTTTATCTTTTTCATTTAAAAGAACTCGGGGATCTGTATTATGGCCTTAGCACCGGGTTCTGGCAGGTTACTGTAAAGTCGCTGGTACGAACCATGCTCAATCCCGGCTCACCCATCATCACAATTTTTGTTGGACTATATTTTGTCTTTATTCTTGTTCTTGGGCTTTACTTCGTTGTTAAAAAAATTAGCGTTGATCGTCTGTTCAGCAAAAATCTGTTTTTCTTTTATTTTTTATTAGCAAATATTATTGCAGTCGTTTTATTGAAATACATCCTCGGTGTAAACTATCCCGAAGACCGCACTGGTTTATATTTTGTAATCTATTTTATCGGAAGTGTTTTCTTTATCAGCGATTTCATTTTCGAAAAGCTTCAATTTAAAAAAGCATATCTCATCATTCTTCCCTTTTTCTTTATCCCACTCCATTTTTTTTATAATATTAATTTATCCCGCAACTCCTTCGAAAGCCAAAAAATCCCCGAAAGGTTCTATGCAAAAATTATGGCAGCTTGCGAACCAGGCAAAGTACCTCCCACTATTGGGGGCTATATGGGGCGATCTGTACGCTTCGGCTTTCTGAATTACAGGAATGGCGGACGGCTCGGAATAGTTGATGGCAACTACTACCCAAACACCATCGAAGATTACCAGATTGCCGACAGCCTGTATTTTCCTGAATGGGGTGAATATTACGACACGCTGGATTTTTATGAAGCCTCACTCTTTTATTTATTGAAACGCAAAAACCCGGCTTCCCAAAAACATGTTTACGAAAAGTTGGGAATTTCATCACAAGGAGAAATTGACCCGGAATATTTCAGATTTTTTATTATTGATGCTGATACCCTGGCCGGAAGTTTTGTGCAGATAATTTTCGATATGCATCTAAATACCAAAGCAAAACCTTTTATGGGATGGCTTGTGGCAAACTCGCTGGATGCAAACAATAAGCAAATAGGTTATGAATATTACCCCCTGGAATGGTTAAACAAAAAATGGGAAGGTGAGGATGGCCATATTATAAATAGTTTGATTGTTAAGATTCCGGAAGGAATTCATCAATTGAATTTTTATATTTGGAATAAACAGAAAGTGCCTTTTTCGGTGAAGGATGGAGAAGTGAAGGTGATGAGGTATGAAGAGGACGGGGCGACTTTAGCGAA
>CAZQIV010000051.1:0-37804 GCA_964593705.1 uncultured Lentimicrobiaceae bacterium | reverse complement strand
CTAAGCGACTTTAGCGAACTAAGCGACTTTAGCGAACTAAGCGACTTTAGCGAACTAAGCGACTTTAGCGAACGAAGTGACTTGAGCGACTTGAGCGACCGGGGGGATCTCCAATTATTTCAGTACAGACAAGGCATGCCTTGTCTCCCTGAATTAAACCCCGAACATAATGATTTGAGAGAACGAACGATTAACCCGCCTTGACGGCGAGGCAGGTTATTTTCGATTAACGGTTAACGAATAGAACGAAGCGACAGTTTGAATTGGAGGGATAGCTTTATCAGGAATATATTTCAATAAAATTTATTGCATATTTGCAGCCAATAATCTCACGAAAACAAAATTCAAAATGAAAAATTCAGAAAATAAAAAACTCAACTTAAAGCAATATTTTGCTAATGAGGAACTGTTTGAAAAATACAGATTGGAGGTAGCTAAACTTTTGTTTATAGAGGATGGCTGGACACGGGGTAATTTTCATTTGTCAATAAAGAAAATTTTGGCAATAAAAATTAATCTGCACGAATGGCCTGTGTCTTAAACATCATTTCCCAATCCCGTACTTATCAACCAGGTAAATAAATGCGGCCATGTTGCCACAGCCCAATTGGAGTTCGCGGAGGTTAATTTTATCGAAGCTGTCGTTGGGCGAATGGTGCATATCGAAGTAACGCTGGGAATCTGTTCCGTAGCCAGCCAAAGGAATCCCCTGCTCTTTTAGGGGGTCAATATCCACGCCACCCCAGCCGGCTTTAATTTCATCGATACCATAAGGGTGAAGCAAGGGATGGAATTTTGCCAGAGCGGCCACAACTTCAGGAGTTGCCGAAACGGTAAAATATCGGGGTGTAAAAGCGCCGCCATCCGATTCAAGCGCTATCAGGTGTTTTTCGCCTTTATCTTTTACACTTTTTGCGTAAGCATCACCCCCGGATTGATACAACTCTTCATCCATAAACATTACTGCCCTGATGGTTCGCTTGTTTTTTAATCCCAAAGCTTTGAAGGTTCGCAGCACATCCGCCGACATTACGCAGCCTGCCCCATCATCGTGTGCGCCCGGTGTATTGTGCCATGCATCAATATGGCCACCCACCAAAATATATTCATCAGGATATTCAGAGCCTGTAATTTCAGCAATGAGATTGTAAGTAGTAATTTGTTTCATTTCAATGGCATCAATAAACATATTGACTTTTGTGGCCGGGTTCTTTTTCAAAGTTTCGCTGAGCAAATCTGCATCGAGGGTGCTGATAGCCATCGCAGGAATTTTTGTTTCGCCATACCTTGTAGATCCTGTGTGTGGAAAATGGTCGGAACTGTTGGTCAAAGATCTTACAATTACAGCTGAAGCTCCGAGGTCTGCTGCTACGGCAGGGCCATGTCCCCGTTGGTCGTACATATTTCCATACCCATAAAAAGTGTTGATAATGGTTGGATCCCAGGGTCTGTTATAAAAAACTATTTTTCCCCGGACAGCATCTGAGCCCATCTGCTTTACTTCATCCAAGCTTTTTACTTCCACAACTTCAGCAGTTATCCCCAAAGCCGGAGTTGAAGGAGAAGGCCCCAATGCATCGCAATGCAACGATTTTAATTTTCCATTCTGCGAGACAATAAATATAGAAACGGAATCGCATTTCCAGGCATCTGATTTAAACTCCTGGAAATAGACCTTATCAGCGCCCAAAAACTCAAAATAGTTTTTCATAATTTCTTGCGCCCTGATTGAGGCATCAGAGCCAATGAGCCTCCCGGGAGCTTTTTCGCACAATTGTTTCAGGTTATTGTAGGCCTCCAGGCTGGTCATTGCATTATCAAAAATATTTTTAATCGTGAGTGAATCTGTGCTTTGGCAGTATCCAGCAAAAACCAGCAAAAGTGCTGAAAGCATTAGGAATAGTCTTTTCATGGTAAATAATATTTAGCATGTAAAAGTAAAAAAAATCTTTCCTAAGCGCCATTCTGCATTTTATCCATTTGTTTTTTTAAATTTGTTGGAATAAAAAAATGAAATCATTTACAATTATACAATTTCTCTACTCGGGCAGACTTATGGCCGGTGTTTTATTTCTAAGTAGTATGCTTGCTTCCGGGTTTGTTTTTTCACAAAACGAAATTGAAAATTTGCCCAATGATACAGCGAAAGTAAACCGTTTGATTGATCTTGGAAAAAGCTTTTGCGCAAATGACAATCAGAAAGCTTTGTATTATTTGCAGGAAGCGCTTTTCGTATCCAATAATCTCGACTACAAAAAAGGCATTGCCTACAGCTATTTATGGTTAGGCCGGGTTTATTACTACAAAGATGAGTACAAGCTGGCCGAAAATAATTTAAACAAGTCGTTTCACCTGTTTGAAGAGTTAAAAGATAATTACGGGCTGGCCTGGTGCTATTTCGCCTTTGCTTCGATAAGCGACCTGATGGGGGATTACATTAATGCAATGAAACAAAACCAGAAAGTTATTGAATATGCTAAGTTAGCCAATAATGAGAGCTTGCTGGCCGCCGGGCTATTTGGAATTGGCGCATTGCACATCGACCGGAATGAAATCAAGGAAGGCCTGGCATATTTTTCCGAGACCCTGGCAATTCGTCAAAATCTTGGGGATTCAGCGGGTATAGCTAATATTTATAATTTGATGGCCAGCACCTTTGAAAAACAACTCAAACATGATTCCGCTTTGCTGTTTTTTGAAAAAGGGCTCGCCATGCGCGAAGCTTTGGGCGATATCCGTGCCATTGCCAACTCGACATATCCGCTTGGTATTTTGTACATAAAAATGGGAAAATATAATAAGGCTATCGCCTGCCTTGACCGGGCAAAGTCGATTTTTATTCAGCTTGAAGAACAAACAGGGCTTTGTATTGCAAACACTTACCTTGCTTTGGCAATGAATTATTCTGGTAAAACTTCGGAAGCAAACATGCTTATTCAACAATCGCTCATCGATGCCAAAAGATTTAATAACCCGACTTTAATTGGTGATTGCTATAAAGTAATGGCTGAAATTGCAACTTCGGGAAAAAACTATAAACGAGCTTATGAACTTTCGTTGAAAATGAAAACACTCAGCGATAGTATGGCTCGGGTAAATAAAGAAATTATTATTCAGGATTTAGAGGCACGTTACCAGTTCACAAGCAAAAACAACCACATTGATTTGCTCGAAAGTCAGGCCGGCAATCAAAAGAAAAACATTCTGATATTGAGCATTTCAATTGCTGCTTTAACATTGATCATTGTACTCATCATCATTCTTTTCAGGCTAAAAGCCAAATCGCATGCACGGCAATTAAAAGTTTTTGAACAACAAAAAACCATCCTTGAGCAGGAAGAAAAAATTAAAGAAAAAGAAATGCAACTGCTGCAGGAAAGTGTAGAGACTAAAAACCGCGATCTGGCCGCCAAGGCCATCGAAATGCTGAGGGTTAACGAAACAATTGGTGAGGTGATTAATAAACTTGAGCTGATGAAAAACCTCCACTCAGGCGATCAAAAAATCTCGAAACATATAAAGGAAATAGCACGAGAGCTTGAAAACCAGACCAACACAAACACCTGGCGGGAATTTGATAAAATATTTAAGAATATTCATAATGAGTTTTATGATCATCTGCTAAAAATTTGCCCCACCCTTACGGCCTCCGAAATCAAAATCGCGGCATTACTCAAGTTAAATCTGAGCACAAAAGAAATCGCTTCCATCACCTATAAATCTGAGGAAGGGATTAAATCGACCCGCTACCGCCTGCGAAAAAAACTGAATCTCTCGGGCGAGGATAATCTAATTCCTTTTTTGATGAAGTTATAGATTACTGTGTCGTTATAGTCATGTTTAAATTATTTATTTTTTCTTAGTGCCCCTGAGTGTGCTACGTGTCTAAGTGTTGATTTTAGAAAAGTTACCACGAAGGCACTAAGTTCACTAAGATACACACAGTGAAATATTTGCGACAATTTATTTTCGCTAAATAAGGAGTTGTGAAATTATATCACTTATTCCGGAATCTGTGATTGCTTTTTCAGGTTTGGATAGCACAAAAGATTTTTATAACATTTTTCCCTTTTATCAATCTTCTAAATTTGAATTGATTTACACTTTTGGGTGGATAAAATTAACTCAATATGACACTTTTTGGGGGATAAAATTAATTGAATTGACGTTTTTTCCGGGATAAAATCTTAACTTTGCTACACTTTTCCCGGGATACTTTATAAATAGTTTCATTTTTTCCCGGTATTATTTTTAATAAAATGGATAAAATTCGGGAAATATGAAAAGGATTCTTTATAAAAATTTATTGGACTGGAAAGGGGACAGCAATCGGAAACCGCTTTTATTGCAAGGTGCCAGGCAGGTTGGGAAAACCTATCTCATCAATGAATTCGGCAATACCGAATATGCAAACTTTGTGTATCTGAATTTTGAACAAAATCCGGGGTTGGCAACCTTTTTCAAAGATGACCTGCAGCCGACCAAAATTATCGAAAATATCGGACTTTATCTGGGGCAAGCAATCCAGGCTGAAAACACATTGATTTTTTTTGATGAAATCCAATCAAACCCGGATGTATTGACCAGTCTAAAATATTTCCGGGAATTAGCGCCTGAATACCATATTATCGCGGCTGGTTCATTACTTGGTGTAAACATGGGTAAAAAAAGTAGTTTCCCGGTGGGTAAGGTAAACTTTTTGATGATGTACCCCATGAATTTTAGCGAGTACCTGGTAGCTTTTGGAGAAGAGTTGTTGGAAAATAAATTGAACACCATGAATGTTTCGGAGCCCCTGCCCGAGGTTCTGCACCAAAAATTAATCACCCATCATAAAATGTATCTTTATTTGGGCGGTATGCCCGAAGTTTTACAAAACTATCTCGACAACAAGGATGTTGTAGCAGCGAGAGCAATTCAGGAAGAAATTCTCCAGGCTTACACCAGGGATTTTTCAAAATATACTGATAAGTCGCAAGCCATTAAAACTGCCGAACTTTGGAAATCGATACCGGCACAGTTGGCCCGGGAACGAAAAAAATTCAAGTATAGCGATGTTCGTTCCGGAGCCCGGGCATCCACTTATGAGCAAACCATCGAATGGCTTAAAAGTGCGGGATTGGTTAATTTGGCATATCAGATAAACACACCAAAAATCCCATTGTCAGGTTATGCCGACCACTCGAAATTTAAAGTTTTTATGTTGGATAGCGGCTTGCTGGGAGCCATATTAAAGTTAACATCTGCAATCATACTTGAGCCGGCTGCGCTCTTTTCGGAGTATAACGGTGCTTTTATCGAAAACTTTGTCGCCTCTGAGCTGGTTGCCTCAGGTTATAATGAGCTGTATTACTGGGCATCGAAAAGTGAAGCCGAGGTTGATTTTATAGTTCAAAACGGAGAATCAATTTATCCCTTAGAGGTAAAAAGCGGACTAAGCAAAAATAAAAAGAGCCTCGTTAGTTATCACGAAAAATACAATCCCAAACTACTTTTCCGATGTTCGCCCCGCAACTTCACCCGCGATGGCAATTTCATCAACCTGCCATTGTATGCCGCTTATTTGATGAAGAGGCAGTGACATAATACTCCCCGTTATCGAGAGCGGTATGTTGACTGCAAACATTTTACAAATAAACTTTATGGAAAGCTGATTGTTAAAGGTCAATTGAGACTTTTCCGAAAGGTATCTTTATCAGAATAAAATTAATAATCATCAAATTTAAAGAAATATGAAACCTATCTTCAAAAACATTTTAGCACTCATTGCCGGCGTTGTAGCAGGCAGTATAGTAAATATGGGTCTTGTTGCAATAAGCGGCTCCATTATCCCTCCACCCGAAGGTGTTGACCCATCGAATATGGAAAGCCTGAAAGCCAACATGCACTTATTCGAAGCCCGTCATTTTATTTTTCCATTTTTAGCACATGCCCTCGGTACATTGGCCGGTGCATTCATTGTCGGTTTATTCGCGGCAAACTTTAAGTTGATCCTGGCTTTAACTATTGGAATCTTCTTTTTAATTGGAGGTATTCTAATGGTTTTGTCGGTGTCTTCTCCCCTATGGTTTTCAATACTTGACCTAAGTTTGGCCTACATTCCTATGGCCTGGCTTGGCAGGAAACTCGCAGGGTTTAGCGATACAAAGCATTAAGCCGCTCCTATTTGATAAGCTGGTATTCAGTAAAAATATTGCAACTGCAATTTGTGTGGGTACAGAACGTGGCCACGATAAAAAGTGTTTGGCAATTTTGGCCTTGCACCCGGCTTTTTTCTCAACTTTTCTTTCCCGTTATTTTCAATGCTTTGTGATGTGGGAATTTTGATGCGGAATTTTTGTAAATATTCCAAAAACACAATTCATTACCCGCCACTCACCAAATGCATCACCATTACATCATCGCCATCGTGGATGGAAACTTTAGGGGAAATTAGACTATTTTAAGTCAATTATCCACTCTTTAACAAGCATCGGTAATCGGTTTACGACTTCTTTTCCAAATAATGCCTCATCAATATAACCCATGTGAAGCATATCAACGATCCGGCATAAATATGATCGTCCAAGTTTCCACCAGGTATAATGGTCATCCACCATTAAATGCTTTACTTTACGGTTAATATTTTTGGCACTACAAAATCAGGATTGGGGATTTTATTGCTTTTTCGTTCAAAATATCCTAATCGTTGATTTAGTAACTTATCTCTAATATTCTGCCAAAAAATGGCAGAATATTAGAGATAAGGTATCCATGCAAAATTTAAAATGCATTGTCGTTAATATGAAAGGAAGATAAATAATAAAGCTCTTAATTGCAAAATATGCATTTATAAATTTTGCCGACTAACTTGGACAAACCAAAACAGGAATACACCATAAGTTTTACATGATCACCTTGTTTGGTTTTGGCTTGTCCAAGTTAGGTATTTAACATTTGTCAAAAAGTTTATAATTATGCAGTTAACAATAGATCAGAAATATGCCACTTACTACCCTCCCAAGACACAACTTTTGAAATGGGTTGGCAACAAACAACGGTTTGCCGGAGCTATTGCGAAGTTTTTCCCAATTGATTTCAATAGATTTTATGAACCGTTTTTAGGCAGTGGAGCAATTTCTGCAACAGTTGCTCCACGAAGCGGGTTTGGTTCGGATGTTTTCGCTCCCTTAGTCGAAATTTGGCAAACCTTATCCGATGATCCCGACAAGCTTATCAATTGGTACGCCACCCGAAGGAACAGAATTGAAAAAGAAGAAAAAGTCAAGGTTTATGAAGATGTAAAAAGCGCATATAATTCAAATCCCAATGGAGCCGATTTTTTGTTTTTGTCAAGGTCTTGTTATGGAGGAATTGTACGGTTTAGAAAAGCAGATGGATACATGTCAACTCCTTGCGGTGTTCATACTCCGATTTCAGTTAAAAGTTTCACCAAGCGAGTCAGGGAGTGGCATATTCGAATGAGGAATGTGCAATTTGCCCGAATGGATTACCAGGATGCTTTTGATATGGCTAAATTTAATGATTTTGTTTATTGCGATCCACCCTATAGTCATAGCCAAAGTATTTTATATGGAGCTCAGGATTTTTCTCTTGCTCGCTTAATGGAAAAAATTAGCGAGGCTAAGACCAAAGGTGTGAAAGTAGCCCTCAGTATTGATGGAAACAAAAAATCAGGAAACTACATTTGCGATTTACCTATCCCTGAAGGTCTTTTTGAACGTGAGATATATGTAAGTGTTGGCCGTTCAATGTTAAGGCGCTTTCAAATGGAAGGTCAAACACTGGAAGAAGAGCTTGTGTCCGATCGGCTTCTTTTGACATATTGATATATTGTAATAATCACCCTCCACTCACCAGGTGCATCACCGTTACATCATCACCATCGTGGATGGAAACCTGTGAACGCACATCCCTTTTTACCAACTTGCCGTTGAGTTTGGTTACTAATAGTTTAAAGGTGAAATTCTTTTTCTTGATCAATTCCTCAAAAGTTAGCGTATCTTCTTCAAAAGAATCAGGTCGGTTATTTAGCGTGATGTTCATAGTTCGATTGGTTTTTCATTATTCAATAAAATACTTACAGCGAGGTTGGCCTGCATATTTGCAACAACCCCAACACGGGGTGCCATCGGAGGAAGCTCCTCAGAGATTTCACTAACACCATCACCGCAAACATAAAGGTTTTCTCCTATTTTCGTGGTCTTGATAGCATTGTTGTTTCCCCATCCGGCCATGCCGTTACCAACTATTAATGGCTTGACAGGAAAGTTTTCTGCACAGGTTTCTATTATCATAAGTTTCATCTCTGCCAGGTCGAAAGCCTCAATAATCAGGTCGCAATCTTCGAAAATTGTGGTGATTTCAGTAGGGCCAATTTTTAAATCATAGGGTATAATTTTAATAAATGGACTGATATGGTGCAAATTGTACGTTAGGGCATGTACTTTTTTTTCCCCAATCTGCTCATAAAAATAATATTGACGGGTAAGATTTGATGCGTCAACTTTATCAAAATCGGCTAAGACAATTTTCCCGACACCTAATCGAGTCAATGCAGCAGCACAGTTTGAGCCTAAGCCCCCGCATCCGGCAATACCAATGGTTTTTGTATTTAATATTTCAAAAATCTCTTTTTTTTTCATGGTTTTTATGAGCTGAATTTGAGTTCAAAAATAGTTTATTCCTGTTTCAATTCCTTACATCATAATATTTACCCATTTTAAATAACACTAAAAACCCCTGTTTATCATGCAAGCAAACGTTATGCACAATCACACATATTGGATTTACTGATAATCAAAGTTTTGGCTGAGAATGAAAAAAACTAATTTTGTGAATTCGTTAACAACACAAGGATACAATACAAAAAGAAAATAATTATGGAAATTGCAGAATTAAAAAAGATGCATAAAATGCTCAACGAGTGGTCTTACAATTGGAAAGCCCTCGACAAAGGTTACACCGACAAAATTTTGTATGTTAATGTAACTGATAATCAAATCAAAGAAAAAGATGTTGAGCCTTTGATGAAAGAAAAATTTATTGGTGGCCGGGGCTATGGTTTAAAACTCCTGTGGGATGCCACCAAACCCGACACTAAATGGACCGATCCTGAAAATGAGATCAATATTGCTTCCGGCCCCATCGGTGGTATTACCCAATATTCAGGAACCGGGAAATCAATATGTGTTTCTATTTCACCCCAAACCGATATTCCGATCGACAGCAATGTAGGCGGGTTTTTTGGCCCTTTCCTGAAGTTTTCAGGTTTCGATGCCATCGAAATCCAGGGCAAGGCCGAAAAAGATGTGATTATTTTTATTGATGGTGTTAACCACAAAGTGGAGATTTTTGAAGCGCCTTACATCGATGTTCAGGACGGCCACGTATTGGGCGAGGTGCTCACCGAAATGTATGCCGATGACGAGAGGGACAAAAAGAACATCGGGATTGTTGCTGCCGGCTCTGCTGCCGACAACTCGCTGATCGGGATGCTCAATTTCACATTTTATGATCCAAAACGTAAACTTGTTCGTTTGAAACAAGCCGGACGCGGTGGAATCGGTTCTGTTTTCAGGGATAAAAAAATTAAAGCCATTGTGTGTAAAATTCCGGGAGTAAAAGGCAATCTGAACAATGTGGTTGACCTGAAAGCCATCATGGAACGCGGCAAACGCTTCAACAAAGAAATGCGTGAACTCGATGATTCACAGGCTGAAATGCGTACAAAAGGAACAGCCCACCTGGTGAACATCATGAACGATTATGACCTGCTTCCTGTAAATAATTACAAATATGGCTCGCATCCCGATGCTGACAAAATTCATTCGGAAGTTTGGAAATCCAAATTTACACAAGGCATACCTGATGGTTGTTGGATTGGTTGTAACATGGCTTGCGCCAAAGGTGTGGATGAGTTTGAATTGAAAACCGGACCTTATGCCGGACAAAAAGTAATTGTTGATGGCCCTGAGTATGAAAACGTTGGCGGCCTGGGTTCCAACTGCGGAATTTTTGATCCCGATTACGTTATCGAATCCAATTTTTACTGCGACACTTATGGTATCTGTACCATTACCTGGGGAACCCTGATGGCATTTATTATGGAATGTTATGAAAATGGCATCCTGAATAAAGAAAGAACAGGTGGACTTGAACTTAATTTTGGCAATGCCGAAGTAGCAATGGAATTGATGCATCAATTGGCCCGTGGCGAAGGTTTTGGTATGATTGCCGGACAAGGCATTCATAAAATGAAAGATATTTTTGCTGAAAAAGGCTGGGGCGATCGTAATTTCCTCCAGGATATTGGCATGGAAAACAAAGGGCTGGAATATTCAGAATATGTTTCCAAGGAGTCGTTGGCGCAACAAGGCGGATTTGCCATGACCAACAAAGGCCCTCAACACGATGAAGCATGGCTGATTTTTATGGATATGGTGAACAATCAGATTCCTACATTCGAAGATAAAGCCGAGGCCTTACATTATTTTCCCATGTTTCGTACGTGGTTTGGATTGATGGGATTATGTAAACTTCCGTGGAATGACGTTGAACCTGAAAACAATGCCGAAACTGACGAACCTGCAAAAGTTCCCGAGCATGTCGATAATTATGTAACGATTTACAAGGCTGTTACAGGAAAAGAGTTCGACAAAAAAGAAATGATTCGCATGTCGGAGCGTGTATATAACTTCCAGCGCATTTTTAACCTGCGCCGTGGTTACGGGATGCGTAAAAGCGATGCACAGCCCTATCGTGCTGCCGGGCCTGTTACCATCGAGGAGTACGAATCACGTCAGGAACGATATGATAAGCAGCTTAAAGAAGTCGTTGGTTTTGATCCGGAAGGAAAGAGCAGCGAAGAAAAAGTTGCTGTTATGCGTAAATATCGCGAAAGCCAGTACGAACAATTGCTTGATGCTGTTTACAAACGCCGTGGCTGGACCATGAATGGTGTGCCAAAAATTGAGCATCTCAAAGACCTGGGTATGGATTTGCCCGAGTTGATCGAAGTTGTAAAAGATCATCAATAAGATGAACGTATCATAAAATATGTAAAGGCTGCTCAGCAATGGGCGGCTTTTTTTTTGGTTCTAAATATCCCTGTCAAAGGGGAATTATTACATTTGCATAAAACATACATTATGAAAAGAATAATACCATTGCTTCTGATTTTCTTCCTGTTTTGCGAAGTTTTATTTTCTCAAATCACCATTACCCGCAACGATATGCCCAATGTGGGAGATTCGCTGCTTTACACCGAAACCCTTCCACCTGTAGGCATTGATTACACCGAGACCGGGAATAATTATACCTGGAATTTTTCAGAACTTGGAGTTGGTTCACAGAATGCAGAGGTTTATGTTTCTGTTTCGTCCACACCCTTGCTTTACCAGGCTGTTTTTAACTGGCCTTTTTGGAATCCACCCGCATCTATCGCTTCGCCCGGCGATGATATTATGTTTATTCCCGGAGTTGCAATAAGTGATTATTATGACTTTTTTAAGGAACAAAACACATCTTATGCAAGGGTGGGGTTTGGACTTACTATTAGTGATATTCCCATCCCGATTAAATATAACAATCCTGAATTATTGTATTCGTTTCCGATTTCGGCAGGTAGTTCGGCAGATTCCTCCGAATCTTCTTTTAGTTTGGATATTCCGGATTTGGGCTACTATGAAACTTACCGCAAGCGTTTGAATACCGTGGATGGTTGGGGAACATTGACCACGCCATTGGGGACATTTCAAACGATTCGTATGAAATCAACCCTGATAACTTTTGATAGCATTTATATTGATTCATTGCAAACAGGCATTCCTGTAAGACGGGAAATTACTGAGTATAAATGGCTCGGAAACGGTTTTGGCCGGCCATTGCTGGTGGTGAGTAAAGAGGGTTTTTTGCCGGCAAGGGCTCAATATCTTGCTGAAGAAATTTCGCCCCTTTCGGTTGATGCCGGGTTCGATGTTACTATTTTGCAGGGCGAAGAAACAGAGTTATTGGCAACTGTTACAGGTGGCTCTTCTCCTTATGTTTTTGTTTGGAGCAATGGTGGTTTTGGAAATCCAATAACAGTTAGCCCGGATACTACAACTACCTATTCGGTAAATGTGGTGGATGCTTCTTTCCAGTATGCATCGGACGAAATAAGCGTTTATGTTATTCCTGCACAGGTGCAGCAATCTGTTGATTTGCCCGGGGGCTGGAGCGGGCTGTCAAGTTATTTGATACAAGCTACACCAAGTGTAAGTGATATTTTATCTCCCATCGAGAATGAATTGGTGCTTATACAAAACCAGGAAGGAATGTATTATCCGCAAAATGCTGTGAATACGCTGGGTGATTGGGATCGCTCTTCAGGGTATATTATTAAACTATCACAAAATGCCATGCTGCAATTTAACGGATTTCAATACTCGCAAAATACCATTTCGCTTCTTGAAGGCTGGAACCTGATTCCCGTTCTCAGTAATTGTGAAATCGAGCTTGTTGAAATAAGTGATCAAATAAACTCTGAAATTGTTGTTGTTACCGAGGTGGCAGATATTGAAGTTTTTTGGCCGGAGAAATCAATTTACACTTTGAATACTTTATTACCGGGAAAAGCTTATTGGATAAAGGTTAATGCAGATTGCAGCATCACCTTTCCGGAATGTAAATGATTTGAAAGTTATCGGTTTTTTTAATTTTTGAAGGTGATTTAAAAAAAATCCGGATATAATATTTTTTTGGTAAAATTGATACGATGACTTTAAGTCATCGTATCAATAGTCATATAGTAGATCACTTGCAAGCGGTATTCAGATATTCGTTGGCAACTTGCTTGTTTACCAATTTTCCATTTCTTAATCCTGCATAATCTCTGGCCGAAGAAAACTCCCAATCTGTTATTTTCTTAACCAATCCTGCCTTCACCGGATTTTGATGAATATAATCAAAACAAATTTGTGGGTATTGTTCTTCAGGTTGTTTAATATTAATCCGGGTTATTCCTTCCTTTGTAATAAAGGAAGGCGTAATCCCATTTGGGCAATTCACACATTCAGCCTTGGTATGTGCTTTAAACAATGATCCTGTTATGTTTTGTTGATTGTTAATAGCACGAGTATATGACCGCAACATTATTGATATGGATTGGTTGATGCTTCGTGAGGTCCGGGATTGAGTGATACGATGACTTGAAGTCATCGTATCACTTTCCATAAGAGGAACTTCCAATTCAAATACGAACACCATCAGATGAAAATAATTTGGCATTAAACACCAGGACAGTATATCTGAATGGGGTAGAATGTGAGTTTTGATTTTTTGTAGAAAAAACATGTAGTTATCCCTATGCAAGAATATTTGTTGTCTGTTATTTCCCTGGTTGTAAATATGGTAAATATAACCCTTTTCAAAATCCATTTTTTGATGATGTATTAAAGTTTAAGATCAGAAAAAAATCCGGTGATTATGAAAACCACCGGATGAAATATTCTGGTAAAATTGATACGATGACTTGAAAAAATTGATACGATGACTTTAAGTCATCGTATCAATAGTCATCGTACAGATTATTTAATGATCACTTTTTCGATCATGGTGGAGGTTTCGCCGGTGAGTTTTATGAAGTAAATACCTTCGGGCTGATCGCTCAGGTTGATCACAGAATTTCCGTTGATCTGTCCTTTGTAAACCAGTTGACCTTGAGCATTTGAAACTGTTACATCAAAACTTCCAACAACATCAATGTTTAATTGTCCGTTGCCCGGATTTGGATAAATGCTGTATGCATTGTTTTGCTCGCCAATTCCGGTAGCGCCCAATTTAAACCCATTGATCATCGAAAGGCCGTTTTCAGCAAACAAACCATCATGATTTTGAATCTGCATGTTGTAAATAGCAGCAGCTTCAATTTCCTGGCCAAAGCGATAAACCCTGAAGTTTAGGTTTTCTCCTTCAATCATACCATCAATGGCTTCGGTGGTCATATCATCACCATAAACTACCAACGGAAGCACAGTTTCTTCTCCGGAATAACTTGCCATACCAACACAATTACCCTGTGCATTAAATGCTCCGATCATGTCGTTGGCTTCAAGGCCATCGAGGGCAGTTTCGGTAATGGAGATAATGTGTTGCACGCCGGTTTTGTTAACATCACTCCACGCTGTGTAATTTTCGAAAACAGTTGTGGCAGTAACTCCTGCTTTTGGAGGCACAAGGTCGAAGTCGATAGAGCCGGGAGCAGTGAACTTGGTGAAATAGGCATGGCCGGGCATAAGAGTTTCAAGTGCTCCAACTACGCCGGGAACAATGCCACCTTCGGGCCAGTAAACATTTCCTGTTTCCAGGTCGAACATAAACTCAACGTTTCCTTCAAATTGTGGAATCAGGCTTAAAAGAGAAATTGGTTCCTTGCTCAATACCGGAACTAAGGTCATTTCTACACCATATTCAAATACTTTATTTGTCATTTCAGTACCATTGAACACAAAATAGGCATCGTAGTTGAATTTAACCTTATAGCCTTTGTAGCTATCCCATTCACCGATTGTATTAATGCTTTGAACAGGCCAGTAAATACCCATGTCGTTGAGAAGAATTATCATTTTTGCATCAACAGGAGCAAAGAGTTCCTCCATGGAAATTTTTGCAGGCTCAAGATTGCTCGACATGCTTGTCCAACCATCAGTGTAAAACACTGGCAAAACAGGAGTTTCTCCACAGCCGGCCATAGGGGTGCAATAGATACCATTTCCATCAGTATTGATGGCAGCAAGCGTTGTTGAGGCTCCCCAATTTGTCTGGTCTTCGTTATCCAGCGAAGGATCACAGAAAGTTAAAGAAGGTCCGTTTCCCCTGGTTTCGGGATACCAATAATCATCATAGTTAACATAGGCACGTAAAAATCCTGCATTATCAATAAGATCAATATCTTCACCGCTATTTTTTAAGCTTCCGCTCCACTCATAGGCAACAACTCCAAAAGTGCTCATAAATGCTGCAGCATTTTCACACACCACAACATATTCACCCGGATTAAGGATGTGCTCGGGGAACACAAAGTCAGCACCTTCAGTCATTTCCCAATCCAACAGGTTAATAGTACCTTCGCCATTATTGTAGAACTCAACAAATTCAAGGATGTCTGTTCCTGCTTCAGGTGGATTGTACATAATCTCGGTAATCTTAACATCAATTGGAGGAACAATAGAGAAGAAAGCATCACTTTCATCTCCGAGGATTTTGATTGGTTCTGCATAAACAGCAACTTTATAGTTGTCGCCATACTCTTGAGTAACAGACCATGTAAATGCACCATCTTCAATGGCTACATTTTCAGCCAAAGTTTCAAAGGCTTTATCTGGTAGAACAAGGGCTACAGTTAAAAACACGCCTTCTACATTCGAACTCCAGGTAATATCAAAATCTGCTCCTTGTTCGATTTGTTCACCACCATTTGGAGAGGTAACAATGATGTAATCCGGTATATCAAGGTCGGCAAGATTACGGGCTGTAATATAATCTCCATTGTAGCGGGAATTGCAAATGCCCGTAACACCAATTTCAACAGGAGGGATTACTGTTCCGATATAATCCTCACCATAGAATGTAGTTCTGAAAAAACCATCTGCTTTGCTAACATCGCTTATTGCATAAGGTGTCCCATCATCAAATGTTGCACCGGCAGCATCAAAGGAAACACCTAAAATTTGAACCAATTCTGATTCATAATCTTCGAAATTACCAACCAAATCGTTGATTGTAATAATTTTGGGAACAATAACATTTTCTGTGGAAGTTGCAGCACCGGGATCGGTATCGGGGAGAAATTCTATCATTCCACCGTATTCGGTTAAATTTCCGATCATATCGGTAATACCATCATAAACTGCATATCCTGTAGTTATTACGCCATTGGGATCATCAATCATTACACCAGCAGTGGTATCCTGAAGCCATTTTTGACCTCTGTAGGATTGTTGATAAGTGATCACCACTTCACCAGTAACTTTATACAATCCATCCGGATCGGTAACGAAGGCAGTTCTCAGTTCTGCAAGATTGGCTACATCTACGGGGAATACATAGCTGGCTGATGCAGTAAAGCTACTTCCATATCCTATAGCAAAGGCCTTGGCCTTTACTTCGGTGGATGTGCTAATGTTGATAGCTCCGCTATATAGTGTGGATGATTGATCTGGGTCTGAACCATTAGTGGTGAAATATATTGTTGCGTCTGGAGTGTCGCAGCTGATTTCCAAATCGAAAGCAACCAAATAATTTCCTCCTGAAACCGAAAATGAAGGTGTAGCTACCAGGGCTGATCCTCCACATACGGCATTATGGAAACCAAGGTAATCCCAGGTGTTGGCATCATAAACAATCCATTCTGAATCGTTGGGGTCTGTTCCTGCTGATGAAGTCCAGTCGGCATTGGGGCCACAAACATCAGGTTTTCTTACCAAGGTATGATTTGCTGTGCCAGAAGAAACTCCGGCTACTTCCCAACCAGAACCAGGATCAGGGCCTTCGGCACCAATTACATCTATAATTTGCCAATCGCCACCTACCAATTTTGATAAACCAACAGCATCATCACCATTAAAATAGCAAAGCGCAGTAAATTCATCTGCTTTTTCAGTAATTTCAGTAATAGACTGGCTATTGGATATTACATAAACGGCTCCGTCTTCGATAACGGCTCCAGGAGCGAAATCATAAATATATTCATCCCAGTTACCACCATTTGAAATGCGGTGTGTGCGGTAATTTGAAAGGTCAACTGTGCCTCCGGTGCCATTATAGATTTCAACATATTTGTTATTGCCACCATCACCTTCAGCATATTCTGAAAAGAAAAGATCGGTAGTCCCGCCTTCGCAAGCCTCGCAGCTTCCGAAACAAACAGGATCGAGGATTGTGTTTACATCAAGAACATCTAAAGAACGGTTAAAACCGCCGTAGCCATCGTCTTCGCCACATTCGGAAGGAACAATTTCAGATAAACCCCAGTCATTTCCATTGATGTATTTATAGGTAACATGTTCGCCAACATTGATATTCACGGTTAAGGTATAAATCCCGCTTCCTGCATCTGTCATTGTGCTTGCTCCCAAGTTCCATCCCTGGAAACTACCAACAATATTTACATCACCTGCAACAGTTTCGTTACTCATATCCACCTGGAAGGTAACATCCACCGAAGGGGCTGCGCAATCAACACATTCGCCCCAGCACACCGGGTCGAGTACTATACCGCCATCAGGAACGCTAACTACACGGTTGCCACCGGAATTGCATCCGCCGGGAACAGTTTCCCAATTTCCGGGGCCAAGGATAAATTTGTATTCAACACACATACCCAAAGGCAATGAAGCGGTGAACTCATACACGTCATCATACGCTACAGTCATTTCACTGGCCGAAGCGCTCCAGCCCTGAAAATTCCCGGCAACAAATACGCCGTCAGTAACTGATTGATCGGCCATGTTTACCTGGAAAGTTACATCGTAATTTACTGCTGTTGCAGTATGGCAGGTGCCAAAATATACCGCATCGAGTACAACAGGATCAGAACCCACGACCAACTGACGGTTATTGTCAACGACACAACATACGGGTACAGATTCGTCCTGCCCCCATGAAATGCCGTTAATGTATTTAAAAGCATAGGTACCGGCGGGGAGCTGAACGGTTACAGAATAAATACCAGGAGTTTCTTCGGTTAACATTGTTCCGCCTGGTGTCCAGTCTGAGGGATAGCCAGCCGCTACCTGAAAGTTTCCGGCAACACTTACACCATCACCACTAACTGCTTGTTGGGACATATCAACCTGAAAGGTTACGTCAACCTGTGCGTAGGTGAAAGCCAAAAAGCTACTTATCAGCACAGTGAAAATTAAAAGTGAAAATTTCTTCATCATGTTTAAATTTTAATGAATAATTATTGAATTAATAAATGAATTGTTTAATGATACCAGTCTAAAAAGCCACCTCACCCCTAAATCCCCCGCCTAGCCGGCGAGGCTGGCCTAAAGGGGACTTTCCCAAACTACTGATTTTTAGACTTACCTCTTTAATCTTAACTAAAAAAAAGGTTGCATTAAAAGCCCATGAGCTTAATGATCGTTATCTGATCAAAGTATTCTGAGCTTGTAATGCAACCTGTCAATCACCTTTATTTAATGTTTTAGTTTTTAATAAAATTAATGGTTTTGTTGACCCCCGAGGCAGAACTTACAAATTTAATAAAGTAGAAACCATTTTCAAGGTTTTTAATATTAATTTGTTGGATGTTATCGGCCATTATGCTTTCAAAAACTTTTTGGCCAATGGCGGTATAGATTTCAAAATAATCGAAATCATTTCCATTAACATTAATGTTCAGCACTCCTGAAGTGGGATTTGGATAGACAGATACAGATTCTTGTGTTTCCGAAATCCCTGTTGTTCCGGCCTTAAAGTCAACAATACGGGAAATCCCGTGGCTAACAAAAACACCATCGCTATCATAGTCAACATCATAAGTTGGAATCAAATCAACGACTTCACCCGTGGAAGAAACAAATAGTTTGAAATTCAAAGCCCCATTTTCAGTAAATCCATCCAACTTGTCTGTGAAGACATCATCGGCCCATGCCATGAGTGCGTTGCTTGTGTTGGAAACTTTAATCATTCCGGCGCAAAGTCCTTCATTTGTAAAAACTCCAATAACATCGCCTTCTTTAAACATTGTCATGGCATTTTCGGCAATACCAAAAGTATGGGAAGCGGCTGTATAGCTCACATCATTCCAGTTTGTATTATTGGTGAAGGTGTTTTGTGAAGTTTCATAATTTGCTTTTGCAACACAGGCAGGGAATGTAATATCCACTGCACCGCTAACTTTAATAAAATATGATTTACCAGATTCGAGATATTCGAGGCTGAACAATGCACCTGCCGGCCAATAAATTCCCTCGCCACCCATTTCTTTCACAAAGATAATTTCGCTTATCCCGCCGAAAAGTGTTGCGGCTTCAACATCACAAGAACTCAGAACGGGTAAGCTGTTCCAGCCTGTGGAAAGTGAAACGGTTTTATTTCTTGTTGTTTCTCCGTAAAGCACCAGGTAACGTTTGTTATTTAGCTTCAACTGATAACCTTTGTTGTAGTTCCAGTCGCCAATGGTATTGATTCCATATTCGGGGAAATAGAGGCTACTGAAGTCCTGCATTACCACAAGGTCGTTTAATACAACAGCCATGTTGGTCTCTACGGCAGGATTGTTAAGGTTTACATAGGTTGAAACACCTTCCCAGCCTGACGAAATGAGAATTCCTTGTCCGGGTGTTGAAAAGTTTATTGCTCCCGGAGAAGCATATACAGGAATACCTATCGGATGGTCAAAAGCAAAAACGGTTTCTGCTCCCCAGTTTTCGGGAAGTTCATTGTCGGAAGATGGGTCGATGAGGGCTAATGAAGGACCATAACCATCAGGAGCACTTGTCCAGGAACCACCGTCATCATAATCCACAAAATCAATCACCTGATCGGTGGCATTACGCAATTCAATGTCTTCTCCACTGTTTTTTAATCCTCCGTCTGTCCATTCGATAGCAACAATACCAAAAGCATTCAGCATTATTTCTGTACTGTAAGCGGTAACTACATACGCACCCGGTGCCAGTTCATAATTTGGGAACACCAAAGTAACACCCTGGCTAAAGTACCAGTTTTCGAGGTTTACTGCCATGTCTCCATTGTTGTAGAGTTCGATGAATTCGAGGGTATCGATGTCTGACTCGGGAGTATTATACACGATTTCATTAATTACGATATCAGGAAGTTCTACCGGAGGAATGATAGAGAATACGGCATCACTTTCATCCATTGGATCGCCGGTAATTGAATCCGAAATTTTGATCAGGTAATTTTCGGCTACATCTTCAACTACTTCCCAGTCGAACATCATATCAGCAACAGGGGCATAACCCAGTGTTGTGCTTGCTTTCTCAGAAGTCATCAACTCAATCATCACCGTTCCTTCAAAGTTGGCATAGTTCCAGATAATATCGTAGTTTGTTCCCTGATTAATGGTTTCACCACCATTTGGTGCAGTAAGCGTAATTTCAGGCATCGTACCAAAGTTAACAGCTCCTGGAGTTCCGAGGTCTTGAATACTTGCTGCCCAGTTTTCGGGAACACTGTTATCCAGCGTAGGATCGAGTAGTGAGAGTGAAGGGCCATCTCCATCGGGTTCGGTTGGCCATGGGGCACCATCATCATAGTTAACATTATTAACCAGTTGACCTGCGGGATTAAAAATCCTCAGATCATCGCTGCTATTAGCTAAAGACCATTCTGCATTTCCCTCAAAGTCAGGCACGAAATGCAGTGGAAGGGCTAACAGTTCCAGCGAAACAGTAAAATACTGTCCGGGAGCTATTGAATATCCTGCCGGGAATACAACGGGGATATGTGTATCGTCAGAATCAAGGAGGTAAAAACCTTCAAGGTCGATGGAAACATCATCACGGTTGTATATTTCGCACCATTCGTTATCATAACCTGATGAGTTATACATCAGCTCGTTGATCACCAAATCGGGAATTGGCATGGGTTCGATAATGGAGAACGCAGCATCACTTTCGTCAGTTGGCCCACCAGTTTCCATTCCGGAAATGATAATGGTATAGGTATCACCAACCAAAAGATCAGCAGGAATATTCCAGGTATAATTCTTATCAGCAACAGGAATAGAATCTTCAATCATCGTGAGTCCTCTAACACCATCATTAAGCTCAATTTTCACATCTCCTTCAAAGAACTCGGAAGTCCATGTAATTTGATGTGCAGTTCCCTGCGCCCAAACTTCGCCACCATTGGGTGATGTTACCGTAATAACAGGAATAATCAGTTCAACCACATTAAATACGGCATCACTTTCGTCCATGGGCTCAACATCGCTCATTTCGGCAATCATAATTTTATAATTTGCACCTGGGGTTAAATTACCGGCGACTTCCCAATCCCATAATCCATATTCAACAGGAACATTGGTGGCAAGTGTTGTGGTATCTTCAAGAATCACATCGATGAGTTTTATCATCAGGGCGCCATCAAAGCCAGAATATGTCCAGGTAATTTCCTGTGAGCTTCCCTGCTCGAAAGTTTCGCCACCGTTGGGTGCAACAAGGGTAAGCAATTCAACACCAGACACAGAGTTTTGTATTCCGGGAGTTCCATTATCGATTAGACTTGCTGCCCAGCTTTCGGCCAAACTGTTATCAAAGTTCGGGTCTATTAATTCGAGTGAAGGACCGCTTCCATCGGGATCCGAAGGCCATTCTCCACCATCGTCATAAGTTACAATATCCATTGATGTAGCATTTGCATCAACCAACTCAAGGGTTTCGCCACCATTGCTAAGGGCACCACTAAATGGGCCAACAAGATTTGTAATTCCATAATAGGCTATGATACTATCGGGAACACGAGCTACCACTAAATAGTTGGCATCCGCGAGTATTGTTCCTTCATCAAATACATAAGTTATACCCTGTGCAAAACTCCAGCCTGAGATATCAACATCAAATCCACTGTTATTGTACAATTCAAGATATTCGAAATAATCATCAAGTCCTAAAGAACCCGCAGGGTTGTACATAATTTCGTTGATCACAATATTGGGATCAGGGAGTGGCTCAGAGACAGCAAAGGTTTCATTGCTTGAATCGAAAGGATCGCCCGCTGTTACTCCGGCAACTTTTATTTTGTAAGCGCCGGTTTCAAATGCTCCGGGAATAGTCCAGCTCCAGCTTCCTGTATTTGCTATATTGGCTATCAGCGAAATGTTGGTGAAAGGAGCTTTGGTGATGTTAATATTAACATTGCCGGTAAAGTTTACATTTACCCATGTAATGTCGTAGGTTTCGCCCTGTTCCCAGGTTTCGCCGCCATTGGGCGATGTAACCACAATAGTTGGTGGAACAACTTCGGGAATCAGATCACTATCCTCTCTTGCTGTAATATATTCGCCATCAGTACGCGAATTTGGCAGACCTATAATATCGGTAGGAACAACAGGAATAATCGAGTCGATATAGCTTGCATCATAAAAACTGGTTCTAAAATTACCTTCGGCCTCCGAATCATCAGAAATTGCATATACCTGACTAGTGGCAAATGTAGAGCCGCCATCAGCAAACATTGCCGATTCAATTTTCACAAGCTCAGATTCATAGTTTTCAAAATTGGTAAAAAGTTCACCAATAGTAACAAGCTGCGGCTCGGGGAAATTCCCTGAGGAAGTGATGTTGCCTGGATCAACATCCGGAACAAACTGCAACATTCCGCCATACTCTCCCAAAACGCCGGAGAGGTCTGTAATACCATCACCTATTTCATAATCGGAGGTAATAATTCCGCCGGCATCATCAATCAAAATACCTGCGGTAACATCCTGTATAAACTTTTGATTCCGGTTGGATTGCTGGTAGGTAAGCCATACTTCTCCTGAAACAGTGTAAGTATTACCAATCACGCCAGCTCTTAATTCGGCAAGTGTAGCCACCGTAGCAGCAAAATTATATTGTGCTGTAGCAATAAGGCTGGGTTCAAAACCATCGGCATAAGCACGGGCTTTGAGGATTGTGGTTTCGGAAATGTTGATGGGGTCGATATACAATTCTGAGTCTTGATCAGGATCGCTGCCATTGGTGGTAAAATAAATTTCTGCATCATCGTTGGCACAACTTATTTCAACTTCCTGTGCAACTTCATAATCGCCTCCCGGAGGGTCGAATGTAGGAGTGGGCACAAGGTTGCCGAGGATAAAATCGTTAAGGTTACGGCTGGTAAAAAGATTTCCTTCCACCACCCTGGAATTTGGTAAACCAACGAGATCGATCGGAAAATCGGGGATGGCTGTGCCAATATAATCCATATCGTAAAAAGTAGTTCTGAAATCACCGTCAGCATCTGAAGCGTCAGAAATTGGATAAACCAAACCATTGGCAAAAGCACCACCACCATCTGCAAAGCTTACATCGTTCAGGCGAACCAGTTCTGATTCATACAATTCGAAATTTAAAAACAATTCACCCACAGTTATCACCTGTGGTTCGGGGAAGTTTCCTGAAGAAACCGGATCGCCGGGATCGCTATCAGGGACAAACTGCATCATGCCACCATATTCGCCCAATACTCCGGATAATCCGACAACACCATCGCCGATTTCGAAGTCGGAAGTAATATTTCCGGCTACATCATCGATTAGAATTCCGGCAGTTTCATCCTGGAAATATTTATTCCCACGGTAATCTTGTTGGAACGTCAACCATACTTCTCCGGTTACAATGTATGTATTTCCTATGGTTCCGGCGCGAAGCTCAGCAAGCGTAGCTACGGTTGCAGGGAAAGTATAAACGGCGGTGGCAATAAAACTTGGATTATAATCATCAGCATAAGCTTTCGCTTTGATGGTTGTAGTTTCAGAAACTGGAATAGGTGTTTCATACAATGTTGAAGTTTCGTCAGGGTCAGAGCCATTGGTGGTGTAATAAATATCTGCATCAGGAGTGGTGCAGCTTATCTCTACATTAATAGGAGAGGTGAAAGTTCCTGCAGCAGGAGAAAATGATGGCAAAGCAACAGTTTGGCCTCCGGCACAATCGGAAACATGAAACCCAAGATTATCCCAATTATCTTGTGGGAATACAACCCATTGCGAATCATCTGCATTGGTACCGGCTGATAAAGCCCAGTCGTCTGTGGGATCACAAACATCAGGTTTCCTTACAAGGGTGTGTTCTTGTGTGCCATTAGACACGCCAGCAACGGGCCAGTAACTTCCCGGATCTTCACCCTGAACGCCAATTGCATCTATCAAAACATCATCTTTAAAAAGGCCAAGCGCATCGTCACCATTATACCAAGTAACATTACTAGTAATATCTGAGGCATCCAAAATAGTTGCGCTGGCTGAAGAATTTGCGATTACATAAACATCCCCATCAGAAAGTATGCCTGATAGATCAACCGTATTTCCCCAATCCCCACCATTATTAGCAAGTTTAACTATATATGGAGTCAAGTCAACGTCAGTACCAGTTCCATTGTAAACTTCCAGATACTTGTTGTTACTGCTGCCTTCGGCATACTCCGAAAAGAACAGGTCGCTGGCCTGTCCTGAAACATTAAGTGCTACTATTGAAAATAGCACCATCATTAAAATTTGTCTAAATCTTTTCATAATACGTTAGGTTTTTTATGTGAATAAATAAAAAAAGTTTAAAAGCAAAAAGGCATCCCGGTTTTACCCGGAACGCCTTTTATAAAGTTATTCTATTACAATTTTATTGGTGATAATGTTTCCTTCACCATCTGTAATTCGTGCGAAATAAATGCCCTGGTTCAAATCCGACAAATCAATTCTTGTTATTGATGTATCAGGATTTTGCTGCGCCATCAATGCACCGGTTAACGAAAATACTTCGATAACTTTGATGGTATTGGAACTTTCGATATTGAAAATTCCATTGCCGGGGTTGGGATAGATATTGATGTTATTTTTTGCAAGTTCGCTAACACTTTCATAAGTTTGTGCTTTTACATAAATATTGTCAACTTCCCATGTAGCCGATTCAACATCGGTTGATTGGTAAACAAAGGCTATGTTTATTTTATCATTGCCCCAGTTTGAAATATCAATGATGCCGGAGTTTGTCCACACGAAGAAAGAACCATCCTCGGGCCAAACAGCCTGATCGGTCAGGTCATCCCAGGTAGCTGTAGTGGGATCGCCATCATAATCGACTGATATTTTTACCTGCAATGGCATGCCGGTGTATGCTTTCGCGGAATTGAAAATTAATCTTTCCAAAATAGTTGGATTGGCAACATCTATTTGAGGGGAAATCAACCAGTCTTCGTTGGCATAGGATTGTCCGTTGTATCCGCTCATTTTTGCACAAGGCGTATTTTCTATACCAAAGATATTGTCACGATCCCAAACCTGGTCGCCGGTAACACTTATCTGTTCCCAATCTTCCCAGCTTTCATCAAAAGTAGTAAAAAGCAGGGTTTCGAAAGGGTCTTCTGCGGTAGTAGCATTTGCAGCAGGAGGCGTACCATCGGTTTTGTAATCGATCAATGTTCCCGAGTTGGTGTATGGAAAGATTTTGAAATAATACGTTGTGCTTTCCTGTAAGCCAATAAAGGTGTAAGTTTCAACTCCATATTCAATATTCATCGCACCCAGGCCATCGGCAAGGTTGGCATCGTTGGCTTCAGGAACGCCATCAACTGGAAGGGCAATGGCATTTTGATTATCTGCTTTAATAAGATAATTATCCGGGAGTACATCGCCCGTGGCATCAACCCAGGAAAGGGTAATGGTTTGTTCGCTGGCCATCGCCGTAAACGACATGGGATAGTTCGTAGGTTCACCTGTCAGTTCCTCTTGCGTAATTTCCACGTTATCTATTTCCCAGTTTGAAGAGGCCTCGATGGTTGAGAAAAACTGATACGCCAGATAAACCGTATTGCCTGAAAATTGTGATAGGGAAATGGCGCCGGATTCAGTCCAGACAAAAGCACCGTTCGACCAGTTTACCTGATCGGTGATGTCAGTCCAGGTTGCTGTTGTAGGATCCCCGCCACCATCATAATCAATGGATGCTTTCAGCAGCAGATCAGGGCCTGAATAATTTCGTGCCGTGTAAAAGCGCATCACTTCATTGGTAGTCGTTGAAAAATCGAGTTCGGGAGAAATCAACCAGTCTTCGTTTTCAAAATTTCCACCGGCATATCCACTCATCAAAGCACATGGTGTGCCTTCGAGACCATAAGTATTGTCGCGACTCCACACCTGTTCGCCCACGATGCTTACGGGCGTCCATCCGCCCCAGTCATCGTTAAAATCGGCAAACAACAAATACGAAACCGGTACTGTGGTAGCCTCGGCGGTAGGGAAGGTACCATCAGTTTTATAGTCGATAAATACGCCTGTATTTGTGTATGGAAAAATAGCAAAATAATAGCTTGTGGGCGCTTCAAGATTATTAAAGGCACAGGCTTCAACGCCATAAGCGATGTTGAGCACGGCTGAGCCATCACTCAGGTCAGGATCGTTTACTACCGGTATTCCATCTACGGGTACTTCTACAAAAGTATTATCAGAAGCCCACACGAGGTAACCTGCCGGAAGCTGATCACCTGTGGCATCAGTCCAGTTAACTGAAATGCTTTGGCCTTGTGCTGTAGCTGCAAAATCGGCCGGATAGTTCGTGGGTTCCGGGTTGGGGATGTATTGCCCTTCGCCAACAACTTGAATGTTATCCAATTCCCATGTTGCAGATTCCACATCAGTGGAATAAAAAACAAAAGCAATGTTTATTATTTGATCGGTATAATTGGAAATATCAAGAACGCCTGAATTTGTATATTCAAAGAAAGATCCGGTAGGTGGCCACTGTGCCTGGTCGGTTAAATCCTCCCAGGTAAAATCGTTTGGATTTCCTACACCGTCATAATCAGAAGAAACTTTTACCTGAAGTGCAGGCCCGGTATATCCAACAGCAGAGAAAAATGACAGGTTTTCGTTAGAAAAGTCACTCAGGTCGATAGATGGAGAAATCAACCAATCTTCATTTTCAAAAGACCCACCGACATATCCGGTCATCTTGGCACATGGGGTTTCTTCTAATCCGTGAATTTCATCAATACCCCAAACCTGATCACCTGTAACGCTATACGATGTCCAGCTTTCCCAACCAATATCAAATGTTGTAAACAGAATATTTACTACATCGGAGGTTTGCACCTCGGTTGCCGGAGGTGTTCCATCAGTTTTGTAATCCACGTTTGCACCTGAATTGCTGTAAGGGAAAATTTTGAAATAATAAGTATTTGAAGCTTCAAGGTTTGGAAAAGTGAAGCCTTCTTCACCAAAAGCCACATTTGCAGCCCCTGTACCATCACTGAGGTCGAGGTCATCAGAAACATACACGCCGTCTTCGGGAAGGCTGATGTTATCTTCGGTACTGGCTTTTATTAGATAGGCGGCCGGAAGTTGGTCGCCAACAGCATCGATCCACGAAAGTGCTGCTCCCAGTCCAACTGCTTCACCGGCAAAATCGGTGGGATAGTTGGTGGGTTCCGGGGCAAGTCCCGACCATTGTTCAAAATCTCCATTTTCAACAGTTAAAGGAGTTCCGGTTGGAGATTCGAAAGTAAAGGCATCAACATACTGAATTTCGCCGGGAACAAAATTTGGTTGAACATCATAAAAACGAACGCCCACAAAAGCACCTGTTGCATCATCGGGCACATTGCCTTCGAAAGAGAATTCGAGCCATCCACCGGTATTAGGACCCAGGTAGGTAGTTGCATATTCGGTGTTTCCGTTCGACCAAATAATTTTGGCACGAATACGGATAAATTCGCTTGAATATCCCCAGAAGGACATTTTATAAGTGTCGCCACCGATAACAGGAATTTCTACGGAATTATCAAGGTCGCAGTTGCCCTGTATGCCTGTATTTACAATGATTCCACAACTGTAGTTGCCTTCGTAAACATTTGTGGATTCCTGGAAAGGCTCAATATCTGTATCTGCTACCCAGTTTAGCGGCGACTGCGCCTGAAGGGCAAATACACCGAAAATGGCCAGAAATATTAATGTTAATTTTTTCATAATAGTAGTTTCTAAATGAAATTGTTATTTTGAATGTTAATACAATTACTGAATGATTACACGCTTTGTACCCACTTTTTCATCAGCGGAAACGCGCACCATATAAATCCCGTTTTGGAGGGCTGTTAAGTCGATTTGACCACTGAATCCCTTAGTGTTTATTTCATACACTTTCATTCCGATAAGATTGAAAACCTCAATGGAATTCACGGATTCTTTAGCCTCGAAATAGAGCATTCCCTTGCCAGGGTTTGGATACAGGCTGATGGATAAAGAATTTTGATTCTCGCCAATGCTGTTGGGCTCGCCCTGAACGCGGATATTATCTATTTCCCAGGTAGCCGATCCATCGGTAGTGGAAGTAAATTTAAAAGCAATGAAAATTGCCTGATCAGTGTAAGTCGAAATATCAAGAGTTCCTGATAAAGTCCAATCGAAGTATGAAGTATCGGCTGGCCATTGTGCCAGATTGGTAAAATTATCCCAGGAAAATTCGTTGGGATTTCCTGCACCATCATAATCTGTAGAAATAAAAACTTCGAGAGCCGGGCCGGTATAAGCAGATGCTGAATTAAACTCCAGAGTTTCATTGATTGTATTGTTTAGGTCGATGGATGGTGAGATTAACCAATCTTCATTATCGAATGCAGCTCCTTCATAACCACTCATGCTGGCGCAAGGAGTACCACCAATTCCATAGGTATTGTCTCTATCCCAAACCTGGTCGCCGGTAACGCTATACGATGTCCAGTTTTCCCAACCTTCATCAAAAGTTGTAAAGAGAATATCCGGGGCAGCCTCGCCGGTTGTTGCAGAGCCGTTGGGTGGAAAACCGTCATTTTTGTAGTCGATCAATGATCCTGAATTTGTATAGGGAATAATTGTAGTGTAATACATTGTACTTTCCATTAATCCGCTAAAAGAACAAGCTCCAACGCCGGGCATTACATTCAGGGCACCATTGCCATCACTCAGGTCAGTATCATCGGCTACGGGTGTGCCATCCTCAGGATTGGTAAACTCGGTTTGATCGCTAATCATCACCACATAGCCTTCGGGGATAACTTCGCCGGTGGCATCAGTCCAGCTTGCGGATATTGTTTGGTTAGCTGCTGTAACTACATAAGCTGTTGGGTAGTTTGTAGGTTCCGGGGTAACTACAACATCGCCTTCGCCGGCAACCCTGATGTTATCTAATTCCCATGTTGCCGATTCATCAATTGTCGAATAAAAAACAAAAGCAATATTTATACTTTGATCGGTGTAATTTGAAAGATCAAGAACGCCCGAAGATGTATATTCAAAGAAGGATCCCTCGACCGGCCATTGTGCCGCACCGGTAAAATCTTCCCAGGTAAAATCGTTTGGATTTCCCACACCGTCATAATCAGAAGAAACTTTTACTTGTAAGGCCGGCCCTGTGTATCCCACAGCAGAGAAAAACGACATATTTTCGTTATCATAGTTACTTAGGTTTAGAGAAGGAGAAATCAGCCAATCTTCATTCTCAAAGGACGTAGGATTTACAAACCCACTCATCTTGGCACATGGAGTACCCTCCAATCCGTGAATATCATCAATAATCCAAACCTGGTCGCCTGTAACGTTGTATGATGTCCAGTTCTCCCAGCCGGTATCAAATGTAGTAAACAGGATATCCACTTCATTTGATTGCTCCGTTGTTGCCTGGGCCGCGGGTGGTGTTCCATCGGTTTTAAAATCGATAGCGCTGCCGGTATTGGTAAAGGGGAATATTTTGAAATAATAAGTGATATCAGGTGTAAGCCCTGTAAAAGAAGCGGCCTGACCTCCGGCCGGGATATTCAGAGCTCCCATGCCATCGCTAAAATCAACATCATCAAAAACAGGTGTGCCATCAGCAGGTAGTAAAATGTTGTCCTGATCGCTAGCTAAAACCAGGTATCCTGTGGGAAGGATGTCGCCTGTGGCATCTGTCCATGCCAAACTAATTGAAGTACCTGAAGCAAGGGCAGCAAAATCAGTTGGGTAGTTGGTGGGTTCTCCCACGGTTCCCCACATCAAATCGGCCTGCGACCTGCTGCTGATGTAATTGCCCTCGGTGCGGGAATTGAGTATCCCGATAATGGTTCCGGCACCTGAAGGAATCATGGTGCCAATGTAATCCATATCATAAAAAGTAGTTCTAAAACTGCCTTCCGCTTTGCTGTCGTCATTAATTTGATACACCGTGCCATTTGCGAAAACTATACCCGCATCCACAAAACTTACGTTTTGAATTTTAACCAAACGTGCTTCATAATCTTCAAAACCTGAAACCATTTCGGCTACGGTAATTTCAACAGGTGTTACCTGATTCCCAGTTGAGGTAGGTACACCCGGATCGAGCGCCGGAACAAATTGCAGCATATTTCCATATTCCGACAGTGTCCCAGTCATACCGCTAATGCCATCGCCCAGGGCGTATTCGGTGGTAATAAATCCGGCATTATCATCAATCAAAATCCCGGCAGCCGCATCCTGTATGTATTTTTGGCCTCTGTAATCCTGCTTATAGGTAAGGATTACTTCGCCGGTAACTTTATACACTTCTGTGCCACCAGTAAAGGAATCCCTCAGATCGGTGAGGTTGGCTACTTCGGTAAGTGTGGCAAAAGAATAATCGGCCTGGGCAATCGCGCTAGGGTCGAGTCCACCGGCCCACACGTAAGCCCTGGCTTTGAGTGTGGTGGCCGTACTAATATTTATGGCCGTGGTATAAGCTGTGGATGTCTCATCGGGATCGCTGCCATCGAGGGTATAAAAAATTTCGGACTCGGGCGTGCTACAGGTAATTTCTACATCAATAGCTTCGAAATATTGCCCGCCCTGATGCGAAAATACGGGGGTGGCAACGATACTTGAACTGGCTGCCGTCCATTCCAAATTATCAACAACAACTTGTCCGTCTCCATTATTTACATTGATAAATTTGATTACGAAATCACCCGCTACATTTACTTCAAAATCTCCAGAATTTTTGATGATTTCCTGTTCACCATCAGAAGTAACGTTTCCAACCACAACATCATTTATCAAAACGTTAAGGTTAACATTGCTCGAAAAAGCCTGCATGTAATCAAAACTCAGTGTACCCACACCATTGGCAATGCTTCCGGAGTAGAAATTTGACTGGGGTTCACGGTTTCGGCCAATCATAATGGCCTTCCCGGTAATTTCGTAATCGCCCCTGCATTGTACATAAGTCCATGTGGAGCCATCCTGTCCTGCAAAGATTCCATCTGCATAACTACTACCGGATTCCGGAAAGTTATCAAATGATTCAGTGCCCTGACCATAGGCCAGTGTCATACTTAAAAGTGAAAAGCAAAAAATAAATAGTTTTTTCATGATTTGATTTGTTAATTATTAAATAAATTATAGTATTAGTTTTTATTGAATTACAATGTGTTGTTTAAGTGCATAAGTTTTGTTGATTTTAAAAACGGCAAAGTAAAGGCCTTTTTCAGAACCGCTAAGATCAAGTTGACCCTTAGGGGCAAAGAAAACATGATTAAAAACCATTTTTCCTGTGATTGAGTAAACCTGAACGGATTGAACCGGCACATCTGCATCAAAGTAAAAAATTCCTTTTCCCGGATTTGGATAAATACTCAGTTGGGATGTAAGGGAAAAATCGAAAATCCCATCGGGGGGAGCAGTGGTAGCTGAATCTTTGGGTGGCGCAGGAATGATTTTGTATTTAATAAATTGATCAGAATTTGAATAAGGAATAATAATAGCATAATAAGTGGTGCTGTCGGCCAGTTGGCCAAAGGTATATTGTTCTATTCCCGGCAGCACATTTACCGTTCCGTTTCCATCACTAAAATCCAAATCATCTTCAAGGGGGATTCCATTTTCGGGAAGTGTGAAATCATCCTGATTGGAGAATTGAAGCAGGTAGCCCGAGGGTAAAATTTCGCCAACAGCATCCTGCCATGTAAGTGTAAGATCTTTTATTTCTGCATTTACTGCAAAGTTGACCGGATAATTCGTGGGTTCATTTAAAACCGGAATCTGCGAAATTCTTACATCGTCAATGCCCCAGGTTGCTGCCTGGTTTTCATCTGAAAAATAAACAAAAGCAAGGTAAATGATATTGCCCGCGTACCCGTTTAATAAAATATCTCCTGAATAAGTCCAGCTAAATTCTTCCTGCGACCAGTTAACTTGTTCTGATAAATCGGTCCATGTAAAATTGTTGGGATTTCCTGTTCCATTATAATCTGTTGAGAGTTTAATTTGGATTGCCTGCCCGGGGTTTTCGGTGGCAGAGTAAAAACCAGCCTGTGAATTTGCCGTATCGGGCAGTTCAATTGCCGGTGATATCAACCAGTCCTCGTTCACAACAGGTTCGCCTTCAAAGCCGGTTATCAGCACGCATGGCGTATTTTCCAGGCCGGAAGTATTGTTTCGTTTCCAGGACTGATTCCCCAAAAAGCTAAAAGGTGTCCAGCCTCCCCAGCCGTTGTTAAAATCGGTATAAAGAACGTTAAGCGAGATCGGGATAAAAGCATTTGCTGAAGGAGGAACTCCATCGCTTTTAAAATCTATCAGGTTATCCGAATTGGTGTAAGGAAAAATTTTGAAATAATATGTTTTTCCCGAAGTTAAACCGGCAAAAGTTATGGCCTGTATTCCGCTAAGAATATTCATCGAAACAGATCCATCGCTGAAATCACTGTCATCCTGAACGGGTATTCCATCGGCAGGCAGCGAAATATTATCCTCATCACTACCCAGGATTAAATATGCATCCGGAACAACATCTCCAATGGCATCGACCCATGTAATAAGGATGTTTGCATCGGTAGTTGTAGCTGAAAAATTTGTTGGATAATTGTCGGGTTCCGGTGTGGGTAGAACTTCACCTGTAATCAAAATATTATCAAGCTGCCATGTGGCAGCGTTTGCTGTCCCACACTCGTACACATAAGCAATATGCACATTTTCATTATCGAAACCGGATAAATCATTTTCGCCCGAATGTGTCCATTTCCAATTTACAGATCCATCAGGCAACACGGGCATTAAGTCTGTCCAGGTGGCTGATGCCGGATTACCATTTCCGGTATATTCGGCAGAGATTTTAACACTAAATTGTTCCTCCGGCGAAATGTATCCTACAGAGGAGTAAAATGAAAGGAATTCATTTTCATACAAGGTGAAGTCCATTGCCGGCGAAATAATCCAATCCTCATTTTCGTAAGTGATTCCTCCAACATTTCCTGTTATACGCGCACAGGGTGTTTCCTGTATTCCATAATTATTTTCCCGATTCCACACCTGGTTGCCAATAATGCTAATGGTTTCCCACCCACCCCACGATTGATTAAAATTTTGTTCGCAGATGATGGATACATCAGGAATTTCAACAAAAAATTCGGGGGGCAGGCCATCGTTTTTATAATTAATATTTGTTCCGGAGTTGGTGTATGGAAATATCATAAAATGATAACTGTTCAGGCTTTCAAGGTTGGAAAAGGTAAATTGATCTGTTCCGAAATTAATATTCATAGCACCTTCACCATCTGTAAAATTAAGGTCGTCAGGATAGAAACTACCATCTTCCGGAATACCGCTTATTAGGTCTTTTGATCCCAGTATCAAATAACTGTCGGGCAGTTGCTCTCCTGTAGCATCAGTCCATGACGTGAGAATACTGAAACCTTTTTGAGTTCCTGAAAATTCGGTGGGGTATGCCGATGGTTCGGGTTTTATAATGGCCCAGCTTTCAAAATCGCCATTTGCAACAGCTAAGGGATTGCCAACCGGGGATTCAAAAGTTACATCATCAATGTACTGGATTTCGCCAGGAGTAAAACCTGTAATGTCATAAAAGCGAAGCCCAATTTTGAGTGCTGTTGCTCCGGCGGGTACAAGGCCTTCGTAAGAAAATTGTTCCCAATCCTGGCTGGCAGGGCCAAGGTATCCAGGAGCGTAGTTAGCATTTGCACCTTCCCAGTAAAAAAAGACACGCATACGAACCTTTAGGCTGGCTACTCCCCAAAACGAAACTTTGAAACTCTCGCCTTCAGTCACGGCAATTTCAACTTCATTTATAAAATCGCAGTCGGCCTGAGCATCGGTGTTAACAATAATTCCCGCGCTGTAATTTCCATTATAAACATTAACATTCTCCCGAAATATTTCAATACCTGAGTCATCAATCCAGTATTCGGGCATTTGGGCTTTGATGCATAATGTGGCAAATAATGCCATCCATAAAATGGATAATCTTCTCAAAACGTATGTTTTATTTTAGTGATACAATTATTTTTGAATGATGATTTTTTGATTGAGAACAGTTTGATTTAACTGACTGATAATTTTGACGAAATATATTCCTGAATTCAGCCTGTTAGAAACATCAATCGTTTCATGGCCCCTCATTTCTGATGAAAACATTAATTTTCCCGATAAGGAAAAAATTTCGATGGTTGAATTTTCGCGTTGGGGTGTGATTATGGAAAAGATTCCCTGGTTTGGATTGGGATAAACTATCAGTTTGCTTTCGATGAAATTTTCGTTGGTTTTCGTGGTAATGCACGGCCCGCCGGGTGTGCAAAAAATTTCGACACCATCATCGTTGATGGCTGCAAGCTCAGCCGAAACCAGCCAGTTTTCGGGGAGGCTGTTGTCGTTTTCAGGATCGCAAAGCACCAACGAAGACCCCGTGCCATCGGCCAAATTATCCCAGGGAAACTGGTCATCATATTCAACATAATCAACCACGCTGCCAAAGTTATCTAATAATTCTATCAATTCGCCGCCATTGCTTAGTGCGCCGCTGCTCCATTGCCACGCGTTTACCTCGAAGGTGTTGAGCATGGCCATCGAATCTACAGCCAAGAGCAAATAATCGCCGGCATTGAGCGTGATGGATGGAAATTCAAACCCTATCCCACTTCCAAAACTATATCCCGTAAGGTCAATATCAATAATGTCGTTGTTATAGATTTCGATAAATTCCAGTGAATCGGTGTCGCTTTCGGGCGGGTTGTACATTATTTCGGTAATCACAAGAATAGGAGTTACGGGCATTTCAATAATTGAAAACATATCATCGCTCCCATCCCAAATATCCGGATTGTCAATGCTGGAAATTTCCATTAAATAATCACTTCCGGTTGTTTGTCCCGATGGAATTTCCCATTCCCATGAATTTAATGATACGTTAATGTTTTCAGCTAAGGTTTGGCTTCCGCCGGAAAAACTGATAAGTTGTATAGAAATATTTCCTGACAGATCAGCATAATTCCAGGTAATTTCATAGCTCATTCCTTTAATCAGGGTTTCACCACCATTGGGATAAGTAAGCTGTAAAAAGGGAATTTCGGGGTTGTTGATTGTGCCTGGTGTTCCGTAAAGCACAATGCTCGGCCCCCAGCTTTCAGGCAAATTGTTGTCGAAATTCGGGTCGATCAGCGAGAGTGAAGGGCCATCGCCATCGGGTTGAAGAGGCCAGGGCTCAATATCAAGATAGCTTACCTCATCAACAATGCTTCCCAACGCATCGGTGAGTTTTATAGTTTCGCCCGAGTTGTTCAGCGCACCGCCATCGAAAGGGCCAACAAGGTTGGTGATTCCGTAAAAAGCAGCTATGGTGTCGGGAACGCGGGCAACCACGAGGTATTCGCCAACTTCGAGGCTTGTGCCTGCGGGAAAGGTATAATCAAAACCCTCGATAAAGACCCAGCCCGATAAATCCACAACATTCACATCGTTGTTATAAATTTCGAGGTATTCCCAGTTATCATCTAAACCTAAAACATCTGGCGGATTGTACATAATTTCGTTGATGACAATTAATGGTACATCAACCTGGGCAATAATCGAAAACTCATTATCACTTTCATCACTTACTGTTGGATTGCTATTGCTTGTAAGTTTTATTTTATAATCGTTTCCCAAAGGCAGACTTTCAGAAACCACCCATTGCCAGGCCAATTGCGTTACATCAATATTTGATGCTAATATTTCATTACTTCCCGAAAATTTTAGCAATTCGATACTTACAGTGCCGGTGAGTTCGACATAATTCCAGGTAATTTCATAAGTGAGTCCTTGCTGTATATTTTCACCTCCATTAGGATAGGTAAGCTGGATGAGGGGTTCGGTAATATTATTGGGCATTCCGGGAGTTCCGAAGGTTATTACACTTGGTTCCCAACTTTCGGGCAAGCTATTATCTAAATCCGGATCAATCAGCGAGAGTGAGGGGCCGTTGCCATCGGGTTCGGATGGCCAGTCGCCACCATCGTTGTATTCAACATAGTCAACAACAGTTCCAAATGCATCCGACAATTCAACCATCTCACCGCTATTGTTCAGTGCTCCATCATCGAATGGACCCACCAGGTTTGAGATGCCATAAAATTCAACAATGGTATCAGGGTTTCTGGCTATCAGGAGATATTCTGCGGCATTTATCATGGTACCATCAGCAAAAATAAAATCGAAGCCATCAGTAAAACTCCATCCCGACAAATCCACAGTTTCATTGTCGTTGTTATAAATTTCAAGATATTCCCAATAATCATCGTCACCCAGTTCAGATGGCGGGTTGTACATAATTTCGTTTATTACAATATCATAGGTATCGGGTTGGTCTATAATCGAAAAAACGCCACTTATGGCGGAGGTTTCAAGGTTACTTACCCGAAACTGAAAATCATTTCCGGTGGGATAGTCAGTTGGAATAAGCCAGGTGTAATTTCCGGGTTCGGCAGCAACTGTGGCAATTTCTTCCCAGGCAGGATTTCCGCCAGAGGCGTTGCCTGTAATTTCGATCAATACATCGCCTGATATATTTATTGCTTCCCATGTAATTTCATACTCATTTCCGCGAAACCAGGTATCCCCGTCCTGTGGTTCTGTTACAATAATCTCAGGCTGCAAAACCCCGGTGGTCGCAGTAGCTGAGGGAGGTGTTCCATCAACCTTGTAGTCAACATCCGGGCCCGAATTGGTATATGAAAAGATTTGAAAATAATAGGTAGTTTCGGGATTCAGATTTGAAAAGTTAAAAGCTTGTTCACCAAAGCTTACATTGGCAGCGCCTTGTCCATCGCTGAAATCAAAATCATTGTTGATAAAGTTGCCATCAGCGGGAGGAGTAAAATTGTTGTCATCGTTGGCCAGAATTAAATAATCATCCGGAAGTTGAACCCCTGTGGCATCATTCCACGAAAGTTGAATTTGCAAATCATTGGCAGTCGCTTCAAAAGCAGTAGGATAGTTTGTGGGTTCGGGGAGTGAAGATGGCCAGGTTTCAAAATCACCATTGGCAACAGTGAGCGGGTTGCCCACCGGGCTTTCAAAAGCTACCTGATCAACATACTGTGTTTCGGGTGCCACAAATCCGCCTACATCATAAGCCCGGATGCGCAAATTTAAGGCAGAAACTCCCGCTGGAATCACATCTTCATACACAAATTCTTCCCAGTCGCCGGTAGAGGTTGGGCCGGCATAATTTGCCGAGTATGTTGAATTGCCGTCATTCCAGTCAAAGGCAGCCCTTAGTCTTACATGTTCGCTTGTAAAAAACCAAAATGACATTTTAAAGGTTTCGCCAGCAACAACAGGAATTTCAACAAGGTTGGATAAATCGCAATTAGCCTGTATGCCTGTGATAACATTAATACCACAGCTATGGTTGCCCTGGTAAACCTGTGTGGATTCTTTAAATATTGTAATGTCCGAATCGCCTTCCCAGTTGCCTGGAGCCTGACCAAACGAGCTAAAATTTATCAATAGTGAAAGTGCAAGAGATAGAGTAAATGTGCAAGAAGGTAAAAAAGCTTTCATAAACCATCAATTTAATTGGTTGACAAAGATGTTAATAATACATCAAATCGTTTGTAAATGAATTTAAATTTTTGTTAAGAAAAAGGCATTAAAAATATAGAATCTGAATGATTTAGAAACCCGATTGTTAACAAATAGTGAAGAAAAAGTAAGAGATGGTTTATTAGTATTTTTTTTTGGTAGTTTTTTTAGTACCTTTTCTCTAATATTCTGCCATTTTTTGGCAGAATATTAGAGAAAAGGTACTACGTTTTTCCCGGGGAGAAAAAAGCCTTTCAGGGAAAAAACCGCAGC
>CAZQIV010000050.1:0-42705 GCA_964593705.1 uncultured Lentimicrobiaceae bacterium | reverse complement strand
TCAGTTAATTAAAAATCGAAAAACACAAATTAATACCCCTAATAAAATCGCTGATCCTTCGGGGGGCTAGCACCTCCCAAGTACTCCTATGGAGAAGCATCATTCAATATCTCCATAGGAGTCCTTCGGACATCCGTGCATCTCCCGAAAATCGGGACAGGCAGTGGCTAACTATAATTTATTGCTTGATATTATCGAGATGACGATTCTTTTTCGGGGCAAAAATATCATTGATGGTAATGATGATTCCCGATTCTTCCACATCACCAAAATTGGCGTTAATGGAGGTTCCGAAAAATTTCATGGTCGATGAAAGATTCATGTATGCATTTACAAGGGGTGGAATGTTCTCATTTTTACTTCTTACAAACTGCTGCAAAAGTTTATAATTTTCATTATAATTTGAGCCCGTAAATATTTCATCAAAAACGTCTTGCCCAGTTTCTAATAAAACCGGAATATGCGGGTAAACAAGCCGGTCAGGGTCAGGAAAATTCTTTTGAAGGAAATAAACAATTGCTTCGCGTGCCTGCAAATCGGTATGACGGTACATGGTAATTTTTCCAAATAAATACCTCACATCAGGATTTCCTACTACAAGCGAGCCAAGCCCGTCCCACAAATTATCGAGAGAGTAAAGCCCTTTCCTCATATTTTTCATGGGCTGATAATCGGGCTGAACAAATGAGCGCCCCAGCTCGATGGTTTTGGGGATATATGTTTTAACAAACTCATCAGAATATCCAAAGAGCTTTGAAGTGGGTGTTTTTACAGTTCCATCATCATTGATCTCCAACTCCTTGCAATGCTTAAACCGATAGCCTCCAATAATTTCTTCATCTTCGGGATTCCAAACAATGAGTTGCCTGAAAGGATTATCACCCATATCATAATCGTCAATATCAATGGGTTTTCCGGTGCCGCCACCTGCCTCCCTGAAAGAAATTTCACGCAGCCGTCCGATTTCCATTAAAGTATTTGGGGCATTTTTTGCATCAAGAATGTAAATTTCGTTTTTTCCAAAATTTGTATGACGTACAAATCTCTCTTTGGTTAGCTCTGATTTCAGAATAGCTTTTTCTATTCCGGGCATAATATCTTTCATTTTCATCGAATTATCAGTCAGCAAAAAGTAGTCTTTTATATAATTTCATGGGTTTCCCCCCTACCCAAGGCATAAACATGTTCCCTTAAAATCTTTGCCCATTCGGCATGAGTATGCCGTTTATCAAAGGTTTCGATGGGAATCAATTTCCCAAAAGTAATATTAATTATCTTATTCTTTTGTTTGAACATTTCATCCACAAGGTAAAGCATTTCTATGTTTGATTTAATTCCTAAGCGTTTTCGCCAATTGGCCAGATTATAAAAAAAATCGGTGTTTCGCCCTGAAATATGCATAGGAATAATATCGCGTTTGTATTTGATCGACTTAGAGAGAAATGTCTTTTTCCATTCAAGATCAAATATCCAGCCTTTTACTTTTCTTGAAACAAGGCCTGCCGGAAAATAAAGCAGCAATACATCGGATGCAAAAGCTTCGTTAAAAATACGGATATTATCGGCATTGCTTCCATGCTTATTTACAGGGATAAAAAGCTCTTTTAAGTTTGGCAGATTCATGAGCAGGTCGTTTACCGGGAACAGAAAATCTTTTCTCACCTTTCCAACTTCGCTCATTAATGCAATCCCGTCAAGCCCGCCAAGGGGATGGTTGGAAGCTATTAATTGTCTTCCGGTTTCGGGCAAATTCTCAATACCCTTTAGTTTAACGACAGCTCCAAAGGCCTCAAGCATTTTCCTGGCAAAATCCACCCCATAATATTCGCGGTTTTGCCAGATTACTGAATTTAATTCATCCTGATGGATAACCCGTTTTAGGTAGGAGATTAAAAATTTTGGCAAAACCTTGAGGAGGTAAGGATTTTTACTCGCTATCACCTTTTCAAGATCAATGAAGTTTTCAGTTAATTCGCTAGCCCTGGTATTTTCCTGCTGATCTGACATAATAAATATTTGAATAGAAACACAAAATTAAAGAATATAAAATAGTACTTGATAAAAAATAACTTTTTGATTAATCTTGCATCGTAAAACCTTTTAAAAAGCTCCTTAATTATTGCCTGTCCATAAATTCAACTATCTCGATCCGAGGCCAAAAAATATCCCGCAGATTTCGCCGATAAGCGCAGATTAAATCTGCGGGAAACATTACTAAAAATACTGGCTCTAATTAAAAGATGTCATCTTAAAACCAATAAAAAATCTTAAAACATTGAATCCATCAACTTTTTTTAAACCCGCTATTTTTTAATCATTCTCTATCAATGCCTTTATTCATCGATATTACAAATGGCAAAAATTGCAAGTAATGGTGGTAAAATGTGGTAAAAGTTATTAACAAGGTGTTGTTTGGTGGTAATTTTTGACATATATTTGGCCTTTAAAAAGCTAAAACGTGGTAGATCTTACTTACACTTACGAATGTAAACTGGATAACAAAGGCAGGGTTTTGCTGCCCGGTAAGCTCAAGAGCGAGCTGTCGCAGGAGTTAGCCAATGGGTTTATCATGAAACGAAGCGTTTTTAGCCAGTGCCTTGAATTGTGGCCCAAGGAGGAATGGAACAGCAAGCTTTTGGAAATCAACAAGCTAAACCGTTTCATAAAGAAAAATGCAAAATTTATTCGAAAGTTCCTCGCCGGAGTTAAGCCTGTTGAACTCGACAGCACCGGCAGGCTCAACATCCCGAATGATTTAATGGCTTTTGCCGGTATCTCAAAATCGATAGTAATCTCATCACAAATCAATATCCTCGAAATATGGGATAAAGATAAGTATGAAGCCGAAGTGGCTTATGAAGAGGATGATGAGGATTTCCAAATGCTGGCCGAGGAAGTAATGGGTAATAAACCTCCTGAAATCCAAGTATAATGTATCATAATCCTGTTCTTCTGCACGAAAGTATCGATGGAATGAACATTCAGCCAAACGGCATCTACGTGGATGTAACTTTTGGGGGAGGTGGACATTCAAAGACCATCCTTGATAAACTTGAAAAAGGTCATTTGTATGGATTCGATCAGGATGATGATGCCCTCCAAAATAAAATTGACGACAAAAGATTCACTTTGATCAATCATAATTTCAGGTATTTGAAAAATTTCATGAAATACTACGATGCAATTCCGGTTGACGGCATTTTGGCTGATCTTGGCGTAAGCTCTCACCAATTCGACAATGCGGCGAGGGGCTTTTCTATGCGCTTCCCCGATGAGCTGGACATGCGCATGAATCGCAAACAGAAAAAGTCGGCATGGGAAGTATTGAATGAATATAGCGTGAAACAGCTCACCTACATTTTCAGAAATTATGGAGAACTAAACAATGCAGGGTCTTTGAGCAGGGCCATCGACAAACAACGAAAATTAAAAGCTGTCAGCACATTTGCCGACCTGGAAAAAATCCTGGGCAGGTTTGCCCAGCGCGGAAAAGAAAATAAGTTTTTTGCAAAGGTATTGCAGGCATTACGAATCGAAATTAATGAGGAACTTGAAGCGCTAAAAGAAATGCTGCAACAATCAGCCGATGTTTTAAAAGAAGGGGGAAAACTTGTCGTGATCAGTTACCATTCGCTTGAGGATCGGCTGGTAAAAAACTTTATGAGAACAGGAAATTTTGAGGGCAGACAGGAAAAAGATTTCTATGGTAATCCGCTTCGGATTTTTGAACCCGAAAACAAAAAACCTATCGAAGCTTCTGCCGAAGAGCAGCATGTAAATAGTCGTTCAAGAAGTGCAAAATTGAGAATAGCCTCTAAATTAAAACCAATAAAATCATGACTCATCAAGTAAACAAAATCAACCCGGAAAAACAAAAAGACCGGGAAAGACAAAAAGACCGGGGAAAACCAAAGACCGGGAAAAAGCAAAATGCTTTCCTTAAAGGCACACACGATGTGCTGGACGGTTCATTTATCAAGAGCGGAAATCTGAAGGCTAAAATCCTGTTTATCCTTTTTTTGGCAGCATTGGGCTTACTTTATATTGCAAACGACCACTTTGCCGAAAAGAAAATTCGTGAAATCGACAAGCTTAAAAAAGCAAACACTGAACTGAGCTTTAAATACCTGAGGATGAAAACCAAGCTCAACGAGAAAAAACGCGCATCTTACCTCGCTGAAAAGCTCGCACCCTACGGCCTTAAACCATCAACCGAACCTCCCCAAAAAATTTTAGCAAACCCTTAATCAACCACAATGAAAAAATCAACAAAAACCCCAAAACAAAAGGTACAGGGTCCCGGCAAGGAAAGCATGGCCAGGGCTTATCTTATCTTCATTATTCTCTTCCTCTTCGGCATCGGCATCATCATAAAAGCTGCCCATATTCAAATTATCGAAGGCCCGGGGCTCAATAAGCGTGCAAGAGAAATCGAATTCAAGTACTTCGAAACGGAGGCCATGAGAGGTAATATTTATGCCGCCGACGGAAGCCTTCTGGCAACATCAATACCAACATTCGATATCCGCTTTGACGCCGCCTCACCCTACATTTCCAATAAACTGTATAACGACAGCATTTCAAACCTTGCCTGGTATCTTTCTAAAATGTTTGGCGACCGCACAAATTGGGGCTACAAACAATACCTTATCAATGCCCGCAAAAACGGAAACCGCTACTTGTCGATTCATAGAAATGTGACCTACGACCAACTGAACGAAATAAAAAAATTCCCCATTGTAAACCGGGGAAATATTAAGGGAGGCCTGATTGCCGAGAGAAAAATACAACGCGAATATCCTTTTGGAATTTTGGCAAAGCGGACTGTAGGATACGCCCGTGTTAACGAAAAAGACAGCGTGCTGGTTGGCCTGGAAGGTTATTTTGACCCTTACTTACGAGGCACACCAGGAATACAACTGCGCAAGCGGATGGCCAACAATTCGTGGAGGCCGATTTATAGCGAAGTCGATATAGAACCACAAAACGGATTGGACGTAATAACTACAATTAACACCTATTTCCAGGATGTGGCAGAAAATGCTTTACTCGAACAGCTCATCGAACACGATGCCGAAAAGGGAACCGTGATTGTGATGGAAGTTGAAACCGGCGAAATTAAAGCCATCGCCAATCTTATCCACAACGAAAAGGACAACACTTATAACGAAACCTATAACCTTGCAATAGGTGAAGCCATCGAGCCCGGGTCAACATTTAAGTTAGCCTCGATGATGATTGCCCTGGAAGACGGCACCATCGACAAAGTTGATTCGGTGTCCATTGGAGATGGATGGACTATGTATCATGGAAAAACCATGAGAGACTCTCACCTGATTGATGCCGACGGTTGGCTTACACCCGAGGAATGCCTGGTATATTCTTCAAATGTTGGAGTATCAAGAATCATCTACGATCATTACACAGGAAAAGAATGGGAGTTCTATCGCGGCCTAAAAAAATTATTTCCCATCGAAACCACCGGAATTGAAATATATGGTGAACCCACTCCGGCCATCAAAGACCCCGACGACCGTAATTGGTCCAAGGTTACATTGCCATGGATGTCGATCGGATACGAAATTACGGTTACTCCCCTGCAAATGCTCACCTTTTACAATGCAGTAGCAAACCATGGCAAAATGGTTAAACCCCGTCTTGTTAAAAGTATTAATGAAGCTGGCAGGGTGATCGAAGAATTCGAACCTGAGGTTACACGAAAATCAATTTGTTCAAACAAAACCCTGGCCTTAGCACAACGATATCTGGAAGGCGCGGTAGAAAGAGGAACAGCCACAAACATCAAAAACGACATTTATACAATTGCCGGAAAAACCGGGACTGCCAAAGTGAACGAAAACGGGGTTTACATCCCAAAATACAATGCATCTTTTGCAGGTTATTTCCCTGCTGACAATCCAAAATATTCATGCATCGTGGTAATTTATCGCCCTAAGGAAGGCGGATATTATGCCACGCAGGTTGCTGCTCCGGTCTTCAAGAAAATCGCCGACATCATTTACGCCACTGAAATCGACATTCATCCCGACTCAAAAAACAAGGTGGATCATTTAATTGCTCAAAATTTTAAACTCCCTGATAGTAAAAAAGAAATTTATGATTTGGGTTTTGATGCGGATGAAATAATGAATGTTGAGACCAACAAGGAATCTTATGATGAATTCATGAAAGTAAAGTCGATCCCGGATGTTACCGGGCTTGGTGCAAAGGATGCCGTGTTTTTGCTCGAAAACATGGGATTGATCGTGAACATTAAAGGGCGTGGACTGGTAAAAAAACAATCGCTTGCCCCGGGAACAACGCTGAAAAAAGGTTACGAAATCTACTTAACATTAGAAATTTAAACGTTTGAAAAAACTTAAAAACATATTAACCGATGTAAGTATTCTTGAAATTTCAGGAGACGAAGAAGTTATGGTTAATAAAATCACCTTTGACTCCCGGGAGATTGAGCATGGCAATTTATTTATAGCCATCAGCGGCACACGGGTTGACGGGCATAAGTATATTGATAAAGCAATCGGGAAAGGTGCTAAAGTTGTTGTTTGTGAAAGCTTACCCGAATCTCAACCTGAGCATATAACTTTTGTGAAAGTTGAAAATTCGGCCAAAGCGCTTGGATTGATAGCTTCAGCATATTACGACCATCCTTCCCGGAAATTAAAAGTAATCGGGATTACGGGAACAAATGGAAAAACCACCACAGTTTTCCTGCTATACAAGCTTTTTAAATCGTTGGGCTACGAAGCCGGTATGCTCTCAACCATCGAAAACCGGATCGGCAACACCATCGTTAAATCAACACACACCACGGCCGATGCCATCCAGATAAACAGGAACATTGCTGCAATGGCAGATGCCGGTTGCGATTATTGCTTTATGGAAATAAGTTCGCACGCCATCGATCAGGAACGCATCAGCGGATTACAAATCCACGGTGCTATATTCTCGAATATCACACACGACCATCTGGATTATCATGCAACATTTGATAATTACATTAGTGCTAAGAAAAAACTTTTCGATGAATTGCCCAAAGAAGCTTTTGCTTTGGTTAACAGCGACGACAAACACGCGGGCGTTATACTTCAAAATACCAAAGCAAGAAAACTTACGTACAGCTTAAAAAATGTATCAGATTTTAAAGGAAAAATTCTCGAAAATCTTTTTGAAGGTCTTCAAATCCGGATAGACAAAAATGATGTTTGGATCAAACTTGTCGGAACCTTCAATGCCTATAACCTGATGGCTGTTTACGCCACCGCAATCATCGACGGGCAAAACCGGGATGAAGTTTTACTTAACATCAGTAAGCTCGACCCTGTGGAGGGAAGGTTCCAGGTGATCCCCAACAATTCGGGAATAACAGCCATTGTGGACTACGCTCACACCCCTGATGCATTGAATAATGTATTGCAAACTATAAATAATGTAAGGCAGGGAAATGAACACTTGCTGACCATAGTTGGTGCCGGCGGTAACCGCGACAAAACAAAAAGGCCGCAGCTTGCGCAGATTGCGTGCAAATACAGCGACAGGGTAATCCTGACTTCCGATAACCCGAGAAACGAAAATCCTGAAGACATCATCCAGGACATGGAAAAAGGATTGGACAATGACAATAAGAGAAAAACAGTAAAGATCACCGACAGAAGAGAAGCCATTAAAACAGCCTCAATGATTTCGGTTAAAGGCGATATTATCCTGGTAGCCGGCAAAGGCCACGAAACCTACCAGGAAATTAATGGGGTGAGGCATCACTTCGATGACCGCGAAATATTAATGGAATGTCTGAACAATTTATGAATCAACAACTGATAAGATAAAATGCTTTATTACCTTTTTGCATATCTCGAACGTAACTTTGATTTTCCCGGTGCCGGGATGTTTGAATATATTTCTTTCCGTGCCGGGATGGCTGTAATTACTTCGCTTGTTATTTCATTACTTTTCGGTAAACAACTCATCAGTTTTCTGAAAAGAAAGCAGGTAGGCGAGAGTATCCGTGATCTTGGCCTGGAAGGGCAAATGGAAAAAAAAGGAACCCCAACCATGGGCGGCCTCATTATTCTTGGCGCCATCCTTATTCCTACACTGCTTTTTGCCAAGCTACACAATATCTATATTATCATCATTCTAATTAGTACTGTGTGGCTTGGATTTATTGGATTTATTGATGATTACATTAAGGTTTTTAAAAAAGATAAACATGGACTGGCCGGAAAGTTTAAAGTAATTGGGCAAATTGTTATTGGTCTCTTTGTAGGGTTGATGATGTATTGGAGTCCTGATATTGTAATTCGTGAAAAATCAACCGATGTTTCATTTATCGATCAATCAATAACTTTCGACAATAATAAAACAGGTGATGCAATGGTGCTTTTCAATCCTGAGCCCATTAAATCAACAAAGTCAACCATACCGTTTTTCAAAAACAACGAATTTGATTACTCGATCTTTCTATCCTGGCTTGGCGAAGCTTACAAAAAATACACATTCCTGGTATTTATTCCGGCGGTAATTCTCATCATTATAGCTGTATCAAATGGTGCAAATCTTACTGATGGTATGGACGGACTGGCTACAGGGACATCCGCGATTATCGGTACCACGCTGGCGATATTTGCTTATGTTTCGGGCAACATCTTTTTTGCCAATTACCTCAACATTATGTACATCCCCGACACCGGCGAACTGGTAATTTTTATAAGCGCCTTCGTGGGTGCATGTATTGGCTTTTTATGGTACAACTCATTTCCCGCCCAGGTTTTTATGGGCGATACAGGATCGTTGGCCATTGGCGGAATCATTGCCGTATTTGCCATCATGCTGCGCAAGGAGCTGCTCATCCCGATTCTTTGTGGCATATTCCTCGCCGAGAATTTATCGGTGGTAATGCAGGTAAGCTATTTTAAATATACAAGAAAGAAATTTGGTGCCGGACGGCGGATTTTTAAAATGTCGCCATTGCATCATCATTATCAACTGAAAGGATATTCGGAACCCAAAATTGTGCAGCGATTTTTCATCGTTGGGATTATGCTTGCCGTATTCACGGTAATCACGTTAAAAATAAGGTAAGGAGGATATGGATTGTCAAAAATGATAGCCATACTGGGGGGGGGCGAAAGTGGCACCGGCGCAGCGCTCTTAGCCAAAAAAAAAGGCTTCGGTATTTTCCTTTCGGATAAAGGAAAAATTAACAACAAATACAAAACAGTTCTTTTACAGTCTGACATTGATTTTGAAGAAGGCAAACACAGCGAGGCCAGGATACTTGCTTCTGATTTCATCATTAAAAGCCCGGGCATTCCCGACAAAGCCCCTTTAATTAAAAAAGCGCATGATTTGGGAATTCCTGTAATTTCTGAAATTGAATTTGCAGGCCGCTTTACAAAGGCAAAAAAAGTGTGTATCACCGGCAGCAACGGGAAAACAACAACAACGCTTCTCACTTACCACATTATGAAAAATGCAGGATTGGATGTGGGCCTTGGCGGCAACGTGGGTAAAAGTATGGCCTGGTTGCTTGCAGAACGCGATTATGAATACCTGGTGCTCGAAATCAGCAGCTTTCAGTTGGATGGCATGTTTGATTTTAAAGCAGAAGTTGCAGTGCTGATGAACATCACGCCCGATCATCTCGACAGGTATGATTATGATTTTGAAAAATATGCAGATTCGAAGTTCAGGATTGTCCAAAACCAAACAGGATCGGATGCTTTCATTTATTGCCGGGATGATGAAGTAATCAAGCGGAAGCTGGAAACCTTAAACAGCCTGGCACAAAAATATCCATTCAGTCTTGAAAACAAGAAGCTTGAAAATGGAGCTTTCTTCGAAAGAAATAATACAGATTATCAAAAAAGCAAAATAATTATCAATATAAAGAACGATAAAATGGTAATGACATTAAAGGAAATGGCGCTTAGCGGAAGGCACAATGCTTACAACTCGATGGCTGCTGCAATCGCCGGCAAACTTTTCGATATCAGGAAAGAAAACATCAAGCTCAGCTTGTCGGATTTTCAGGGCGTTGAACACAGGCTGGAGCAGGTTGCATCGATAAGAGGCATCGAATTCATCAACGATTCAAAAGCCACCAACATCAACTCAACCTGGTATGCGCTCGAAAATGCAACCCGTCAGGTAATTTGGATTTGCGGTGGACAGGACAAAGGCAACGACTATGCTTCGCTTTTACCGGTAGTAAGCGAAAAAGTGAAAGCCATTATTTGCCTCGGCATCGACAACAACAAAATTATCGATACATTTTCGCCGGTATGTAAAATTATTCTTGAAACACAAAGCATGGCCGAAGCCGTGTTGATGGCTTACAAATTGGGTGAAAAAGGTGATATTACACTGCTTTCGCCGGCTTGTGCCAGTTTCGATCTTTTTAACAACTACGAAGACCGGGGCAACCAGTTCAAAACTGCTGTATTTAATCTATAATCTTATCGGATGACTAACCATTGATGAAACACATTACTCAACATATTACTTTTTTTATTTTTCGATCAAGCCTTATTTTATCAACCCTTAAAACTACAACCAAATGATTACACGAATGATTAACGGAGACAAAGTGATTTGGGTGCTGGTCATTATCCTATCGGCAATTTCATTGCTTGCAATTTACAGCTCCACGAGCTCGCTGGCATGGCGCGAGCAAAACGGCAATACAGAGTATTACCTGATTCGCCAGTTTATTTTTGTAGTCCTCGGATTGCTGATCATGTTCGCGGTACACCGCATGAACTACCTCTACTTTTCGCGGGCAGCACAATTCCTGTTTTACGTATCTATTGTTTTGCTTATTGCTACCCTACTGTTTGGCCCGGTAATTAATGGTGCAAGGCGTTACCTGCTCATTAACATTCCCGGATTTGGCATGATTACTTTTCAAACTTCCGACATGGCTAAACTGGCCCTGATGATGTACCTCGCAAGATTTCTTGCAAAAAATCAGGATGAAATCCGAAACTTCAAAAACGGTTTTATAAAAATTATTATCCCAATCCTGGTGATTTGCGGTTTGATTTTACCCTCTAATTTTTCAACGGCAGCCATGTTGTTTGTGGCCAGCCTCGGCATTCTTTACATTGGCAGGGCCAGCATAAAACACATTACAGCACTAATTGGCATTGGAGCACTTAGTTTTGTAATGTTGTTGACGATAGCAAAATACCAACCTGAGTTGCTGCCAAGGGCAACAACCTGGTACAACAGGGTCGAATCGCATTTTACCGAAGACTCAGAACCGGCATTCCAGGTTTTGATGTCAAAAATGGCCATTGCCGGAGGTCGCCTGTTTGGCAAAATGCCGGGAAACAGCACCCAACGCAACTTCCTGCCCCACTCCTACTCCGATTTTGTGTATGCCATCATTATTGAAGAATACGGAATTATTGGAGGTGCTTTCGTTATACTTCTTTTTGTGGTACTCATGTTCAGGTCGATAAAAATTGCACGACTGTGCCAGACAAAGTTTGGGAGTTTCCTGGTTATTGGCATCAGTTTCCTTATGGTATTTCAAGCCCTTATCAACATGGGGGTAGCGGTAAATCTGCTTCCTGTAACCGGGCAAACACTTCCATTTATTTCGATGGGAGGTACTTCCTTCTGGTTTTCGTGTGCCAGTTTAGGAATTATTTTGAGTGTTAGCAGGTCGATTGAAGAAACACAACCGGCCTTGGAAAATAAAATATCTTATGCAACAGCCTAAATTTAAAATATTAATCTCAGGTGGGGGAACCGGTGGCCATGTATTTCCGGCCATTGCCATAGCCGAGTCGCTGATAAGGATCGATGATGACATCGATATCCTTTTCGTTGGCGCCAAGGGGCGAATGGAAATGGAAAAGGTACCTATGGCCGGTTTCCCTATTGTTGGTTTGTGGATTAGCGGATTTCAACGTAGCCTCTCGTTGAAAAATCTGTTGTTCCCTTTTAAACTCCTGTTCAGCCTGGTGAAAGCCGGCATGATAATCCGGTCGTTTAAACCTGATGCCGTGGTTGGCGTGGGTGGATATGCCAGCGGCCCAACAGGAAAAATGGCCGCAAGAAAAAAAATACCATTACTCTTGCAGGAACAAAATTCGTTTCCGGGAATGACCAATAAATTACTTGCAAATTATGCAGAGAAAATTTGTGTTGCCTATCCGGGGATGGAAAAATATTTCCCTAAAGAAAAAATAATTATTACAGGAAACCCCATCCGGCAACATATTATCGAAATTGAAGGCAAGAAAGAATACGCATTAGAATACTTTGAACTGAACAAAAACAAACCGGTAATTCTGATAGTAGGAGGAAGCCAGGGAGCGCTGTCGATAAATGAGGCTGTGGATAATAGCCTGGAACTTTTTGCCATGAAAAACATACAATTGATATGGCAAACCGGAAAAATGTATGAAAAACAAGCCAATAAATCCATACTCGAAAAGTTAAACGGGAACAAGAAAAAACTGATTAAGGTAAAAGCTTTTATAAGCAAAATGGACCTTGCTTATGCTGCTGCCGATCTGGTAATTTCGAGGGCTGGCGCCATTGCAATCTCCGAGTTGAGTGCCGTGGGGCTGCCCAGCATTTTCGTACCACTGCCAACGGCTGCCGAAGATCACCAGACACATAATGCACAGGTCTTGGAAAGACATGAAGCAGGGATTCATTTGGTGAATTCGCAAGCCAAAGCAAAACTTGGTATGTTGGCCATCGAAATACTGGGCAACAACGAAAAAAGGACAACACTTTCGGAAAACATAAAAAAACTCGCTCTAACAAACTCAGCCGAAATAATTGCCGGTGAAGTACTAAAAATGATTAACACAGGTAAAAACAATGAATAACTTTTCGCACATATTTATGATCGGCATTGGCGGAATTGGTGTTTCGGCACTTGCCCGTTACTTTGTGCGAAGCGGCAAAATAGTAGCAGGATACGACCGTACACCGACAGCGCTCACGGCGCAACTCGAAAGCGAAGGCATTAAAATCACATTCGAGGATAAGCTATCATTTACTGATGCTTCATTTTCAAATCCTCGAAAAACGCTGATTATTTTTACTCCGGCAGTAAAAGAGGATAATGGATTTTTAATGTATTTCCGTGCCAAAGGATTTAAAATTATGAAACGTGCAGAAGTTCTGGGCGAAATTACCAAACAATACAAAACCATCGCGGTTGCCGGGACACATGGAAAAACAAGTGTTTCGTGCATGATGGCACACTTACTCTATGGCTCCGGAGTTGGTTGTACAGCCATTCTTGGAGGAATCCCGGCCAATTACAAAACCAATTTCCTTTACAGGGAAAATACAAGCTTTATGGTAACGGAGGCCGATGAATTCGACAGATCGTTCCTGAAACTCCACCCCTGTTTTGCTGTTATTACCTCGGCCGATGCCGACCATCTTGATGTGTATGGTGATAAAAATTCGCTTGTACAATCCTTCAATGCTTTTGCAGGAAATGTATCAGAAAATGGAGTATTGCTTGTAAAATATGGTGCAGACATCAACACTTCAACATTAAAAACTAAGGGAATCTATTCGTACTCGCTCAATGATAAGCAAGCCGATGTATTTGCCGGGAATATTAAGATCGATAATCATCGCATGGTTTTCGACTTGTTAACTCCTGATGCCGAAATTAAAGGATTAGAGATGAAAGCCCTGGGTTTGTTCAATGTCGAAAATGCTGTTGCCGCAGCTTTTATGGCCATAAAAGCAGGAGTATCTGAAACCGAGATCAGGGATGGGCTTTTAAGTTTCGAGGGTGTTTATCGCCGCTTCCAGCGCAGGTTTGTTTCTGAAAATGTTATTTATATTGATGATTATGCACATCATCCCGAAGAGATCAAGGCACTGATAGCATCAGTTAAGTCGGTTTATCCGGGCAGAAAGATCACAGGTATTTTCCAACCCCATCTCTATTCCCGTACCCGCGATTTTGCAGATGGCTTCGCCGAAAGCCTTGCATTATTGGATGAAATTTTACTGCTTGATATTTATCCGGCACGAGAATTACCCATCGAAAATGTAAATTCAAATCTTATATTTCAAAAAATCAAACACACCAACAAATTATTAATTAACAAAGAGGAATTGCCCGGCATTATTAAAAATGGAAATTTTGAAATTCTCCTTACCATTGGCGCCGGCGACATCGACAGGTTAATTGTTCCGATTAGAGAAATCCTTGAAAAAAAATATAAAAAACAACAACAATCATGAAAAAAATAATTCACATATCAGTTTGGCTTATCCTTTTTAGCGGGATCATACTGCTGTTAAGTTTTGCTGTAAAAGACCAAAAGCATGTAACATGCACCGGTGTAAATTTCAATTTTACCGATAAACAAACCAATGGTTTTATTAATAAGGAAGATATTGAACAAATCATTATCAAACAATGTAATTCACTTGAAGGGCAACTATTGGACAGCATCAACACAAGCAGCATTAGCAGAACCCTGGGCGAAAACCCATACATTAAAAATGTACATGTATTTAAATCGCTAAACGGCCAAATTCAAATTGATATCGAACGGCATTTTGCCCTGGTAAGAATCATCAACAAAAACAACAAGAGCTTTTACCTTAGCGAAAATGGTGAAGTATTGCCATTTAGTAGAAATTATACTCCTTTCGTGATGGTGGCAAGCGGAAACATCAGCGAAGATTATTCAGCAATTAAAGCTTCCGGATATGATAATGTGGATGCTTCAACATCAACTCAAAGTATGCTTTCTTCGGTATATCATTTATCGAAAATGCTCAAACAACATGAATATCTAAACAAATTCATCGAACAGATTTATGTAAACAATCAAGGCGAACTTGAACTTGTTCCTTCTGATGGCGAACATTATATTATTGTTGGTAACGTTGATGCATTGCAACAAAAATTGAATAATCTCATGGCCTTTTACCGTGAAGGTTTACCTAAGATGAAAGATAATTTTACTTCGATCAATCTAAAATTTACTAACCAGGTAGTCTGTAAAAAGTAATTAAATATGGAATCAACTAATATTATTGTAGGTCTCGATATCGGGTCAACCAAAATAGCTGCAATTGTTGGCCGACGAACCGACCATGGAAAAATTGAGATTCTTGGATATGGTAAAACCGAATCGATTGGCGTGAAGCGCGGCGTGGTTTCAAATATCGAAAACACCGTCCAGTCCATCCGAAAGGCTGTGGATGAAGCCGAGCAAAAATCGGATGCAGAAATTAAATATGTTAACGTGGGTATTGCAGGGCAACATATCAGGAGTCTGCAACATCGCGGCAGCCTTATTCGCCAAAATAACGAAGATGAAATAAGCCAGAAGGACATCGACAGCCTGCTCAACAGCATGTACAACCTCAACATGAGTCCGGGAGATGAAATTATTGATGTAATTCCGCAGGAGTACATCATCGATAATGAGCAGGGAATACGCTATCCCATCGGTATGTTGGGCAATTCGCTCGAAGCAAATTTTCATATTATTATCGGGCAAACCACAGCGGCAAAAAACATTTACAAATGTGTAAAAAAAGCCGGGCTTGAGGTGGTGGATCTCATCCTCGAACCTATTGCATCGTCAAACGCCGTGCTGAGCGCCGAAGAAAAAGAGGCCGGGGTAGTGTTGGTTGACATTGGCGGCGGCACTACCGACCTGGCCATTTTCCAGGATGGTATCATAAGGCACACGGCAGTTATTCCGTTGGGTGGCGATATTTTAACCGAAGACGTGAAAGAAGGCTGTAGCATTATTCGCAAACATGCCGAAGAATTGAAGGTAAAATTCGGTTCGGCACTGGCCAACGAAAACAAAGATGAAGAAATTGTTGCCATCCCGGGATTGCGTGGCAGGCCTCCCAAGGAAATCAGCCTGAAAAATCTTGCCAGTATTATTCAGGCCAGGATGGAAGAAATTATCGAGCACATTTATTATGAAATAAAAAATTCGGGTTTTGAGAAGAAACTCATCGCCGGCATCGTACTTACAGGTGGTGGTGCATTGCTCAGGCATATTGCCCAACTTACCGAATTTATGACGGGCATGGACACAAGAATCGGATTTCCAAATGAGCATCTCGACCCGAATACCCCCGATGAAATGGGAAGCCCGATGTATGCCACCGGTATAGGTTTGGTAATTGAAGGCCTTGATCGTTTTGAAAAAAACCAGGTTCGTGAAGAAAAACAATCGGGAGAAAAAACCGATGACAAGCGTAAAAAGAAAAAAACAGAGCAAAAGCCCAAAAGGCAGGGAAGTTTTCTAAAGAAAATCCAGGAATTTTTTGAGGATGATCCTGAATAATTTCAAAGCACTCTATATAGTGCCCGTCAATAAAGTCGTCTTTTTTCAATAAATAATAAAAAAAAACTCCCGCAGACTTCGCTGATTAGCGCAGATAAAATCTGCGCTAATCAGCGAAGTCTGCGGGAAAAATTACTAAAAAGACTGGCTCTAAAAAGTAAATATTTTAAAAATCAAATAATAACAACAGAAAAAAGGAGCAAAACTATGACTGACATGCTAGAATTTGATGCCCCCAAGCAGCGTGCATCAATCATTAAAGTACTGGGCGTTGGAGGCGGAGGCAGCAATGCCGTATCTCACATGTACCAGCAGGGTATTAAAGGTGTTGACTTTATAATATGCAACACCGATTCGCAGGCGATGGACATAAGCCCGATACCAAACAAAATTCAACTTGGCAACAAAGGTCTTGGCGCCGGAGCCATTCCTGAAGTTGGCCGCAAATCAGCCGAAGAAAACATTGAGGATATTAAAGCCATTTTGGAGAGCAACACCAAAATGCTGTTCATTACCGCCGGAATGGGTGGTGGAACAGGTACGGGCGCAGCGCCTGTAATTGCTCAAATGGCCCGCGAAATGGATATTCTAACGGTGGCCATCGTTACACTTCCCTTCTCGTTCGAAGGCCGTAAAAGGCGCTTACAGGCAGAAAAAGGAATTGAAGAACTGAAAAAGCAGGTGGATACCCTGCTCATTATAAGTAACGAAAAATTAAGGGAAATTCATGGAAACCTCAAACTATCAGAAGCTTTTGCCAGAGCTGATGATATTCTGACCATAGCATCCAAAGGCATTGCAGAAATCATAACAGTAACGGGTTACATCAATGTGGACTTTGAAGATGTGAAAACTGTAATGAAAGACAGCGGTACAGCCATCATGGGATCGGCAACTGCCGAAGGTGAAGACCGGGCAAAAATTGCTGTGCGAGAAGCCCTGGCATCACCCTTACTCAACGATAACAAAATTACAGGCGCCAGCGATATTTTGCTATATATCTCATCGGGTTCCGAGGAAATTACCTTTGATGAAGTTACCGAAATAACCGATTATATCCAAAACGAAGCCGGCCAAAGTGCCGAAGTGATCTGGGGCAACGGTTTTGATGAATCTTTAGGCGCCAAAATCAGTATCACATTGATTGCAACAGGATTTATGTCGCCGGAAGACATAGAAGAAACCACCCTCAACAAAGAAAAAAAGAAAACTGTTTATGCTCTTGGTGATGCGCTTCCCAACGAAAAACAAAGTACGCCGTACGAGCCTGAAATAAGAGAATCAGAACATGTTGATGAGAGCATTTCAGAAATTCAACTGGTAAAAAAGGATGGCAATAGCACACGAACCGAAAATATAACTGATAAAAAGGAAAGCAAACAGCCACTTCCATCACTTTTCGATCAACCTGAAAGTGAAATGAAACGCCCCGATCTTAGGACTCCGGTGCAAGAGGGAATCGCGAAAAATGAGCCCCTTTCCACCACCAATAAAACCAAGGGCAATCTTCGCATCAAACATACCGTGGGTTCGCTTGAAACAGATAATGTAAAACAGGGCGTTGAGCAATCGCAAGTAATGCAAAAGAAAAATGAAGAGCGAAGAAAAAAACTGCTGGAATTCAGTTTTATGTCGGGCAAGGCAAACAAGGACATCGAATCACTTGAAAAGATTCCGGCCTATGTAAGAAAAAATATTGAACTGAAACAAGTGGCGGCTTCATCCGAATCCAATGCGGCGCACTACACACTGGGCGAAGATGAGCATAAAAATATTGAACTGGAAACTAAAGACATCCCATACATCCACAATAAACCGGATTGATCATAAATACATGGACAGGATTTTTTCGTGTTGGATCGCTTGTTCTTCAGTAAATTGTAATGAAGTCTTCAGTCCACAGTGCCGGGCTTCGCCCGTGCCCAGGATTCACGAATCCCGGATTTGCAACATCCCTTGCCTCGCCTATACAAAAGCCTGCACTGGCGGCAAGGCGGGCTCGAAAAATTACGAAAATTGTCCGAAGGACTCCTTTGGAGAAAATTTTCTATTTTTCGGGATTCTCAGTATCATTTAAATAGTAAAAATTATGAGTCTATCAGAGAAAATCAACAACGACATCAAACAGGCCATGTTAGCCCGTGACAAGCGCAAACTTGAAGCGCTGAGAGCCATCAAGGCAAGCCTCCTGCTGGCTAAAACAGGCAAGGATATGAGCTCGGGAGAGATACCGGAAACATTAGAAATGCAGCTTTTGCAACGACTTGTAAAACAACGCAAGGAATCGGCACAGATTTACAAGGAACAAAACCGTGAGGATTTGCTGGAAGAAGAAATGTTCCAGGCCGGCATTATCGAGGCCTATTTGCCACAACAAATGAGCGAAGAGGAAATAACTGTGGTGGTAAAAGAAATAGTTGAACAAACCGGTGCCACAGAGATGAAGGACATGGGAAAGGTGATGGGAGCAGCTTCCAAAAGGCTGGCCGGCAAAGCCGACAATAAGACAATATCAAATATTATAAAAAGTATTCTTCAATAAAATTTAAAGGGGGATTTAGTTTTGCTCAATGAGGCGAACCGTCAGTGGTTCGCCTTTTTTGCATCTGATGGCAAGCATAAAAAACTGATCTTTGCTCTTGAAAAACATGAATATGCCCGAAATCATTTACCGCGATAAACAGCTCATTGCCATCAACAAACCTCATGGCCTGTTGGTACACCGCAGCAGTATTGCAAGCGATGCCACCGAATTTGCAATGCAAATGCTGCGCGATCAAATCGATCAACATGTTTACCCGGCACACCGCCTGGACCGGAAGACCTCGGGGGTTTTGCTGTTCTCGTTGGATAAAACCACCGATTCGCTGATTCAGCATAAGTTTGCCACCGGTAAAATCCATAAAACATATTTAGCCATTGTCCGGGGTTATACTGAAAATGAAGGAACCATCGATTACCCGCTCCGTAAAGAAAACGGCGCTATGCAGGAAGCCGTAACACAATACCTTACCCTTGCCCGGGGAGAGTTAGAATTGCCAACCCAGCAACATCCCACTTCAAGATATTCTCTTGTAGAAGTCAGCCCCGAAACAGGCAGGATGCACCAGATACGCCGCCATTTTGCCCACATCCTCCACCCAATTATTGGCGACAGGCCACATGGATGCAACAAACAAAACAAACTATTTAAAGAAAACTATAACATGACCACCATGCTGCTGCACGCCCTCGAAGTAAATTTTGAACATCCTCATACAAAAGAAAATGTAGTAATCAGAGCCGGATTGAGTGAAGAATTCAAAAGGATGCTTTCTGTGCTATTTATGGAAAGTAACTTTTCAGAAAAGTACATATTAATGCAGGTGCAAGTTCCATGGTTATATTAAACATTCCCTTGAGCGAATTGCAAAAATGGGATACTAACACCAATAGTTGGAAGTTGTATCCCGGCACATATTCGGTGTATCTGGGAAAGAATGCTACGGAATTTTACCTTGAGCAGGAATTTATGATTGAATAAAATCAAGTTTATAATCCCCAGGACGGATTACTATAAAAATATTAATGTATCAAAATAAATTGAAATTCGTTTTTTGTATTTAATTTGTCTTTCTAAAAAAACACAATGTGAGGAAAATGGTGAACAAAGAAACGCAATCAGGGGCTTTGAGATTATGGCAAGACAATCTTGTTCAGGATTATTATATAGATTATTACAATAATCTTACAGCTAAGGAATTAGATCAGGAATTTAGAAAGGATATCAAAATATTTACAAAAGTATTCAGTAAATTATCTGACTCGAAAAAAAAGGTTTTTATTAATTATTTTTCTAATTATATTGAATTCTATTTAGATCAAAAAATTGAAAAAACGATAGATTCTTCATTATACAAAATTCTTAAGCTCACATGACAGAAAAAGTGAACGAAGTTATAATTTATTACTCCTATTGATAGGGATAGTTTTTGTTGTCTTTCTGATTATTTTTTTACAATCAAATGAAGACTTATTAATTAAAATCGTCATTGCTATAATTTCTTTCATTGGAGGTTTTGGTTTTGGGAAAACAACATTTGGCAAGAAGGATTAGTTCACTCATACAAATATGACCAAACTTCCCGATTAGTTAAAGTTTATACAAGAGCATCTTTATTCACCCATTTCTTTCCGGCACTTTCTTTGATTTTTGAAAATAACTCTTGTTATTAGAGATATCAACATACTATGCTTTCTGAAACATGATTTAAACATCAGGAATACAAAATAAATAATCCAAAAATTTTATGTCAAAAAAAATAAACTGGGGTATTATTGGATTGGGCAATATAGCCCATCAGTTTGCCAATGATTTAATGCTTTTTGAAAAAGCAAAACTGCAAGGTGTTGCTTCGAGAAGTCCGGACAAGGCAAGAGCTTTTGCCGAAAAATACAATTCAGTAAAGTATTACGGTTCATACCGTGAATTGGCCGATGATCCGGAAATTGATGCCATTTATATTGCTACACCACATACCTCTCATTTCGAAAATACCATGATGTGCCTGCAGGCCGGAAAAGCCGTATTGTGCGAAAAACCGATGGGCGTAAATTCAGAGCAGGTAAAAACCATGATTAATGAAGCAAAATCAAGAAAGTTGTTTTTGATGGAGGCTATCTGGACAAGGTTTATTCCGGCTACCGAAAAAGTGCTTGAACTTATCGAAAATCAAAGTATTGGGAATATTAATTTTGTACGTGCAGATTTTGGTTTTAAAGCTGATGAAAATCCGGAAGGCAGGGTTTTTAACAAAAAGCTTGGTGGCGGAAGCTTGTTGGATATTGGCATTTACCCCATTTACCTCAGCCTGCTTATGCTGGGTGTTCCCAAAACCATTCATGCTATGGCACGGATGACCGAAACACAGGTTGATAGTTTTTGTGCCATGCTTTTTGATTATGCCAATGGTGGAAAGGCTATTCTGGATTCGACGGTTGAAACTTCAACACCCATCGAAGGCACTATTTATGGAACGAAGGGAACCATAAAAATGCATAGCCCTTTCCACCATTCCAAAAAAATAACGCTTTCACGATTTGAAGCACCTGATGAAGTTTTTGAAATTGACTATACCGGCAAGGGATATTATCATGAAATTGAAGAGGTAACCAACTGTTTAAATGCCGGGATGACTGAAAGCACTAAGCTCCCGCACGGTTTGAGTTTGAATTTGATAAGGATAATGGATCAGGTAAAACAAATCATCGGATTAAAATACGATGCCGACCTATCCTGATCTCAATAAAAAAAACCACTTCCTGAATCGTAGGATCGAAAACATCAACAGTATTTTATTCTTATTTATAAATAATATCTGCAAGAAAACTATTAATGTTGAAAATCAGAATTCACCCCGACCCTAAAGGGAGTTCTGATTTTCAACAGTTTGCTCCCTTTAGGGATGGGGTGAATAAACTGTTGAAAATCTAATTGTTGAGGTTTTCTTGCAGACGCTAAATAGTTTGCTTGCCCCATAAAGTCATTATTGAAAAAGTAATAAAGCCCTCAAAGGATTTGTGATATGAAAGCCATTAAAAGAAAGATTGCAATGCAAGTGCCTGATTCAAAATAGCTAATTTTGCAGGCTTTCATCAAACCTTATATTGAATTTTCACAATGAAAAAAAACGTAATACTTTTTCTACTTCTGGTACTAATTATCCCGATCTTATTATCGGCACAGGAAAAACGAGCAAAAGTTGCAGTAGTTAGTGTAATCGACACAATGCTAACACACGTGTATGGCAACCGTTGGTATTCGAGTGCTTTTGAAAAGGATGTTTATAACTATGGCGACGAAACCATCAAAGGACTGACTTCTATTCTGGGAGATGCAAATTTGGAGGTGATCGAGGTTGACATGCCTGCATGGATTAATAAAATGTCGCTATTTAATGTGTTTGGAAAGCCATCGAAGCAAATGGAAAAATGGTTTCAAATACTAAAGAATGATCTCGATGTAGATTTTTTGGTGATGGTGGTAAAAAAATTTGAACCAGAAAACAAGATCAGCCACCGTTTTTTGAATGGCAAACAATATGGTATTGCTACCTACACCAAATACCCCGATGCTATAAATATATTTTCATTTGTAGGTTATCATATTTTTAGTGTTGAAAAATCCGAAGAAATCAAAATTAACAACAATCACGATCAATACCTGTTGATGGATTTGCGGCTGGATAAGCGCATGACTAACCGCGAATTAAAAGACCTGCCTCAAAAATACCTTGATCTCACCCGCGATAAAATGAAACAAATTGTGAATACACGAAACGTAGAGATTAAACGTTCGCTGCTGGAGTATTTAAATCAATAATTATTTAGGTACGTAATATTTCTGATTTAGTAAAATGCACAAATTTATTTTTCAACAAAACAAAAACACAAATTCTATACAAAATATGAAATACTTATTAAATTTCACAATGCTATTGATGGCAGGTTTGGTAATTTTTTCCTCATGTAAAAAAGATGACGACACTGCGGCTAAACAAGCCGAAATTGATGAGCAAATCATAATGGATTACCTTGCAGCCAACAACATTGATGCGCAACGTGATGCTTCGGGCTTGTATTATTTAATTACCGATGAAGGCACAGGAGACCAGCCAACCATAAATTCTACAATAGAATTATACTACAAAGGGTATTTTACCGATGGCAGCATTTTTGACCAAAGCACCCAGGGGCCAACAACCAATCCTTTGCGAAATTTTATTACCGGCTGGCAAATCGGAATTCCTTTTATTAAAGAAGGAGGTTCAGCAACTTTATTTATTCCGTCAGCTTTAGCTTATGGCACCACTGGCAAGGGCTCAATTCCCTCAAATACTGTTCTCATTTTCGATATTGATTTAATTGGTGTTTTGTAACCTTTTTTTGAAAATGAAAATTTGTATTTACTGTTCTTCCAGCGCAACAATTGATCAATCCTATTTTGTAGCAACTGAAAAGCTTGCCCGGATTCTGGTAAAAGAAAACGTTGAAATAGTATTTGGTGGCGGAGCTATTGGATTGATGGGCAAACTTGCGGATACTGTCATTGAAACCGGTGGGAAAATTAAGGGCATCATGCCCAAATTTATGAACGAAGTGGAATGGGCGCATAAGGAAGTATCTGATTTTGAATTCACCCAAACCATGCACGAGCGTAAGGCTAAATTTCTGGAAGGTATTGACGGTTTGATTGCCCTGCCGGGTGGTAGCGGAACGCTGGAAGAGTTGCTCGAGGCTATAACTTTGAAAAGGCTGGGAAAATTTACCAAACCTATTATCATTTTGAATACTAACAAATTTTATGACCCCCTGAATGAAATACTAACCGGCATGGTTGCTGAGAATTTTATGGATAAAAGACATTTAAAAATGTGGACTTTTGTTGATGATCCTGAGCAAGTTTTGGATGCCATTAAAAATGCAGAACCATGGGACGAAAATGCCATAACTTTCGCCACCAACAGATAAACTTATGAAAATCCATCACATAGCTATATGGGTAAATGATCTGGAAAGAGCAAAAGAATTTTATACCAAATATTTTGGATGTGTTGCTGGTGAAAAGTACTCCAATCCGATAAAACATTTTACATCCTATTTTCTTTCATTTGCTGATGGTGCATGCATTGAACTAATGAAAAAACCTGATATTCTCTCACCCGAACAAAGTGAGAAAATTGGATATACCCACCTTGCCATTGAAGTGGGAAACCGTAAAGATGTTGACAATCTCACCAGGACTCTTGAAATAGATGGATACATAATTGCAGGACAGCCACGCACCACTGGTGATGGCTATTACGAAAGTGTAATCCTCGATCCCGAAGGAAACCGCGTTGAACTGCTGGCAAGCCCATAGTATTTTGATTCATTCGCAAATCCAGGTATTTATCCAGTACAATTATCTCATTTTGCCGCTATTGTTTGCCTATCACACGCCCGGCGATATTAGTTTTTATGCCAATGCAGGGCCGTATTTCGGATTGCTACTCAGCAATATGGTTTATTATGAAGAAACAGATTCATCTCCCGGACAAAAGGAAGATTTTACCAGCGAAACCAACACGATCGATTTAGGACTTTCGTTAGGTGTTGGAACAAACATTACCTTATCAGAAGATTTATTATTGGGTATTGATATTAAAAACAACCTTGGTCTTACCAAAACCATCGGTTCTTCAAAAACCAATTCGCTGGGTTTATTGATTGGTTTGAAATACAAATTATAGAAGGAGGATTTTTTTCATCGTATAGCCAAAAGGTCGCCAATGGAGAAGATTTAGAAACCCTGACCGGCAATTTACAAATCAACCATTCTTTTTACATTTTCCTAAGTGCTCCTTTGTGTGCTTAGTGCCTCAGTGGTAAGCTTCATATTGCTATCACTCAGACACTCAGGGCATGAAGATTCACTAAGATGCATTTTTTACAATGCTATATTTACTTTTAAGTAAAGATGTTAAATAAAATCAGCAAGCAATTTTTTAAAACAAAACACCCCGAATCAAATTTTGACCCGGGGTGTTTTTTAGTTTTTAGATTTGAACTTACAAACCCTTCAATCTTTTAAAGATATTTATTGAACCAAAATTTTTCCGGAAGAATTGGATTGACTGTTATTGGACAAGTGATAATAATACAAACCATTATTCACTCTTGCACCATTGGCATTTTTCAAATCCCAATTTAAAACCTGATTTCCTGATGATAAATTATTGAGGTCAAATAACTGGACAAGTCTGCCCAATTCATCATAAATTTTGAGGGAAACATCCGAATTCTCTTCCAAGTCAAATTTTATTGCAGTGCTTGCTGTTGCAGGATTTGGATAAGCTATAGATACAAAATTCGCTGTCTGTCCAAAAGCCTCCTTAATGTCGGTGATTGTAGAAATACCCAACAAAAAGTCAACCATTTCAGCCATCAGGTATGGTTTCATACTCAGGCTGTCGCCATCGCGTAAAGCCCCGAAGGTCATGGTGGAGGCAATTACTCGGTACGAATCAGCTGCATCATATAAAAACATGCGGGCATATCCGTCATCCGACCTGTATAATTCTTCGCTTTCGGTAGCTACCAGCCTATCAACACTAAATTGTGGTGAAACACCACCATCGTACTTAATATTTATATCGTCAAGCAATTTATCATTCACTCCTGCAATCATATCAAACATATCTTCTATACCATCATCCAGGAATTTAACACCAAGTATTTCAAGGAAATCAGTTCCGTGAAGGTCAACGCCAAGGTTAACACTTTCGATGTAAAGACTACCATTTTGGTTTTGAAGATAATCAATCAGCGTGGCCTGGTCTGTTTCGTTTACAGTACCGGGCGGGGTATTGCCTCAGCTCAGGCAGTAATTCCCCATCGTGGTCACTACAAGGTCGTATTCCTGCAGGTCATCAGGCAGGGAAGTTACAAAATCAATGCTGATGCCACATACCTGGAAAGCTTTTTGCAAACCCTGATGTGGTTCCTGCAACATGCCTGTTTCGGGGTTTTCCACGGAAGCAATGCCATTGTCGTTATCCCAAAATAAAATATTGTAATCTTCGTCAGGTTCAACACGTAAAAATCTACCCGAAGAATTATTATTATTCACAAACTGATCTGTTTGAGATTCTACACTTGCATACAAAACGGTGTTATGGGCAAGATCTGAAGCCCAGTCAATTGTAACAACACCTACATCGCCAGAATTAAGCTCACCATTAAAATAGCCTGTAGCAAGAATTTCATCGCTCTTTGCACTAAAAAGATGTACAGCAAAATCGCTTTCGGAGTTTAAGCCCTGGTTTTTAACATCAACTTCCCAAGTACCGGTTTCCATCATATCAAGGTTTGTAGGCCCTGCAATTTCCATGGCACAAAGCTCGTGGTCGAACCAGGTAGTAAGATTTACATTAAAAATAAACCAGCCCCATAAAGCGCTGGTGGATGCACCATAAGAGCGCAGACGCAACTTAACGCTTTGACCAACATAATCATCCAGTGAAAGGGTGAGGTCGGTACCCGAAAAATCGCCCCATGGACCATCAGTCAGGTTATGTATCCAAATTACATCTTCCTGGTCACCGGAAACAACAGAAATTTCACATTTTTCATCAGTAGTGTTCGATAGGTAAACATCAAGAAAAAGTGAAATAATAATATCTCCCCCGTTATCAGGAACCTGAAATTCGGGGGTGAAGGTTGAGAAATCGTAATCATCAACAATGGGGTAGTAATAGAGCATTAAATAGCCATCTTCCTGCGTCCAGTTACCCTCCATTTCCCAGTCGCTGACCGGATTCATAAAATCCTCGTCAATAATTGCGGTCTGAGAAAAAGCGGTAACCTGCACTGCAAGAAAAAGCATAAGCAAGTAAAAGAGTTTCTTCATAATTTAGAAAGTATTTAAATAATTAGCTCACAAATCTAACTATTTACATGTATTGATAGGAAATATTAACAGTTTTTTGTGATATTGGAATGAAGATAGGGAAATAGTTGCTTAAAGTGATTAAAAAAAAAGGTTGTTAATCTATCGACTAACAACCCTGATTTTTGTTGGCGGTCCGGACGAGACTCGAACTCGCGACCTCCTGCGTGACAGGCAGGCATTCTAACCAACTGAACTACCGGACCAAATTTTATTATGAACTAACTTTTGAACTTGTAACTTTCAAAAGCGGTTGCAAAAATACACTTTTTTTTATTCTACAAAATTTTTTTTCAATTTTTCCTGAATTTTTTTTCAAGGATGCCCGGCAAATATTAATAGATTGTTTTCCGAAATTTCGGGACTACCAATGACAAGTATATGAATGGAGTTGGGGTACACCTTGTGAGAGAGACCCCCGCCTTGCTCGCCTTGCTGGCGAAGCGGGCCGCTAATGATAGCAATGGTACTGGCGAGGCAGGCTCGCCTCGCTGCGAGGCAGGTCTCAGTCTCCACCAGCCGGTGGACCCTTCGAGGTGACAGAGCTTTGGCAGGTTTCTTTCACCCCATTCACAACCCGGGGCTTTGTCATTTCGATGCCGCACATGCGGCAAGAAATCTTTTCCCTTTTGTCATCTCCTCGTTATGCCCAAAAACTTTGGGTGAACTCTCGAAATGATAGGGGGAACTATAATATTTATGTTGATCTTCGCTTTAATCACTTAATTGTTAAAATTGGATAACAACGACCGATATATCCTCAGCCTTATCTCCTCACAACTTAAAAGGAAAAAACCTACAGCCTAAACCTAAGAACTCCCGCCCCATTTGTTAAAATTCAAATAGTTATCTCACTATTGTCGTAATTCAATATGTCGCAGTAGAATCTTTGACTTATTCATTTTTTCTTTGTGTTTCTTTGTGTCTTGGTGGCTATTTCTTATAAAATTGCCACCAAGACTCCAAGTCTCAAAGGTTCACTAAGTGTATCTGATGCGACATGAAAACTATGCCAAGTCAGGAGTTCTGAACATATAAGGCATTGGCTTGTGTTAAAACCCTCGTTGCCTTACAGCCTCAAAAATTACGATGGCTGCCGATGTTGAAACATTTAACGAATCGGCAATGCCCGCCATGGGTATGATGATGTTTTGCCCGGAGGCTTCCAGCCATTGTTCAGATAATCCGGTTGCTTCCGTTCCCATCACAATAGCCGTAGCTTGTGTATATTCAATTTTGGTATAGGGTAAGGAGGCAGTAAGCGCTGTACAATAAATTTGGATTTTTTGGGATTTAAAAAAATGGATAAGCTCGCCGGAAGATGCCACAGCAACAGGTACCGTAAACAGGCACCCGATGGATGAACGAATTACATTCGGGTTGTAAATGTCGGTGTGGGGATCGCAAACTATCACTGCATCAACAGCAGCAGCATCGGCAGTGCGCAGGATGGCTCCAAGATTTCCTGGTTTTTCCAAAGCCTCAAGGACAATAATCAAAGGATTCACTTTCAAAGTGAGACTTCCCAGCTTATGATCTTTTTGTCTTGCCAACACCAGCATTCCACCGGTATTTCCGCGGTAAGTTAGTTTTTCAAATAATGCGGGACTAATCGAAAAAACTTCGGTAACATCCGAGACGAACTTTTCAAGATCAGTTTGAGGAATCATTTCAAGTACAAAAAAGATGGTAGTAAATTCATATCCTGCCTGGTGTGCCCGTTCAATTTCTTTTGGGCCTTCCAAAACAAAAAGACCCTGGCTCTCCCTTTCACGATGTTTTTGCAAAAGCTGGATATTTTTGATCTTAGGGTTTTTGGCGCTTGTCAGGTGTTCGGTTACTTTCAACATTTTAATTCTATTATGGAGAAACTATTTAGTGATGTTTCCCGCAGATAGCGCAGATTCTCGCAGATAAAATCCGCGTAAATCAGCGAAATCAGCGGGAAACTTTTTGGGTACACACGATCTATTGTTGGTTTTTAAAGTCGACATTTTTTTAATTTAAGATTAATCCCGCATGTGCGGGAATCGTCCGAAGGACTCCAACGGAGGAGATTGTAGATTTTTCTGAATATCACCAACATCTTAAATCAAAAATCGATAATCTGATATCTTATATCTTTTTAAACACCCCAATAGTTTGATACTAATTAATTTCATGGTAGTTAAGTTCTGCCATTAAAGATTGGTTTTTAATTGATTGATAAAATTCGTTTAAGTCATCATCTTTTAAAAACGCAAAACATTTCTCCTTTTTCACCTTATCCTGCAACTCTAAAAAGGCTCCATCAGGAATGGTAAATCCAAGAAACTTAAACAGCTTTTCGCTTTCAGATTTAAAATCATGAACCAAATCTTCATAGCAAATATGATACGTATCAAAACCCGTGGTTTCCTCAACATTCATTTCTTTATTCAGGTATTGATTCCACAGTTGAAAACTCTCTTCCAAATTTTCAGTGCGCAAGCTAAGGCGGAATAATTTTTCACTGCTCAACCTTCTTTCCAGATTGCGGCGCTTCATACGTTTAAAAATGCCATCAGAAACCGATTCCCTGAATTCCTGATTTTGTATTTTGAGACTTGCAGCCACATCCATTGGGTTTCGATAAACATGAATTATTCTTGCCTTGGTAAATATTTTCTTCCATATTTCAATGGTGAAGGTATTGAGCGGATCGGCCCAAGCCCAGTCGAAATCAAATTTGTCAACCCTGGAATACTTTCGCCTGGTTTCATCGAGGAATGGTTTAAGATGCCTTCCTTTTAAATGTCCTTTTAACGACTTTGCAATCCTAAGCGAAAAATCCTCATCAACAAAATCGAAATTACAAGGATTGTCCCAGGTAGCTCCGGCTTGTGCAAACATCCATTTATTGAGTTTCCCGAAAAGTTCTGAATTTCCATTTTCATTCAAATCATTACCCATAAATATTCCGGCATGACTTAGCATCTCCGAAACCAGGTCGGTTCCTGATTGATACATTCCAATAATAATAACAGGTTGTTTCATGATGTTGATGTCTTAAATTTTATCAAAGGTAATAATTTAGACTCTTAAAAAACCACTAACGCTAACATGTTAACGATATTTTTGCTGCTGTTTTTTCCCTGAAAGGCTTTTTTCTCTCAGGGAAAAATTTAGTACCTTTTCTCTAATATTCTGCCATTTTTTGGCAGAATATTAGAGAAAAGGTACTAAAGCAAAATTTAAAATGCATTGTCGATAATATGAAAGGTAGGTGAATAATAAAGCTCTAAATTGCAAAATATGCATTTATAAATTTTGCCGACTAACTTATTGCCAGATTATCAGTCCTGTCCGCCCACCGATGGATTGTCGGGTTAAATGAACATACTAACACTGTTTAAAATTTACTCAAGCCCCTGCACGGGAATGATTCTTCAAAGGATTTACAAAACTGAATCCGGAACTATTTTTATTCAGCTTATTTTGATAAACAAACTCACATTGTAAAAAACAAGTACTTTTTTCATTAGCAGAAAACAAAGCAACAAAATGCTTTGCAAAGATAAGCGGCAATGGCCAAACCAAAGCAGATTGTCGCGATGAAGGAAACCGAAGAGAGGAACCTTCCAAATAAAACGCAGGCTGGATTGTCCGGCATTTTTTGTGCCCTGAAATCCCCCAAGCCCACCCTAATTTAAAACCATTCCTAATAAAATAACATCTAAGCATTCCCAATAAAATAATTCCTACATTTGGTGGCCTAATGAAAATTTTGTCGCAAATGAAGAAGATTAACTTTGAATCAGTATGATAAGAGCAGATGAAAACACTTACACTAAAAACAATAAAACTTTTACATATCCGCTGCATGATGTCGGATATGATGGGAAAACATGAGCACATAAGAAGTATGCTTTATGCTAAAAAAATCACAGTATGACAGATAAGGAGATATATAAATCAGCGGTTGATTTTTTGTTATCATTTAAAGAAGTGACAAAATCTGACCTTAAGAAGCACTTGGTCTCTGAGTTTGAAAAGCCAAACGATTTGAAAATTATTTACAGAAAATTATGTGAATCCGCTCAAAACAAACAAATGAGCTCGAAAGTTATTGGGAATTCGATAGGTGGAATTGAAAATCTAAAATTTGTATTGTTTGATTTTGACCCACACAAAGTTGTAGAAAAATTCAATAAGTCAGATGCAGAAAAATTGTTAAATGAGGTTCGTGAAAAATTAAAACCAACTGGACAAATCAGAACAACTAATAGGAGTTTATGGCCGCAATTTTGTCAATCAGTTATTGACTCAGCACATTTTTTAAGTGCCTTTGAGAAAGCGGAAAAATTTTATGATTGGGCTAATTTTTTCGCAAATGACACTAAGGCAAAACCTGCGCTTCCTCTTATGATAAGCATTGAAGTTTCAGGAATTGGCTTTCCTTTAGCTTGTGATTTTTTAAAAGAATTGGGATTTGATGAATATGGCAAACCTGATGTCCATTTAAAAGATATTTTTAAAGCACTTAATATAATTGACCCAAAAGAAAAATCTGTAACTAAGCAAGATTATTCGACACTAAAAGCGATTGACAGAATTGCAAAAGCAAATAATTTGACATCTTATGCGGTTGACAAAGTATTTTGGCTAATTGGAAGTGGAAACTTTTATTTGACAAATAAGAATATTGGAAGACAGAAACTAGAGTTTATAAAACGAATAATGAATTAAGAATAAAGCAATAAAGCACAAAGGCATAACAGGAAATCATGGCACACAGCCGCATAGCGGTCATCTTGAAAAATGATCCCGTCCCGATAGCCATCGGGAGCTATCGGGAGAAAAGGAAACATACGAATCTCTAAAAACCTTCCTGCAAGTGAACGGTTGCCAGTCATGCTTTTTGAAATGTAAAACCAACTTTTATTGAGTAGTTTTGTTTCCTGATTAAAAATAGTTGATGTTGATTGACACACACGAAAATTGAAAAAGCAAATATGACCTTTGAAAAGACATACGAAGTCCAAAAGGATATGCAACTGATTATCCAACTGCCCGAAAGGTTTATATCTAAGAAGCGGGTAAAGGTAATCGTTGAGGAAATTAGTGAAAGCCGGCGGGAAAGCATAAAGCTGCTCAGAAAGGCATCCAAAGATCCATTGTTTCTTTCAGATATAGGCCAGGATTAAAGCATCTGATCTCTAATAAGCATTCCCTTACTTTGCCAGTCAATTAGCAAAACCAATGAGGACAAAATCCCTGTCGGGAAACAGATTAAATGCTTGGATGTAGGCCAGGGCAACAAAAAAAGCCGCATGGTGGCCTGGACTTTCCTACAGAAATCGCAGCGCGATGAATGGGTGAAAGGGTGGGGATAAAACATTCCTCAACAATCATTTTCTTACCTTTTGCTAAAGCTGAGGAAGTATCCTTCTCAATGAAATAGTTTGTTAATTTTGGCTTTTAAAAAGGAGACTTCAATAAAATGAAACACGCGGCATTTACTCGAGCTAACGATATCCACCACAGCAAACTATTGGGCAGCCAGCTTTTCGGGAAGGATTACAAGCTCACCAGTAAAGTGAAAAGCCTGCTTGGTAGCATTTTGTGCATGAGACGAAAGTTTCGGTGCACCGTCAACGCTTCTCTTGCAAAAATCAAAAACCCATTAGATTGTTTTTCCGGATATAAAGTAAATGTTATCAACTTGTTACAAGAATGAAGATAATAGTAAATATAGTTAACTTAACTTTACACAGACGTTATGCACAAGGTTGAAAAGATTGCATCATGTTGATTTTAACCATGATTTGATAATTCCTACAAATATGAATATAAACTCAGATTCAAAAGAAAAAGGCAAACATAAAAAGACTACGATTAATTCTTTGGGAGAATTTGTTGATTTTATTACTAGCTTATCATCAAACGGGAAAATAATATTTCGAGGTCAAATTAATGATAAACCATTGGTTCCTGCTGTTGGAAGAAATAAAGAAAGAGAAAAATTTTTCAATAAAGAAGATGAAATTATCGAGACATTTAAAAGAGAAGCAATTCCACATATAAAATTCCCTGTGAATAATGACTGGCAATGGTTAGCAATTGCTCAACATAATGGAATTCCTACAAGATTATTAGACTGGACATTAAATCCATTAGTTGCTCTTTGGTTTGCTGTCAAATATTCTGACGAAAATCCAGAGAATCGGATAGTTTGGGCATTTTACTACAATGAATCTGATGATAGAGTTGATACAAATAAATTTGGAAGTCCGTTCTCAATAGAAAAAACTTTTGTGTATTTCCCCGAACATATTTTTCCATATATTCAAGCACAATCAGGTTTGTTTACTGTCCATCACAGATTAAAAGACACTAAAGATTTTGTTCCATTAAACAATATTGAAGATTCTGACCTACTTTTAAGAAAGATTAAAATACCACGTAAAATAGTTCCTGCAATTCGTCATCAATTGGATAGAATTGGAATTAATTCTGCGACCTTATTTCCTGGTTTAATTGGAATTAAGGACAAAATAATTTATGATTACAGACTGTGCGATGATGAATTTAAAAAGAATAATTAAGAAAAACCCAGTGCATAACAAAGTGCATATTTCAGAGCGTGGTCGGTACGTTAATCAACTGCGGATTCTCGCATCACAGTTCAGTCCTATCGGACATGAACGTTCTCCGAAATCCGATCCGCAACATGCACCAACCGTTAGCGGCAAGGCGAAGAAAGACTGGTTATTAAATTATAAACTGATGACAATAAATTTTTAAAAATTAAAATATACTGATATGGAAATCAAATTAATTAGAGAGAAATTAACGGATATTATTTGTTCGGATGAACTACATGACAATTGGGTAAACATCCTTCAACACACAAATCCAGGTAATTATGGAGTAGAAGATATTGAAATATGTATGGATCCTAATAATATCTGGGTTAACATTCCGGAACGAAATTTCACATTTAAAAATGCTGAAATCTCGTTTAGTGCAAGACTTGGTGGGTCAAGCGAAAAAAATGGTTATGATGCTAATTTCAGCAAGACAATATCAGGTCAAGGACAGTTTGAATTTGTTCAGAACAGCAATGATTTAAAATTTACTGAAATAAAAATAAATGAATCATTAGATTTGTATTGAAATTGTGGCAAAGAAGAAACAAAATAGTAAAGAAGTTGCCTTTCAAGATGGTATTATTGATACTGAATCTAATTTACCCCTGCCCTATGTATTTTACCCAGGATATTATGGTGCTTTCTTGGGATTTTCGGAAAAAGAGAATACTCAAATCTATTTTTGTTCCTGTTCAAGAACAGCAATTACAAATTACATTAAATTTAAAATAAGGTACGGAGAGCGTCTAAATTCAGACATGGAAAAAAATTTTGTTTTATCAAAGGCAAAGTTTCCTGCAGGCATAATAAAAAGTTTAATGCTAGAATACAAAAATTCAGGGGACGATGTAATACAGGATGTAAAGGACTTAATTGTTAAATATAAGAATTCAGCAGAAAAGATAATTAACAAATTAAACTTCAAAGATGAAATATGCCATGAATGTAATAAACAAACCCCCAAATATTGTTATTGCAATCCAATGTATGGTGGAGTTTTCGAGCAAAATTATGGTTGGTATATAAATAAACAATCATATGAATATGGAGTAATGCCAGTAGCTTTTAAAATTCTTGAAGATATTTGTCAAGATGAAGTTTTTAGTTTATTAGAAATTAGCAAAAAAGAATATGTCGAGAGATATAATCACTTCTCAAATACAGATTTAATAATGGCCAAAGCTAATGATAGTGATTTTCAAAAAATTACAAGAAAAATAAGGAACGTAATTGAAAATGAAGTAAGAGTTAAATTTGGATTTAAAAAGGTTGGAGAAGCTTGGGCAAATGAAACATTGCTTTATCAAATAGTGAGTGAAATTTATCCTGATTATAGAATCATCCGACATTATCGTCCTGAATTTTTAAATTTTCTTGAATTAGACGTTTACATTCCTAAACTCAAGTTAGCATTTGAATACCAGGGGATTCAACACTTTGACCCAATTGAGCATTGGGGTGGCAAAAAATCTTTAGAACAAGTAAAACACAGAGATAAAATTAAAAAAGGACTCTGTAAACAAAATAACATTAAACTAATTTATATCTACTACTACGAAGAAATAAGCAAAGAATTATTAGAAGACAAAATAAACTTAATATATAGCAACACATGATATGAATGAACCCCCAGCCCATAACAGGCAGTATATTTTATTGCCGAGATAGTGCGGATTTTAGCGTTTCTGCATCTACTAAGCTTTTATGCAACTTGACAGGACAATGTTTCTAAATTGGCAACAAAAACATACCACCAACCGTTAGCGGCAAGCAAAACAGACACATCAGCATAACAACATAAAATGAGTGAAATAGCAACAAAAACAACTTGGCAAAACCACCCGATTGACAACCCGAAACGAATTAACATTGACATACTGTTTACTGACAAACAGTTTTCAAAAATGTCCAATGGCCTTATTCCTCAGCAGATGGAGGACAAATGGTTTGTTTATTATGAGAATGACTGGCTTTACTTTCACCGTTCTTGGACAGGCTTCGGATTGTATAAAGCAAAACTTAACAAAGAAACCGAAGGCTATTCTATAAAAGAATTTTGGGCGGAAAGAAATCAAGAAAAATACAAAAATGAAAACGACCAAACCGACATTGAAACTTTCTCATTTCTAATTGCAAGAGGACTTTTAGGAATTGACATTAATCAAATTTATTCCAACCGAAATATTAATTCAGAAACAGATGCAATTAAAGGTTGGAGCAGTTTTGGGAACATGCTTTTTACAAATCAACTAGTTGATTATTCTGATAAAATTAAATCTGTGCTTTTTGGTGTTGCAGTTGGCGACGCACTTGGCGTTCCTGTTGAGTTTAACAGTCGGCAAACTATTAGTAAAAACCCTGTAACTGACATGTCTGGTTACGGTACTTATAATCAACCGCCAGGTACTTGGTCAGACGATAGTTCGTTAACTTTTTGCCTTGCAGACGCAATGACAAGCGATTTTGATTTAAACACAATTGGGAAAAACTTTGTGAAATGGGTTTATGAAAACTTCTGGACACCGAGAGGAAATGTTTTTGATATTGGAACAACAACACGACAGGCCATTGACCGACTGGCTAAAGGAGAGCGACCAGATTTAGCAGGAGGATTTGATGTTTCGTCAAACGGTAACGGCTCTTTAATGCGAATATTACCATTACTGTTTCACATAGTGGATAAACCAATCAATGAACGATATGAAATCACAAAACAGGTTTCTTCTATTACACATGGACATATTCGCTCAGTAATTGCTTGCTTCTACTACCTTGAATTTGCCCGACAAATTTTTATAGGAAAGGACAAATTTGAAATTTATAAAGACTTGCAAACGGAAATTACAAGCTATTTATCAGGTCTTTCCATATATTCAACAGAAATTGCGTTGTTTGTCCGATTGCTCAAACAAAACATTTACGAACAGAAAGAAGAAAACATTTTTAGTAGCGGTTATGTATTGCATACGCTTGAAGCGAGTATTTGGTGTTTATTGACAACTGAAAATTACAAAGACGCAGTTTTGAAAGCGGTAAACCTGGGAGACGACACCGACACAACCGGAGCAGTTACAGGCGGACTTGCAGGTTTACTTTATGGATTTGACAATATTCCTGAAAAATGGATAAAACAAATAGCAAGGTATGACGATATTGAAAATTTGGCTGAACGACTTGGAGACAAGATTGCCAGCCGCTAACAAACAAATTAAAACATGATAAAACAAAGCCCTTATCGAAATATTTTCATGTACTATAGAGGTGCTTCAGTAGATCAAACTCAAGCTGATCGACAATTAGAAGATAACATTACAAAATCCTTGATCAACTTATTTGAACATTCAGATAAAAACCTATTAAAGGAATTCTTAAAGAGCATTGGTATAATTATTTCTCCTGATAATGTTACTTTTGATTTACAGGTTGCAATTCCGGGAAGTCGGCCAGATGCTCTCATTCGTGCCAATGAATGTGATATTTATATTGAATCAAAATTTGTAGCTCCTTTTGATGGTGGTCAACTTCAAAATCACCTGGACAACATAGAAGGATATCTGCTTTACATAAGCAAGGAAAAGTACAAAGAAGAAATTAAACAGAAATATTGTGATGTTATCTTTTTAACCTGGACCGAGATCGCCACCTTCATAATAAAAGAGAGTGATAATACTTATCCGGAAAATACTATAACAAATTTTCTATCTAAACAATACATCAATTTTATGGAGGAATTAAACATGATACCTTTTAGAGGTTGGACGAATCGGGATTTTGAGTCATTTCTGGTTACAGATAATCAGAACGCAATAATAGCGGAGGATGAGAGGAAACGAGTTAAAGAGAAGCTCGAACAATTTTTAAATGAATCCAAAGAAAATATTGATCAAAAATGTGATTTTTACAAAGATTGCAAATTGCATATGGGCTACCTGGACAAAGAACATGTATGGTGTGCAATTAAATTTAGTGATGGTAAGCTAATAAATCAAATTCATGTAAGCGTGATCATGAATGCTTATAATTTTAGTATTGGCATCCAGATAGAAGGTCATCAGCCTACGCAAAAAGGGATTAAGAAAATTAAAAATGACAAAGAAAAATTTCAAAAAATTCTGGAAAAACTCACTGATTTTAATTATGTTATAAGAAAACGCTTCCAAATTCAAGCTTCTAAATGGGATAGTGATGTTGTTGCACAAATCGCCTTAGGACAAGAAATAACAAATGACGACCTTGATTACATCGTTAAAAAGATGGAAAAATATGATTATGTAGAATTGCGTATTGCAAGAATTTTTGAAAAACATAAAGTAATTGGCAAAGGAGAAAAATTTATTGAGGACTGTGCTGACTCAATAGTCATTTTAAATGAGATTATACAATTTTTGGAATAAGTCTTTCCGAATTTTTTTTTAGTAAACAACAATAACCATGAGACAACTTGGCTTCATTACGAGAAAATAATGGCTACGACCACGTAACAGCAAACCGTGCCTCACAGCCAGTTAGCGGTTTTATAGAAAAATGATCCCGATAGCTATCGGGAGAAAAGGAAACATTCTAATTTTTAATAAACTTCCTGCAAGTGAACGGCTGCGAGCCATATTTGCGGAACGCTGACAACCATAGAAAAGAATAATATCTCAACAAAAAAAATATCAATATTTTGAAACACGTAAACTAATTAGTTAACTTTGTCGAATGATTAGAAAAATTGTTTCTTACAAAACTTACTTCGTTGATTTTTATAAATCGCAAGAATTAAAAGTGCAAGAAAAAATTGAATATGTATTAGATTTGGTGAGATTCGAAAAACAAATTCCTGAGAAATTTTTTAAAAATCTGGAAAACACAAATGGGATTTCTGAAATACGTGTAATTACAACTTTTAAAAATATTAGAATTCTTTGTTTCTTCGATAAAGGACAATTAGTTGTTTTGACAAATTGTTTTCTCAAAAAATCTCAGAAGACTCCAAGAAAGGAAATTAAAATGGCAGAGAAATTGAAAAAAGAATATATAAACGAAAAATATGGAGGGAAATAAAATGAAGAATATTACAGATTTTGAAGATGTTTTATTAGAAAAATATGGTGAAAAAGGAACTGCATCCAGAGACAAATATGATGCTGATTCTTTAGCATTTCGACTTGGAGCTATGCTTAAAGTGGCAAGAAACGATGCAATGATAACTCAAGATGAATTGGCACAAAGAACCGGAACAAAAAAAAGCTACATTTCTAGAATTGAAAGGGGACAAAGTGATATTCAAATTTCAACTTATTATAAATTGATCGAGATTGGATTAGGAAAACAATTAAATATTTCGATTGGATAATAATAAACTACGGATGGAAACAGCAAATATAGCCCACAGCCGGTTTGCGGTTTTATAGAAAAATGAGTAGAAAAGGAAACATACGTTTCACTAAAAACCTTACTGCAAGTGGGCGGCTGAGAGCCAACTTTGCGGAACGTTATTGCCAATGGTAGGGACGACCGAACAGCAACTGAAGATGATTGAAAAGTTCATCCGAATCATTAAAACTTGCATTATCTGCAAGTTTTAATGATTTAGTTAGTACATTTGCACTATGAGTAATTACACAAATCGTAAAGAATACATTAGCAAATTATTGGCATACAAAGATAAAGACCTTATAAAAGTGGTGAGCGGCTTACGCAGAAGCGGCAAAAGCACCTTGTTTGAACTTTATCGTCAAACGCTATTGCAAATGAGGGTGCAAGCCAGACAAATAGTGTTTTTAAACTTTGAAGATTTTGAACTACGCAAATTTCTTAACGACTTAGATGCTTTGTATGCACACATCATCAGTCAGTTAGATTTGTCAAAGCCCTGCTATGTTTTTTTAGATGAGGTGCAAAATGTTAACGAGTTTGAGCGTTTGGTGGACGGTTTGTTTGTAAAACCTAATATAGATGTTTACATCACAGGCTCAAACGCTTTTTTGCTGTCAGGTGAATTAGCAACGCTTTTAAGTGGTCGCTACATCAAAATTTCTATTTTGCCTTTTTCATTCAAAGAATACTTATCGGCCCGCACAATCGACACATCGAACAAATACCTCAATTATGAAGCCCTGTTCTTTGACTATGTAAACGAAACATCATTGCCTAAAGGTGTTGAATTGCGTGAGGGCGGTTTCGATAAGATATACGAGTACTTAGAAGCCATTTACGCCACTATTATAGAAAAAGACATCACACAACGACACCAAATAAACGATAAACGAGCATTTGGCAACATTACAAAATTTGTAGCTTCCAACATTGGAAACCCGCTTTCGCCCGGTAATATTGCAAAAGCATTAAAACAAGACGGACAAAACACACACAATACCACCGTTGAAAAATACTTGGAATATTTAGTAGCAAGCTTTATATTTTACAAAGTAAACCGCTTCGATTTAAAAGGTAAAAAACAGTTGGCAACTCAAGAAAAATACTATTTAGTTGATGCAGGTTTGCTCAACATTTTGGCGGGAAAAGAACGCACTACGGACAGAGGACATATATTAGAAAATGTTGTTTATCTTGAACTGCTTCGCAGGGGCAACAAAATTTGGACAGGTACAACACGAAACAATGAAGTTGACTTTGTGTGCAAAACCACGACAGGCGACATTGAATACTATCAGGTTGCCTGGCAAATGACGAGTGAAAATACAGCAGAAAGAGAGTTTGGTGCATTAGAAAAAATCAACGACAATTACCCTAAATTTTTACTCACCACAGATTCTTTTACACAAAACAGAAGCGGTATAAGACATTTGAACGTTTTTAACTGGCTACTTGACAGGGATGAAAAGTAAGAATAACTACTGACCACGACAGCAAATCATGGCACACAGCGGGTTAGCGGTCGTCTGGAAAAATGATCCCGATAGCCATCGGGAGCTATCGGGACGGGAGCTATCGGGAAAAATAGAAACATACGAATCATTAAAAACCACCATGCAAGTGAACGGTTGCGAGCCATCTTTGCGAAACGTGGGGCATAAAATCCAGAAACAACCCATCAATATCCAGAAGAAAAAAATTGATGTTGTTATCTTTTATGATAACTTTACGCCATGAGTAGAAAAATAATTTTTTACGAAAATTACTTTATCGACTTCTACAAAGGTCTTGATTCCAGTATTAAATCGAAGTTTCAATATGTATTTGAATTAATCAAACAAGTTGAAATGGTCCCTAAAAAGTTCTTAGCACCAATAACTGGTTTTGAAGGACTTTTTGAAATAAGAATTGAATTTCAATCTAACATTTATCGGGTATTCTGTTGTTTTGATAGAGGAAAACTAATAGTTCTCTTCAATGGTTTCCAAAAAAAGACAAATAAAACACCAAAGAAGGAGATTGAAAAAGCAATGAAATTGAAATATGAATATTTTGAAAAGAAAAAAACTAATCATGAAACACTATAATGGAATAAGAACATTTGATGAATTAATTGAACTTGAGCATGGTAAGATTGGGTCAGAGACTCGAAACGAATACGAAGAGAATGCCCAAATGTTCATTGTGAGTGAAATGCTAAAAGAAGCAAGGAGAGAAGCAAAACTTACTCAGCAACAGTTAGCCGAGAAAGCTGGTACTAAGAAAAGTTACATTTCAAAAATTGAGAATGCAAAAGGAAACATTCAGCTTTCAACTTTAATCAGAATTTTTGAAACAGGACTTAATCGAAAAATTGGGCTGACTTTCATGTAGCCTAAAAAACTAAATACATCCCACAACAGCAAATCATGGCACACAGTTGGTTAGCGGGCATCTGGAAAAATGATCCCGTCCCGATAGCTCCCGCCCCGATAGCCATCGGGAGCTATCGGGACGGGAGCTATCGGGAGAAAAGGAAACTTATGAATCTCTAAAAACCATCCTGCAAGTGAATGGCTGCGAGCCATATTTGCGGAACGCCCCCCAAGCAAATCAAAACCCAACAAATGCGGAGATTAAGCCCGGTAATCAGAGCATAATTTGCGGAGAAAAAAATGCTGCGGAGAATAAATTGTATATTTGTCGCATAATTTGCGGACAATGAAAGTTTATATACACCAAAAGGAAAACTGGACAAACTTTACCTGGGATAATAAACAGGTGATGTTAAAGCTTGGAGAAGCAAGGAATCTGCAAGGAAAACTTCTTGGGAAAATGGAATCTTTAGGCTTTGATTTACAAAATGAAGCCGTGTTGAACACGCTTACCCTGGATGTTTTGAAATCTTCTGAAATTGAAGGCGAGTATTTAGAAAAAGAACAAGTACGTTCATCCATTGCAAAACGACTTGGGATTGACATTGCCGGAGCAGTAGAATCAGAACGTTACGTTGAGGGTATTGTTGATATGATGCTTGATGCCACGCAACGCTATGACTTGCCTTTAACAAAAGAACGATTGTTTGGATGGCACGCTGCACTGTTTCCCTCGGGCTGGAGTAATCTTTATAAAATAACTGTAGCCAACTGGAGAAAAGATACATCCGGGCCTATGCAAGTAGTCTCCGGCCCTATGGGGAAAGAAAAAGTTCATTACCAAGCACCAGATTCTGACAAGATAGAACCAGAAATGGAAAAATTTCTACAGTGGTTTGAAAATGATAATGACATAGATTTAGTCCTGAAAGCAGCAATAGCTCACCTCTGGTTTGTAACAACACATCCTTTCGATGATGGAAATGGGCGCATAACCAGGGCTATCACTGATATGATGTTAGCACGTTCAAACAAAAGTATCAGGCGGTTTTACAGTATGTCAGCCCAAAATAGAGTTGAGCGGAAACAGTATTACGAAAAACTTGAAAAAACACAAAAAGGCAATTCGGATATTACGGAATGGATTTTATGGTTTTTGCAATGTTTGATAAATGCAATTGATTCAACAGCAGAAATTTTGTCGAAAATACTCTATAAAGCTGAGTTTTGGAAGGTACATTCCACTACCATTTTAAATGAGAGACAGCAAAAAATAATAAATAGACTTCTTGATGGATTTGAAGGAAAGCTGACTAGCTCAAAATGGGGGAAGATTAATAAATGTTCGCAAGATACAGCATTAAGAGATATTCAGGATTTGATAAAGAAAAATATATTGAAAAAGGAAACCAGTGGTGGTCGAAGCACAAATTACGAATTAAAATAACTTGTTCCCGTTTAACTTAGGCTCTTAGAAAACAACTAATGCTAACATGTTAACGATATTTATGCTGCGGTTTTTTCCCTGAAAGGCTTTTTTCTCTCAGGGAAAAATGTAGTGCCTTGGTGGC
>CAZQIV010000049.1:0-42811 GCA_964593705.1 uncultured Lentimicrobiaceae bacterium | reverse complement strand
TACATTTTCAACAGGATTTTTTATAGAGTATCTTTTTGATTTGATACTGAAAAAACACTTACGAAAGTCACACCGTGAAAAAGCCCGGGCAGTTGCGCTCTATTTTTAAAAACCTGTTCTGCTCTTAGAAATAATTCACGGTGTGACTTGTGTCCGAGTATAGTCATCCGATGAATTACTCCCGGAAGTAGTACCAGTACTACCCGCATAACGTCATTTGCTTAAACATTATTCATCGGATGACTTTTGCTGTCCGAGTATAGTCATCCGATGAATTACTCCCGGAAGTAGTACCAGTACTACTCGCATAACGTCATTTGCTTAAGCACTATTCATCAGATGACTTTTCCTGGTTGTATGAAAACAATTTCGACATCTTTTCCACAATCTTATCCCGGCTTTTGAGGATGTCTTCTTTTTTTACTTTTTTGATTTCGTTATGGAGTTTTTCGTATTCCTTTCGGGCTGCTTTGGTCATATTGGGGAGCACCTTGTTGCGGATTTCGTCTCCTGCATCCTTGAGTGCATAAGTAAGATTTTCGGCATCTATTTCTTTTAAAAGCGCCTTTATCTTTTCGTTCGACAGTTCCTTAATTTCATCGAAGGAAGAAATTTTCTCCTTTTGCTCCTCAATCTTTTGCTTAACACTTGCCACTGTATCTTTTACTTTTTTCCCGGTAACGGCCTTTACTTCACGGCTCAGATCGCCGGCTTTTTCAAGGATAGTGCCTGCACCCGCCTTTGTGCATTGCTCTTCCACACGAATGATGAAGTCGGAAAGTACGTTCATGTAATTGATAAAAGCCTCGTAGGGTGAGTTGTATGGGTTGAAATATTTATGCACATCACCATCCGAAAACCACTTGGTACACATATAGTAGAAGTGATCGCTGTTTTGCAATCGCCGCCAGTCGCCCAGAATTTCAAGATTCTTGCACTTATTCACCTTGCTTTCAAGACTATAAAGCTTGCTAAACGCTTCGTCCTGCATTTCGTTGCCCAACCAGGCAGTAATATCCCGTTCCTCGTCGGCCCAGGAAATGGGATTGGGAACATGAATTGCCGAAACCGGTTTTAGCTTTTTGCTTATCTCCGTGGGTGTGGAAAACCTGAAATTGGTATCTTTCAGCACTTTTGAAGGCAGGCTTTTCATGAAATCGAAAATTCCTGTTTCCATCCACTGGTGCTCGCCAAAGGTTTCATAATCCATAAACAAATTCACGGTTTCTTCCTGCTTATCAATTTCGTTGAGCCATTTCACAAACTTCGCATCGGTTAGAGGCCACTCCTCCCATCCCTGGTGCGAGAACCTGAATGCGATATCATCGCTCAACTTAAAATTCTTGAGTAAAATTTTAAGTTTTGGATTCCGTGCATTGCAATACAAGTGGTTGGGGCTTTTCCAGCCCAGCACATGTTTGGCACCTTCGGTAAGCATGGTTTCAAATCCCAGGTTATGCACCATCTCCCCTATTTCGTCTGAATAGATCAACTCGGTGTTGCGGAATGCTGTGGGCTTTTTCCCGAACAATGCTTCAACCCTGGCGCTGTGCAATTGCACCTGATTCCTGAATTCATCAGGGCTTTTCAGCGATGACAACGAATGTGAATAAGTTTCACCAAGAAATTCCACATTTCCTGTAGCAGCCAGTTCCTGAAAGCTTTTTAATACTTCGGGTGTGTATTCTTCGAACTGCTCCAGCGCACTGCCACTTATCGAAAATGTAACTTTAAAATCTTTGCCGTGCTTATTGATAAGTTCCAGCAGCAGTGCATTCATCGGGAGATAGCTCTTTTGAGCAATTCGGTTGAGAATATGCTTATTCTCAAAATCATTGTAATAATAATGATCGTGGCCCATCTCAAAAAACCTGTAAGTTTTGAGCCTGAACGGCTGATGAACCTGGAAATAAAAACAAATTGATCTCATGAGGATATTGGTTAATCGTTAATGGTTAATCGTTATTGGTTAATAGTTATTGGTTAATAGTTAATAGTTATTGGTTATTGGCCCCGAAAAATAGAAAATTTTTAATTTTCGTAATTTTTCGAGGGTGCTCGGGCAAAGCCCGGCATTATTAGTTATTAGCGCTTCGCGCGTCATTTATCCGCCAACAGGCGGATGTCATTAAATGTCATTGGTAGTTAATTATTGCCAAATTAGTTTTGCATTTTTTCAATAATCATTGATATTTAATTCATTGTTTTGCATTTGTAGCGCAATTGGCCAGCCCCTTTAGGGGTTTGGGGTGCGTAGGCATTGTAGCAAGCAACAATCATCTTATTTGTTAAAATTGGCCATTGCCGGGAATTAGTTTTTGTCTAATACTTGCTTGTAAACCTCAATAACCTCCTGCGCTGCTTTGTCCCATTTTAAAGCTTCTACTTCTTGTTTTCCATATTTTCTAAATTCTTTTCCTAATCCTTTATAGTGCAACAACCCATAAATAGCATCGGCTAAACCGCGGATATCCCAAAAATCAACTTTCATGGCATTTTTCAAAACTTCCGCTACACCGGATTGTTTTGAAATGATCACAGGCACACCGTGCCGCATAGCCTCTAAAGGCACCAGCCCAAATGGTTCCGACACCGAAGGCATCACAAACACATCACTGAACTTAAACATCTTGTCAACATCCTGCCCCTGCAAAAAACCTGTGAAATGAAACTTTGTTCCAATGCCCAGCTCCGCCACCCGTCTTACCAAACCATTCAGCATATCGCCTGAACCGGCCATCACAAAACGTACATTCGAATCTTTTTTTAAAACAATATTTGCAGCTTCCACGAAATATTCAGGGCCTTTCTGTTGGGTTAACCTGCCCAGAAAAGTTACCACTTTTTCATTTACATGCCTTTCTTCCTCAATATTGCTGATGTCAGCAGGCTCGATGGCATTGTACACTGTAATCACTTTTTCGGGATTGATGCCATACTTTTCGATGATGGTGTCCCGTGTAAAATTACTCACAGCAATCACGCGGTCAGCTTCTTCCATGCCCTTGCGCTCAATATCATAAACGCCCTGATTGATGTGTTTCCCCGAGCGGTCGAACTCCGTGGCGTGTGTATGCACAACCAAAGGTTTCCCGCTGATTTTTTTCGCGGCAACACCGGCAGGATATGTCAGCCAGTCGTGGGCATGAATTACATCAAAATCTGTTTTACTGCTCAATCCGCCGGCAATTAATGCATAGCGCGAAACTTCCGCCATAAGATCGGAGCCATACTTTCCCGAAAATTGAAACTTGGTTTTCAGGACTTTGTTTTTTAATAATATTCTATCTTCATCTAAATTCGATTCCTCTGCCATTTTCCTGAAAGCTTCCGGACTTACATAAGGAATCAGGTTAGAGCCAATTTCCATGTAGGTAAGTTGTTTCCAAAAGGTAAGAAAATCTTTATCGGCAGTACTGATTTCGATATCACTGGCATTAACAAGGCGCACAGCATCTTCGTCTTCATCGCCGTATGCTTTGGGAACCACAAATTGAATTTCGACATTCTGCCTGGCTAAACCTTTGCTTAGTCCAAAACAGGCCGTGCCCAATCCTCCGGTAATATGTGGCGGGAACTCCCAGCCAAACATGAGTATTTTCATTGTTTTAGTTTATTAAGTGTTTACCACCAAGACAATTATTTTTACGCGAGGCCAAAATACCTCCCGCAGATTTCGCAGATTTTCGCAAATACAATCCGCGTTAATCTGCGAAATTTGCGAGAAACCTAACTTAATAGACAGACTTAAACTGAACATTGCATGCATCAGACCTATACATTATTGATCATCTTCTCGATGCGGAGCAACTCGGCAACCGCTGTGGCCATAGAAATTGCTCCTGACGGTTTGTGTGGCGGATCACCGTCAAATAACTCCGAAATGGTTCCAATACCATATTCCTGCATTTCCGGCTCAAAAGATGTGTACATATTTTTAATCACGGATAAACCGCTTTTTCCATAAACACGAAAATAGGCTTCAGCAAAATGCCCCAACATCCACGGCATCACCGAACCCTGGTGATAAGCCTCATCGCGCTGTTGAATATTGCCACGGTAAACACCTTTGTATTTTATATTTTTTGGTGACAGCGTGCGTAAACCCCGTGGAGTTAGCAATTCCCACTCTATCACATCCAGGACTCTTTTCTTTTGCAAATCATCCAACGGTGAAAATGGAAGGCTGACTGCCATCAACATATTAGGCCTTACCGACCATTCTTTAAAATCACCGTTTGTATAGTCTGCAAGGTATCCTTTCTTTTCATCCCAAAAATTTTCGATAAATGATTGCTGTAATTTTATAGCAACCTTTTCCCATTTATCAGAAAAAGATTTATCACCTGCATTTTCAGCCAATACAAGGCTGAACATAATGGCATTGTACCAAAGTGCATTTACTTCAACAGGATTACCTATTCGAGGTGTAACGGGCTTTCCATCAATTACAGCATTCATCCATGTAAGCGCATATCCGGGCTCACCGGCATACAATAAGCCATTTTTCTGCATGCCAATGTTGAACCATGTTCCTTCGGCATAAGCATCCAGAATTTTGTTAATAACACTTTTATAGATTGACCAATTTTTTTCTGTTTCGCCGATGTAATCCACATATTTCTGCAAAGCCCAAAAAAACCATAGCTGGGTATCTACCGAATTGTATTCGGTTTTTTGGTTAAGAACTGCACCCGGGAAAAACGGCCCTTGCATTCTTCTGATCATCGAATTGAGGACGAAAGCATAAGTCGTTGTATCACCTTTGGTAAGCAAGAGGCCGGGCAAAGCCATAAATGTATCTCTGCCAATGGCGCCAAACCAGGGGTAGCCGGCAATTACATCAATTTTATCATCCCTCTTTACAACAAATTGCTCCGATGAATTTAAAAGACAGTTTTTAAAACTATCCCTGGGAATTCGTTTTTTGATTTCTGCCGAAAATTTTTGTTTCATTCCGGCTGGCAGAATCTCTTTTGTTCCTGCCGAAACAACAATGCTTTCGCCCTGCTTCATCTGCAACTCAAAAACTCCCGGAACATAGAGATCTTCGAGATAATCGTAGCCTCTTAATTTTTCGTGGGTGTATTCGATATTATGGTACCAATCGGGCAAATGACTGTATTTAACTTCTTTAGTGAATTGAATAACCAGCGGTGTGTAACCATCGTACATTGTAAATTCAGCGCCATTTTTTACCGCTAAGTAACTTTTATTTACATCATCATTTACTTTAGATAAAGCATGTATGTTCCTGAAAGCAAGAAAGGGTTTGAACCGCAACCAGGTTTCAGAGTGTGCTTCAACGAGGGTGTATTTCAACAGCAATAAATCTTCGAGCGAAGAAAACATCATTTCTCTTTCAAGCACTATTCCCCCAACCCGCCAGGTAATTCTGGATGTTGGGTCAAGCTGGAAATCTCTTACATACTTATGTCCTTTAGGAGAATAGACATTATCGCGGTATTTATGTATGCCCAGATTAAATTCAGTTTCGTTTTGAATTACGGTTTCGTAAAATGATGAAAGCAAAACATGTGGATCGTTGCCAAACTGCGGTTGGGGAACAATAAGCATCCCATGATACTTACGTGTGTTGCAATTTACAATGGTGGTATTGCAAAAAGCTCCTGCCCTGTTGGAGCGCAAAAGTTCATGTTTCAAGGAATACTCAAGGTTAATCAGTTTCTTTTTATCAAATTTGATGTAAGCCATCTTTTTGTTTATCTGATGTAAATTAAAAAACGATTTGTAAAAATGAGACCAGTCTAAAAAGCCTCAAAACCCCTAAATCCCCTGAAGGGGACTTTCTCAAAATGCCGATTTTGATCAGGAGATCAAAGGTACTAAAATTAAAGGGGGGACTTTTAAGAGAAATATTCTTAACGTAAATTTAATTGTTGGCCGTTATCTAAGACCCCCTCTAACCTGCCTGGCCGGCAAGGCTGGCTCCTCCGCCAACTGGCGGAGAGGATGCCATCGCACTGTCCGTTACAGTGGCTTGTGCAACTGGGCTTCCTTTCCGCCAACTGGCGGCTTCGCCGCCAGCCAAACCCTCCCCTCCACCAATTCATATAAAGACTTGTCATTCCGAGTTCCAAGCCGCTGAAAAGCGGCCTCAAAGTGTGATGACAAAGGAATAGATTTCTTGCCGCACGTGCGGCATCGAAATGACCCTGTCCATGGGTTGGTTTGGGATGAGGGGAATCGGGCGCTTTGCGCCCGATTCCCCTCATCCCCCCTACTCAAACTGAAGCTTTGTAACCTCGAAGGAGCGAAGCAACCTGCCCCGTTTTTTCGGGGATTGAGACCTGCCTCGCCTGCACTATTGCATAGACCATCGGCAAGGCGGGGGTCTGTTTTTCAACACCTTACAAATAGTTGTCATTAGTAACGTAGTGAAGAATCTATTAAAATTAATCGGATGCCATTGAAAATAACCCGGGAAAAAACACTCCTCAACTAAAAAAAACCACTTACAGGAAATGAAATAATAAACCAATAAATAAAAGGCAGTGTAATGAGCCCGGCCAGGGTAGTCGTGAATACATTAACCATCGCCGAATTTTCATCGGCATCATAAGTTTTTGCCAGTATCACGAGGATTGCCATACAGGGCATTGCAGACTACATTACAATTGCACCAAGTGCTGGAAAGGAAAGCGATAGTCCGGCAACCCGGATAAGAAAAACCAATATGAAAAACACCAAAAAAGGCACTATTAACAATTTGTTAAAGTTGAGCACAAGTACATCCACACTAAAATCTTTCAGCTTTGGTTTGAAGCCGGCAACCAACATTCCAATATAAATCATCGACAAGTACAAGGTACTGCTCCCCACCCCCGAAAATGTTTGCCTTACAGTAACTGGAAGACCCAGGTTGAAGACCATAAAAAGGAAGCCTGCAACAAAGGCAATGGTGTTGGGGTTGATCAGTTTTTTGAGATTTGAAAAAAGATTGGCAGAGTGTCGGCTGTCCAATCTGTAAATGCCGTAGGTGTAAATAATGGTCATTTGCGCGATATGATAAACTGCCGCGTAAAAAAGTGCAGGTGTATCAGGGAATAATGCATCGATGAGGGGATAACCCAAAAAAACAACATTACCAAAGTAGTATGCAAAACATGCACCGACTCCTTATCGCGGGGTAATCGGAAAACTTTCGCTGTTATCCACCCTAATCCATATTGGAGGAATAAAAATGGATAGGAAAGCAGGAAAACTATTAGTCCATTGCCCAATAATTCGCCGGAATACTCAAACCCTGAAATTGTAGTAAAAATCAACAGGGGCAGGGTAAGGTTGAAAACCAGTTTTTGCAAACCCTGCTTTACTTCTGTTCCAAGCCACTTCAGTTTGAACGAAGTAAAACCAATCAAAGTGAGTAAACCGAGGATGGTTACTTTGTCGAGGATAATTTCAAAACCTGTCATATCGCAATTTAGCTTAATTATTATTTTATCAAATAAATTTCAAATATCCTGTCGGTGGCAGAGCTTGTTCCTGTTGGGCGAAGGAAAACATTGGGCTCAGAGCTTTCCAATCCGCCAACACTATAACCTATCAGGGTTTTTCCGGCAGGTAGTTTATCATAATCCACAATTTTGCCATGCAATAATGGTATGCCCTTAACGGGGATAAAATTGGCACTTGCCCCAAGCAATCCCGGCATTTTAATATCCAGCACATATTCCTCCAGATGGCCATCATTAAATCGGGTAACCTGGCTAATGGTATTTACCGAAGGTACCAGGGGATCATTAACTATTTCTCCGGTTTCGGGGTTGGGAACAAACTTTGCCATCCCACCAAAAAAAAGATTATCCATTCGATTGGCACTTTGACGATAAACCGAAACACAAGCACTGTGATAATGGCTGAACTGCTGCTCAAAATTATCGATGGCCTCATAGCCGTCTGCGAAAATATTTACAGGCGACAACCATGGGAAATTCCGGTGATACTGAAAAACGCCGCTAAAGGCAGTGTATCCAAAATCGCCATTTGGGAAAATTTGGGGAAGTAAATTGTAATCCCTCCTATGAAAGTTTGCCGTATCACGAAGAGCAGTGAAACCATTAATACGCATTTCACCATTTTCATCCAACAAACTAAATTTCCTGATTTCGTTTGTATATTTTTGAACGTGCCCCTGATTGGGTCGGGCATCATAGCGCCCGTCAAAACGGTTGCCGAAGACAAGAAGAAATTCATTGTCAATCTTCCCAAGATAGCCGCCCGAGACTGCCATTTGTTGGTTTTCGATTTGATAAAAATACGGCAAGATTTCACCCCCGGATTTTACAGCCCCGATCAATCCGGGAACATCAACAATCGTTAGGCGGGGAAATGTTTTATAATCCTGAGCCGCTTCACTCCAACCATAACCACCAATTAACAAAAGTTTTTTATCATCCTGATAAAAGGACATATTTGTGGATTGCAATTGTTCGAAAAGATTATCGGGCAAACCATCAATGGACTTTTTCCATGTTTTATTTTTTATAGGATCGACAACCCAAATATTTTTATTGGATTTATCAGCAGGGTAGGCACGATCAGGCCTGTGGTCGTGAAGTCCGTCAATACGACCTCCAATTATAAGCCACTGGCTGTTGTAAACAGCAGAGGTATAGGAATTAATCGCCGGAAAATCTGCTATTTCAATTTCTACAATTTCAAGATTAAGTAAAAATTCGGATTTGTTTTCGTTGCAGGATAAGAGGGTTACAATTATAAAAATTGCCATGAGTTTTTGTAAATTCTTGATCATACCATTTCAGTTTATTGTTAAACTTAAGGCACAAAAGTAATATCAATCAAACAATTTAAAATCTTTTGTGTTAATAGATTTGAAATTGATGAAACACTATATGTCGAAAATAATAAACAACTTTCCTTTATTCCCAATTAGTGTAATTGTATTTCCCGGCGAAGTGCAACCTTTGCATATTTTTGAGCCACGATACAAACAACTTATTGGGGAGGCGCAGGAGAACAAGACAACTTTTGGAATACCTTTTTTGACCAATGATACCATTTGCCAGTTTGGTTCAGGAGTGGTAGTTCATAAAATATTAGCTACCAGCCCAACCGGGGAAATGGATATTTTGGTAAGGGGTGTAAATCTATTTAGAATAAAGGCATTGGAAGAACAATTGCCTGGAAAATTATATGGCGGAGGAACTGTTGAGTTTCTTGATGAAATGAATAAAACTGTTTCGCAGGAATTGAACGACTTGTACAGGAACTATAAAAAGGAGATTGCCACAATTAATAAAGAAAAATCGGCACCAGTTAATATAATTACGCCATATCAAATACTTGATATTGCCGGCCAGTTACCTCTGGAATTAGATGAAAAATACGAAATACTTAAAACCACCAGTCACGAATCGCGGGAACAGTTGATTTTTGAAAAGTTAAATTTTTTGATAATGATAAATAAAAAACTTGAAGAGGTGGGATACAGGTTTTATTTAAACTAATATTTGAGACCAGTCTAAAAAGCCACAACACCCCTAAATCCCCTAAAGGGGACTTCCCTAAACTACTGATTTTTAGTACTTCTTCCGTAAGATGACGGATTGGAGTAAAAAGGACTAAAAATCAGTAGTATTGGAGTATTTAGATTACACTCATATTCTAATAGAAGTCATCGTTCTTGGGTATCAGGGAGTTTATTTATTACCTTGAAATGTGCAAGGAATTTTTTCACTCTTGCTTGTTAATCTGTAATATTCCCCATCCTTAATCATTAATGCTTCAGGTATTGCGAATTCAGTACGAATAGGAACATCAATAGCTATTATCTTACCATTAAAAAGTGAACTCATTTTTTTTACTTCAGTATGTGCAATAATCATAGTTTTGGCTTTATAATAATTCAGGATTGAGGTAACTTGTTTTTCTGAAACCGGGTCAGTATTAAATCCATCCAAAACATAAGCACGAAACCAAAGCGGGCCTTCGGCATTTAGTATTAATTCGGCCAAATCAGCATTTGGCAAAGGTCTGCCGGGATCACCGGCAAGGTATTCTTGCAAAACATTATTTATTGTTTCTATACTTAGCCTGCGGCCATAAATTGCAGGAGAAATCCCTGCATGTGAAAAAATGTTGTCATTAATTTTAATCACTGTATTTCTTGTCCTCAGCCAATGCCCGAGCACTGAGTTCATATTGAAAAAATCAGCATAATCACGGGAAAAGTAATTAGAAAAAAGTTCGTATTTCCGATTTAAATAGCGCGTATCGTTGCTCATAACCATCACCTCATGATTTCCCAGGAGCATGTGTACCCTCCCGCCTTTTTCACGGGCTTGCATGTCGAGATTATAAATAAACCAAAGGCTCTCGGTTACCTCATTGCCACGATCAAAAACATCGCCTAAAAATACCACGTGGCCATCATCCCAAATCCAATTCAAATCTTCATCAATTATTTTATTGATTTTAAGGTACTCGGCCAATGCACAATAATGCCCGTGTATATCGCCGATGGCCAATACATTTTTCACATCCTGATAATCCGATGGATCCGTGTCAAATTGTTTTTGGATGAGATAATTCATCGAATCGCCGGCAAAGCCTTTCAAACTTGCCTTATCGGAGTTTACACTAAAGAAGTCGTCTTTTATTACAGGATAATTGATTGTGGTATCATAAAACATATAAAACATTCGAACCGTGGTATCGTCAACCCAATCGATATGCGGGCCGTCAGTATAGTTGGGAAGGTCGGTATAATAATTTCGCATTTCAATTATCCTTACAAGATAAGCAGCAACTTCGGGATAGTTGACCATATTGGCATAGTCGAGTGCCGTTAAACCATTTGTATTTTCATATTCTACATCAGCGCCATGCTCAACCAACATTCGCACACAATCTAATTTACCAGCCCTGGCAGCGATAATTAATGCTGTATTTCCTTTCTTTACTACTGCACCTAAATCGGCATCATTGTTTATAAGTAAATGTAATATTCTCAAATCATTTTTTGCAACGGCGTTAATAAGCGGAGTCTTTTCTTTACTGGCAAGATTAATATCAGCTCCCCGATCGATTAGCATTTGCACAGCTTTCAGGTTTTGCTCACGGACGGCATAATTTAATAAGGTAGTTTTATCGTTGTTGTAGAGTGCATTAATTTCAGCACCTGCATCCAAAAAGGTCTCAAGCACTTCAGTTTGTCCACTACTGATGGATTTCAATAGATCTTTTTCAGGAATGTCTGACATTGCATCAGCAAACTGAATAATTGAAAACAACAGGGTTAATATGTAAATCAAGCGAATTTTCATTTTAATATTTTAATGAACATGATATTATTGAGTTTTTAAATATCATTTTCCAAATAAATAACTCATTATAAATGGGCAATGTTCATATTATTCGGTGAATTTATCCTCACTCAGGCATCTCTCCAGGAAATCTATTTTAATTAAATAGTCATTATCTATAATCTCATAAAATTCATCAAAATAATTAAATGCATCTTTTCGCTGCCTTTTCCCGAGGGGTTCAAAATTTTCGTATAGATCATAGATTTCGGCCTTTTTGGCTTTGAAATACTCAAACTCTTCTTTGAATTGTTCCATAGAGCGGCAATATCCCCTGAACAGACGATCAGATACCGATTCGATCTCAAACCTGGGAAGTGGCCTGGCATAAATTGTATTAACAATTCCACTCCAATCGAAATCGTAAGGAATGGCATAGGCAGGTTTTGCCGTGTCGGTTTTAAATAATTTTATGTTGTGTAGCGTAGAAACAGCCCAATCAGTGTTGCCAATTAAATATTGAAAAATAGCAAGCCGGGTCATATAGTCGTACCGGGTACTATCCTGAAAAACATATTTTTTCTCGAATTCCTTCCCGCCAATCCGGTCGGCCAAAACATCGTCAGGTTCAATAAAAAACGCGTTACTCTCCTGCGATTTTTTCCCCGAGGGTTCATCAACATAATTGATAATTGCCGGCCTAACCCTATAGCCGGTGTCGGTAATAATATTGTAAACACGATAAACCAGGTATTCGCTCACATTGTATTGTCTATATACTTTTGAGTTTGGCCTGCAATGGCTTACGAGCTTTATCTTATCTATTCCATCAAATAAAGTCCCCTTAACCTGTTTCTTTTTAAAATTGATTTTAAGTGGGGGAAATACACAATTATCATCATCCCGTCTAAAATTACCACGGGTCATGATTTTCACATTCAGCCGTACAGTATCGCCATTTTCGATGTACTCAAGCAAGGCAGTATGTTCTGAACGATCATCACCAATATCATCAAGTATTGTTTTAAAATCGCCACGCAGTGTAATGTTGAGCATTTCATGCGAAGAAAATAATGCTTTTGGTTTGCCTATTGAATAATCCTGGGTAAAGGCTACCGATGATAGCATCAGGGTAAACAAGCAAAAAACTATGTACCTGGAATATTTCATTTAATAACCCTAATCTTTTTCATCGTCCTTAAATGAGAAATTGTCGATCTGGTCGGCTTCAAAAAAGTTTGTCGAATATTTATCCCAGAAATAATAAATGGTTATCTCGGCAGTATCGCGCAGGAAATTTATTTTGCCAATTTCAACGCGGTTAATTTTCAAACCTGTCCGTTTTTCAAGGTCTGCAATAAACTTTTTTTGGTTTTGTGGTTTTATCAAGTCAATCTTTTCATACACAATTGTCTTACTCGATTCGTGCTTGAAACTCCAGAAATATTCGATAACATAAGCAATTACACTTAAAACTATGTTGGCAAACAGCAGCTCAATGTAGCTTATTTGCTTGTTGGATAAGGCATTAATCACCGAAATACAAATGACCAGGAAAAGATAAGTCATCTCTTTAATCGGGATAGGATTTGTCCGGTAACGGATAATGCCAAAAAGGGCAAAAAAACCAAGGGCAAAGCCCAATTGCAAATTTACATTCTGCAACAGGTACGAAAGCAAAAACACCGAAATACCAATAAGGACATAGGTAAAGAGATAATCCTTTCGGCGATTATTGTTATAATAAATGTACCTTACAATGATTAATGTAAAGGTTAGATTCAGGAAAAACCTGAAGGCCATCATCAGAAAAGCGTCCTGATTATAAAAATCTATTCCGAATAGTTTCGGATCAGTAATTAATTGAAGCATATTTACTGTTATTACTTAGTTTTTGTAATGATAAAAATTTTTGTTTAAACCGATTGTATTTAATTGCCGTGTTCAGCAAAACCGTCCCCATGCAATACTTACTAAAGTTCATCGATTTGATTTGATTTTCGTTAAAAATATTTTTCAAATCCGACTTACCCGAACTTTTTCCCTGTTTAATTTCAGCAATTGTTAATAAAGGGAATCCGGCAGTTTTGTTGCAATAATCAAATTTTAAATCAAGGTCTATGGTAACTCTTTCGGCATTGAGCTTATGAATCAGGGTAATCCTGCTAAAATTGTTGTTGAGAACGGGATAAAGTATTTTTGCCCGATAAGGAGTCACTTTCTTTAAAAACTTCTTCTCTTCTGCACAGAACTTCTTGTTTCGGTTAGCGGTTTGAATTCTTTTTTTCCTTGTTAAGCCCTTGTTCGATTTGTACTTGACCTCAAAAAAAACCTGACCGCTATTCAGGTATTCGCGTTTTCGCACCTTGAACCTGTTGAGTTTCCTGTTGTGATGGTCATGGTACATGTTATGCCCAACAGTATCGTAATAAGTTGAGGTGTATGAAAATATTCTTTCTTCGTTGATATGAAGTACGCGATAATATTTTGATGCTAATTGAAGGATGGCCGGAAGTTGATCGAACCTGAAAACAAATTTCGTATCGAAACGGTCCATAAGCTTCACGCTGTCCATCTCTTCGAGGTTTATACTTTCGAAGGATTGGACAGCGTGTTTTACCGCGTCGGCAGGAAGGATTGTATCCCGATTAAATAAATAATCATTTTTCCAGGCTGTCATTTTGTATCCATCTATTTAATCTGAAAAATTCATAAATTTTTCACTCTGCAGGCTAAAAAGCCTGTAGAGCCGAATTTTCTTTGGAAATTCGAGGATTAACCCTCGTAAATATTTTAAATAAATATTTACGGCCTTCGGTGATTAATTCACAAATTCAACGAATTTATGAATTAATCAGGTTAAAATCATTCCGGGCAAAAGTAAGGAAATATTTAATGTTCGAAATACAACTTGAGGATACTGAAAATTAAAATCGGATTGGCGGAAGCCTGGTCTCTGCTTGCAGAGCCCAAAGTAATGGAAAGTTGGTTTTAGTGAGGGTAATTATTCATTATGAGCAAACTGATTTTGCTCATATTCTCTCATTATCATGGAGTCCATGCATAAGAGCACCCTTTCGGAAAAAGGGAATTTAAACAGCGTTTTTATTGGGGTAAGTCGTCGATCTATGGTTTTAAGAGGCAGTTTGAGGGCGATTCTATTTGAGTTTGGAAATCGCAATTTAATTTTACCGGCAGTTTCTAAAAGTGCATTAAAAAGCTTTTCTCCCACCGGTAAATTTCTTTTTATTGAGACGAATCTTTTTTTATTGCCTGAGCCGGGATTTGAGTCAGGGCCTGAAATAACAGTATCAGAAAACTTATTCTTGGCAGCATTTTCAGCAACATGAGGCATTTTGAAGCTAAAATTTTTATATGCATCTCTTACCGAAAACAGGCCAGCTCTTTTCTTAATTGCAATTCTACCATCATTGCTTTCAACCACAATCGGTATCAGCGCAACTTCATCCATCAAAAAGAAGTAATCCATAAAGCGGTAGAAATCCTCTGACATTTCATCAAATTTGTCAATTGTGTTATTCAGAGTTTTATCTATTTGCATTAATATTGGTGTCAGTATTTTCGCCATTAGCTTTATTGCCATTTTGAGTAAATTAAGGAAAATCAAACCTCCCAAAGATACGTACCTGGCCATAAAACCGGAAGTTAAAGCAAAAATTTGCTCTAACTGATTTTGTTTAGGCATTTTAATCTTCGGGAAGTTTAATTTAAATGTTGAGGACTTTGGAGGGCGTTTGCCTGCCTCATTCATGGTTGTGGTTTCCGGGTGGTTTTTGAGGTAGTTTACCGGGAAAGCGGGGTCTTGTTTGTACTTTGTTTTATAATTCATTGTCGTAAGGGTTTATCATAATTTTCATTAAATATTTTATTCAGTTTGCGATATTTTTAATTTGATTTTTTGATAATTTTCAAATAAATATCGCTGCAAATATATGCTACAAAAGCTCTTAAATTACAGCGTGATAGCGTTTTATCTAAATAATTTTAAGCTTAAGCTGCTTACTTAAGCAATGAAGTTCCTGGTGAATTTTGATTAAGGAAATAAATGACACACCTTAACTTTGCTTAATTTTATGTCTTAATAATTTGGATTTTTTACTTAAGTTATGTTATCTTTACCGCACTTTTTTTTGCCAACCGGATTTGTGCAGGGCTTCTCATTTCAATTCTATTCTAATCCATAAATTAATGATTACCGGCTCATGTTAGCAGAATTTTCATTTTTACGTCCACCCATCCTCAAGGTCATGCGCTTTGGCAAGACTATGATTCCGGGCATTGAGCGTATTGATGTGATATTTTACGATGCAATTTCAGAGCAGATAATCGGGCGTACATTAACAAAAGAAATGGATGCGCCCTACGGGACAATTGTTGAAGTGAATAAAGAACCCATTAAAACTGAGATTCATAAATTCAGGAAAAAACACAAAAAGTATATTTGGATTAATAAAAAGATCCATCCCTGGAACCCACCGAAACAAGAAAACCTGAACAAGTCGATGCACGATGAATTTGAAAGTGTTGTTTTGGCTATTCCGGTTAAGAGTGTTGAGAATGACTCGCTGCATGATTTGGTATTCTTTTATTTTAACAAGAACCTGAGCAATTTGAGGCTTAGCGCATCTGTTGATGTAAATGTTGATTTAAAAGATTTTGTTGGCAGCGCCTACGAAAACAGCGTTAAGGCCATGGTGCAGGCTTCACAGGAAGATGCTGAAGTATGGGACGATTTCGCCCCGCTTTTTCAAAACAATGAGCAAGCTTACGAAAATTTATCCCGTGAACTCAAAAAAATGCGCAGCATGTACCAGGAACGACTTGTAGCCTCATGCGATTACTACCTGGATAAACTGTCGGTTGAATATGGGAGGAAATATGTTTTTTCGGATGGAGCCAAAGAAGAAATTAAAAAATTTGAAGGCGAATTTTATAAACTCGAGAATGCCATTAGGGCCGGCGTAAGAATTGCAAACAATTTCCAGATACACTCGATTGCTGATACAGTACTAATAAAAGAATCGCATTTAAACTTTAATACCGCAAAACTTATGGCTGATATCCACGATATTCATATTCAAACTGAAATGGAAAAGCCCTTCAACTATTTAAACAATCTTGAAGAAATTGCCGAAGACCTCAGGAATAATAACAAACCGATTACCGGGAAGAATGTAGCTAACCGGATGACCCCAAAAGTTCAGGCTCCTTCCATTACAATGTATTTAAATAGCAATCAGGACAAAATCCTGAAATTGTTCAGCTTTTACAGCGACAAATGGAAAATTCTAAGATCGGATTTTAAACCCACTTTTAACATCCTGGAAAACGCCAAAAACAGACCCCATCAACGATCTTAATTATTTATTTTAGCAATATGAAACCACCCACCCTACCCATTATTGGTAAGTTTATGATAGCAAATGGTAAATTGCTGGAATGTTCTAACTTTGATTTTAATAGCGTTCCGGAAAATTTATCTGTTTATGAAGTTATTCACCTTATCGATGGTGTTCCACTTTTTCTGGAAGACCATTTGGGAAGGTTGATGACTTCGATCCAATTAATCAATCGAAAACCGGATATATCTTTTTTAGGCATAGCCAATGAAATCTATCAGGTGTCGGAACAAAACAAATTTTCAAACGGTAATGTAAAGGTCGTCTGCAATTTTCTCCCAAAAAAGAATGCTCCTGATTTAATACTCATTTTTTTTGTACCTCATCAATATCCTGAAAAGGAAAAATATTTAGAAGGATTTAAACTGCAAAGCCTTGTTATGGAAAGGCCAAATCCCAATGCTAAAGTCATAAATGCAACCCTCACGCAAGAGGTCTTTGATTTAAAAGCACAAAATGATGTAGATGAAATACTATTGGTGAACCACAACAACATCATTACCGAAGGCAGTAAATCAAATATCTTTTTTGTGAGAGAAGATGAAATATTAACCGCTGGTCGTGAGCTTGTGCTGGCAGGCATAACCCGCGATAAAGTAATTGAGATATGTAAACATAATGGGATTGTTTGCAAGGAAACCAAAATCCATTTTGAGGAACTATCTAAAATGTCCGGGGCATTTATTACGGGCACTTCACCGAAAATTATGCCTGTAAACCGGATTAATCAAATCCAGTTTCAAATACAACTTCCGCTTATTATAAAAATCAAAAAGCTTTATGATGAGATGATTTCAAACTACCTGAAAGATTATAAGCGCAAAGAAATCACTGACTTTTCAGGATAAAATCCCTATTCTTCAATCCTGCCCATTGTTCCTGAAGTCACGCGAATTTCAAATTCTTTTTCAGGCTTGGGGTCTTCTGCGTTTTTGTCGTAATAAATCATCCTTAATACTTCATTTCCTGCACCCCTGGTTTCAAATGTAAAAGTGTAAGTTCCATAATCATTTCCTGTTTCTTCCGGGGTTTCAACCACAGGTTCGCCTTTTTGCAGCACCACACTGTTATTCACACCAACAGTTTTCCACATAAAACCTTCCTGCGGATCGCCTTTTAATTGAATTTGAAAAGTTGAACCAATGGCATATTCAAATAACTTACCATCGTCTGCCTCATGAATCATTTTTCCGGTACATGAAGATAAGGTCAACAAAGCAATAATGGTAATTGATAATAATAAAAAATGGTTTTTCATAATCAGTGTTTTAAATTTTTTTTTCTTGCAAAAATATCAAATTCATTGTAAACCTCTTTCCAAATTCTTTCATTTTATCTGAAGATCTGGTCTTTATTTAAAGTGATTTTTTCACACACCCAGAACAATCAGTGATGGTAAAGTTAATTAATAATAATGACTACTAGAATACAGCTAAGCCATATTATATCAACGCCCTATTGCACTTCCCAAATCCCTGAATGGCAGAATCGTCAATCCAAGGATAGATTCATTAGCAAAACAAAGAAACTGCATATATTTAAGACTGAAACTACCAAATACAACTTAAAACCCAGTATGGGTTGAGCTATTATAGATGAGTTACTCAGCAATGAATAATCTTAAACCCAGTATGGGTTTTGTTAAAAAAAATCACTAAAGCTATGAAAGGAAATACCACAACCTCCCGCATGGGCGGGACAGGCTGTACCGGGTTGATTTGGGTTTTTTGACAAATCATTTTCTAAAATAACTTAACCCGTACCGGGTTGAAAGGATTATTAATTGAAGGTGAATTAATCTCTCATTTTTTAGTTAGACAGCTATGCCCTTTAGGAGTAAGCCACAGACAATACAAGCAGAAAACATGAATGACAATTAATTACGGCGAAGCCCAATGCCGAAAAAACAGAAATCTATGATTTCATATTTTTTCGAGCATCCTCGAAAAGTTACGAAAATCAAAGATTTTCTACTTTTCGGGATGACTTTCAATAACGCTCGGCATAATATTTCTCAATCAATCAAGGCCTCCATTGGATATTTAAAATTCTTACCACCTGAAAAGTAAGCCTTTACTGAACCTACCAGAATTCTGGCCTCAATGAGAATTGGAATTTTATTTTTATCGGCAGTAAGCCAAATATCTGCCTCTTCCCCTGCTTTAAAAATTGTTCCTTCGACAAGAGTTACCGAAAACCTGTAACACTGATAAATTTTCCCATCATGGTTTTCAACGGTTTCATTGCCTCGATATCGCCCTGATAATGCATAGATTTTGCCATCAATAATCACATCCAGGGTTATCTTATCTTCCGATTGCATTTTCGAATAATCCATTGAACGGGCATAATAAACTGCCGTAAGCAAATCCATCACATTATTGTTGTAGGGCAAAGTATCGACAGTGTATGGCTTATTGGAGTTTTCGCTTTCGGTAATAATAATGCCTTGTTCCTGAAAAAATTCGAGGCAGTTATTGGCGAGGTAATTTCCTTCCAGTGTTTTCCTTTCGTACCATTTTGGCCTGAAGGAAATAGAATCTGTAACTGACTCGAAATTATCACGTACTTTAAAAAGCCAGTCGTATGTGGGTAATGATTTACCGGAACTTTGGAAGTACCAGTGTCGAAGGTCATCAATTTTCATGGACTCTACTGAAAAACTCACTTTTCCTGCATCTACCCATACAAATTCCCAGTTGTACGAAACGCGGTAATTCAGTTTTTCGCCATCCATAAATGGAAGGTTTTCTATTTGGCTGTATCCATGAAATCCAAAAACAGAAAATATTGAAAGTAATATAAGGGGTAATCGTAAACTTTTAAATGTTTTGAATGACAGGAAGGAATCTGTCTTCAAAGGTGTAGCGTTCTTAAATCTATATGGCTCCTTACTTTCCACGGCCCTGCACTATTATCAAAGCAGTGTAAAACATAATTTTAAAATCCATGGCCAGCGACATATTTTCAACATAAAGGATATCATATTTCAGGCGCTGCACCATTTCGTCAACATTCGAGGCATAGCCAAACTTTACCTGTCCCCATGAGGTGATGCCAGGCTTTATTTTAAACAATAGCCGGTAGTGTGGTGCGCGTTGAATTATTTGATCGATAAAGAATTGCCTTTCGGGGCGGTAGCCTACCAGCGACATTTCACCTTTTATCACGGTAAAAAACTGTGGGAGTTCATCCAATCGTACCTTACGCATAAACTTACCGAAGGTGGTAATGCGGGTATCATTTTCTGATGAAAGTTGCGGTGTACCTTTTTCCGCCCCTACTTTCATCGACCGAAACTTTGGTATCATAAATGATTTTCCATGCAAGCCGATTCTTTCCTGCCAGTAAAATACAGGCCCTTTGGATGATAATTTTACACCTAAAAACAGGAAAATATATACAGGAGCCAACAATACAACTGCAACAAGCGAAGCAACAACATCGATGATTCTTTTTATTGATTCCTGCCAGGGAGGCATCATGTAAGGCGAAATTTGCACAAGCGGTTCAGTAAAGATAGAAGTCGTCTTTACCGACCCAAGCAAATAATCCTGCATTCCGGGAATTATTTTAATAACCACATCTGTATCTTCGATCTCGGTCAATATTTTTTCCACCAATTGTGTTTCCGAGCGTTCGATTGCAATTACCAATTCTTCCACCTCCAAGTCCCTGATAAGCTTTGGCAAATCAGTGTAATGACCAAGCTTAGGCAAATGCTTTTCTAACAAATAATCTTTGTATTCTTTAGCGTTAACAAACCCGACAAACTTATTTCCTGATGATGGAAATTGTCCGTCAAGCTGTTTAAAAAGTTCAACAGCATTTTTATTACTTCCCACAATTATCGTGTTGAAGCCAATAATTTTACGATGTATTTTCTTTACAGTCCGTGTGGTTATTATTAACCTGAAAGAAGAGGTAATTAAAAACTGCAAGCCAAAAAGCACAAGAAACGATTCGAAATAACTCCGGTAGGAAGGCACAACATCATCGAGCAAGAGCGTAAAAAATATAATTACAACCCCAATAAATACCGTGGAGAATGTTTGTGTAATTTCTTTTATTCTTGACTTTCGGAATATTTTGCGGTATGCTCCGGCAATGATAAAAAGGATTAACCAAAAAAATGGAATAATTAAAATACCGATATACAAATTCGGATCACCAATAACGAGCTCCGGGTTATTGAATAAATCAGGATTAACCAAAAATTTTCGGTAGCTAAAAAATATCATCCATGCAATGGCAGCCGAGAAGTAGTCTGCAAAAACATATTTGGCTTGTTGTAGCTTTTTATTCATTTGGCAGAGATGGTATAATTTAACGGTACATCAGTTTAAAATTATCGAGAAAAATATTTGCCTCGGTATCATTATCGGTAATGTAAGTCCGGATTAAAATTTTGAAACTGCTTGCTGAACTGGCACGCACTTTATCGGTAAGGTTTATATAAATTTTATTCCAATCATCCCTTGCATAAAGTACAATAACTTCTGTTTTAATCACTTGCGATGTACTCTGTTCGATTATCCCAACCGAAAAGAAATAATCATTTTTGTAGTTCATCTCCAACAGAACAGGACGCCCGTTGACAGGCAAAATGTAACTATCAAAAGTTGCGGCTTCAAAAACCTGGTGAAGGCTATCTAATGTTATTTTCCCGGAATAGTTGCCTTCATATACATTAGCGCCCTGAACTCTAACTATTGCAGCCGACCCTCCCAAATAACTTGTATCAAGTGATATGGATGGGTCTTCAAAATCTTCCATCCAAACAAATTCGTTGGTTTCACGGTATGAGGTTACAGGTGAAATTGAAACTACAGAATCAGGAATAAAGGTGAAATTATCAATAACAACAGGTTCGAAAAAAGGGTTATTTATCCTGGTTGTGGCAATTCCATTGATTTCTATTCCGGCCTCCAGCCGCAACTCACCAATACCTTCCATCAAAATCGGGATATTGGCAGGCAATTCAAAAACCCCAATGGTAGCGCCATCGGCAAATACCCAAACATCTTTAATAAGTTGCCTGTCTGTTCCCTGGTTCGGATAATAGGTCTCAAAATCGAAAGGCTCAACATGAACATAAGCCGGAATCCCTGGTTTCAGGTTTTCTTCTTTGCAGGAGCTCGTTAAAAATAACAGCGGCAAAAGCAGAACAATGAATATTTGCAATACGATTTTTCTCATCCGGGTTCGGAATTTAAAACAGGCAAATCAAACGGTTTAACAATTTCAATATTGCTGTTTATTGTTTGAAGCTAATACTTGATTTTTTCCAATATCTGATAGGCTACTTCGAGGGCTTGATAACCATCATTTATGGTAACCGAAGGCACTGAATTATGCTCGATGGCATCGGCAAAGCTTGCCAATTCTGTCAAAATAGCATTGTTCTGTTTTATTTCAGGCTTAACTATACTTATCTCCTTTTTTCCTTTTCCGGGGGCCAAATCCAAAACCATTGCAAATGGATCATCAGGATCTTTGTCGATATCTTTCATTTTTACGATTTCCATTTCCTTTGTCAGGAAATCAACCGAAATGTAAGCATCGCGCTGGAAAAATCTTGACTTCCGCATGTTTTTCAACGAGATACGGCTCGCGGTAAGGTTGGCCACGCAGCCATTATCGAACTCAATACGCGCGTTGGCAATATCGGGCGTATCGCTAACAATAGGAACGCCGCTGGCGCTGATCTTTTTTACATTTGATTTTACGACACTCAAAATGATATCAATATCATGAATCATCAAATCAAGAATAACAGGAACATCAGTACCCCGTGGGTTGAACTGCGCCAGCCTGTGCGTTTCGATGAACATGGGATTCTGAATTGAATCTTTCGCGGCAAGAAATGCAGGATTGAACCTTTCCACGTGCCCTACCTGGACTTTCACGTTTGCCTCCTCTGCAATTTTTATCAGCTCACGTGCTTCCCGGGGTGTGGTTACAATCGGCTTTTCGATGAACACGTGCTTCGATTTTTTTAAGGATTCCGAAGCACAATCGAAGTGCGACACTGTTGGGGTAACGATATCCACAACATCTACTGCATCGATGATTTCTTGCAATGAAGAAAACCTTTTTAACCCAAATTCCTGTTCAACTTTATCGGCAGTTTCCTGATTTGGATCATAAAATCCTACCAACTCATACTGCTTTAATTCACGAAGACACTTAATGTGAATTTTACCAAGATGGCCTGCGCCAAGTACTCCAATTTTCAACATATCTCAAAATTTTGATGCAAAAGTAAATTTTTTGGCCTCACCACCTAACCTAAGCGGCACTAATAAAACCTTTCAAAAGGTTATGTTTTTATGGAAGTATTCATTTAAATATTAATATCAATCATCTGGGAATAAATTTGCTACGAAAAAACTAACCATTTTTTATCGAATTAAATGAATATAAAATAGCTGGTGATTTTTTTTTAGGGAAAAGAACACGGATAACACTGATGAAACGGATTAACACTGATCTGTGTTTATCAGTTTAATCCGTGCCTGCCACTTTTTTTCGGGGTCATCCGCGTTCAAAAATACAAATCACGAATTTGGTATAAATAATAAGTAAGCAGGTGAAAGCCTCAAAATTTTTATTCAGAACATCATATTTGATTTGCTAATTTTGCAGCACCTGCAAAAGCAATAAAAATTTTGCCGGTGAACTAATAGCAATTAATGCCGGGCTTTGCCTATGCATCCTACTAATGACAACTTTTTGTAAAACGTTGAAAACCTTACTGTTAAATAGACCCCCGCCTTGCTCGCCTCGCTGCGAAGCGGGCCGCTGGTGTGTATGCAATGGTGCAGGCGAGGCAGGCTCGCCTCGCTACGAAGCGGGTCTCAGTCCCCGAATGGTCGGGGCAGGCTGCAAGCTCCTTCGAGGTGACATCGCTTCCGCTATAGTTGCGGGGGGAGGGGAATCGGGCGCAAAGCGCCCGATTCCCCTCCCCCCAAACCAACCCATGAACGGGGTCATTTCGATGCCGCACGTGCGGCAAGAAATCTACTCCTGTGGTATCACACTTTAAGGCCGCATTTTCAGGGGATTGAGACTCTAAAAGTCAAAAAATTCATAGATTTTCTACTTTTCGATACAATTAACCAATAACCATTAACTAATCCCATGACAGACACCTACCGACACAAAGGAATGCGGGCTCAACTTGTTGAATCGTTGCGCGAAAAAGGAATAAAAAATGACGAAGTACTGGAGGCTATTAACCGGGTTCCACGCCACATATTTATGGATTCGTCATTTCTCGAATACGCTTACCAGGATAAGGCTTTCCCCATTGGGTCAAAGCAAACCATCTCACAACCCTACACTGTGGCCTTTCAATCTGAATTACTCGAAGCTAAAGAAAACATGAAGGTTCTTGAAATTGGCACCGGATCGGGCTACCAGGCTTGTGTTTTACTGGAAATGGGATTAAAGGTATTTTCGGTCGAGCGCCAGCTTAATCTCTATAAAAAGGTAAAGAAATTTTTCGACACGCACAGATATAAGGTGCGGGTATTTCACAAAGACGGATTTGAAGGCCTGCCCACATTTGCCCCTTTCGACCGGATTATTATTACAGCAGCAATTCCTGCATTGAACGATACTTTGAAATATCAGCTTGCCCCTGGCGGCATACTCGTAGCTCCGGTTGGACCGGGCGGACACCAAACCATGACCCGCATTATAAGAAGCGGAGAAGATGAGTTTACGGAAGAATTCCATGGAGGCTTTGTTTTTGTACCCATGCTTCCCGGAAAAGCCGAGGATTAACCTGCATTATTCATCTGATGACTTTCAAAAACTATAAATACCCCTCCGGATGATAGTCCTGTGTAAGTTTTTTATATTGATCGGTGAAACTCCCATCTTCACCCCTAATGGTCAGGCTTTCAAATTCGGCATTGGCACAGTCAGTCATCCCAAATACAGCGGCAAACCGGGTTAGAGGTTTTCCGGCTTTGGAAAAAACATTTAGATTTCGCAGCATCTCATAACCATTTTCTATTGCTAATGATTTTATTTTTGCCTGCATCCCTGCAGGTAATATTACAGCCCACTTTCCATCCTTGGCCAATAATCGATGGATATTTCCGACAAAGCTTTCCATAGTCAGGGCCACATTATGCTTTGCCACTTGCGAACGGGAAGATAAGGGCAACAAACTATTTTGAAAAAATGGGGGATTACTTACAATCAGGTCGTATTTAATATTGTTGGGAGGGTTAAATTTTTCGAGAGAGGTTTGATAAACTTTAAGGCTATCATCCCAGGGAGAATTTTTGAAATTGAATTCTGCCTCATGGGCAGAGGGTTCATCAATGTCGATGGCATCGATCATGGCTTTTGTCCGTTGGGCAAACATTAGCGCAATTACACCACAACCAGTCCCGACATCGAGGATGGTTTTGCAATCATCAGCAACCTTAAGCCATGAGCCCAAAACAATTGCATCGGTTCCAACTTTCATGGTGGATTGTCCGTGCAGAATTTCAAACTTCTTAAACCTGAATGATTGGCTCATGGATAAGTTTACTTTTCCATGTTAATGTCCAACAATCCTTCGGGGAGGTTTAACAGGATTGTTCGTTTATTTTCATCCAGATCAATTAAAAACTCTTCCACCAGCGGAATGAGTATTTCTTTTTCCCCGTGTAAAATTTGCAACAAAACCTGATTGGGACTTTCAATGCAATTGTTTATTACCCCTATTTTCCCAAAAACTTCATCATAAACTTCAAAGCCTGTTAATTCGTCCGTGTCGATCCGATCAGTGGGCGAGCTTTGCAAAAAATCTGTTTGGGCTAAATAAACCTTACATCCAACAAAGCGCTGTGCCAGATCAGGACTTGCATAATCCTGGAGGGTTAACCTAAAAGATTCGTTACTAATCGAGCGCAATTCTTCAACGAAAAAAGGAACCAATCCACCATCAATCTCAATAAAAACTGATTTTAATTCATCGTTGATTTCCATGGACTTTTTATCAAAGAAAACAGAAATCTCTCCGGTTTTTCGATTCACCTTGTTAATTGTCCCGGTTTTTATGTAGTTTTTTTTATTCATTATCTAAAAAAAAACCGGGGCAACTACCTGAAAATTAATTCATGGCCGTTAGCCCCGGTTTATATTATTGCGAACAGTTAAATACTATTCAGCAGCTTTTTCTTCTTTCTTTTCTTCAACAACCGGCTCAGTGGCTTCGGCTGTAGCAGCGGCTTTTTCTTCTTTCTTTCCTTCAACAACCGGCTCAGTGGCTTCGGCTGTAGCATCTGCTTCTGCTTTTGGTTCTGCAACTGCTTCTGCTTTAGGTTCTGCTTCTGCTTGTACTGCAGCCAACTCAGCTTTCTTAGCCTGGGCTTCTTTTACTTGTTTTTCTACTTCAGCAGCACGTCTTTTTGCAAATTCTTCCAAACGGGCTTCTTTAATTTTTGCTTCGGCATCGAGGCGTTCTTTTTGGCTGGCGCGTTCCTTATTTTCCATTTCTTTCGAAGCATTTTCAATTTTCGATTGTTTTGCTTCCATCCATTCCTGGAATTTCAATTCGGCTTGCTCTGCTGTTAGCGCACCTTTTGTTACACCTTTTAAAAGGTGGTTTTTGTAAATTACTCCTTTGTATGAAAGGAGCGAACGAACTGTGTCGGTAGGTTGCGCACCTACTTGCACCCAATAAAGAGCTCTTTCGAAATCAAGTACTATTTCAGCCGGCTTTGTAACCGGGTTGTAAGTGCCAATTTTTTCGATATTTCTTCCGTCTCGTGGTGCCCGACCATCCGCAATTACAATATGGTAAAAAGCTTGTCCTTTTTTACCATGTCTCTGTAATCTGATTTTTGTTGGCATAATCTGTTAATTTAAATATTTAATATGTTCCTTAAAAATTTGGGGTGCAAAAGTCGTATTATTTTTTTGAATAAAAAAACTAAAACTCAATATTCTTTAAATTAGATGATTAACACAATTTTACAACTAAAAATAATCAGAAATTATCTCCGTTAAAACTTTTTGATTTTAAAACTGTTATCACCCCATCTGGTAACAGTTTTTTATTTAATAGTTGATAATGAAGAATATATTTAAGATACTGATAACGCTTACTCTTATTGTTTTAGGTTATTTTATCGTGTTGCAACTTTACCCCAAAAATGCAGGGAGGTATCCATTCCTGATTGTTTTGCTGGCAGGAGATTATTATTTCTGGGCATCCTTTAAAAACTGGATTTTCAGCAAGAAAGCATTTTTGAAATATGTATTGGGTTTATCATACTGGCTGCCCTTTTTACTTTTAATTTCCTCCACCCTGGCAGGATTTTACATCCCTTCGCAAGAATGGGATCAAAGCCTGAGAACTTACCTGTTTGGTTTTATTTTTATTACTTACGCGGCCAAAATTATTCCCATCATTTTTCTTTTACTGGCCGATATTTTCAGGGGATTTCAATTGTTTAACCGGAAAGTAACAAAATTGGCTGTAAAGGCTGAAAATAGTAATCAAGGCAGTAAAATTACAAGGAGTCAGTTTTTACAAAAAGCAGGTTTGATTAGTGGCGGGTTAATGTTTAGCGGGCTATTTTTAGGAATGCTAAAATGGGCTTTTGATTTCAAAATTCACAGCCATCGCGTTGAACTTCCCCATTTGCCATCTTCGTTTAATAATTTGAGAATCATTCAAATTTCTGACATTCATTTGGGAAGTTGGGGATATAAATCCGCCTTGGTGGAAGCCGTAAACCGCATCAATGAGCTTAAGCCTGATTTAATATTCTTTACCGGCGACCTTGTAAACTACAGAACTGACGAAGCTTTTCCCTTCGAAGACATCCTCGCGAAACTTAAAGCAAAACAAGGAATTTTTGCTACCCTCGGCAATCATGATTATGGTGACTACATGCGCTGGCCATCAGCCAAAGCTAAAAAACAAAATATGAGCGATCTCTATAATTTTTACGAAAGGGTAGGCTGGAGATTACTCAACAATGAAAACCAGGTTTTTGAAGGTTCTGACGGCAAGCTTGCAGTTATTGGTGTTGAAAACTGGGGCGATTTTGGACGCTTCCCGAAACATGGCGATCTTGACAGGGCTCTCGCAGGTGCGGAAGACGCTGATGTAAAATTATTGCTTTCGCACGACCCATCCCACTGGGATAAAATTGTAATACAACAAAATCCTGATATCGATCTTACATTTTCAGGGCATACCCACGGCTTTCAATTCGGCATCGAAATTAAAAACATTAAATGGAGCCCGGCACAATACATTTATAAACATTGGGCCGGCATGTACCTCAACCCAAACGACGATGGACGCTTGCAGCGCCTGTATGTAAATCGTGGACTTGGAACTATTGGTTATCCCGGCAGGGTGGGCATACTTCCTGAAATCACTTTATTCGAGTTCATCAAAGCTTAAAGGAGTTTATTTCTTTTCATTGGAGTCCGGTTAAATTTGATAGATTCTTTCCCGAAATTTCGGGACTCAGAATGACAATGGGTTTTGATGGATGATGAAGAGGGAGGGGTTGATGGTGGCTTCGCCACCATCAACCCCTCCCTCCCAAAAAACATAACTTACTGTCATTCTGAGCAAAACAGCTTACCCCGACACTTTGGGGAAGTGCAGCGAAGAATCTATCTACCAAAACATCAATTTCCCAGACAATAGTGATTTCTTTCGATTCCCCAAAAACAAAAAGGAGCAATTTTACTTGCTCCTTTTTACTTAAATCTTACAAAATTACTTAGCTAATATGACATCCGTCCCGGGGGTTTATTCATTTATTGTACTATCATGGCCGTTTTTGGAATTTCATCCAACTTAAACCAATCGCATATCAGGAAGGTTTTATCCTTTGGCTCAAGCTTATGCCTGAACTCATTTGTTTTGTTAATATAGACGTAGTCCTGCGACCATTCTTTATGGTTTTGCTGAACCTGCCTGATGGCATCACAAGTATAGATTAATTCATCATTGGTCATTGTAGGATGCAATGAAAACCTTATCCAACCTGGCTTTTGCGATAAATCGCCATGATTAATTAAATCTGTAATTAGTTTTGATTTGTCGTGGCTCACATCCAGCAAAAAGTGCCCGTAAGTGCCGGCACAAGCGCATCCTCCCCTAACCTGGATACCAAATTTATCGTTGAGCAATTTAACTACCATGTTAAAATGGATATCATCGAGGTAAAACGAAATAACTCCAAGGCGATCCTTTACATTATCGGCAAGAATATGAAGCGAGGGGATGGTCGAAAGTTTCCCGAAGGCAATTTTCACAAGCTCTTTTTCACGCTTTTCAATATTTTCGACACCCATTTGATTTTTCAACTCAATACACAAAGCAGTTTTTATGGCTTGAATAAAGCCGGGAGTTCCTCCATCTTCACGTGCCTCGATATCATCAATATATTTAAACTCTCCCCAGGGGTTGGTCCAGTCAACTGTTCCTCCACCCGGATTATCAGGAATTTGATTGCTGTTATAAATTTTAGAATTAAATACTAAAACACCCGAGGAGCCTGGCCCGCCAAGAAACTTATGTGGCGAAAACATGATAGCATCCAGGGCCATCATCGGGTCTTCGGGGTGCATATCCATATCAACATAAGGCGCTGATGCAGCAAAGTCGATAAAACACAAGCCTCCGTTTTCGTGCATAATTTTAGCCAATTGGTGGTATGGCGTACTGATGCCTGTAACATTGGAACAGGCCGTAAACGACCCGATTTTCATTTTACGGCTTGTATATTTTTCAAGCTCCCTTTGCAATTCAGCGGTATCCACCAGTAAATTTTTATCGGGTTTAAGTTGAACAACATCGGCGTTGGTTTCGAGCCAGGAAGTATGGTTTGAATGATGTTCCATGTGCGTAATAAAAACTACCGGACGTTCTTCCTCTTTCAGACAATCGGAGGCTTCCATCTTTTGCATTGTGCGGAATCCAAGAATACGCTGAAACTTATTAACCACGGTAGTCATACCCGAACCGGCGGTAATAATTACATCGTCAGGACCGGCATTCACATGCTCTTTAATTTTTTTGTGAGCCAGGTGGTAAGCCTTGGTCATTAATGTACCGGTTTCGCTGGTTTCGGTGTGTGTATTCCCTACAAATGGGCCAAAGCGATTTGCAATAATATCTTCGATGGGGCGGTACAACCTTCCACTTGCAACCCAATCACCATAAATAATTTTTTGTTCGCCATAAGGCGAAGAAAAACACTGCTCAACACCAATAATATTATTCCTAAACCCGGTAAAAAAATCTTCCATAATTAAAATCAATTTGAATTCCTGAAAACTTAAAAAGTTTCATAAATATTTTAAAAAGCAAAAATAGAAATTAAAGTGTAACCAGTATTTTTTTCACTACTGTCCGAGTAAATATAACAGATTCCTCTCCGCCGGCTGGCGGATATCAATGACATCATTTTGCAAGAGACTGAAAACCTGCTATTAAACAGACCCCCGCCTTGCTCGCCTCGCTGCGAAGCGGGCCGTTTGCAAGTGGCCTAACCTAAAGGCGAGGCAGGTCTCAGTCCCCGAATGGTCGGGGCAGGCTGCAAGCTCCTTCGAGGTGACAAAGCAAAAGACAGCAAAATTTCCGGGCACACACAATTATTCATGTCGAAAACCATTAGTTTAGCATCTTTTAAAAAGTATAAAAAGATGAATTTCGAGAGAAGAAAAATTATAGGCCTTGCTTTTTTTCTGAGTTTGAGTCTAATTCACCTGCAAATGTCGGCACAGGGTGTTGCGCTTGTTTTAAGCGGTGGCGGCTCGCGTGGCATGGCACATATTGGCGTATTAAAAGCACTGGAAGAAAACAATATCCCCATCGACTACATTGCAGGAACTTCGATAGGTGCAGCCATTGGTGCCCTTTATGCAGCCGGCTATTCGCCCGAAGAAATTGAAGAAATATTCTCGAACGACAGCTTTAATCAGTGGATTAATGCTGATATCGAAGCAGGAAAAACCTACTTTTATATGCAGGACGAACCGGATGCCGGATGGATAGAATTGAAGGTAGATTTAAAAAACAGGTATTCTAAAATCCTGCCACCACAATTGAAGAATCCGTCTGAATTGGATTTTGAATTGACAAAAATTTTCGCGAGTTCATCGGCGGTAGCAAATTACAACTTCGATAGTTTGATGATACCTTTTCGATGCATTACAGCCGACATTGATTCAAACCGGGCAGTTGTGCTTGGAAAGGGTAATCTTGAAAATGCCATCCGTGCAACGGTAACATTCCCATTCCTTTTCATACCCATCGAAATAGACGGAAAACTGATGTTTGACGGAGGCATGTATAATAATTTTCCAACCGATGTAGCTCGGGATGCTTTTCATCCCACCTTAATTATAGGAAGCAAAGTTTCGGGGAATTATCCTAAACCCGACCCTGATGATGTATTGTCGCAAATTCAAAATATGCTGATGACTAACACTGATTTCAGTCTTGACACCAGTACCGGAATTTTGATAGAACCGCCAGTACGAAAAGTGAGCCTCACTGATTTTTCGCCATACAAAGAATTCATCGAGAGTGGATACAACGCAACCATAAAAAAACTTCCGGAAATTAAAAACAAAGTGCCGGGGAGGCGATCAATACAGGCAGTTGAAAAGAAGAGGAAAAGTTTTAATCAAAAAAAACAAAGCTATAATATCGACAGTATTTTTACTGAAGGCCTGAATAGAAAAGAAGAAAGATATGTGTATAAAACATTAATCCATAAGTCGGATAGCCTATCCCTTAACGAAATGGAATCCTACTACTACAAGCTTGTTGCCGACAATCAATTGGTTGTTGGCGGGCTTAAATTGCACTATGACCGAAGCAAAAAAAAATATGATCTGCATTTAAAACTAAAACCTGCCAATAAATTCAATATCAAATTTGGTGGAAATATCTCATCCAGGCTTGCCAACCAGGCTATGGTAGAGCTTAATTACCGGACACTTTTTCAGGATGCGTTAAAGTTAAAATTCAATGTTTATTTTGGTCGCTTTTACAGCTCGGTACTTTTAGGCGGGCGGCTCGATTTTCCCGGAAAATTGCCTGTTTACGCGGGCGGCAATGTTGTTTACAATCATTATGATTATTTTAAAGGAACCATTCATTTTATTGAAGATGTAACACCATCCTTTCTTATCCAAAATCGCAATTATGCTAAACTTTATTTGGGGATACCTGCAAGCCGTACGGGCAAACTTGAAGCTGATTTTACATTAGGAATTAGAGAAGACAGGTATTACCAGAATAATATTTTTAGTCGTGAAGATACAGCAGATGTTACGAAATTTAACTTTATCAAAACAGGCCTCAACGGGGAGATAAACTCGTTAAACCGAAAGCAGTATGCCAGTTCAGGCGCCAGGTTCAGGATAATGACCGGCATTGTTACCGGTGAAGAAGAGTTTATCAGTGGATCAAAATCAATATCTTCACAAGCCGAAACCAAGACTAAGCACAATCAGGTATATTTTGACGTACTTTGGGATAATTACTTTCAAAAAGCGGGACCTGTAAAATTTGGCTTTTATGGCAGGCTATACTTATCAAATCAAGACTTTTCTATCAATTATACATCAAGTTTATTGGCTGCCCCGGCGTTTGAACCCATTCCTGAAAGCAAAACTTTGTTCCTCCCCTATTTCAGGGCATATAATTATGGCGCTGTAGGATTGAAACTGGTGTGGAGTATTACCAAAAAAATTGATGTCCGGAGTGAATCTTATCTTTTCCAACCCTACCGCCAAATCATGCAAAATGCTGATAACACTGCTTATTTTGGGGATGAATTTAGCAACAGATATTGGATTGTTAGCGGAGCAGTTGTATATCACACTTTTTTCGGTCCCATAAGCGTTTCGCTGAATTACTTCGAGAATCCTGAAGAAAAGTTTTTTGCTGCCCTAAACATTGGCTTCCTGATTTTTAACAAAAGGGCACTTGATTAGCGGCCTCCCGGAAATCGTTTTGGAAAACAAACTTTGAAATAAAATTCAGAGATTATTTTTCGGCATCAACAATCTCCTGGAGTTCGTTCGACTCGAAAATATTTTGTTTAGTAGGAGAAGTGTTGGCAATAATTACCATCGCTTTAGCGACATCATCGACATGAATTGCCTTGTATTTTTTTAATTTACCAAACATTAGTACGCCGGCACCTTTCATTATAGTTTTACCCATTCCTTCACCCAGCCTGGTTTCCTTCCTTTCGCCAAGCAACATAGATGGGCGAACAATGGTTGTTTGGGGAATTGACAATTTTAAAACAGCTTGTTCCATCAAACCTTTTGTGCGGAGATAAAAATTCCCTGTTGTGGCATTTGCACCTACGGATGAAATAACAAGAAAATGTTGCACTCCGTTCTTTTTGCATGCATTTGCAATGGCAACAGGAAGGTCTAAATCAACTTTTGTAAAGTTTACTTTGCTCCCCGCTTTTTTAATTGTTGTCCCCAGGCAACAATATACTTCATCGGCTTTAACTATTTGTGAAAGTGCATTTAAATCAGAAAAATCATCAATAATTTCCCTGCAATTAGGAAAATCAATTTTTTGATGTATTCGATTGATGCAAATTATTTCTTTGTATTTTGATAAAGCGCATAATTGATTCAACAACGCGCTACCTGTTAATCCACTGCTTCCAAAAATTATAGCTGTTTTAAGGCTTTTCCTGCCAAAACTTTTCTTTTCCATCGATACCATTTAAATTACTAAAACGGCAAATCATCTGTTGATTCTTCCTCTACCGGAATATCAGCTTCGGTAGGTGGAGGCGGTGCATCATTAACCTGAGCCTGTGAAACTTTGTCCATTTTCCAGGCTTCGAGGTTGTTAAAGAAACTAACCTGGCCATTTTTTTCCCACCTGCGGCCACGAATATTGAACGAAACTTTCACTTCTTCACCAATATTCATATTATCAATCAGGTCGCAGCGATCTTGTGTAAGTTGAAATTTAATGGTTTCGATAAACTCAGATGTACCAACGCTTTCGCTGGTTTCAAGCACAAACTCACGTTTTCTGAACCTGTCGGTTACTTGTTGTGCATCAAATTTTTCAATTAGCTTTCCGGTAATTTCAAAGCTCATAGTTTTCTGTTTTAATCGTTTATAAATATTATTAATTTCTATTTTAATAAAAGCTACAATGGAACATCAGAAAATTCTAAATCCCCCAATTTCCCTTTATTGTGGGATGATTCAGCGATTTCTCCAACATTTCCAGGAAATCATTCAATTTTAATAATTCCGCGCCCATACTTCGTAAATGCAGCGTATCCTGTTGAGCATCAATCAAATCAAAATCCCATGATTTCAGTCTTTCAACAAGTGCAAAAAGTGCAACTTTGGAGGCATTACTTTGTGTGAAAAACATGGATTCGCCAAAAAAAATCCGCCCCAAAGATACACCGTAAAGTCCACCTACAAGCTCATCGTTGTAATAAGTTTCAACAGAATGTGCAAAGCCTTCGTTATGCAAGTCCAGGTAAGCGTTTTCCATATCTTTAGTAATCCATGTTCCGTCCTGGAAAGGCCTTTTTAAGTTTGCACAATGGCCAATAACCGACTTAAAATCTCTATCAAAGAAAACATCAAACTTATTACTGTTAAGGGTTTGCCGCAACGATTTTGAAACCTTTAACTTTTCAGGATATAGAACCATCCTGGGATTAAGCGCCCACCACATAATGGGAGAATCATCATTATACCATGGAAAAATTCCGTTGGAGTAAGCCAGCAAAAGCCTGTCTATAGAAAGATCTCCGCCAATGGCAAGTAATCCATCCTCTTCGGCAAGGCCGGGATGGGGGAAAATTAATTCATCGGAGAGCTGGTAAACGGGCATCGGGTGAATGGGTTATGGGTTAATAGTTATTAAGTTAATCGTTATTAAGTTAATCGTTATTGGATATTAGATATTTGCGATTTAGCTTGACCGCCCACTGGCGGAATAATCGTTACTATTAGTACCTTATCTCTAATATTCTGCCACTTTTTGGCAGAATATTAGAGATAAGGTACCCAAGCAAAATTTAAAATGCATTGTCGTTATTATGAAATGAAGAGTAATAATAAAACTCTTAATTGCAAAATATGCATTTATAAATTTTGCCGACTAACTTGGACAAACCAAAACAGGAATACACCACAAGTTTTACATGATCACCTTGTTTGGTTTTGGCTTGTCCAAGTTAGGTTAATTTACTGTTGATCCAGAGGAGAATGGTATCATATTTTAATTCTCCGTTTGCAATCTTAATTACAAAATCATATTTGTCATCTTCACCAGCAACGATATCTTTCCCGTAATCCTTCAAAGTCAAGCGCATGGCAACATATCCAAATCTTTTGTTACCATCAATAAATGGATGATTAATTAAAATACTTTCAATTATGGCAGCAGCTTTTTCAGATGGTCTTGGGTATAAATCTTTACTATCAAAAGTTTGATAAGGCCGCATCAATGCTGACTCTAACAGACGTTTATCCCGAATCCCACTTGAACCCCCAAATCTATCAATCAGAACCAATTGCATCCGAATTGCATCCTCAACTGAAATCATTGAGCAAGCCTTTCAAGTAAGTTTCTATCCTCATCGATAATCTTTTTCAGGTTTTGAGATAAATGAATTTTATCTTTTGATGTATTTGTGAGTGATTTAAGATATTCCAAAACATCCAATAGTACATCATCCGGAATATTATCAATAGCATCGTTGAACTTATCTTTTATCTCCTTTGTTGCCATAATAAATTTTTACGTGAAAATATAAATTTCTCCAGTTTATTCAAAGCCTGATTCGTCAGGTACGCACAGTAGCAACTGCTCTATATAATTTAAAAAGTGAGTTCCCGATAACTTCGTTGCTGAAATGATTTTCGGCGTATTCCCTGATTCTTTTTCTTTGATAATTTTCGAGATGATCTAAAACCTCATCCAGCGTTACCAGAAACTCCTCTTCATCACCCGGTTTCGTTAATTTCCCAAGCTGAGGATTCAAATGCTCATGAATCCCCCCTACCCTCGTGGAAACAACAGGTACGCCACTTGCGTAACTTTCCAGAATTACCACGGGTAAATTTTCAAAATTGCTGAACATGATCATCAAATCTGCATCGCTCAGCATTTCGGCAAGTTCGGCATTCTCCTTCAGTCCGGCAAACTTTACCACCTTGTCAGTTAATCCAAAATTATCAGAAATTGCCTTCATCTCATCAAAATCCTCACCATCGCCTATAAAGATCAATTCAAAATCATCGCGCTTTTGGCTTAGTTTCTTCATCACCCTTAAAATTCCTGAAATATTTTTTTGCTTATCGGTAAAACACGAAAGATGAACCATCTTTTTAATTGAAGGCACAGGCCTGTCATACTTTGGTGTAAACATCTCAATATTCACCACATTGGGAATTACCACGTAATTATCGTTTGTTAAACCATTATCGATCATAGCATCGCGAAGATTTGCAGTTACAGGCAATACTGCTGAAGCATTTTTCACGACCATACGTGTTAAAAACTTTCTGAGCGTGCCGTGATAGGTATCTGTTGTCGGCAAATAACGTGTCCAATGTTCAGTGATAACATAAGGGGTTTTATGAAATATTTTATTGATTAAGGCTATCACTCCAAGACGGGTTAATACATGGACATGGAGTAAATCAGCCTTTCTTCGTTCCTGATTCAGGAGTTTAAAACCTATGCGGTGGTTCACGATAAAACGATACATGTTGATCAAATTGGCCAAAAAAGCAGGCTTAAGCTTTGATTTTTTGAAATAAATACGAATGGTGAAAAGCCCCTCTTCCGACTTAACTATTTCGCAGGATTTCCCCTTCAACTCATCATCGGCGTGGACATAGAGCACCGAAATGTCAACATGTTTTGAAACTGAAAGCCCGTGCCGCTCAATAAATAGTCCCATCATTGGGTCGTAGCGATGCGGATACCAGCGGGGAAGATAAAGCACATGCAGTTTCGAACTTGATTTTTTCATAAGTATAAAAAATGGCCACGGATGCACGGATGAAATTGAAAAAAGTTTCTCCATAGGAGTCCTTCGGACATCCATTTACCTGCCTCGCCGTTAGGCGGGAGTGTGTATTAATAATTTTCTATGCCTGCCCGCCCTCATGGCGGGAATATTCCAATATTTGAAAATAACGGCTGTTTAATGTAAATATTTGCAGCTTTTATTTTTGAGGTTTTAATACCAGTTTATCAACCTCCCTGATGGCATTTTTTAACCTTAGCTCATCCCTTCCCGATATTATCCGGTAGTTGCAATTATATTCTTCTAATTCTTTTTTATACCAATCAAATAAAAATTTCCGCCTGTTTTCATCCTCACGCATCGGATCATATTCCCAGGGTAAATCGATATCCATCAGCAAATACAAATCATAGTGCTGCTTTTTGAGTTGTTCCAAAATCCAGGGATGGCATGTCCCATATTTATCATCGCACCATATTTTTGTTACCAACAATTCAGTATCGCTAAACAAAACTTTTTTGGCCAGCGACTCAAATACTTTTTCTGTGGCTGCCTGGCTCTGGGCTATCTCAAGCACATCGTTAAAATTGTATGGTCTGTCAATCTTTAAAAGATGTACGCGGGCATACTCGGGAACCCAAACCGTGGTATAATGATCGGCCAGTTGCCCGGCTATTATCGACTTTCCCGTGGATTCGGGTCCTGTTATCGCTACCTTCAATAATCTACCCATTACTTTTTGCTGTCAGTTTTTTGCGCCACTCAACATATCCCATTACGGCAATAATTAAAAACACTGTAAACTGGAAGCTTGTAAGCAAAAGGCCTTTGTGAAAATATAATGGGATTGAAATCAAATCGCCAATAATCCAAAATATCCAGTTTTCGATTTTCTTGAGTGCCATCAGCCACATCCCGATCAGGAAAATGGCCGTGGTTACCGAATCCCAGTTTGGCACCGTGCTATCGGTAAAGTTGGTAAGAAAGTATCTTAAAATAAAAAAGAAAATAATCGTTCCGCCAATACTAATGAGATGTCCTTTCGGAGAGTTTTTGGTAATCGGAATATAATGATCGCCCTGATATTTTCGGGTCCATTTGTACCAGCCATACACGCTCATCACAAAATAGAAAGCGTTAATGCCCATATCGGCGTAAAGCCCGGCAAACAAACAGATGTAAACATAAATTAGCACCGAGATAATCCCGGTAGGAAAAACAAGTATGTTTTCTTTTTTCGCATACCAAACGCTCAATAAGCCAAAAAGCACAGCAATTACCTCCAACCATGTTGTGGCAAGAATATTCTGATAAAAGACTTCGAAAAAACCGCTAAAATCCATTGGCTTTTACCTCAGGTCAGCGTTAATAATTTTCATTACAAAAACGGAGTGCGGCAGTTCAAACGATTTATGGATTTCATTTTTCAGGGCATCCATCACTTCCAAATAGTCACCAAAAATCTGAGTACTCATGTTATTGGTCTGTACTTTTAGATTTTGGTATGTATTCATTCTTCTGATAAAATCTTTAATTGGTGGCTTGTATTCCACGTTGAGTGGGTAGTAACTCATTTCGACAGATATTTTCATCATTAAAATATTTAATTGTTGAGTATTAATTTTGAATAGCTGCAAAAGTAGAAAAATAGGGTGTATGGACAAGAAAAGGAGAAAAAACCATTTTTAACCAAAAATTATTTTTAATTTTGCGCCCGCAAATTCACTGGTCCAGTAGCTCAGTTGGATAGAGCAGCAGCCTTCTAAGCTGCGGGTCGTGGGTTCGAATCCCGCCTGGATCACTTTAGCCTGACTTTTAATGAGTTGGGCTTTTTTAATGGTTTGTTTCGGGAATCTTCGGGGTTATTATATTCTACTAAGGTTAGATAGCAAAATAAGCTCGCCACGCTGCGAAGCAGGGTTTTTCATTCCACGATACGAAAAATCCCCGGTTGGAACATCAGAATCCTTATCCTAAAAAAATCAACCTTAGTAAAAAACATCCACCCATTGGAAAACCAAACCTGCCTAGCGGCAAGGCGGGCTTATTACCTTATTCAAAACCACGGTTTAGGCGTGAAAAATAAGATAATAAGGTTGCGAGAATATTTTTGAATAAAATTTTCCCGGGAAGTCTTTTGGGGTTCATGGGTAAAAAAGCCGAAAGGATTATATGCGTGGGTTGGCCACAATATTAGGATTCACAAAAGAAAGGGATACTACTGCGAATTTAGTGGAAAGTAAAGTATTAATGATTTCATAGTTGTTGGTGATAAAAATTTGTCAATAGATTTCTCAGTCGCTGCACTCCTTCGAAATGACAAGGCTTTGGTGGATTTGTTAGGGTGGATTTAAGCGGGCGCTGTGCGCCCGCTTAAATCCACCCCGTGTAAAACCTTAGTCTTGTCATTTCGACTAAAAAACGCAGCGAAGCGAAGTTTTGAAAGGAGAAATCTGTTTACAGTGATAGCCATTATTTACTTCCACAAAAATGGTAGTAGAACCAAGCAAGGAAATCTATTTTTTTTGTAAAATGAAATACCCAAACGACTATATAGAGTCTGTCCATAAACTCAAATGTTTGCTCTAGAAAGGTCAAATTCAAGGCGTGTGAAAAATTCAAACCGCAGTCCCGCATTTGGCGGGATGAGGATTTGGATTTTGAGCAACAACGCTGAAGTTGGGCTTTATAGACGAACACTATATAAATAAAATTTTATGCGGTTACAGACTAAAAAAGCTGAAACTAAAGATGAGTCAAACTGACCTCATAATGTACCAAAAAAAGGGGACATTTAAAAGAAGGGAGGGGGCATGAAAACAAATTTGCAAGAATTGAGGAGAAGATACATAATGAACTTTTGAACTAATTGATTGTTTCGGTATCTTTTAAATAAAAGGTAAGAATAAATTTTAAAGTTTCTCTTTTTTGCTAATTTTGCACGAAAGTTGTAAATTACAATTGAAATTAAAACTAAAAATGATGAGTACGGTTTTAGAAAACTTGAAATTGTATTTTCAGAACAATTCAAGAGAACAAATTGAGAATGATTGGGCTGAATCTGAAAAGTATGATAAAGTCGGTCCAACTATTGATGAATTTATGCATCAATCACAGTTCTTTTATGAACTGGAAAATAATGATCCATTTTGGGAATTTAGTTGTTTAAACCAGATAATAGAAAATCCGAAGTTTACTTCGGATTTTTTTTTATCTTAGCACATGAAATTAAATTTGAAATTAAATGAACAAAGCTGCATTTTCCTTAGATAATTATAGATTTGAAAAAGTTAATATTGACTTTTCAAAGAAAATTTCAAATAGTTTAGATATAGCATTTAGTCCTTCTGGCAGATATATTTCTAAAGAATCAGTGTTTGAATTAAAATTCATATTTGCTGCTCATAATGGAGAAGTTGCAGATGCATTTGTTAAAATAGAATGTATTGCATTATATAAGTTTGAAAAAAACTTACAATTTGAAGACATTCCTACATATTTTTATAGGAATAGCATTGCTATTATATTTCCATATGTTAGAGCTTTCATTAGCACGGTTACATTACAAGCGAATATTCCACCAATAGTTCTTCCAACAATGAACTTATCTTCGCTAGAAGTTCCTTTAAAAGAAAGTACTGTGAACATTTAATTTTAATTATTTTGAAAGCAAAAACCTTATATCAAACATTAGGAGATAGAGGTAACCCTGATGATATTTTAGCTAATGCTCCTTTTCCCTGCAAATGGGAGAATACTTGGCTGGGAGAAGGATATTATTTTTGGGATACTTTTATTGAAAATGCCCATTGGTGGGGTGATGTTAGATATAGAAGTGATTACGTTATTTCCAAAATGACTTGTGATTTTGACACGAGTCTTTGTTTTGACTTAGTAGGAGACACTGAGCATATGCTTGATTTCAGTAAAAGTATAGACTATATGAAAGCTCAGAACTTAATAGATAAAAACACTACTGTATCTCGAATAATTAACCACTTAAAGAATAAAATTGGCGGATTTGATTTTCAGGCAATAAGGGTTTATGGCATTAAATCCATATCAGAATATAAAGAAGGATACAGGAAATACAGACATCACCTAATCTTTGAATTATCTAAGCCTCAATATATAGACTATAAGCCTGCTATTCAGATTTGCATCTATGAAAAAACAGGATTAAACTTGAGGGATATTAGTATTGTTTATCCTGATTCATATAATATGGATTACCTATTATAACAACTATTGCCAACACGCACTCAAAAATAATTGCCGTATGTCAATAAATTCAAGGGTTGTAGCCTGCTTCAACTTTCTTGTAACTTGACAAGTATGTGCCACGCAAACGGCTACTATTCTTATACCGAACGTTTGCAGTATGTTTAAGAAGTACTAACTACAATGAAAGAATACTTTAGGAACGACATACAAATAATACTAAATATCAAACCTTGCAATGATTTATGAGACCAGTCTAAAAAGCCACCTTACCCCTAAATCCCCTGAAGGGGACTTTTTAGACTAAACCCATTTATTAAAAGAACATTTTTGAATAAAATTTTCCCGGGGAGTTTTTTGGGTTCAGGGGTAAAAAAGCCGAAAGGATTATATGCGTGAGTTGGCCACAATATTAGATTACACAAAAGAAAGGAAATGTGTTAACTTTGTAAAATGAAATACCCAAACGACTATATAAATAAAATTTTATGCGGTGAAAGACTAAAAAATCTGAAATTGAAAACTGATTTCCAATCTTTGAATTGGACCATTTGAAAATTAATTATGACAAAAGAAAATGCAATAAAATTATTTCAAGACCATAGAGTTCGGGTGCATTGGGATAATGAACAAGAGAAATGGTACTTCTCAATAGTTGATATAATTGGTATTCTAACAAAAAGTGTTAACTCGAACAATTATTGGAAAGTACTAAAAAGCAGGCTAAAGAAAGAAGGTAGTGAGTTGGTTACAAATTGTAACCAACTGAAAATGGAATCGTCTGATGGAAAATATTATAAAACAGATGTAGCAGACACAGAACAATTTCTACGACTAATTCAGTCAATTCCATCACCAAAAGCAGAGCCTTTCAAGGTTTGGTTGGCAAAAGTTGGATATGAAAGGATTGAAGAGACCGAAGACCCGGAAAAGGCTTTTGATAGAGCAATTGAAACATATTTGAAAAAAGGGTATTCTAAAAACTGGGTTAACCAGCGCATAAAAAGTATTGAAGTCCGAAAAGAACTAACGGACGAATGGGAATCCCGCTGTGTTAAAAAAGGAATAGAATATGCGATACTCACTGATGAAATAACAAAAGCCTGGGCGAATTTAACGACCAAAGAATACAAAACATTTAAGAACCTGAAGAAAGAAAACCTTCGGGACAATATGACAAATTTAGAATTAGTGCTAAATATGTTAGCAGAAACATCTACTACTGAATTATCAAAAGAGAAAAAACCAAAGACTTTGAGTGAAAGTAAGGGTATTGCAAAAAAAGGAGGTTCAGTTGCAGGAATCGCAAGAAAAGACTTAGAGAGAAAGCTCGGCAAAAGCGTTATTAGCCCTCTAAACGCAAATGAATTAGGACAAAAAAAAGGGAGTAAAGAGATTGAAGAATAAACAATCCCGAAATTTCGCAATCTACAACAAATCATTGCTAACAGCCGCATAGCAGCCTTCTGGAAACCTGGGTTCGCTCCAGAGGAATGCCCGCTTCGCGAGGCGAGCATATAGCACAACCCTGATATTTTTAAATAAACCTTTCCCGGGAAGTCATTTAGTGTTCAGGGGAAAAAAAGCCAAAAGGATTATATGCGTGGGTTGGTCACAATATTAGCATAACACAAAAGAAAGGAAATGTGTTAACTTTGTGAAATGAAATATCCAAACGACAATAAAAATAAAATTTTATGCGGGGACAGACTAAAAAAGCTGAAACTAAAGATGAGGCAAACTGCCTTCAAAATGTAGCAAAAAAGGGACATTTAAAAGATAGGAAGGGGGTCATGAAAACAAGTTGGCAACAAGCTAAAAAATAGTACTGAATTTGATAATT
>CAZQIV010000048.1:0-42849 GCA_964593705.1 uncultured Lentimicrobiaceae bacterium | reverse complement strand
AATTTCTTCCATCTCCCCTCTAACCTCTTCCCTCTAACCTCTGTTATTGCCCGGGGTTATTCACGGTGTGACTGATATCGGGTGATCAGGAAAAGTCATCCGATGAATAGTGCTTAAGCTATTGACCCCAAGCTATTGGGAACAATGCCACTTCCGGGGGTAATTCATCGGATGACTATCCACCACTCCAATTTTTCTCCATCACTCCACCCCTCCACCCCTCCATCACTCCATCACTCCATCACTCCATCCTAACATGTTTCTCCGTAGGAGTCCTTCGAACATTCATTCTGTCATTCATTTCATTCATTCTGTCATTCATTCATTCTGTCATTCACTCCACCCCTCCATCCCTCCATCACTCCAATTTCTCCCATCTAACTTCTCCTTCTCAATCTAAAATCCTATTTTTGCCGGAAATTGAGAAAGGATTAAAATTATGATTGAAAATATACTTGTTGCCAAAACCATCGAAGCCATTCAATCGCTCTATGGGCAAACTGTTGAGGGTAAATTGGTTTCCATACAAAAAACACGGAAGGATTTTGTTGGTGATTATACCATCGTGGTTTTCCCGTTTTTAAAAATTTCAAGAAAAAATCCCGAGTTGACGGCCTCCGATTTAGGTCAGTTCATTCAGGAAAACATGCAGGAAGTTATCGGCTTTAATGTGATCAAAGGATTTTTGAACCTTGAGATATCCGATAGCTACTGGCTCGATTTTTATTCAAAGATCAAAGGCAATCCACAATTTGGGTTATTTGATCCAAAGCAGGAAAAACCTGTGGTGATCGAATATTCCTCACCCAATACCAACAAACCCCTTCATCTTGGGCACATAAGAAATAATCTCCTGGGTTATTCAGTAGCAAAAGTTTTGAAAGCAGCAGGTAAGCCGGTGCAGAAAGTGAACCTTGTAAACGACCGTGGCATTCATATATGTAAGTCGATGCTGGCCTGGCAAAAATGGGGAAATGGCGAAACACCCGAAACTTCCGGAATGAAGGGCGACCACCTTGTAGGAAAATATTATGTGCTCTTCGATAAGCATTACAAAGCGGAAATAGTAGAGCTGATAGAAAATGGCATGGATGAGGAGTTGGCCGAAAAAGAAGCCTCCTTGCTCATGGAAGCCCAGGAAATGTTGCGGAAATGGGAGGAACAAAATCCTGAAGTACGCCAATTGTGGAAATCTATGAATGGCTGGGTTTATAAGGGGTTTGACGAAACCTACCAGAAATTGGGTGTTGATTTCGATAAAATCTATTACGAATCGGAAACTTATCTTTTGGGGCGTGAAATTGTTTTTGATGGTCTTGAAAAAGGCATATTCTTCAAAAAGGAAAATGGGTCGGTTTGGTGCGATCTTACCGATGTAGGTCTGGATGAAAAATTACTGCTTCGGGCCGATGGTACTTCTGTTTATATGACACAGGATTTGGGAACAGCACAATTGCGCTTTGACGAGTTCGATCCCGAAAAGCTGGTTTATGTAGTGGGTAATGAGCAAAACTATCATTTTGACGTGTTACAGAAAATTCTGAAAAAAATGGGTCGAGAATGGGCTGACGGGATTATGCACCTGTCGTATGGCATGGTAGAGTTGCCCCATGGCCGGATGAAATCGAGAGAAGGAATCGTGGTGGATGCTGATGAGCTGATGGATGAAATGTATTTGGCTGCAAAAAAAACAACCGTGGAATTGGGCAAAATAGACGAATTTTCGGATGAAGAAAAAGATCAATTATTCAAAATGCTTAGCCTGGGTGCTTTGAAATATTTTATGTTAAAAGTTGATCCTAAAAAAACCATGCTTTTCAACCCCGAAGAATCCATTGATTTTAATGGGAACACAGGGCCTTTTATCCAATACTCTCATGCCAGGATTAAATCCTTGTTCAGAAAAGCAGGGGAAAAAGGAATTGAGATGGATGAAAATGCAATGCCTGAAACGCTCCAGGCAATCGAAAAAGAGATTTTAAAGTTAGCTTACGATTTTCCGTCCATTATCAGTGAAGCTGCTGAAAACTATAGTCCGGCGCTTGTCGCAAATTATATTTATGAACTTGCCAGGGAGTTTAATAAATTTTTTCAGTCGATACCAATTTTACGCGACACCGATAAGCAAACAGCATCATTCAGGTTGGGGCTGGCAGCCGTAACAGGCAATATTATAAAAACGGGAATGGACTTGTTGGGTATTGAAGTTCCTGATCGGATGTAAACCAGAACCAATGATTTTTGGTATTGCTTATTTTTTGGAGGAGAATCCTCGTCTTTTATTTGATCAATAATTGGTATCAGGTTTAACTTGATAGATTCTTCTCCATCGGTTGGCGAATCAGAATGACAAATGGGAATAGATTTCTCCTGCCGCACGTGCGGCATCGAAATGACAAAGCTTCGGGCTGTGAATGGGGTGGGTGAAAGTGGGCGCAAAGCGCCCACTTTCACCCACCCTCAATCCCCCAAATCCATGTCACCTCGAAGGAGCTTGCCGCCTGCCCCGACACTTCGGGGACTGAGAGGTCTCTCTAACAAAGTGTACCCCAACTCCACTCAAATACTTGTCATTAGTACCAAAATACACAGCGAAGTAGCCTGCCCCGACACTTCATCGGTTTTATTAAACCTCTTTGATTTAGTAAATAGAAATTTAAAAATCACATAAAGAAGATATTAAGATGAATATTTTGAAGATTAAATATGGCGGCAGTGAAGTTCAAATAGCGAAACCTCCCGAAAAATCGGGACAGGCTGTACCGGGTTTTTTCGAATCATGGTAATTCTATTGAGCTACAATACCTCAACCTCCCGCATGGGCGGGACAGGCTGTACCGGGTTGCTAAAAACTCAGTATAGCCTGTTCCGACTCTTCGGAAAGTTTAGGTATTGTAGTAAATCAATATCCCTAAAGAAAAACAACCACGTAGTGGTTGCGCTATATGAATGAAAAAAACCCGATAGCTATCGGGGGTATAAACCACATCATTTAGCGCATCCGCCAAAATTTATTTTAGAGAAACACTGACTAAATGCCTGAATGTCACTAATAAAACAACCATATTACTATTGTAAACAAGCAGTAAAAAAAATCGCTGACACTTCGTGGAAGTGAAGCGAAGAATCTATTGTTAATCCTTAGTTTTTCAAGAGAAATAGTGAAAATTCATATTAATGAAAAAATTCCTCAAAAAGGGCAGTAGAACTTTTTATTATTAAACCTCCACCAGATCATTCACTGAATCCCGGGTTCTTTTTTTAAAATCTTCCCATGAAGGATCTTCGAAGCTGATATTTCCAATTTTGAACAAAATAAAGGGCATCACCTTTTCAACAGGCTTATAAAGCAGTGAGCCTTCTTTAACATCCTTCTTTAAAATTGAGGCTTTGCTGTCGATCATTTCAAAAAGCAAAATCAGGGCGCTCATAACAACGATACCCTTGAGCACGCCAAAAATCAAACCCATAAACCTGTTTAAAAAACCAAGTGCTGCCAGAGCCGCAATTTTACTCAGCAGTTTACCAATCAGCGATACCAACAAAACCACCACGATAAAAGTGAGGATAAACGCTACAATAAAAAGCCATCGATGGCCAATGTCAAAATATCGGAGAAGCCAATCGGCAACAATATCAGAGAAATATATAGCAAAATAAAGCCCCAGTACAAGTGCAACAAGCGATGCTATTTCTTTTATAAACCCATTGCGAAAGCCTGATATGGCCATTAGTATGATGGGCAGCCCTATGATCAGATCAAGAAAGTTTACGTCCATTTCAATTTTCGTGTTAATTCGGATGAGAAAACAAAATCATCAATTTCTTTATTTCCGGTATTCATAATTTCCTCTTTGCTACCTTCCCACCAAAGCTGTCCTTCGTAAATAAAAGATATGCTGTCGCCAATTTCCATCACCGAATTCATATCGTGTGTATTCACCACTGTAGTAATTTGATATTCTTTGGTGATTTCGTATATCAGGTTGTCGATTACATTGGAAGTTTGCGGGTCGAGGCCGGAGTTGGGTTCATCGCAAAACAAATATCGGGGATTAAGCGCTATAGCCCGTGCTATGGCAACACGCTTAACCATACCCCCACTAAGCTCCGAGGGCATTAGCTTGTTTGCATTTGGTAAATTTACCCTGTTCAGGCAAAAGTTAACCCGCTCTAATCTTTCTTTTGGCGATTTCTCGGAAAACATATTGAGTGGAAACATAACGTTTTGCTCCACATTCATATAGTCGAACAATGCCCCTCCCTGAAACAGCATTCCAATTTCTTTCCTGATGGTTTTTTTCTTTTTAAACGACATCTCGGAAAATACCCGTTCATCATAAAGTATTTCTCCGCTATCAACATTGTGAAGTCCTACCAGGCATTTAATCAGCACAGTTTTGCCTGAGCCGCTTTGCCCGATTACCAGGTTTGTTTGTCCGGGTTGAAACTTGACTGACACATCTTTTAAAATGTGTTTTTCGCCAAAACTTTTATTGATATTTCTTGCTTCGATCATGCCAGCAACAGTTGAGTAAGAATTAAATTTGAGGTAATGATCAAAATACTGCTGTAAACAACAGCACGCGTACTTGCCGACCCAACTTCAAGGGCTCCACCCCGGGTATAAAAGCCTTGATAACCCGAAACCGAGGCAATGATAAAGGCAAAAACGGCGGTTTTAATCAAAGCATAAGTTATGGTGTAGGGAACGAACCAGCTCTGAAGACCCACGATATAGTCGTTAGAAGTTACTATACCGGTTAAAATACAAGCCATCCAACCTCCAAAAAGAGCAAAGACAATACTAAAAATAATGAGTATGGGATTGATAATGATGGAAGCAATTACTTTGGGCTGAATTAAAAAATTAGCAGGATTGACACCCATAATCTCAAGCGCATCAATTTGCTCTGTAACCCGCATTGTGCCCAGTTCAGAAGCAATTCTTGAACCAACTTTGCCAGCAAGAACAAGGCTTAGCATAGTGGGCGAAAATTCAAGAATGATGCTCTGCCGTGCGGTAAAACCTACCATTTTCATCGGGATTAAAGGAGTGTCGATATTGTAAGCTGTTTGTATGGCTACAACGGCACCCACGAAAATTGAAATTATAATTGTTATTCCCAGGGAATCAATTCCAAGGCTTTGAATTTCGATTAATATCTGTTGGAAAAAGGTTTTAACCTTGTCAGGCTTAACAAATACCTCCTTCATCAAAAGCAAATATCTTCCAAGGTCAGTAATTAGTTTCATGGTGCGTTATTTATTTTGGCGAAAATAAAGATATAATTAAATGATTTCCCACATTATTGTAAAAATATTTATCTTGCATAACTTTTTAACCTGATTAAATCACAAACTTAAAAAGTTTGTGATTTAATCACCGAAGGCCGAAAATATTTGGATAAAATATTTTCGAGGGTTAACCCTCGAATTTCCTCTGGAAATTCGGCTCTGTGGGCATTTTAGCCCACAGAGTGAAAAATTCATGAATTTTTCAGGTTAAGAATGTTGCTAAAATGTTGTGAAGTTGATTACAGGATTACTTTTTTTAAGGATTTCTTAGCCATTAATTGCAGATAAAAACCAAATAGATTATTGAATTGAAATTTGTGCGGGTATGAAAAATGCAGAATTATTATTTATTGATAACCCCAATAACCCAAAGGCTATATCCTTAGTTTTTAAGGGCTTGCTTTCTATCGATAATGCGAATGAATTTAGAGATCAATTATTAAAAAAGATTGAGGCTTACGAAATATTCAATTTTGAAATCAAGGAGGTAGAAATGATGGATCTTTCATTTTATCAGCTTCTTCTGGCAGCAAAAAAAACAATCGGGTTAAAAAAGAAAAAATTTAACATCATTATGTCCCTGCCGCAAGATAGGCTTGAGCTATTTGCACAGGTAGGTTTCGACATTGATTTTTAATAAAACAATACTCAAATGAATAAACCAAAGACAATACTTGTTGTGGACGATTCGAAACCCATCAGGCAGGCAGTATCATATATGTTACGGGGCAGGGGCTTTAATGTGCTAACTGGTGTTGATGGTAAAGACGCGTTGAAACATTTTGATGGTACGGCAATCGACCTGGTAATTACCGATTTGCACATGCCTAATATGGATGGCATTGGTTTGATAAAGGAAGTAAGGAAAATAGTTGAATACAGCAGAGTTCCAATGTTGGTATTAACTACCGAATCCCAGGTGTCGATTAAAATGGAGGCAAAACAGGCCGGGGCCACGGGCTGGATAGTGAAGCCATTCGAGGCCGATAAGTTAATGACCATTATCAAGAAAGTATTAAGATGATTTAAAACCTACAAAGCAAAAAATAAATACTATGAATGTATCCGATGAGCAATTTGCTCTTGAAATGCAGGATCTCAAAAAAAAGTTTGCTATTGAGGCAGAAGAGAAAATTGCTGACCTGGAAACAGCAATTCTTGTGCTGGAAGATAACCCGAACGACAAAACAAAAATAGAATCACTTTTTGGAGCCTTTCACAGCCTTAAAGGAAGCGGGGGAATGTTTGGCTACAACAAAATTAGTGAATATACCCACGACATCGAAACAATATATGACTACGTAAGAAAAGACAGAATTAAAATCAATACCGAATTACTGGATATTACCCTTAGCGCCATCGACCATTTAAAATTGCTGCTAAGAATGGGAGATAACCTTGATGTTCAATCCGAAAACGATCATAAGAATAAAACCGCTCAAATTAAGGAATGGGCCTCTGTAAAGCTTAAAGATGCACAGGTAGATCAGCCCGAACCCACCCCGGTTTATCCGGATAAAGAAATAATGAATAATGTTATTTCAACAAAAACATATTTTATCTCTTTTAAACCCCATGAGCATATTTTTGATAATGGCACAAAACCACTTTACCTCATTGATGAGCTCTGCGCTTTGGGTGATGCCTTTGCCATTCCACATTTCGAAAAAATTCCCGGGCTCGATAGCATTGACCCACAGCTTTGCTACACATGGTGGGAAATATTTCTTTCAACTGACGAAAGCCAGGGGACAATTGCTGATGTTTTTATTTTTGTTGAGGATGAATCAAAAATTTACATTCAAAATATTGCCGGGGATAATCTATTCGAATTCGAGGCATTTACGAGTTATCTAAAAATATTAAGAGATGAAAATACACATGCAGATCTTAAAGATTTAAAAAAGATAATTAACGACCTCTCCTTAAGGGAAATAGCTGCTGAACCTATTAGTGAAGTGGCAGGTAAAGATGATCATTCCGTTGCCCCTTCCGATCCTGCTACTGATGTTGGAGCTGCAAGTAAGCAAGAAGTAAAACCCACCCCAAATAAAATGACAGTGCCTGCCAGGGCAAGCGAAACAGCAATTTCAAGTATCAGGGTTTCGTCTGAGAAAATTGATGTGTTGATGAACCTGGTGAGCGAAATGGTGACAATCCAGGCCAGGCTGAGTATGTATGCCGAAAAGAAAAATGACCTCGATTTAATTTCCATAGCCGAAAATGTTCAAAAGCTGTCAAAGCAGCTACGTGATAATGCCTTTAGTATTTCCCTGATTCCCATTGGCAGTATTCTAACCCGTTTTCAGCGATTGGTTCGCGATCTTTCTGCTACATTGGGGAAAAAAGTAAAATTTGTAATTGAAGGACAGGGCACCGAACTCGACAAAACAATTATCGAACGGGTGACCGATCCCTTATTGCATATTTTACGAAACAGCCTCGATCATGGTATTGAAACACCCGAAATAAGAAAGCAAAATGGGAAACCCGAAGAGGGAACAATACTTTTCAGGGCCTTTTATTCGGGAAGTAATATTCATATCGAAGTTAAAGATGATGGCGCGGGGATCGATAAGAGCAAAGTAATTAAAAAAGCCATACAAAATAAACTCGTTCATGAGGATGATAAATTGTCAGAAACCCAAATACTCAATCTTATTTTTGCCCCGGGGTTTTCTACTGCAACCAAAGTTTCCGATGTTTCGGGACGTGGAGTTGGGATGGACGTTGTAAATAAAAAAATTAGTGAAATCAGGGGTGAAGTGTTGATTAGCTCCGGGTTGGGAAAGGGAACAGCCATTACCATTGTTCTTCCTTTAACTTTGTCGATTATCGACGGGATGCAGGTAATGATTGGTAATACTTCTTATATTATTCCCACATCCGCAGTTTACAAAATTTACTCGGTAAAGCATTCGGAAGTAAAAAATGCCTTTGATAATATAATTGTTATTGATAACAGGCAAATACCTTTCTTCTACTTGCGCGAGCAATTTAACATTTACGATTCAATACCCGTGAAGGAAGAAGTGCTGGTGGTAAAATATGAAAATCGTGAGGTTGGCCTGATCATCGATAAAGTTATTGGCGAATTTCAAACCGTACTAAAACCACTTGGAAAACACTACAAAAACCAGGAATTTATTTCGGGGGCTACAATCCTTGGCGATGGCGCTGTAGCCCTGGTGTTGGATACAAACAAAATTATTTCAAAATTCTCAATAGTAAACAATAACAAGGAGAAAAATATATGAGCGAAAACGATGAAATTCAAATCAACCATTACCTCACATTTAAACTGGGTAACGAAATATTTGCATCTCATGTAAGCAATATTTTAAAAATTCTGGAAATGCAAGAGATTACTAAAGTGCCAAAATCTCCTGACTACATGAAAGGGGTTATTAACCTGCGGGGTAATGTATTGCCTGTGGTTGATGCCCGGTTAAAATTTGGTATTACTCCATTACCCTACACCGAAAAAACCTGCATCCTGGTACTTTCAATAATCATCGACAAAGAAATTGTGGAAGTGGGGGCAATTGTTGATTCTGTGATGGATGTGATCGAATTTCAGAAAGAAAATATTAAACCGTCGCCAAGCCTCGGGAGTAAATACAAATCCGATTTTATAGAAGGTATAATGAAAATCAACGAAAAGTTCATCATGGTACTCAATATGGATTCTGTTTTTTCCACAGATGAAATTATCGATCTTAAAGATAATATCAATATGTCAAAAAATACTGGTATCAATGCGGATGAAAAAATTGAAAATTAAAATTTGAAGGAGGGAAAAACATGAACTGGAGTAACCTGAAAGTAAAAACTAAACTTGGACTTGGTTTCGGTTTTATTATTTTGATTTTGATATCCATCGGGGCATTATCATTGATAGGACTCAGGAAAATTGAATCTGATAACGTTTCTGCAGTTAAAACACGCCTGCCTGAAATAAAAATCTCGAATCATTTGGAGCGCACTACACTTAAGATTACCAGCCTTCTAAGCAACTATGTATTGAGCCAGGATATGCAAAGCATTGACCAGGCACAATCGTTGCTGGATGAGTTGGATGACTATCTTGAAAACATCTCTAAAATGAAATATAACCTGGCAGATGAAATGCAAAAGGATATTTCATCAGCAAAAAAAATACTGCTTGTTTATAGAACTTTTATGGATGAAATGAGGGTTGGTACGGAAAAAATGGAAACTGACAGGGGGTTTATGGACGAAGCCGTCGGCAGTTTTTTTGATTACTGTTACGATTACCTTCGTGGACAGGAATCAACACTCGCGTATCAAATTGATGCGCGTATAGCTAAAAGAGGAGTTCTTGAAAAGGTTACACTCATCAATGATATAATTGATATTGGGAATGCCTTACGAATCCAGAATTTTAAAGCCCAGGCGGGAATTGATATTTCCAGTTCAACTGATTTCAATAAGCAATTTACCAACATTGATCAACTGCTTATTAACCTTGAAAAAATTGACACGGAAAATGAGAATATTGTTTATCTAAATAACATACATCACTCCCTGGATGATTATCACAGCGCTATGGACGGGTATTTTGAAACAGAACATGCCTTACAATTAAGCAACAGGCAACTCATTGATGAAGGTGATTTACTTGTTTCTACCTTCAGGAATCTTGCTGAAAGCAGTATCCACAAAACAACTGAATTTGCAACAATATCAATCATAAAAATCCGCACTGCTTTAAATGTACTTATTATTGGTCTCGTAATCTCCATAATAGTAAGTATAATCCTGGCCTTTCAAATTTCATACTCTATTACCAGGCCATTAAAAAGAGGGGTTGAATTTGCACGACAAATTGCAGAAGGAAACCTTGAAGCAACCATTGATATTGAACAAAAGGATGAAATTGGTGAGCTTACCGCGATGCTGAATAAAATGAAAGACAAATTGTATCAAACCATCTCATCAATACAAACAGCAGCAAACCACATTGCCGATGCCAGTGCCCAGGTGAGTAATACTTCGCAGGGAATTTCGCAGGGTAGCACCGAGCAGGCATCCGCCGCCGAAGAAATATCAGCATCAATGGAACAGATGTCGGCCAGTATCTCGCAAAATACATCCAACGCGCAACGCACCGAACAAATAGCCTCAGAAGCTACAACAGGATTGAATGCAGGAAGCCGCAATGTAATCGATGTAACTGCAGCGATTAAAGAAATTGCAGAAAAAATCACCATTATAGGGGATATTGCTTATCAAACCAATATTCTTTCGCTAAATGCCGCGGTAGAAGCCGCTCGCGCGGGCGAATATGGAAAAGGTTTTGCCGTTGTGGCCGATGAGGTTAAAAAACTGGCTGAAAGAAGCCAGGATGCGGCAACCGAAATTGATAAAGTATCGGGTGCAGGAGTTAGTTTAGCCGAGGAATCGAGAAAGCTTTTTAATACCATCGTGCCGCAGATTGAAGATACCCTGAAACTTGTTCAGGAGATCACAGCATCCAGTTTGGAACAAAACTCGGGGGCAGAGCAGGTAAATGATGCTGTTCAGCAATTTAATGAGGTTATTCAGCAAAATGCTGCCTCTGCCGAAGAAATGGCAACCAATGCCGAGGAGTTGGCAAGCCAGGCCGAATACCTTAAAAATATGACAAGCTATTTTAAAACCGGTAAGGAGAATGCGCCTGTCAATAGTACAAAGTATAAGCAAAACATCCCCAGAAAAACTGAATTACCAATGCCAAACAAATCGTTGCAAATAAAAAGTAACGTACGGAAAGGTGTAAATTTACGGCTTGGCAGTGATGCCCTGGATCAGGAATTTGAAAAATTTTAAGTATAAGTGTAGTTTGGGAAAGTCCCCTTCAGGGGATTTAGGGGTTTTATGGCTTTTTAGATTGGTCTCATTATTAACATAGAATCATTTTATCAAAACATTATACAGATTTGCCTGTAAACGATTTACATAAAATTTATAGTGCCGGGTTGTCCGACCGGGAGTTTGCAAGGCTAAGCGAATTTATTTTTCGTGAATATGGCATTAAGCTTCCACAGCATAAAAAATTGATGCTCCAGGGAAGGTTACGCAACAGGCTCAAAGAACGCAGACTTACATCGTTCGCTCAATACATCGATTTTTTATTTAGCAACGAAGGTCAGCAGATTGAACTGATTCACATGATTGATGTAGTTACAACAAATAAAACAGATTTTTTTCGGGAACCAGATCACTTTGATTTTCTTTTTAATACTGTTTTATCAGAATTTTGGCAAAAAACCTGTTCAGGTTATGCGTTTAATATTTGGAGCGCGGGTTGCTCAACAGGTGAAGAGCCATATACAATGGCCATTATCCTGAACGAATTTAAGGCGCTAAATCCGGGCTTTAACTTTAACATTTTGGCTAGCGACCTTTCTTCGCGGGCGCTTGAACATGCAAGAATTGCAGTTTACCAGGAAAGTAAGGTTGATGTTATTCCACTTAGCCTTAAAAAAAATTATTTGCTTAAAAGTAAAGACCTCGAAAAGAAAGAAGTTAGGATTGTTGCTTCGTTGCGCAATAATGTAACGTTTGAACGGCAAAACCTTATGCATGTTGAAAGCTACAATAAAGCCGGATTTGATGCAATATTTTGTAGAAATACACTTATTTATTTTGACAGATCAACACAAATAAAAGTGGTTAGAGGTTTGGTAAATAAATTGAAGTCAGCGGGCTACCTGTTTATTGGGCACTCCGAATCGTTGCTCAACGAAAGTACCTTACCCCTCGACAGAATTGCACCAACAGTTTACAGAAAAAGAGTAATTCGAAATAATTATGATTAGAAAACCCATAAAACTATTAGTTGTTGACGACAGCCGGTTAAATCTTAGCCAGCTTGAGCTGTTGCTGAGTGAAGAGAATTATAGCATCACCACGATAACCAAGGGGCGCGATGCACTTAAGCTTGCTGCCAAAGAACCCTTCGACCTGATGCTTCTCGATGTGATAATGCCTGATATGGATGGATTTGAGGTTTGTACCAGGATGAAAAAAAACTCCATCACATCAAAAATTCCGGTGATCTTCCTTACGGGCCAAACCGATATGGAGAGTATCAGGAAAGGATTTCAGGTGGGAGCTGTTGATTACGTTGGTAAACCCTTCAACAAAATTGAGTTGATAGCGAGGGTTAAAAGTCATCTCGAACTAAAACGTTCGAGGGAGGAACTGGAGGTAGCAAAACGTTCTGCCGAAGAAGCGCTTGTTTACAAAAGTGAATTTTTAGCCAACATGAGCCACGAAATCAGGACACCCATCAACGGCATTATTGGTATGTCAGAGTTTCTCGATAATACCAAACTCGACGAAAAACAAGCTGAATATGTTAGAATAGTGCGCTCCTCAGCCAATTCCCTACTTAATCTTATCAACGACATCCTCGATTTCTCCAAACTTGAAGCCGGCAAAATTGAACTCGAAAACCTTGATTTCGACTTTCATGAACACATCGAAGATACCCTAAAGTCGATGACTTTTAAGGCCGAAGAAAAGGGCCTTCAATTGAAACAAATCATACAGCCAGATGTTCCCCAGGCATTGAATGGCGACCCTACAAGGCTTAGGCAGGTGCTATTGAATTTGATTTCCAATGCTTTAAAATTTTCTGAAAAAGGCTATGTTACCGTTAAGGTGTCTCTTCTTGACGAATTTAATGATAAATGTGTAGTTAAAATTGAGGTTATCGACACAGGTATTGGAATATCTCCTGAAGGTAAGCGGCGACTTTTTAAATCATTTTCGCAGGTTGACGCATCCACCACCAGGAATTATGGAGGAACAGGGCTGGGATTGGTAATTTCAAAAAGCCTGTCGGAAATGATGGGTGGTAAAATAAGCGTTGAAAGCGAGGAAGGCAAAGGATCCAATTTTTGGTTTACTATTAAAATGGGAATTTCAAAAATGGAACATGTCGAAAAACTTCGTCTGGAGGAATCTACCACTGACGATCATCAAATGAAAAAATTGATGATACTCCTGGCCGAAGACAACCTTATTAACCAAAAAGTGGCAAGCATTCACCTCGAAAAATTAGGACATACCGTGCAGGTGGCTAACAATGGATTAGTGGCCTTCGATGCCTTTAAGTCGGGAAATTTTGATCTTGTATTCATGGATGTTCAAATGCCCGAAGCCGATGGATATGAGTCCACAGGCTTAATACGTAATTATGAACGTAAGGACAGCACAAAAAAAAGGATTCCCATCATTGCCATGACCGCAAATGCCATGAAGGGCGACAAAGAAAAATGTATCGAAGCCGGCATGGACGATTATATCTCAAAACCTTTTACTGCAAGGGCACTCAAAGAAATTTTAAGCAAATATGCATAAATAATGATGAAAGAATTATCAGATGAACAATTACTTGCCGAACTAAAAAGCAGAATTGAAGAAAGACAGCAATCCTTTAAAAAACTGGAGGAAATAAATGAAGAGCTTTCAAAAGTCAATCAAAAATTAGTGGAGTCAGAACAGTTAAAATCTAATTTTTTGTCGAATGCACGCAATGAGATCATCAATCCTTTGTCGTCAATTTTAAGTTTATCACAATCAATCGCCTTTTCAGAAAACACCGACATAGCGCAGATACAAAAGCTGGCAACGATTATTTACAAGGAAGCTTTCGATCTTGATTTTCAAATGAATAATATTTTTTCATCTGCCGAAATTGAAGCCGGTGAAGCTTCGTGCGAAAATTATAACATTGATTTTGTTGATCTTGTAGAAAAGCAAATTAGTAAATATAAAAATTTAGCTGCGGATAAAGGGCTGCAACTGCTACTTGAGAACAACATTAATGACAATGAACATCATTTAAAAAGCGATCCCTCAAAAATTGAGATGATTATAAGTAACCTGATAGTAAATGCAATAAGCTGGACCGATCAACCCGGCGATATTATTATCAGGATTTTAAACGATGGAGCCAATAAGATATTCAGTGTCAGCGATCATGGCCGGGGAATTTCTAAAGAAGATCAAAGCATTATTTTCGACAGGTTCAAATCTGTCGATCCATCAGTACATACCAAAAACAAGGGTCATGGCCTGGGGCTGTCGATTGTAAAGGCTTTTACCGAGATTCTTGATGGTGAAATCAAGCTTGAAAGCACACCCGGGAAAGGCAGTACTTTTACTTTAATTATAGCTGATACCCTTACAGGAGGCGAAATTATGGGATCTTCCGAATGGGGGCAGGATTTTTTATTTGATGGAAGCGCTGAACTTTTTTGATGATTAATGAATAACTTTGAAACAAAATATATTTATTCATCAGGTTTATTTGTGTCTGAACAACCACTGATCCTAAACACAGTTTTAGGCTCGTGTGTTGCAGTTTGCTTATGGGATAGTAAAAACAAAATAGGTGGAATGAATCATTATATGTTGCCATACTGGAACGGAAATGGACTTGCATCTCCAAAATATGGAAATATTGCTATTACCCGGCTTATCAATAAAATGATAGCATTGCAAGGCAGTCCTCAGAATATGCTTGCGAAAATTTTTGGAGGTGCAAAAATGCTACAGGAACAATCAAATGTTTTTGATATCGGCCGCCGGAATATAGAACTGGCGCATGAAATTCTTTCGGATCAAAAAATCAGGATAGTAGCCGAAAGTACAGGCGGGGAGAAAGGCCGAAAAATATTTTTCAATACCAATACCGGTGAAGTATTTCAAAGGCTACTCTAAATTTTGCTTGTTAATTAAGAAAAAAACGATATGAAAAAAATTCGTGTATTAATTGTTGATGATTCCGCGGTTGTAAGGCAATCACTCATCGGAATCCTTGAATCCTCAGGCGAAATTGAGGTGATGGGTACTGCGGCGGATCCATTTTTGGCAGCAAAAAAAATCAGCAAGGAAGTTCCCGATGTAATTACCCTGGATGTAGATATGCCCCGAATGGATGGACTAACTTTCTTAAAACGGATTATGACTCAACATCCGATACCTGTTGTAATGATTTCGAGCCTTACACAGGAAGGATCGGCAGAAGCCCTTAAAGCAATGGATTATGGAGCCATCGAAATTATTCCAAAACCTAACCTCGTTACCCGCGATTTTTTCGAGGAGGCCAGGGTTCAAATTATTGATGCTGTAAAAGCAGCTTCCATGTCGAAACTAACAAGACGAAAAATTAACCCTGCCCCCATAGTGATTCCCGAAAAATATTCGGCTGATGCAATTATCCCGATAAATCACACTACACAGCCATCACCCCATACTGATACAATTATTGCAGTGGGCGCTTCAACCGGCGGAACCGAAGCCATTAAAACATTTTTAGAGGGCTTGCCCTTAAACTCTCCCGGAGTTGTAATTGTACAACACATGCCCGAGGTTTTTACAAAAGCCTATGCCAACCGTCTCAACGGGATACTTCCCCTTGAAATTAAAGAAGCCGAAAATGGTGATATAGTTACCCGTGGAAAAGTATTCATTGCTCCGGGAAATCATCATCTGTTACTCAAAAGACGAGGAAAAGAGTACAGTGTAGAGGTAAAAGGCGGGCCACTCGTAAATCGCCACAGGCCCTCGGTAGATGTGCTATTTCGCTCGGTAACCCGGGCCGCCGGCAGCAATGCCATTGGTGTGCTGCTTACCGGGATGGGCGATGATGGAGCTGCCGGCCTGTTGGAAATGAAAGAAGCCAAAGCCAAAACATTTGTTCAGGACGAAGCTACCTGTGTTGTTTTTGGTATGCCAAAAGAGGCCATTAAATTAGGAGCTGTTGATGCGGTGCTTCCCATACAAAAAATTGCCGGCGTAGTGATGGCTTCCTGAATTGATTTTTATTGTAATTTTTTAGCTATTTTATCAGTCTCCACAAATGGTGTAAATAGCAAATTTAATTTCACCACTTTTTACTTTCATTTAGTGTTATGAGTTTTGGTTGAGAGGAGTCCTCTCTCATGGGTTTTGTATCTGTATGCTTTAGCCGAAGTGCTTTGCTTTTTCATTTCCTCCAAGTCCCATGAACTCAGGCATCCTTCCCCAGTTGGGGAAGGGTGTCGGTGCCGAGCTTTGCTCGTGCATGCACGAGCAAAGCTCGGCAGGATGGGGTCATGATGGTTTGGTATTCAATCCACCACATAAATAACTACTTTTTTTTACCAGTAGCCTAAAACCATTCTTGATAAGATGTGTTTAAATAGAACACAGATATTTAAAATGGCTAAACTATTCTTCAATTTCTTTCTGTTATTATTTTTTATTTCCTTTTCAGCTTCCGGGCAAAATGATTTTGCTCATCTTGATAGCTTGTTGAACGTAGCAGAGAAAAATCCCGATGATACTGCACAACTCAGGGCGATTTTTATCGAAATCACGAATATCCCTGATTCTTCCGAAGATATATCTTATCATTACGCCTCAGAACTTTACAGCTTGTCCGACCGCGTAAATTACAGGTATGGAATGGCCGAAGCGCTTAATTACCAGGGCAGGTTGCTCGAACAGCAGGATTTTAAGCGCTCGATCGAAAAGTATGAACAAAGCCTTGCGATTTCGGAAAAGGAAAAATTTAAAAAACTTCAATCCAAAACCCTCAACAACCTGAGCATCGTTTATGCCTTTATGGGCGAGTACAATAAATCAATCGAGTATTTGCTGCAACTCCTTAAGCTATCAGAAGAAATGAATGATAATATGCGAAAGGCTGTTGCATTAAACAATATTGGTTTAAGATATCACGATATGGGCAACCCCGAGCTGGCGCTTGGATATTACGATCGTGCCATGGAATTGAATCTTAAAACCGGTGATTTGAACCGATATGCAACAAATCTTTCCAATATTGGAAATGCTTACCAGGTTTTGTGGATTAACAATCCGACAGCAGAAAATTATTATGATTCTTCACTCTATTTTCAATATCAAGCCATTAAACTTCAACGAAAAAATGAGGCCAACTATAAGCTTCAGTATGCATATCAATCGTTGGTTCACCTGTTTTACAAAAGAGGGCAACAGGAAAAAGCATGGATAGCACTCGATTCAGCCATTTATTTCGCCAACCTTGCCGGCGATAGTTATGGAATAATAAACCTGATGAGTGTAAAAGCGGATTTGTTGAATAGCGAAGATCGCTTTATTGAAGCCGGTGAGATACTTCACAAAGCTATTGAGATGGCTTTGGAACTAAACTTTAGAAGCTTGCTTGCTTATCTGTACGAAGAAATGAGTGAGAGCTATCATGGGCAAAAGAATTACCTGAAGGCTTATGAATACAACGAAAAATTCAAACTTCTGGAAGATTCACTTCAAAGTATCGAAAAGAGTAAAGCTTTTGCTAAGATCGATAAATACGAAAAAGAAAAAGAACGGCAGCAACGGGAATTGCAGGAACAAAAATTTGAAAATCAAAGGGTGGTGCGTAACTCCATTATTATGGTTGGGGGGCTCATCCTGCTTTTACTTATCGGGGTTTGGCAACGTTACAGGTTTATAAGGCGAACCAATGAAGAGCTGGAGGATAAAAATAAAATTATTGAGATTGAAAAAGGGAAATCGGATAAACTGCTGCTCAATATTTTGCCGGCCGAAACTGCGAGAGAACTAAAGGCTTTTGGTAAATCTAAAGCCAAAATGTTTGAAATGGTTACGGTAATGTTTGCCGATTTCAAAGGATTTACAATGATGGCAGAAAAAATGTCGCCGCAAGAGCTTGTCGACGAAATTGATTATTACTATAAAAAGTTTGATGAGATAATAACTAATAATAATGTAGAAAAAATAAAGACCATCGGCGATGCTTATATGTGCGCTGGCGGACTTCCTGTGGCCAACCAAACCAATCCCGAAGATGTGTTGATGGCAGCATGCCAGATTAGAGACTTCATGGAGAAATATAAAGCACAAAAAATTGAGGAAGGAGAGCCATATTTTGAAGCCCGCATTGGAATACACACCGGGTCTGTGGTAGCAGGTATTGTAGGCACGCGAAAGTTTGCCTACGATATATGGGGCGATACCGTAAATATTGCATCACGCATGGAATCGAGTGGAGAGGTTGGAAAGATCAACATTTCAGAGTTTACCTGCCAATACATCAACGAAAAATTCCAAACCACCCCACGTGGTAAAATTGAAACCAAAAACAAAGGCCTCATGGAAATGTTCTTTGTTGAGTGCAGGAAGTAGAAAGAAATGAAATAAAGGGTTTTCTAACCTGAATAATTCAGAAAAGCTAAATATTCACTTGCCGCATCCTTTAGGTTGCGGATATGAGAATGGATTCTCACTGGATATCAAAATCCTGAAAAATTTAATTTATTTAGTTTGAAAATTTTTCAGGATTTTGAATCAATTAATTATCAATCATTTAAAACCCACGCCCTTTCCATGTGAATGCCTTTGGCAAAAGGGCGCAGCAACTCAGATCAATGTTTTATGAATAAATCAGGCTAGCTAATAAGGCCCCTTTGTTAAGTTATTCCGCCAGATTCCTTTTCCGATAATCATACACCTTCTTCGCGCCATAGCCCGCGCTTAGTGCCACCAAAATTAGCAGGCCGCTGCATGGGGGCACCACCTCCGGGAACATTGCCTGAGGAGCCATGTCCTGGAGGTGGTGGGGGAGGTGGGTCTTGTGCAAAAAGTGATGTTGTGAAAACCAATGTTAGAATGAGTGCGAATAGCTTTATGATTCTTTTCATGATATTATTGTTTTTGATATTCGATATTTAAATGCGTATTCTATGGATAGGCCTCTCAGTTTCCGAAAAAACGGGGCTGGCTGCTGCACTCCATACCAATGACAAGTTTTTGTAACAAGTTAATTACCTGCCTCGCGACCCGCTTCGCCAGCGAGGCGAGCAAGGCGGGCAAATGATAAAATAGATTTCTCAGTCCCCGATGTTCCTCTCCCCATACAACCCTGTGTGAAGCCCTGTCTTTTCGATCCGTCAGCTGGCGGGGAGAAATCTATTCCAACTTGTCGTAACATTATGTGCGCCAAATTTATTTGGTCATTCTCCTCCCATATTTGCCCGGTGTGTCTTGTCATTCCGATTGAGCGAAGCAGCCTGCCCCGTTTTTTCGGGGATTGAGGAATCTGTCCTGTTTATTTTAAATGATGTTTTCATATTATCTCAGAAATCCGAAATCCGATCTTTGATCTATGATGTGTCCTCCAGATCAAACCTGTCTCGCCGGCAAGGCGGACATCTGACATCTAACATCGGATATCTGACATCATTTTATAAAAACCTTCCGGCTCATGAATGAATTGTCCGTTTGTATCGTAAAAATATAAATCCCGCTAGCCTGATTGATGAGAAATTCCTGATGTTTATTTCCACTCAATTCTATTTTAACCAAAACCTGCCCCGAAATATTTACCAGGCTGACCGTTCCTTTTTCCTGATCAGGATTACTTATTTTAATTTTGCCCTCCAGATATCTGAATGTAATATTTGTTTCAGATGTTAATTCACTCATGCCGGTTGCATCTTTAAAGTAGAGATAAAATCTTCCGATCCCGCTTTCGCTAATGGTGGTAAAATAGCTATCCCATCTCAGATTGGTAAATACATCTTCCTTTCGGTCTTCGAGTACGATGTTGTAATTATCGAGCAGTTGCTGAGACGCTGAAAATTCAAAACTGCCGGTTTCTGTTACATCCACACCCACCGAAATTATATAATTTGGGATGCTTTTAAGTGGAAGAGCCTGTATGGCAAAATCAACTCCATTGTCTTCGATAAGCCTGGTGTAGAGGGCAATATTTGGGTTTCCTTTCATTTTGCCTACATCATAGGAGGGGTCAAGGCCTTCGGTCATATTTTCGTTAAAGCCGATAGCCGTGGAATTGAACAAATCATTGTTTTTAATCGTCAGCTCAATCCCGGGCCAGGGTTCTTTGGATGCTTTATAGGCTGAAACATCGGCATGGGCCTGCATGTTTTCGTTAAAAGCCAGGTTGCCTCCGCCCGAAACAACAGTTACCATAAAAGCCTGTCCGGGTTGGATGTAGTCCTGGCTAATTTGTGTGTAGTTTCCGATTGTTCCGTTTGAAATTACTTTATAGTCATTGCGGTCTCCGGTATAGCCTGATTGTTCATCCCAGATGTAAACGGCTTCATAATTATCGTTCAGCAAAGCGGCATTTGTCCCCAAAAAGTTCCCGATGGTTGAGGCGCTGCTTGTAATGCTAATGGCACTGGTAAAGGGGTTTCCAACAAGGTTAAAGCCCGTTCCCATACCCGCAGTGTAAGTAGCTGTATAGTTTACATCAGCAGTTCTTACCGTTCCGGTAAAACTATACTCGCCGGCACTGGCCCTGGTAACACAGTATCCGCTGCCATCGACAAATGTTTCGTCATTAAAAGCCTCCGGATTGCCGGTTGAGCCGTAAATAATCCAGGCGTTTTTATCTTCATCCCTGCGGAAAAACTGGTAAGCACCCTCGTACTGATCAATATTGTTGGCCTCCATCCATGCTTCGTTGATAGCCTGACCGGCAACCGGCGAAGACACATAATGCCATTTGACAGCTTTTGAAATTTCATCCACATACTTTTTAAATACTACATTGCCCGTGGATGTTCCTTCCACAATAAGCGAACCGCTTGAGGTAGCAGACGAATTCACGGTAATTGTACCGGAGTTCGAGAGATTTCCTTTTACAGTTAAAGCTTTTCCGGCATTGATGGTTACCGATGCACCTGCTTGAACAGTTATATTGTTGCAAATGGCGGGCGATCCCGGAGAGGCATTAATAATCGGTTTATTGTTGACGTTGGGAACAACTATATTGTTGGAGAGAATTGGTACGGCGTCGCTACTCCAGTTTGAAGTTGCATTCCAGTCGGTAGATGACGAGCCATCCCATGTGATGGTAGCGTCAGTTAGTTGTAAGTTGGCTGTTTCTGTACTACCGGAAATCAGGTTGATGATTGTTGAGTTGGGATGATAACCGGATTTTGTTGCTTCCACATACACCTGGCCTGCCGGCACTCCGCTTAGTGAATAATATCCCAAATTGTTCGTGGTACCTGAAACAGTTCCTGCGGTAACCGTAGCGTTTTCAATAATCAGCGATGTTCCAGCATCCGTAATGATGCCGTTTATTGTTCCGGTATATGTAAAGCTTGTCGGGTTTATTAACAACTTAATAAAATCAATGGCAAATCCATCACCAGCACCTGTGGTTAAATCATCAATCAATACCGAAAGCGAACCATCAGCAACCAGTGGCAAAAATGCAGATGGCAATTGAACGGTAATGATCTTTCCAATGGGACCTGTTTGGCTCAGTGAATTGATAACATCTGCAAAGAATGGGGCATCTACACCATCGATTGTAACAGTATAAATGGCACACCATTCGCTTGCCTGAAAATCATCTACGAACATCTGGATGGTGGCGGCTACAGCAGTTGTGCCTTGTAAGTTGTAGGTAAGAGTACTTGCTTCAGGTGATACACCATACTGCAAATATCCATCATGGCCACAGGGTTCACTAACCGTACCATGGCTTGATGGCCTGAAAATTTTATCCGTACCTGTGGCATCATCTCCTTCAGGATAAAACGGAAAAGTATGTGTTGAGGTGCTGTTGCCTGAAAATGGATCAAAACCATCGGCCCAGCCAAAGCCCAAATTATCGATATCTCCCGATCTTGCCATGATAGCTGCTTCAGTGGTGTTATACTGTGTTATTTGTTGTAGCTGCCAATCACCGTTTGTTGAAGTTTCTGTAGCAAAAGAAACCTGGCTGCCATAGGTTATTGCTTTTGAATCTCCATTGGTGGCATAAGCACGTACATAATATGTTGTTTCGCAGGTTAACTCAGTTAGTTCTGCTGTAAAACTCCCACTGCCTGCTCCATCTGTGGTATGGCTGTCAGATATGGTCGGGGTTTCTGAAGTGCTCCAACAAATGCCACGGGCATAAGTCCAGTCGGTGCTGGTTAAGCTACCTCCTGATGTTGCAGTATTACCTGTAATGCTGCTTGCTGCTGTTGAGGTGACGGTTGGTTGCACATGTGGATAGTTTGCCCAGCTGGCCCCTGAAATTGTCCCGGTATGTTCACTCGTACTATTATCAGTCAATGAAGTTCCGGCGCCATCACTCATTTTGAAATAGGCCAGCAATCCACTTTCTGTTCCAGTAAGTTCGTTACGCAAATTGGCCTGAATTTCGGCTTGTGACCGGGCAACATTCCATATCCTGATTTCATCAATTTCCCCATTCCAAAATTCACTATTAACTAGTGAAGCGCCGAGAACCAGGTTTTGGCCTGTGGTGTTTAAGGTAATTGCACCACTATTATCCAGCACACCATCCACATATAAATACATAGTTGTAGCGTTAAAAACTGCTGCAACATGATGCCATACCCCATCATTAATCGAAATTGTTCCATCCAAATCATTATTATAACCGACAAAAGCAAAGTGATCCGATCGCAATCCGACACTACACCTTTGATTCTCGCTGCTGGTTCCCCAACTCAGGATGTTTGAAAAGCCCGGTGAGTCAGTAGTCTTCACGTATGCTTCAATGGTTCTGCTTGCATTGACTGTAGGTAGATCTGTTGAAGCGGCACAACTTACCGAATTATCAACCCCATCAAAACTAAGAACAGGGTTCTGTTCATTATCAAAGTAAGATACCGAAACATCACTTTTTGTGGCGTTTGTTACCGCAGAAGCACTTCCATCATTAAAAGCATTATTGTTAAATGCAATTTCCAGGTTTGAAATATTATTGGCACTTCCGCTGCTTGTGGCAGTGCCTGTAAGTGCTACGCTGAGCTCCAGATTACTGTTTTTGGTGATTACCATGCTTAAGCCGGCAGGGACATTGCTTGCTGTATAATTGCTTGTTGAAAATGTCCCGTTACTTCCTGTAAAATAATCCGGGTCTGGGATGGTATAGGTAATAGTTAATGTATTTGCAATAGTACCATTGTTGCTTACTGATTCGGTGAAAGTACCGGTGTTGTATGATAAAGTAGGCGCTGCAAGAATTACCGAAGGTGTCGGCGGATTGCCATTATCATTCCATCCGGTTGACGGAGGTGTGTCACCGGTTGCTGTTGTATAATAGATGGTCATATACGATCCTTTCATATCGGAGTATTCCGTTATTTCCCAACGATTGCCTTCAAACTCATCATCATTATACATTAAATAATAGTCTGTTCCGGTAAATAGATATTGTGGTTTTCCATTGTAAGTTACGCCTTCGGTGTAGGTTCCATTTACTGCGCTAAAGCCTGCTCCGCTAACAATATACTGAGCTAAAACCGGAGGGGCAACTGTAGGTGCAGGTGAAGAACCAGCATTTTCAGTCCAGGCGGTAGCAGGTGGTGTAGTTATATCGTACGATGAAACAACGGTTTTGTAATATTGCACACCTGTGGATACATTATCAGGACTGGTATTAATAACCCAATTCATCGTTGAGGGTTGGCTTTGCAGGTAATAGGTTCCGCCTGAATGTTCCCATACGAGCCCACCGTGGTCATTAGTACCCGAAACCGGGGTATAGGTTCCGTTGGTAGCAGCAGTACCCGCACCGCTTACCACGAAATCGGATAAGGTTTCGGTAAACTCAGATACAGGTGGAGCCGGTGAGGAACCACCTGTACCTTGCACCCAGCCTGAAGTTGGAGGGGTATCACTTGCTGTCGTGTTATAATAATATTGGGTCGAACTATTCGCAATCTCCCACTGAGATTCCGCATTAAATTGAATATAAAAAGATGTAGTCCCCAACCGGTATTTTGGCTTGCCATTTAAAGTGCCATCTTCGATGTAAATCCCATTTACGTCAAGAGACCCTGCATCTTTAACAAGGTACTCAGGAAGGGTTGCAACTTCAACTGTTGGGGGTGGATCCAAAACAGGAAAAAATGTCATTGTCCATCCTGTTGAGGGTGGTGTTGCACCACCATCTTCTGAATAATAATATGTTTGCCATTCAAGATTATCCCAAATCTCCCACCGAGACATCCCCATGTCATTATATCTTAAATAAAAGTCCGTTGCACCTAACTGATATTGTGCATATCCATTATAGATGCCATTTTCAACATAGATACCGTTTACTTCGGTGGATCCTGCGCCACTTACCGCATAGTCAGTAGCCATTAAACTTGAATAAAAAGTCAGCGTAATAAAAAGCAGTAGTAATTTGAAGATTTTTTTCATACAATTTAGTTTTTGTGTTTTATTCATAATTTGGTTTGATGATTAAATTCCCACGGGAAATAATCCAATTTTTCATCTCAAATTTTGGAATCTGGCAGATATCCTTTTATAATCATCCAAAGGTATAGTACTGGATAGTATGAACCACTACTGCATTACTACGCATTTCACGAGCGTGTAAAATGGCAAAAATGAAGTTAAAACTATAAATCAGAGGTTGTTAAGGAAAAGAAGAGGTATTGCCTGATTTTTTGAGGCGCTAATGCACAGCATTCATTTGGTAAAATTATTCTACTGTATGGAAAAAGTTTACAAGATTGGTATGCGTATCGATTCCAAACTTTTTTCGTAAACGATAGCGGCGGCTTTCGACCGACCGAACCGATAATCCGGTGAGCAAGGCAATGTCTTTTGTGTTGAGATTCATCTTTTGGTAAGCACAAAATTTGAGATCATTGGAAGTAAGTTTTGGAAACTGCCGGGAAATGCTTTCCAGAAAACCGGGGAATACCTCCACGAAATGGGTTTCAAATTCTTTCCAGTAATCCTTGTGATTTGAAGCTCTATCCATCGAATTTAAAATGGAGTTAAAGAGGCCTTTTTCCGAGGCATCACCCATTAAACTCACCTTATATTCCAACTCACTCTTCATTGCCTTCAGATCATCATTTTTGTACTGCAGCATGGTAGCCTTTGTGATGAGATCCCGTTGTTTTAGTTCAATTTCATTTTGCGCTTTTTGAAGAATTAATTTTTCTTTCTCGATTTTTTGCTGCAACAGCGCCTCTTTTTGTTGATGCAGAGTTGCTGCTATCTTACGTTGTGATTTAAAGTTCAGGTACAGGTAAATCAGGAATGCAAGCAACATTAACCCAAAGGCCAGGGCACTGTTGCGGATCAAAATGTTTTTTTCGAGTTTTGTATTCTTTTCTGCCAGATTTTTTTTGTATTCCAGAATTTTCAATTGGGATTCCATCCCCAGTATTGTTTTTTTAATCTCATTATTATAGTTTCTCTCCATAGTCTCATACAATGATTGATGATACTCCACGGCATGGTTTAAATCCTTATTCGTTACAAAAAAACCAATGAGCTTGTTGAGGGCTTCTTTTTCAAGCGTAAACAGATTTTGTTGATGAGCTACCTCGTATGCTTTTTCCAAATAAATATGAACCGAATCATTTATTCTTTCATGTTGAAATACATCAGAAAGCTTAAGATAAAGTTGTGCTAGTAATTCGGGGCTGGATTCGTTGATGTAATTTATCTCGGCCAGTCGAAAATGATCCATGGCTCCAGCCTTATCGCCTGTGCGCAGTTTTATTTCGCCCATACCCTGGTGGGTAGCGCCCACTTTATTAAAGTCGCCTGCTACAATTCCAACATCAAGTATCTTCCTGTAATAGTTCATGGCCTTGGGTATATCCCCCTGTTGAAAAAACAAATCACCAATATATTGCCAGGAATGTACAAGCAAATAGGGTTTGTCTCCTTTTTCGCGAAGTGCCAATGCTTTAAAAAATAATTCAAGAGCCAGGTCAGGATTCCCCTCTTCTTTGGCAATGAGTCCGAGATTGTTCAATGCTGTAGCCTGGGCATTAAATACCCCTGTTTTTTGGTACAAGTCAAAACTTTTTTGATAATGCTCCCGGGCTTTTTTGTAGAGCTGTTGATGAAAATAGATATTTCCAACATCAACATAAAACCATCCTAGATTTAACGAATCCCCGGTAAATTGCAGGTAGTCCAGGGCAAGAAGATAGTGTTCTAAGGCCTGAGCATACAAACCCTGGTGACGTAGAATAACGGCGATGTTTGTATTTGCAATGGCCTCTAACCTTTTTTCACCTTTTTCAAGACAGCGCTCCTTGATTTTTAAATTTTGCTGCAATGCCTCCGTAGGGTCTGAATAACTCAGTGCTTTAACCTCGAACAACTGCCTGTATAGAGCAGTATCAAAATGCCTTCCGGTGGTATCGAGCCAGCTTGCCTGAGCTGTCAATTGAAACGGTGAAAGATTGATAATTATAAGCCATAGAAATATTTTAAATCCCCTGAAGGGAGCAATCAATAAATCGGTCGCTACAAAATGAAACACATCCCAACAATTAAACATTCTGAATTTCCATATTAAAGCTGGCAAATCTATAAAAAATCAATGGAAGATTGGTTTACTGCATTTTTATAGAAATGCTATGGTGTTGTGTTTTTGATGCTACTCCGCCAGTTCCCGTTTCCGGTAATCATACACTTTCTTCGCGCTATATCCCGCTCCCAGTGCCACCAAAATTAGCAGCCCACCACCAATGGGGGCTCCACCGCCAACGGGAGTATTGCCATGTTCACCCGGAGTTTGTCCGCCGTTGGGTGGGGGAGGGGTCTGGGCGGAGAGGGTTGAAAGGTTAATGGTTATCCCGATAATTATCGGGAGTGTAATCGTGATTAGTTTGATTATTTTTTTCATGATATTATTGTTTAATTTGGATAGACCCCCGCCTTGCCGCCCGCAGGTGGCCTAACCTAAAGGCGAGGCAGGTCTCAGTTGCTTCGCGCCTTCGAGGTATCAAGGCCTTGGTTTACTATGGGGAGTTGAAAGACGAACACGAAGCGTTCGTCTTTCAACTCCCCTATTTACCCGGTCAATCTTGTCATTCCGATGGACCCGCCAGCTGGCGGAGATTGAGGAATCTGTTTTAATTGTTGTTTGATCATATTGATATTTTTTAACTCATAAATACTTTATTTGAATGGCTGCAAATCTAAAAGGTTAAAAATCAAAACCAAATTTCTTGGGGATACAAAAGGTAGATATTTTGAAAAAAAGTTAATTTTTTTTGACGTTTCCAATCCCGAAACTTCGCATAGCCATCAGGTTAAGAAAACAATTGTATTATTATAATAAGTGAATACCAGAATAAAGGCTGAAAGCCTTTCATATCAAAAGAAGGAGCAGCGCTCCTTTTTAACACAAATGGAGTAATATCCTCAGCCTGGTAAACTTTCTGGCAATAATATCTTTTCTTTGATGTTCCTCCGCAGGAGTCCTATGGACAGGCTTTCAGCTTGCATGACATATTTGGAAAACATGCTTAACCTGAAGGCCATGCAAAACTTCAGATTTGGGTTGTCAGGTCTTATCCAACCGGAAAGTCAGGGCTTGACTTGGAGTCAAACCCTGACTTAAACCCTGTTCAGCAAAAATTCACTGGGTGAATAACAATTACTCCGCCAGTTCAGTTCCCTATTCCTGAAATCATACACTTTTTTCGCTTCACATTCTGCGCCCAGTGCCACCAAAATCCCGCCCTTTTAATCCCAAAAAAAACCTCCGCCCGGATTGCTCCAGACGAAGGTTTAATAGATTTCTGATAATTGAATGTCCTAATTAGAGTCCGTCCATAAAGTCGGTGCTTTACTGATTTTGCCCACGCGACCCCTTAGTCCCCTAAAGGGGAGACCCCTCGCTACCAGTGCGTTGGGTGATCCTTCCGCCAACTGGCGGAGAGTTAGAGGGGTGCGTGGTGGATGGCGAGTTTATAGACACACACTAATTAGAGTCCGTCTTTTTAGTAATGTTTCCCGCAGATTTCGCTGATTAGCGCAGATAAAATCTGCGCTAATTAGCGAAATCTGCGGGAAACTTTATAGCCTCTAATCGAAAAAATCGACTCTATGGGCAAGCACTAATTAATATAGATATCAAAAGGCATGCGTGCCTGAATGCCTTTGGCATTTTGCCAGTATTTCATGTATTGATACAAGCGGTAATTTCCGCCAAGCTCGGCTTTAATTTTACTCTCAATGCTGGTTTTCCCAAGGATCTCGTTGATGATTTCTTCAATTGGATCTTTCTGCTCGGGATATTCTTTGATAGACCAGGTTTCAAGTTCGGCTTGCTCAACTGCTGCTGCAATCGCATCGTCAAGGCCACCCATTTCATCCACCAGCCCAATTTCTAATGCATCGCTGCCTACCCAAACGCGGCCCTGCCCAATGGCATCCACAGCTTCATAAGTCATGTCGCGGCCTTCGGATACATGGTTTACAAATGTTGCGTAAATATCTTCGACCGATTCAAGGAACTTATCTTTTTGATATTGAGTTAAAGGATGATTCACAGTCATGCTTGAGTTTTTGTTGGAGCTTGCATAGTCGAAAGTTACTCCCAATTTATTTTTCATGGTTTCTTCAAGGTTCGGAATCATACCCAAAACACCAATTGATCCCGTGATGGTGGTAGGATCGCAATAAATTTTATCGGCTGCACACGAAATATAATAACCACCCGAGGCAGCCACATTGCCCATCGAAACAATAAAGGGTTTTTCGGCAGCGGCAAGCTTAACCTCCCTCAAAATTATATCTGATGCCAGGGCGCTTCCTCCGGGTGAATTTACCCTCATCACAATGGCTTTTACTTTATCATCTTCGCGGGCCTCACGAATGGCCTTCGAAATACGGGTGGATCCAATTATTTCATCACTGCCTTCGCCACCAATAATTTGGCCAATGGCATAAATTACTGCTACACGGTTTTTACGGTCAGGTTTTACTTTCGATGGATCGGCTGCATCTGTATATTTTGCAAGTTTTATTGCTTCAATATCATCGTCCTCTTTAATGTCGAGCTTGGTTTTGAGTTCGGCAAGTATTTCGTCATAATACTTCAGGCCATCAACAAATCCCAGGTCAAGGGCATCTTTTGCCGAATTTAAGCTGAGTTCATCTGCATATTTGTTTAAATCTTCAAGCGAAATATTTCTTGAAGTTGAAATAGCAAGTGTAATTTTATCCCAAATTCCATCTATAATAGCCATCATTTGCTCACGGTTTTCGGGGCTCATTTTATCTAACAAAAAAGGCTCAACAGCACTTTTGTATTTCCCGTGCCTTATAATCTGCATTTCGGCATCAAGCTTTTCGAGTGTTCCTTTAAAAAACATCAGTTCGGCTGACAGCCCCCTGAAATCTACAGCGCCTTCAGGATTAAGATAAATCTTATCGGCTGTTGTGGCGAGGTAATAGGCTGCTTGAGAATAATATTCGCCATAAGCCATGATAAATTTACCCGATGTTTTAAAATCCATTAAGGCCTTGCGCACCTCTTCGATGGTGGCCATGCCCGATTGAACGGAGGAAAGGTTAAGGTAAATACCCATGATTTTTGGATCGCGGGAAGCTTTATCCAGGTTGTTTATAACGTCATTTAACCCTATGGATTTTTTTGTTTCCATCGAGGTGAAATCAAAATCTGAAAAAGGATCTTTGGAGGTCCGGTCGATGATAGGAGTGCTAAAATCGATTTTGAGAAGGGAGTTTTCTGCAACTGTAGCCTGTTTATTATCCATGCTATTTGCAACGGAGACAACAATGCCAATTGTAATGAAAAATAGAATCACTATCAGGATCAGATACCCCAACATTGAAGCAAACATAAATTTAAAAAAGTCTTTCATAATTAACTGTTTTTTAGTGAGAATAAAGTATTTCTGCAAAAATGCAAATTTTTTCGTTTGAGAAGTTGTAATTTTGACACGATTATTTTAAATTTTCATAATGCACAAATGTATTTTAATACTTGGAAGTAACTTTGGTGAAAAGAATAAAATTCTGAAAAGTGCATTGGAAGCAATTACCGGAAAAATTGGTGAAATCGTCCGTAAATCATCTTGCTACCAATCAGAACCATGGGGTTTTACTTCTTCTGATAATTTTATAAATATTGTAATTGAGTTAAAAACACAGAAAACCCCGGAGGAAATTTTGATGTCGATACACGAAATTGAAGCAGGTTTGGGTAGGATGAGGGATAATAGGGGCGGATACCAATCCCGAACCATCGATATTGATATCCTGTTTTTTGATGATGAAATTATTGATGAAAAAAATTTAAAAATTCCTCATCCACGCCTGCATTTGCGAAGTTTTACATTGATACCCTTAGCCGAAATTGCTCCTGATTTTATCCACCCGGTATTCGCGAAAAGCATCAGGGAGTTACTTGTTTCCTGCGATGATGATTCAGTTGTGCAACTAATATCAAACTTTTAATACAAAAATACCCTGGCAAAATCATGAATCCCGACCATTACAATTTTATTTCCATCGAGGGCAATATTGGTGCAGGCAAAACAACCCTTGCAACAAAAATTGCCGAAGATTACAATGCAAAGCTCATTCTTGAACAATTTGAGGAAAATTCGTTCCTGCCAAAGTTCTACAAGGAACCCGACAAATATGCTTTCCCGCTTGAGCTTTCATTTTTGGCCGAACGCTACGAGCAGCTCAAGCATCAACTCAGCACCCGCGATTTATTCAAGAGTTTTACAGTATCGGATTATTTCATCAATAAATCGTTCATTTTTGCCCGGAAAAACCTGCCCGAAGATACTTTTAGCCTGTATAAAAAACTGTTTGAAATCATCAGCGAATCTTTGCCAAAACCCGACCTGCTGGTTTATCTTTATTTAAGTATTGATAATCTTTTAAAAAATATCCAAAACCGTGGCCGCGATTACGAGCAGGATATTAAAGCCGAATATTTGATGAAAATCCAGGAAAGCTACCTGGACTATATCCGTCAAAAAACCAACATGCGTATTTTAATTATCGATACAAATAATATGGATTTTGTGAAAAGACCTGATGATTATCAAACCTTGCTCAAAATAATTGGCAGCGAATATTCAACGGGGATTCATACCATTACACCATAAACACTTACTGATAATGTTAACTACAATAGCCCTTATTACCTCCATTGTTCTGCAGTTTGTAGCCATGGGGTTTGCCATTAGTCTGATCAGGAGTACTAAGTATAATTCGAGTTGGATATTGCTTTCGATTGGTTTGATGATTATGGCGATGCGACGATTGATAGAATTTATGCCTTACATTGATATGCCACCTTTTTTAAAGTTAGCTACAGTAAATAACTGGCTGGGCGTAATGGTTTCGTTCTTGATGGTGGTAGGTATATTTTATATCCGGAAAATTTTTCAGCATCTCGAAAGTATGGAAAAGGTGAGGCAGAAAGCCGAACGAAGGGTTTTAAATGCTGTTATTTTCACCGAAGAAAAGGAACGTAAACGGTTTGCCAAAGATCTTCATGATGGTTTAGGACCTCTGTTGTCCACAGCAAAAATGTCGGTTTCCGCGGTAAAAGGAGGTGAGATAAATGAACAGTTCAAAGGCATTTATGATAATGCAATTCAGGCCATCGAGGAATCAATTAGCAGCCTGAAGGATATTTCGAATAATCTTAGCCCTCATATTCTAAGTAATTTCGGGCTTTATAAAGCCCTTAGGTCGTTTACCAAAAAAATAGAACAGACGGGTAAGATCAGGATTGATTTCAATAGCAATCTGAAAGAACAGCGTTTCGAAAATAATGTGGAGGTGATTCTTTACAGAACCATCTGTGAGTTGATCGTAAATACAATTAAGCATGCCAAAGCACAGAAAATTCTCATTAGCCTTGATAGGGTGGACGATATGTTAAAGTTGAATTATCTGGATGATGGGGTGGGTTTTAATTTCAATGAAGTTTTCGAAGGTAAAACCGATGGGATGGGTTTGAATAATATCCGCTCAAGGATTGCCTCTCTCAATGGCAGCTTCGATGTGGATAGCTGGCCCAACGAAGGCATCATCATTACTATTCAAATAAAATTATAAACCATGCTTCTCAAACATATTGTTATTGTCGATGATCACACGCTTTTTAGAGGAGGCCTCAGGATGATTTTGGAGCTTGACTTTCCGGGAATATCAGTTTCTGAAGCTGCCAACGGGAAAAAGTTCCTCGAAATGCTTCCCGGTTTGCAGGCCGACATTGTATTGATGGATATCGCGATGCCCGAAATGGACGGAGCCGAGGCTACACACCTTGCGCTGCAAGCGAAACCAGAAATGAAAATCATTGCGCTGTCGATGTATGGCGACGAAGTGTATTATTACAAAATGATCGATGCCGGGGTAAAAGGTTTTGTATTGAAAGATTCAGAAATTTCTGAAGTAAAACAGGCTATCAAAACTGTGATGGATGGCGGTAACTATTTTTCCCGTGAATTGCTTTATAATGTTGTAAAGAGTTTCAAGACTTCGGAAATGTTGGAGAATGAAGGCATGGATATGTCTGATAGAGAATTGGAAATACTTCAACTGATTTGCAAAGGGTTTCCCAATTATGAAATAGCCGAGAAATTGTTTATTAGCAAACGGACAGTTGACAAACACAGGGCAAATATTTTATCGAAAACCAATTCCCGCAATACCGCCCACCTGGTGATGAATGCCATTAATAATAAGTGGGTCGAAATTTAAGCGCTTTGATTTTAAAAATAAGCAAACCTCTATCCGGGAGCAATTGATCTTTTCTTTTATTGCTGCCCGGACGAAAAAAAAACAATGTTTTTCCAAATCAAACCCTTTTTTCCAGCTTCCTGATTATTGAATTGAGCTGTTTTTCAGCCTTTTTTCTTTCTTCTTTGTTTGGCTTCATCCCCGGAGTACGTATTTATACTTAGCCTTTGAATACGAATAAATTACACCCTAAAAGTGGTATTAAGCGGGTTTTACATTCCATGACCGGAGTATAATTTTGCACCCATAATCGAATCCATTTATCAAACATGAGAATTAATAAACAAAAAAATGAAAGGAAGATGTATTATGTCCAAAATCAACAGATCAAAAAATGTACTTGTAGCTGTACTGGTATTGCTCGTTGTGGGAAGCGGATGCAATAACCGTGGTAATCAATCCGAAGAAAATGGCAACCATTTGCGTGGAGAAATTTCTATTTCCGGAGCTTTTGCATTATACCCAATCACTGTTCGTTGGGCTGAAGAATTCAGGAAGGAAAACCCAGATGTGAGAATTGACATTAGTGCAGGGGGAGCAGGAAAAGGAATGACCGATGCTCTTTCTGGAATGGTTGATCTGGGTATGTTTTCACGCGGTATCAGTCCGTCAGAAAAGGCACAGGGAGTTTGGTGGATTGCAGTAACCAGGGATGCAGTACTGCCAACCGTAAATGCAAAAAATCCGGAAATCAGTCAACTGAAACTAAATGGTATTTCAGCCAAAACCTTCCGCAAAATATTTGTGGATGCCAGCATTAAAAGTTGGGATCAAATCAGCGGGCTGAATGGATTGAAGAAAAATATTAATATTTTTACCCGCTCTGATGCCTGTGGTGCTGCACAGATGTGGGCTGAGTTTCTGGGAGGCAATCAGGAAGACTTGAATGGAATTGGCGTGTTTGGCGATCCGGGTATGGCTGATGCTGTGAAGATTGATTTAATGGGAATGGGATATAATAATTTGGTTTACTTGTATGATATCACTACACGCCAAAAATATTCCGGTTTGGAAGTTATTCCCATCGACATCAACGAAAATGGAAAGATTGATCAGGATGAAAATTTTTATGGAAGCCTCGATATGCTCATGGAAGCCATTGCCAATAATAAATACCCTTCACCACCTGCACGCGATTTGTATTTTGTGGCTGCCCGGAAACCACAAAATGATGTGGTAAAGGCGTTTTTGAACTGGGTTCTTATCAAAGGCCAGCAATTTGTGCCCGAGGCAGGATATATAACACTTCCTGAAATGATCATCGCGGAAGAACTAAACAAGCTCAACGATGAATAATGCGGTGATGGTGGTGAGGCGAATCAGGATTGGCAGGTTGTTGCAGGACAGGTTACATGGTTTTTGGATGCAAATGTGTCTTGTGCTGGTGTTTGTATTACCCTTAATACTCGCTTCAGGCATGTTGTACAAATCATTGCTGCTTCTCGAATCAATACCTCTCACAGAGTTGTTGTTTTCGAAGGAATGGAAACCCATGTCCGGTAGATTTGGCTTTTACACCTTTGTCGTCAGCTCTGTTTGGGTTACTTTACTGGCGCTGCTTATAGCCGGGCCAATTTGCCTGCTCACCGCTATTCATCTTACCCAATATGCAAAAACTTGGGTGCTCCGGTTCATGCATCCGGTTATCGATATCCTGGCAGGAATTCCATCGGTAATTTATGGGGTTTGGGGTATCCTGGTGATTGTTCCGTTTATTAGTAACTATCTCGGTCCTTTTTTAGGAAAGAGCGTATCGGGTTATTCAATCCTTGCCGGAGCAATTGTACTGGCCATAATGATCATACCTTTCATTTTAAATATTCTTATCGAAATTTTCAAAAATATTCCTCCCGAACTTTCGGAAGCCTCCATGTCGTTGGGTGCAGGAAAATGGCAAACCATAAAGCTGGTGCAGATAAAAAAGGCACTTCCCGGCATTATTTCAGCCTTTGGTCTTGGTATGTCGCGTGCATTTGGCGAAACCATTGCAGTGCTTATGGTGGTGGGAAATGTAACCCAAATTCCAAAAGGCTTGTTTCAACCCGGCTATCCCTTACCGGCCCTTATTGCAAACAACTATGGTGAGATGCTCTCGATCCCCATGTACGATTCAGCTTTAATGTTTGCCGCATTGATCCTGTTTGTAGTGGTATTGGTTTTCAATTTTGCTTCCAGATTCATTATTATTAAATCAGAAAAATATCTGGTATGAAAAATAAAAAGGTTTATGAGGAAAAATTTTTCAGGGTATTGATGTTATTGTCAACCCTGATCATTGCAACTGCACTGGTACTTATAATTTTTAGTGTGCTATACAAAGGTTTCCCTGCGCTAAGTTGGGAAATGCTTACCCAAGTGCCTAAGGGGGGCTTTTACTTTGGTCGCGAAGGCGGTATCCTCAATGCTATTGTTGGTTCGGTGTATCTTTCGACAGGTGCTACCGTGCTTGCAATTTCTATTGGACTGCCATTGGCGCTTTATATGAACATACATCTTGTGCGGAAAGGAAAACTTGTAAACATTTTGCGATTTATATTGGATTTGCTTTGGGGTGTTCCGTCCATTGTATATGGTGCATTTGGTTTTGCCGTGATGATCTATTTTGGGGTGAGGGTTTCGCTGTTGGCAGGTACTATTACCGTTACCTTGTTCATCATACCAATCATGGTACGTGCCATGGATGAAGTGTTGAAGTCTGTACCTGTCGGTTTACTGGAGTCATCGCTGTCGCTGGGTTCAACAAGAGCCGAAACAGCCTACAGGGTTTTTTTCAGGCAATGCCTTCCTGGTTTGTCAACGGCAGTTCTGCTTTCCTTTGGACGCGCTATCGGTGATGCTGCTTCAATTTTGTTCACCGCAGGATTTACTGATTATATCCCCACTTCCCTTAGCCAGCCTACCGCAACATTGCCACTCTCTATATTTTTCCAGTTAAGCTCGCCCATCCCTCAGGTGCAGGAACGGGCCTACGCCTCAGCGGTTGTGCTGATCATTATCATTTTGCTTACAAGCACCTTATCGAGGATGTTTAGCAGTAAGTATCAGAATAATAAAATCAATTTTTAATAATGGATAAAGCGAAAATAGAGATAGAGAATTTGAATTTGTATTTCGGAAAACAACAAATTCTGAAGAATGTTTGTGCTGTGATCCCGGAAAATAAAATTACCGTGATCATGGGTCCATCGGGATGTGGGAAAACCACATTGATGAAGAGCCTCAATCGACTCACCGACCTCAATCCGGAAGCTAAAGTTTCGGGTCGGATTTTAATCGATGGGCTGGATATTTTGCATACCGACAAGAACATTGCCCTGATAAGGAAAAAAATGGGCTTGTTGGCTCAAAGGCCATACCCGCTGCCTATGAATATTTATAATAACATTGCTTACGGTTTGCGAATCAGTGGAAGAAGAAAAAAGCGTTTCCTCGACAAAAGGGTAGAGCATTACTTACGGCAGGCAAGTTTGTGGGAAGAAGTGAAAGACCGGCTAAAAGAGCCTGCCGGCAAATTATCGATCGGTCAGCAGCAGCGTCTTTGTCTGGCACGCGGGTTGGCGGTAGATCCTGATATTATTCTTGCTGATGAGCCTACATCAGCCCTCGATCCCATCTCAAGCCAGGTTATCGAAGGGAAATTTAATGAGCTTAAAAATAACTATACCATCGTATTAGTCACTCACATTCTCAGGCAGGCAAAACGCCTGGCCGATTATGTAATATTTATGTACATGGGAGAAGTAATTGAGCAGGGATCCGCACACGAAATATTCGATAATCCCCAGCAGCAAATGACTAAGGACTATCTGAAAGGAATTTTTTATTAAGCTGACCTGCTCTTTTCTTCTTTTTGATTGAATAGCACATCTATCAATTGCTCAACTTATGTACTCCAAAAATTTTTATGCTGCCATTCCATTAGACGAGAGGGATAATCAATAATTGACAAATATTCTACTGTTTTTTTAGCACTTAAAATTATTTACTGTGAAAAAATTATTCTTGTTTTTGTTGTCGGTATTTATAATGAATGCCGTTTTTCCACAACTATCAATCAATGCCGAGCTTCGGCCACGAACTGAATTCAGAAATGGTTACAAAAGTCTGAATACGAGTAGCAACACTCCTGCTATGCTCGTCAGCCAGCGAACCCGCTTAGCATTTGGTTATTCCAGCGATTGGTTGAAATCGCGCATTAGTTTTCAGGATGTAAGGGAATGGGGAGATGAAAGCCGGATATCATCAACGGGTGTTTTTGGCGATGATGCCAGCGTGGATATGAATGAAGCCTGGGTGGAGATGAGTTTTTTTAACCATTCGGCTCTTAAAATAGGGAGGCAATACTTTGAATACGATGATGCCCGTCTTTTGGCAAAAAGGAACTGGAACCAAAACTCATTATCCTACGATGGGTTGTTGTACAAATACAGCAATCAAGGCTGGGCAGTTGATGCTGCTGTATCACTGAATAATGAAGAGGATAATAAATTTGGGCAGGAATATCCTTCAGGAAAATTTAAAACCCTCGACTTTCTTCATATACAGAAATCTTTAGGAGATTTTTCATTTTCCGGACTTGTATTGCTAACAGGAATTACCAAAAACGATACGAGTGAGACCCTCTATACAAAAGGATCGTTTGGGATGAATATTAATTATAAAGCAGAGTCAGTTTTGGGATTTGCAAGTTTGTACTATCAATGTGGAAAAAATGCCCGGGGAATGCAAGTAATGGCATACAACTTTAATGCTTCAGGAGGATACACCTGGGAAAAACTGAGATTAACTGCCGGCTTTTCGATTCTCTCAGGCAATGAGCCCAAGCTGTCAGATTCGGTGACCCCAGGTGTTGACCGGCAGTTTGATTTGTTTTATGGTGCTCGTCACCGTTATTATGGTGAAATGGATTTTTTTAGTAATGTTTCGGGTTCTACGGGGAGTGCGGGATTGATAGATGTCTTTACAATTATCAATTTTGAAATTTCAGAAAAAATAAATGCTTATTTGGGGTATCACTATTTTGCCAATCAATACCGGATTATCAATAAGACAACTGCAGAAAAACTTGATGTTTCGCTTGCATCGGAATTTGATACAGGAATTTTGGTCGCCTTTGCGAAAGGTGTCGGCCTCAAAGGAGGAGTGTCTGCATTACTTGCTAACCAAACCCTTGAGGTATTACAGGGAGTGGAAAATAAAGCTTCTTCAATTTCTTCCTGGTTCTGGCTTCAACTAACTGTTAAGCCGGAGTTTATTTTTGGAAAATAAGTTGTTAGGAAAACACTGCATTAATGCTAATGATTATGCACTCCTTCTGACATCAAAATGTACCTCTGCAATTTTTTTTTGCATTTTGGCAATGCCATGGCAGGTGTTGCAATCCAGCTGATGTTTGTCGTAAATATTACAGTTGAGCATATTGTCGGCAGTATTGGATATTTCTTCTGCAAAGATGGATTTTTCGATGGGGCGGACAGAATTTTTTATACTTGATGTTTTGGAAACCAATATTTCCTGATGCTTTTTAAACAGCGGGCAACTGATCGTAGTATTGTTTAAATCCTTCGTCATAATCCTTACAAGTTTAGTGAGTAAATAAATCAATCAGGCGGGGCAAAACTATGTCAATAGCGTAGGCGAAAGCAAGCAATACTAGTTTAATTAACAATTATTTAACTAATACATGCTTCTAAAGCTTCGTATATCAGGTTGTTATAGGTTTTAAAAGATATTAACAATTTTGAAAAAATATCAATTTTATTCAACAATCCGAAGGGAAATAGAAACATCCTGCCTAAAATTGAAAATTTAAGCAGGATGTTAACATTAAATTAATATTTGATTGAAACCTTACATTTTCTCAATCACAACAGAGGAAGCCCCGCCACCACCATTGCAAAGTCCGGCACTGTGAACTATTCATCCTTCTTTTTATAAATGTAATTGATTTTGAATGGCTCTGAAATGTCGATGTTTTCGCTGGATGTGGCTACAAATGTAAATACACATTTTGAAATTTCGGGAATCACAATAAAGTATAACCGTTTCGAGCAATCAATACAAATCAGTTCAACATCTGAATCCATCAAAGAATTTGAAGTTTACAATAACATGGGGCAAATTGTCCATGCTGATAAACCTCACAGTAAGTGGGTTTCCATAAAAACTGTTGGATTGAAGGAAGGGATTTACTTTTTCATCTTTAAAACAAAACAGGCGCGAACAGTGAAAAAATACATGATAGATTAATTATTGCGAAACCAATAAATGAAGTGGAGGATAGGATTTTTGGCAATTCATTTCTATTAAATGAGATTTGCGACCAAGCGACAGGAAAATCTTTTTCTAAGCCAGGCACATTTTTTTTCATTTTATTATACTAATCCTCCCAGCTATGGCAATAAATATTTTATCTTAGCCACATAAAAATGAAAATTATGAATCGTTCACTTTACCTGTCTTCAGCAAAGTTTATTCGTTTTCAAACGTTTATAAGTACTTACAAGTGTTTAAAAACGTTTTTTCACTTGAATTTCAACATGTTAAGTCAGGGGCAGGTTAAAGAAGAAATAAAAGTAAGAGTAAACATAAAAACAAGTTATAAACAAATTTAAAAACAACTAAGAATAAAAGGAATAAACATGAAGAATATAGCAATTATTGGAGCAGGATTAATGACGAAACCAATGGTCGATTATTTTATAGATAAAATTGGATATAAAGTTATCATGCTAAATCGCACATTAGAGAAAGCTGAAAAAATAATTGGAAACAGACCATTGGGTAAAGCTTTGGGCTGGGCAAATAATAATACCGAAACACTTGATAGTGTAATTAAAGATGCAGATGTAGTAATAAGTATGGTTCCAAAACCTCTGCATATAAAAGTAGCAAAATCATGTTTGAAATATAAAAAAAATATGGTTACTGCCTCTTATGAAATTCCCGAACTAATGGCTTTAAAGGATGATGTTGAAAAGCAAGGTATATTAATTTTGAATGAATTAGGTGAAGTACCGGGCATGGATCATTTTGGCACTCAAATGTTGCTTGGGGAAATAAAAAATGATGGTGGACGAGTTATTAGTTTAAACTCATATGGTAGCGGAATACCTGCTTTTGAATCCAATAATAACCCGATGGGATATAAATTCAGTTGGGATCCGAGAACAGTTTTTGTTGCTGCTCAAACAGCAGGAGCATATCTGGTTAATGGAAAGAAAATTTCTATACCAGGAAATAAGCTATTTGAAAAATTTTGGTTTGTCGATATTGAAGGACTTGGCACTTTTGAAACATACCCCAATAAAGATGTTGAAAAATATGTTAAACCGTTTGGTTTAGACAATGACGTTTCTTTTTATCGTGGACTTTTAAGATATTCGGGATATTGCAATAATATGAGCTATATGGAAACACTCGGATTATTTGATAACGTAAACTTTAATAACCTTGAAAATAAAACTTTTCGCCAATTTACTGCATCACTTATAGATTCTGATTCATCCCCGAGCATTGAGGAACGTTTAGCCAAATATTTAAAAATAGAATCTAACTCAGATATAATTCATCGTTTAAAATGGCTGGGATTATTTGATGATACATTAATACCTCTTGATAAAGGGACTAATCTTGATGTTCTTTTAAACAGAATGTTAGAAAAAATGCAATATGCACCAGGTGAAAAGGATATGATTATTTTGCATATTGAAATAATTGCAGAGTTTGATAACGGAAAAAAAGAAAAAAGAATTGCCACAATGGTTGTTAAAGGAGACCCTGAAGGTGAAACAGCAATGTCAAGAGCTGTAGCTCTTCCAACAGCAATTGCAACAAGATTAGTTGTTGACGGAGTTATAAAAGCAACTGGATTAAAAATGCCGCCAACTTTACCTGAACTTTATAAACCTGCACTGAAAGAACTGAAAAAATTTGGATTTGAGTTTTCAACAAAACGAATCAAACTTAATTAGCAGAAAAATCTGTTTATAACAATGCATATAAAAAATAAGCGAGACAGTAGTAACATCAGGGCTTGTAGCCCGTTTGAGCATTCTTGTAAGTTGAAAGTTTGGTGTTTCAAAATGCCCAACTTTTCATATACTAACCGTTGTAAACATCTAATTTTAATATTAAAAAAAATATGAATAATGAAAAAGCAAATCTTAATAATTTTTTCCATCGCATTAATTAATGTAAGTTTATTTGGTCAAAAATACATAAGCATTGATTTTGGCGTTGAAACAGGACATATTAAAGATATTTACGGAGGAAATAAAGGTGCTGATAGTCTGGAAGCTATACCATATTTACATGACATAGGTATGAAGTACATACGAACCCATGATTATCATGGCGCTGCTGACTACTTTTATTATTCCAATTTCTGGAATAAAGATGGGGCAGGGAATTTTATTGATATAAATACTAATTTCGATCCGGCTAACCCAGCTGATTACTGCTGGGGTGATACCGACACAAAGCTGGAAAATATAATAGAGAACAATTTTTCAGCTTACTTTCGAATAGGTACAAGCTATCCAAATTCAAATTTTATATTGCAACCAATGATTCCGCCATCAAACTCAAGTGCAAGCCCTTTAAATTTTTCAAAATTTGCACAGTTGTCTGCAAATACTGTTAATCATTATAATAATAACTGGGATAATGGTTTTGAATACGGTGTACAATATTGGGAAATATGGAATGAACCCGGAGGATTATTTTGGGATGGTAATCCATTTCAGTTTTATTTGATGTATAAAGCAGTTAGTAATGCTATTAAATCTGAAAACCCAAACATAAAAATTGGTGCACCAGGTGCTGTGCCTACAACAACACTTGGTGTTAACACAGAATATAGAGAGGGTTTTATTGAGTTCTGCAACGCAGAGAACCTCGCACTAGACTTTTATTCGTGGCATGTTTATGGGCTTAAAAACCCATATGGTTTAAATCAAATAAGTTCCGAAATACGGACAATACTTGACGATAATAATTTTACAGAAACAGAAAGCCATATATCGGAAATAAATGCTGAGCTTGATGATAATCTCCATAATTTAATTGTGTCATCTAAGGGTGCTGCCTACTATTTATCGCTCATGCTAACGGCGCAGGAATCGGATATTGATATGTTTTTACTTTATCCTGCTGTAGGTCTTATTAAACCAAATATTAATATCCCTGGATATACATGGACAAAGAGTGCATACGCAATGAAGGCATTTGAGATAATGAATGACAGTACTCCAATAATAATTCAATCTACAGGAAATGAGGTTGTTGAAAATGATCTAAATGACACTACACTTAATTTTATGGTTTTTGCTGCAAAAGACACTTTGAATGGCAAATTATTTATGCTGGTTTCCAACTTTGCCAGCACTAATTCCAATTACCAAATTGAATTATTGAACCTGCCATGGTATGGTGTGTACGAAACAAAAATTACAAAAAATATAATCACAAATACTGATAATTTCACTGAATCAATTTTGACACTTCCTGTGGGAGTAAATAACTTTAACATATTTGACATGGAAAGTCCGTCAGTACTTTTTTTAAGGATGGAACCTAATATTGTAAGTAATATCATCAATAATAATAACACAAAGGTTAATATATATCCTAATCCTACAACAGGAATTATTATGGTTGATGGAAGCTACATGGACAAAATAGATGTATTAAATATGTATGGACAAACTGTTAAAATAATACTACCGAAAAATCAGAAGTGTAAGGTAGATATAAGCAACCAGGCAAAAGGTACATATTTTATTAAGGTTAGAACAAGTTGTGAAATAGTCGTAAAAAAGCTTGTCCTTAAGTAATTATTGAAGTGGATAAATACTAATATTAATAACAGGAGTAATATTCTTGTATTTAGAAACCTGACTAAAAAAATCAACACGATTCAGTTTATTTTTTCAATGCCGAAAGCAGACCCTCTTTTCTGCGCCGAGCTACTTC
>CAZQIV010000047.1:0-43390 GCA_964593705.1 uncultured Lentimicrobiaceae bacterium | reverse complement strand
ATGTTAGAAATTAGATGTTAGAAATTAGATGTTAGAAATTAGATGTTAGAAATTATTGTTTGCAAAGTTAAAAGTAAATTACCATCTCTAAGCTCTCACTCCCGAAAAGTAGAAATTTTTCTCCAAAGGAGTCCTTCGGACAATTTAAATTACTTTTCGAGCCCGCCTTGCCAGCCTTGCTGGCCAGGCATCCTCGAAAAATTACGAAAATAGAAAATTTTCTATTTTTCGGGACTCTCCCCTCTAACTTCTCCCTTCTAACCTCTAACATCTGTGAGTTTGAAAGTAATTGTAAAGTACTGCTACAATGAACAAGCAAATGATGAGTTTGTTAGGATTGCATTATTTTATCTATTTTTGCCGCCGATATTTATTTGATTATTAATATTTTAACATAAATAGAATGGAAAATTTAGTTGTTGAAGCACATTTGAAGTACAAAATTAAAGATATCTCCCTTGCCGAATATGGAAGAAAAGAGATAGAAATTGCTGAAAAAGAAATGCCCGGTCTCATGGCTATCAGGAGAAAGTTTTCGGCAGAGAAGCCTCTGAAAGATGTTCGTATTACCGGATCATTACACATGACTGTTCAAACAGCAGTGTTGATTGAAACACTTCTTGAACTGGGCGCTAATGTGCGTTGGGCAAGTTGTAATATTTTCTCAACACAGGATCATGCTGCAGCAGCAATTGCTGAAATCGGTGTTCCGGTATTTGCCTGGAAAGGTGAAACACTGGATGAATACTGGTGGTGTACTAACCAGGCATTATCATTCCCCGGTGGAAAAGGTCCCGAGCTTATAGTTGACGATGGTGGCGATGCTACACTTTTGATACACAAAGGCAAAGCCATCGAGGAAAATCCTGAGCTTTTAAAAGTTGCAGGTTCTAATTTGGAAGAAAAAGCAGTGATGGGCCTACTTCAGAAAATTTATGTTGAAGACCCACAAAAATGGACACGCGCTGCAAAAGGCTGGAAAGGCGTTTCTGAAGAAACCACCACTGGTGTTCACCGTCTTTATCAAATGAAAGAGCGTGGCAAACTATTGGTTCCGGCCATTAATGTTAACGATTCTGTTACCAAGTCAAAATTTGATAATCTCTACGGCTGCCGCGAATCGTTGGCCGATGGTATTAAACGTGCCACCGATATAATGATTGCCGGAAAAGTTGTGGTTGTTTTGGGCTATGGTGATGTTGGGAAAGGTTCGGCCAAATCGATGAAAGCTTATGGCGCTCGTGTGCTCATTACAGAGATCGATCCAATTTGTGCCCTGCAAGCCGCCATGGAAGGTTTTGAAGTAACCACAATTGAGGAAGCTTTGAAAGAAGGACAGATTTTTGTTACCACCACCGGAAATAAAGATGTGCTCACCCTTGAATACATGAAACAAATGAAGGATGAAGCCATTGTTTGTAACATTGGCCACTTCGATAATGAAATCCAGGTGGAGAAATTAGACAATGATCCGGAAGTTGTTAAAGAAAATATTAAACCACAGGTTGACAGGTATCGTTTTAAAAACGGAAATGCTATTTACCTGCTTGCTGAAGGACGCCTGGTAAATTTAGGTTGTGCCACCGGCCACCCGTCTTTTGTAATGAGTAGTTCGTTTACCAATCAAACCCTGGCTCAAATTGATTTGTGGAATAACAAAGATAAATACGATGTTGGTGTTTACCGTTTACCCAAATATCTTGATGAGGAAGTTGCCAGACTGCATCTTGAGCAATTGGGGGTTAAACTCACCAAAATGACCAAAGAGCAATCCGAGTATTTGGGTGTTCCGGTTGAAGGACCATTTAAGCCTGATCATTACAGGTATTAAAATACCAACACCTATAATAAAAAAGACTGCTTTGATTGAGCAGTCTTTTTTTTTTGTAAATATTTTTGCTGTAAAGAAATACCCCAACACTCCAGACGCACGGCCGTGCGTCTCTCCATCCCAACTCCAAAACTCCATCACTCCAATCACTCCATCACTCCAATCACTCCAACACTCCAGACGCACGGCCGTGCGTCTCTCCATCCCAACTCCATCACTCCATCACTCCAAAACTCCAATCTCTCCGCTCTCCCTTCTCCCCTCTAACCTCTCTCCTCTCCCTTCTTAATTATAGACAAAAAGCGTTTCTCCATCATATCTCGTGTTGTATTGAACCATGGGGTAGGAGCCCGGCCCTTCGATTATTGATCCGTCGAGTAAAAGGTATTTTGTTCCGGCACAGGTATCCAGTGCAAAAAAAGCTGATTCATCAACAATCAATCGTGTGCATTCTGCCAGGTTTTCGTAGTAAATGCAGCAACTGTCGGGTTTGTAGGTTGGGGTACGTTCGTAGGCCTTGAATTCATCGATCGACATCCGGTAAATAATAATTCCCCGGCTGGGTTTATTTGCAGAAACATAAGCCCATCCACCAACATTATTTAACTGAAGGTATTCGGTGGAATTAGGATAAATTTGAAAATTTACATAGCCAACCTCGATTGGAGGCGAATCATTTTTCCCACAGGAAAAAAGAAACAATACAGATAATATGGTGACTAAACAAATAGCAAACAGTGATTTAGTTTTTTGGATCATAGCATGGTTTATATTTTACTGCAAAGCTAACGAAGCGTCAAATGGGATATTTTAATGGGATTGTAATTCTACTTTAATACATCGGATTTTTCCGGTATGATTTTCTCGATTACTTTTGTGGAAATAAAACTAAACTTGCACAGCCGAAATATTCATATCATATTTTTATGCCTTCTTGTAAACCTAATTCAACTCATGGCATTCTCGCAGAGCCGGAAGGATTTTAATTTTGAGTTGATCACTTCCGAGAACTCTATTCTCCAAAAGGGTTTGTCGGCAAACACCGTATTTACAATAGTACAGGATAGCTATGGTTACATCTGGTTCGGGACCTGGGACGGGCTTAACAAATACGATGGTTATTCATTTACCACTTACAACCGGAATAATGGATTGAGCAACGAAACAATCAACACGATTATCGAAACTACTGATGGTAATATCTGGATCGGCACTGATAATGGCTTGAATTGCCTGCGCAGAAGCGATGAAAAAGTAATGGTTTTTATGAACAATCCTGCCGACAGTACCAGCATCAGTGGAAATAATATCAATTCGTTATACCAGGATAAGCCGGGAAGAATTTTTGTAGGTACCAACCAGGGATTTAATGTTTTCGATCTGAATTCACATAAATCAAAACGATACCTGAACACTGATTTTGAGCTTCGCAATTCGCCAAGCAATCAAATTAATTATATTACTAAAAGCTGTGATGGGATAATTTGGACTGCAACAAACTTTGGCCTTGTTGAATACAATCCGCTTACCGGCGAGAATATTCGCCATTTAAATAAGCCTGATGATCCCAATAGTTTGAGCGGCAGCAGGGTAAGGGTTGTGTTTGAAGACAGCAAAAAAAACATTTGGGTAGGAACCGAAAATGGCTTGAGCTTATTATCTAAAAATCATACAGCGTTTACAAATTTTCGTCATAATAAGGATGCCCCCTTAAGTTTAAGCAGCAATTTTGTTGAAAGTATTTTCGAGGACAAATCAGGGAAGTTCTGGATTGGAACCGATGGTGGTGGCCTTAATCTTTTTAATTACAAAGATTCAACTTTTACCAGGCTTGCTTCAGGTGCCGGCTTAAACTATGAAATAAGCAATGGCAGAATTTATGATATAATGGAAGATTCGCAGGGAAATGTTTGGTTTGGAACATTTAGCGGGGTGTGTATTTGGGATAAGTTTAAACCAAATTTCAACCTTTACACCGAAAACTATATCGATGAGGAATCGTTGAACAACAATTTAGTTTGGACATTTCTTGAATATCGTCCCCACATTATTTGGATTGGTACTGATGGGGGAATTAGTGTTTTCAATACAAACACACGAAAATTCGGCAAACTAGCCCCGGTATTCTCCGATTTTAACAAACTGTCGAGCGAAAGAATAAGGACTCTGTTAAAAGATTCTCGTGGGAATGTTTGGATAGGAACACGTGATGCAGGCTTGAATAAATTGGAAACAGCCACTGGGAAACTTTATTCTTTTAAACCATCCATCCAATATCGAAACAGCATCCTCAGTAGCTATATCCTTGATTTGTATGAAGATAAAAATGGTATGATTTGGGTGGGAACAAATAAGGGCTTAAACACCATAAACCCCCTGACACATGAAATAAAAGTATTTCAACATAATCCTGACGATCCCGGCTCTATCTCAAACAATTCTATTTACGATTTTATGGAAGATCATGAAGGGAATTTTTGGATAGCAACACTTAACGGACTTAACCTTTATCACCCCGAAAATAAAAGTTTTTCCGCTTTTATGAATGTTTGGCACGAAGACAATAAAGTAACCACCGATCGTCTTTTCTGTTTATTCGAGGACAAGGACGATAACTTTTGGATTGGCACCAGGGGTGGCGGACTTGAATTATTCGACCGCGAACATCATACATTTAAATCATACACCATTGAAGATGGTTTACCTAATAATGTAGTTTACGAAATTCTGGAAGATAACCGGGGCTATCTTTGGATGAGCACAAATTGGGGAATTTCGATGTTCGATAAAAAAAATGAGTCGTTTGTAAATTTTGATGTAACTGACGGCTTGCAAAGCAACGAATTTAATGCTAAGGCAAGTCTTAAATCGTCAGATGGTCAATTGTTTTTTGGTGGAATGAAAGGCTTTAATGCTTTTGAACCTGAAATGATAAAAATGAATCCAAAAGAACCAGACATTATTATTACTTCTTTTAAAAAGTTCAATAAGCCCCAGCCCGGGCAATTGATGAATGGAGATACCATTGTTTTATCCTACAACGAAAATTTCTTTTCGTTTGAATTTTCTTCGCTCGATTACACCAACGCCACGCGCAGTAAATATGGCTATATTCTTGAAAACGATAGCAGGGACTGGACCTACGTTGATGGGCGCCGGCATTTTGCCGAATACACGAATGTTGATCCCGGGAGCTATGTTTTTAGGGTAATCGGCGCTAATAACAACGGTGTCTGGAACTCGGAGGGGGTGTCGATAACAATTATTGTAAAACCCCCATGGTACCAAACCTGGTATTTTCGTTTGCTCCTGATTCTCACAATTATTTTCCTGATTTGGTTTGTAATTTATTCACGCGTAAGGCGGATAAGGAAAAAGCATACCATGGAAAAGAAAGTGCTTGCCATTGAGAAACAGCTCTTCGAAATTCAGCAAAAAGCCCTCCGCTTGCAAATGAATCCGCATTTCCTTTTTAATTCCTTAAATTCTATTCAAAGTGTAATTCTTGCCAATGATATCGACCTTGCAGTAAAATATCTGAGTACGTTTTCGCAACTAATGCGCCTCATCCTGTCAAATTCCCGCGAATCGATCATACCTCTTTCCGATGAAATTGATGCCGTTGTGCATTACATCGAAATCGAAAAACTAAGATTTGACGATAAATTTGATTATGAGGTTAATATTGATCAGGAAATTGATGAAGAATTTACAGGAGTTCCCCCAATGATTATCCAGCCCTATGTCGAAAATTCTATCATTCATGGTTTAGTGCATAAAGAAGGATTGGGGCATATCAGGATCGACTTTATGAAAAAGGGTGATTATCTCCGATGTACCATTACTGATGATGGCATTGGCCGGAAAAGAGCAATGGAAATTAAAAAACAAAATGGATTGGATACCAAATCGCGCGGCATGTTAATTACCAAAGAAAGGCTTGACATTTTAAACAAACCGGGAAAAGAAAAGTATAATGTTAAAGTTACCGATCTTAATGATGTAAATGGACGACCCACCGGAACAAAGGTTGATATTATGGTATTGTGGCAGGATATTTAAAGTGGCTTTAGGTGCTTAATATTCAAAATTTACATTATTTATAATTACTAAAAATAACAATCTTTCAAGAAAAATAATTGCATATTAAACTATTTTACTGATATTTGACCCTTAAAAATTAATAGAATTGGTAAAAGCAATTATTATAGACGATGAGAAAAAATCCCGGTTAGCCTTAGTTAGCCTTCTCGAAAGATATTGCCCTAATGTAATTATTTCGGGGGAAGCACCAGGTGTTCAAACAGGTATTAAACAAATAAAAGAAAACAAACCTGATGTAATCTTTCTCGATATTCAAATGCAGGATGGTAGCGGGTTCAGGCTGCTTGAATCGTTTGACGAAATAAAATTTGAAATTGTTTTTACAACGGCATTCGATCAATATGCCATTAAAGCCATTAAATACAGCGCACTTGATTATTTATTAAAACCCATAATTCCTGAAGAGTTAATTGAAGCGGTAAGAAAAGTTGAGGAAAAGAAAATCATTAAAAACTCAAACATTAATCAAAACATTGATGTTCTGCTCGATAACCTCAAAACTACCAATGCTGAATCAAAAAAAATTATTCTTACCACAGCCGAAAAAATACATGTTATTCATGTAAGTGAGATTTTGCGCTGCGAATCTGATAATTATTATACAAATTTCTTTTTTACCGATGGCACAAAGTTGCTGATATCAAAAACACTAAAGGAAAATGAGAGAATGTTGAAGGATCATAATTTTATCAGGCCACACAAATCGCATCTTATTAATGTAAGTTACATTAAAGGATACATGAAAAATGACGGGGGGTTTATTTTAATGAGCGATAACAGTAAAGTTCCGGTTTCGAGGCGTAGGAAAGAATTAATTATTGAAACGATAAATAATTTGTAATCAGATATTAACATATAATGTACAGAGGTATTCGTACCCCGAATAATTAAAAGAACAGGAAGGCAAAAAAGAAATCAATAATCAATAATATTTTTTTTAAAAAATTGGTTTATAATTAGTTATGGCATAAAAATATGTTAAAAATATTTAAGCCGATAACTGATTATGAAAAACCGTAAACTGATTTTTTAGAATACTGTTTTTATTGCTCCTTTACTTTTACGAGTTACGATACTATAGCTAAATCAACACATGGACAATTTAATATATTTCCTTCTTTTAATTGGCTGGCTGGCTTTTTCATTTTATCAGCAAAGTTTAAAGAAAAAGAAAAAGCTCGAAAAAATGAAAGCTGACCAGGAACGACAAATGAACCAGGCGGAAGGAGTGCAATATGAGGAAAATCAAACATCAGCAAGTCAGGAGACTTCTGCGGAAACTTATGAAAAAAAGCCTGACTTTAAAAGTGTAATAGAAAATATTTTACTTGGTGAACAGATAAGCCTTGAGCAAATTCCCGAACAAGAGGCTCAATCTTTTGAAACTATTCCTGATACAACTACTGATAGTGAATTAGAAAATCAACAAAAAAATATTTATCAAAAGTATTATGACGAACAATTTAATGAAAAGGTGGATAATACTGAAGTAGAAACGATTGAAAAAAATAAAGATAAGGATGAAATGGTAGTATTGAACGATGATAAATACTCGGATAATAGTGATGATGAGATACGTAGAAGTATTAACCTGAGGGAGGCCATCATCTATTCAGAAATTTTAAATAGACGATACACTAATTAAGTGTGATTTTAAATAAGGGGCTATTAGCAAAAAGGTTTTGGTTAATACATTTAATTATTAGTAATTTTACCGCCCTTTAGCACAAAGTATAAACAAACATAAAATTATATGGTATGTTAAAACATCTACTTTTAACGCTTGGTATTATACTATCAACGAGTTTGATTGTGTTTTCACAGTCAGGAGCCCTTCAGGGGAAAATTCTCGATACTGATACAAAAGAGCCTATCCCATTTGCTAACGTGGCCGTGTTTTCCGGTGGTGATTTGATCACAGGTTCAACAACTGATTTTGATGGCAAGTATGTAATTAAGCCGCTGAATCCCGGCAACTACAATGTAAGGGCATCATTTGTTGGTTACAGAACAAAAGAGATTTCGGGAGTGGTCATAAAAAACGACCAAATTGCATTTCAGGACATTGAGCTTTCGGTTACTGCCGAAACACTTGATGTGGTTGAAGTTGTGGAGTATAAAGTTCCACTTATCTCCAAAGATAAAACAACTTCAGGAGCTACTGTAACCTCCGAAGAAATTGCGAAAATGCCAAACCGCTCCACCAACTCCATAGCAACTACCGTGGGTGGTGTTTATGCTGACGATGATGGTGGAAACATCAGCATACGTGGTCAGCGGAGTACTGGTACAGTGTATTATATTGATGGAATGCGTGTGCTGGGTTCAATAGCACTTCCCGAGTCGGCCATTGAGCAGGTTCAGGTAATTCTTGGCGGTACACCTGCCAGGATTGGCGATGCAACCGGTGGTGTAATTAGTGTTACCACCAAAGGGCCCTCGCGCGAATTTGGCATCGGCCTCGAAGCCCAGACTTCCCAGTACCTTGATGCTTTTGGATACAATCGCCTTGGCCTTAATTTGCAGGGACCCTTGTTAACCAAAATGGAAAATGGTACTAAAACATCATTACTCGGGTACTTTATAGCCGGTGATTTTACTTTCAGGCAAGATGGAAGACCATCAATCGATGGAACAATAAATCAAATTACCGATGATTTTGCTAACTATTTAAGGGAAACTCCCCAAAGTAAAACCGGAACCGGTTATGGTTTGTTTAATAATTCTTTATTTACAACACTTAACGATACCAGGGAAATAACCAATACACAAAATACCGAACGTATGGACATCAGCGTTTCAGGTAAACTTGACCTGAGGGCATCACCAACAATCGGTTTTACTGTTGGTGGTTCATATAACCTCGAGGATTACAAAGATTTTAATTATCGCGGTTCGCTCTTCAACTGGGAAAATAATCGTCATGTAAAACACAATACATGGAGGGTTTTTGGTAGATTCACCCAACGCTTTCCCGTGGATAGGGAAAGTACATCGGTAATTAAAAACGTTTTCTATTCAATTCAGGCCGACTATTCAAAGGAGAAATATACCATTGAGGATGATTCGCATGGCGATAAGCTGTTTAATTATGGGTATTTAGGAAAGTTTGAAACCTATAAAAGACGCTCTTACGAGTTAGGCTCCGACACGGTTAACGGCAATATTTACAGCAATGTGTGGATACAAAATAACTGGCAGGATACCGCTTTTACTTTCCAGGCTTATGATATCAATCCCGTGGTTGCCCGTTATACTGAGCAATATTATGAACTTTATGATGAAAAAGGCGACTGGCAAAATTTTCCTCAAGGTGGTTATTGGTTGAATTACAATCAGGTTCAGTTGTATGGAGGGCTGTTGAATGGACAATCTCCTGACCCTGTTTATACCATGTGGGATAATATCGGAACACAATACAACGGCTATACACAAATTGATAATTCACAAATAGGAATTTCTGCCAACGCTTCAGCAGATATTGGCAACCATGCGGTAGAATTTGGACTTCAATACGAACAAAGGACTGATCGTGCCTATGGTTACGCACCGGTTGGGTTTTGGTCTTTGATGAGATTATATACAAATGCCCATATTAACGAGTTGGATAAATCCAGTCCCGATTTAGTTCAAATCGATGACGTTTTTCAGGATACAATCAATTACCCTCGTCTCTACAGTTTTACCGATCAAAGAGTATTTGATATCAATCTGAGAAAAAAATTAGGCCTTAAGCTTCAGGGAACAGACTGGGTTGATATTGATTCTTACGATCCCAACACACAAACCATCAATTACATTGATCCTGATGGCAATGTTATAAAAGATGTTCCGGTTAATGGTGGACTATCCATCGACATGTTTAGCCCCGATGAAATTCTTTCGGATGGTGCAAATTATGTTGGTTACTATGGATACGATCCTTATGGGAATAAAAATTCAAGCCGCCCGGCATTTGATGATTTCTTTAATAAAACAGAAAGTATTGCCCTTCCTAACGGGCAGACGAAAGAGTTTAATACAAGGGATATTCAGGCCTTTGAGCCCATTTACATGGCCGGTTATATCCAGGATAAATTTGCTTTTGATGATCTTATTTTTAATATTGGTGTGAGGGTTGACCGTTTCGATGCCAATCAAAATGTATTGAAAGATCCATATCTTTTCTATTCAGCCTACGATGCCAAAGAAATGTCGAGTGATGAGGATTTATGGATTAATGGCCAGGCTCCAAACCATCCATCCAATATTGGTGGTAACGCAGTTGTTTACATCGATAATAAAGATAACCCCTCAACAGTTCTCGGATATCGCGAAGACGAAACCTGGTACAATGCCTCAGGGGCAATAATTCAAAACCCAAATATTTTGGATGCAGGTAACGGAATTACTCCTTATTTGAAAAGCCCGAATCAAACACAAATGACTTCAGATGCATTTGAAGATTATGAGCCACAGGTTAGTATTATGCCTCGTATCGCTTTTTCTTTCCCGATTTCTGATGAAGCCTTGTTTTTTGCTCACTACGACATCCTTACCCAAAGGCCAACCTCCGCGCTAAGAATGAATCCCACACAATATTTATTCATCGATAAGCAGGATGCTATCAATAATCCGAATTTAAAGCCTGAGAAAACAATCGACTACGAATTGGGATTCCAACAAAAGGTAAGCAATACTTCATCACTTAAAATTTCAACTTTCTATCGTGAAATTCGCGATCAGATCCAGTATTACCGATATACCGGTGCATATACCGGGGGTTCAAACCTTTACGACTCTTATGCCAACCTCGACTTTTCAACAGTAAAAGGTTTAACGGTTGAATATGACTTGCGTCGAACCAACAACGTACGGGCAAGGGTAAGTTACACTTTGCAATTTGCCGAAGGTACAGGATCCAGCCCAAATACAGCCGCTGCCCTTGTTAACGCAGGCCTGCCTAATTTGAGAACAATTTTCCCCCTTAATTGGGATCGAAGGCACGCGTTTAATATTGTGCTTGATTACAGGTTTGGTGAAGGTAAAAACTATAATGGACCAAGCAGCACCAAACAAATCAAGGGAACCGATCAGGTTAAAACTACCCAATGGTTGCAAAATACCGGTTTGAATTTAACAATGAGTGGTGGTTCAGGTACTCCTTACACGAAGTCAGAAAACATCATTGGTGTTTATGGCGGAGGTGGCGGCTATGTGCTTGACGGTACAATTAACGGTTCCAGATTACCCTGGTCATTTAGAATTGATGCTCGTCTTGACAGGGATATCAATATTTCAAAGAATCCAAATTCAAGGACTTACCTCAATGTATATTTACAAGTGTTGAATTTACTCAACACCAAAAATATTATCAATGTTTATCCTGCAACAGGAAGCCCTGATGACGATGGTTATCTTACTGCCCCTGAATGGCAGAGTAATATCGAAGCTTCTATCGATCCGGTTGCCTATCGTGATTTGTATGCTCTTCGAATGAATTCACCCTATTACTATAGTGTACCTCGTCAAATTCGTCTCGGCGTGACATTTAATTTTTAAGCCAATAGAATTTTAAAACAGGATAATTAATAATTATGATAAATATGAAATACATATTAAGAACCCTGCTTCTTTCCATTGTTTTGTTGATTGTAACACAGGAAAATTTTGCAGAAGAACAACATAATGTAAAAACACAAAATCTAAAAGCAAGTGCTGCCGGGTGTTCTGCTAGTGGTTCATTCGCATTTCTGGATATTAATAATATCCGCTGCCGTATTAATACCGGTGGTGATATGTGGTGGAATTTAGACCGTGCTGAATACTATGTACCTGCCAATACTACTAAAACATCGATGTTTTCTGCCTCTTTGTGGATTGGTGGGGTTGACGTTAACGGGCAGTTAAAGCTTGCTGCACAACGGTATCGTCAAGGTCCTACTTTTAATGGTGGGGTTGATTATTGGCCTGGTCCTATTTCTCGCATTGATGCATCTATTGATGCACAGACATGCGCCGAATATGATAGATTGTTTGAAATTTCAAGGGCTGAAGTTGATGCTTTCATTGCATGGTCAACAAGCGCAGATCCTACCGAAGAATTTCCGGATTATTCAATACCGGAATCAATTAAGAATTGGCCGGCACATGGTGATGAGGCTCTGGGACAAAGTTATTATCTCGCTCCTTTTAAAGATGTTGATTATGATGGAGAATACCACGCAGAAGCCGGAGATTATCCTTATTATGATGTTGATAATGCGCTTTGCAAAACCCTGACTCCGACAAAAGATGCCGATTATTACTATGCTGATGATACTGATAACTGGAAGTATGGTATCCTTTCCGACCAGGTTATTAAAGGTGACCAAACCTTATGGTGGGTATTTAATGATAAAGGAAATATTCATACCGAAACCGAAGGTGCAGCCATTGGTATGGAAATTCGTGCACAGGCCTTTGCTTTTGCAACAAACGATGAAGTGAACAACATGACATTTTACAGTTATGAAATTATCAACCGTTCAACATTTAAGTTAACCCAAACATACTTTAGCCAGTGGGTTGATACAGACCTGGGGTATGCATGGGATGATTTTGTGGGATGCGATGTTGCACGTGGTTTGGGTTATTGCTATAATGGAACCGCTATCGATGGTTCTGGTGAGGTTGAAGCCTACGGAGAGCAACCCCCTGCCATTGGAGTTGACTTTTTCCAGGGACCCTATATGGATCCTGATGGCAACGACAACCCAAAGTATCAATTTGTTGTAAATGCAGCAGGCGACACTGTTGATGCCATCCAAATATGTGATGTGAGTATTAACGGAGTAAACTTTGGAGATGGTATTGTGGATAACGAACGTTTTGGTATGAGAAGGTTTGTATATCATAACAATACTTCATCAAACCCAAATACTACCGACCCGGACAAAGCTCCTGAATACTATAATTACCTCCGGGGAATTTGGAAAGACAACACAAAAATGCAATATGGTGGAACTGCACACACCAACGATCCTAAAGCAGTAGGTCCTGAATGCAACTTCATGTTTCCTGGTGATACTGACCCCTGTAATTGGGGAACCGGTGGTGTGCCACCAGAGGATGGATTTAACCAGAATGGTAATTTCTGGACTGAAAAAACCATGCTGAATCAACCCGGCGACCGTCGATTTATGCAATCTGCCGGACCTTTCGACCTGGAACCAGGTGCCGTTAACTATATTACAGTGGGTATTCCCTGGGCAAGGGCAACATCTGGTGGTCCTTGGGCTTCAGTTCTTTTGCTTCGTGTTGTTGATGATAAAGCCCAGGCATTGTTTGATAACTGTTTTAAAGTACTTGACGGCCCCAGCGCTCCTGATTTAACATTCCTCGAAGATGACGGAACCATCACTGTTTCCATTTCCAACCGAAAAGGCTCTAACAATTATTTGGAAGCCTATTCAGAGATTGATCCTAATATCCAATTGCTCGAAGATACCACCGGCCAAAGGACACAGGCCCAGGAGGATTCTTTGAAAACCTACCGATTCGAGGGCTATAAGATTTATCAATTGCGGCGTGCTGATGTTAGTGTTGAAAGCCTCAGTGATCCTGACCTCGCGAGGTTAGTAGCCCAGTTCGACAAGAAAAATGGCATTACTAAATTGATAAATTATTATTTCGACCAGGGAATTGGTGCTAATGTACCCGTGGTTGAAGTTGACGGGGGTGATGAAGGAATAAGGCATACATTCCAGATAACGGAAGATGCGTTTGCAGATAAGGATCCAAAACTCGTTAATCACAAACAATATTATTTTATTGCACTTGCTTATTCCTATAATGAATACCGTCCCTATTCGCAGGAGGTTGGTGTTGAAGATGGTCTTTATGGACAGAAGTTACCATTTCTTGCCGGTAGGAAAAACATAAAGGTTTACACAACAATTCCTCACAAGCCTGTAAATGGCCTGCAAACCAACTCGGTTTATGGCGACAGGTTTGAAATTACCCGAATTCAGGGTAACGGTAACGGTGGTTTTGAACTTGATCTCAACGAAAGCACTGTTGAAGAAATATTATCAAAACCTCCAATTTCCTACACACTTGATCCTATTACAGGAAATTATTTTACTACCGACACTATGGACTCCGAAAATTACCCAATAGCGTATGAACTTGGTTATATTAAGAATTTCGGGCCTTTGAATGTTAAAGTGGTTGATCCTTTGGATATGAAAGCTGGTGAATTTACACTTAAATTCATTAATGTTAAACAAACATCTAATTCTTATACTGATTCTCAAGGTAATGTTGTGGTTACTGATTCGCTTATTTCGACAGCAAGTTGGATTTTAACCGATGCTTCGGGAACCACATGGAGATCCGATACTACAATTAATATTCGAAATGAACAGGTAATACCCGAATTAGGTATTTCAATAGATATTGTACAAATAGCAGCACCCGGGTCTCCTAACGCTTCAAATAATGGGCTTATCAACTCTTCCTTAACTTTTGCGGACAGCTCACAGTTTTGGTTTTCAGGCGTACCCGATTTTGATATTCCTGCCAACCCCTTAAACTGGATTCGTTCAGGGGTTTACAAAGATGATGCTAACGCCCAGCTTAACGACTGGAAAATGTCAGACGATCAGCCCTGGGATGCCGGCCAATATTACGAAAAAGTAATTGGCGGTTCATGGGCACCTTACGGCCTGGTAGCTGACAAGGGTGAATTTCCAGAAGCACCGGCATACAGTTCCCAATCAAGGGATATAGCAAAGCTTAAATTTTTTGCTAGTATTGATGTTGTTTTAACTTCTGACAAGTCGAAGTGGACCAGATGTCCGGTAATCGAAACTTGTCCTGATGATAATCTTGCTCAGGGTGGAGCTGAAAAGATGCATCTTAGAGTTTCCCCATCGATTGATAAATCAGGAAATTTTGCGGAGAGTATGGCCCTTCCCGATAGTGACAATCCCGAAGATCCTAATTATATTTCAGCTCGCGGTATGGGTTGGTTCCCGGGTTATGTTATCAATGTTGAAACCGGTGAGCGCCTGAATGTAGTGTATGGAGAAAACTCTTGGTTATCCGGTGATAATGGGCGTGATATGCAATGGAATCCATCCAACAGGGTATTCGATAATAGTGGGAATCCAATTTTTGGAGGTATGCATTATCTGTATATTTTAAATCAAATAACAATTAATTACGTTGATAAACTCTTCCATATTCCTCTTTATGATGCCGGTAGGTATTTCAGGGATTCGTTGGTTGGTGTCGGTACTGCTAATGGAGGATTACCTGATTTTTTTCGTTTGACGGGCCTCTATGCCAGCGTTAACTGGGTTAATATGCCTTTAATGGCTGATTCAATTTGGTTGCCCGAAGGTAATGATGCTAAAATTAGTATCAGGGTGGCAAAACCTTATCGAAGGTATTATTCATCAACAGCAATGGATTTAAACAATGCGAAGAATGAAAATGATTTCTTCCCTGTTTATAAATTCAATACAGCAGGATTTGAAGCAGTTAAGTTTTCGCCTACAAAGAATGATAGCGATCTGGATCTGATAAATGTTGTTCCTAATCCCTATTATGCCTATGCTGATGGATCGGGATATGAGCGGAGTCAGCTTGATACACGTGTAAAGATTACAAACCTGCCTGAGCGATGTGTTGTTACCATTTATAATATTAGCGGAACATTAATAAGACAGTATAATGTTGATAAATCAGGTGTTAATAACCCATCGTCTTCTACCAGTGGCAGCGATACAGATGCTAAAACTTCTATTGATTGGGATTTGAAGAATTTTGCCGGGATTCCAATTGCCGGTGGTTTGTATCTCATTCATGTTAAAGAGACAGGCGGCCGAAGTGGTGAGCGTGTAATTAAATGGTTTGGAGCTATGCGTCCGATTGACCTCAATACATTCTAAGTATAATGTTAGAAAAATCTAAAACATTAAAATTTGAAGGCATGAAAAACATTTACAGAGATATATTAGCGGTTTTATTAACAGTAATACTTATCTTCCCGTTAATCGCAACTGCTGGTAATAAAGACCGTTCCGGGCAATCTGGAGCATCTGAATTATTAATTAACCCATGGGCAGGTAGTTCGGGTTGGGGTGGTGCTAACGTGGCTTGTTCGCGTGGGCTGGAAGCCATTTTTACAAATGTGGCTGGAACAGCTTTTACTCCCAATACTGAACTAATATTTGCCAATACCGACTATTTAAAAGGTGCTGATGTTAATTTGATGTCCTTTGGAATTTCGCAGCGAATCGGAGAATCAGGAGCACTAACCATCGCAATTGTTTCGATGAGTTTTGGTGATATTTACCGAACTACAATTAATAACCCTGATCCTGCTGATGCAAGTATCGGAACTTTTAGCCCAACTTTGATGAATATCAATATTGCTTACGCGAAAGCATTTTCTAATAGTATCTATGGTGGATTTAATATTAAAATAATATCTGAATCTGTTGCTGATATGAGTGCCCAGGGTGTTGCAATTGATGCAGGTATTCAATACGTAACCGGCGAACTTGAAAACATCAAGTTTGGTATTTCGCTTAAAAACGTTGGTCCAACCATGAAGTTCTCTGGCGATGGATTAAGCTTTAGAGGTTTTTATTCCCAGTTTTCTCAAACGTCTCCCACATTTGAACAGCGCGTTTCTGATTTCGAATTGCCGGCAACCTTGATGATTGCCGGAGCTTATGACTTTTTATTTGGAGAAAGCCGTTTTACATTGGCAGGAACTTTTGTTTCTAATTCATTTACAAAAGACCAGCTTATTGTTGGTGGTGAATTTTCGTTAAAGTCATATCTATTGCTCAGAGCCGGATATACCTACGAAGAAGGTATTACTAATAAAACCGATAGAACTTCTGTTTTTACAGGTCCCAGTGCAGGTATTTCAGTTCAAATTCCCCTCAACAAGGAAAAAGGATCTGTTTTTTCAATAGATTATTCTTACAGAGATACCGATCCTTTTGATGGTGTTCATACGATTGGAGCACGTATTAGCTTGTAAAAAAATAGTTAATAGCCGATTAGGATCAGAAAAAATATTAATTTTGCACCATAAAGTTAAAGGCCCTTTTTTAGGAAAGGGTCTTTTTCATTATCTATATTTATCATAAAAGGTTGAGGAGAAATGACAGAAATTAAATATTATAACGAGAAAGGTCTCGATAAATTAAAAGAAGATCTACATAAGTTGATAACTGTTGACCGACCCGCGGCATCAGCCCAAATTGCCGAAGCCCGCGATAAGGGTGATTTATCAGAAAATGCTGAGTACGATGCTGCCAAGGAAGCCCAGGGAATGCTCGAACTGAATATCGCGAAGCTCCAGGATACAATCCGCAAAGCCAGGGTAATAGATGAATCAAAATTGGATACGACAAAGGTCTATATCCTTTCTCATGTAACCATACTCAACCTTAAAACTAAAACTAAAATGAAATATACCATCGCTCCCGAGAGGGAAGCAGATATTAAAAAAGGTAAAATCTCAGTGGATTCTCCAATTGCAAAAGGATTGTTGGGTAAGTCGGTTGGCGATATTGCCGATATACAGGTTCCTGCCGGGAAAATGAGTTTTGAAATACTTGAAATTACCAGGTAATAAAGATATCAATACAAAAATCAGTATGATGCTAAATGGTTTAAACTGTTTGGCATTTTTTTTTTGATGGGAAATGTTACTTTTGTTATTTGTCAATTTATTAAATCTATAATATTATGAGTAGCATATTTAGCAAAATTATTAATGGAGAAATCCCATCTTACAAATTAGCTGAAGATGACGATTATTATGCTTTTTTGGATATCAATCCCCTTGCCTTAGGCCATACACTTGTAATCCCTAAAAAGGAAATAGATTACATTTTTGATGTTGATGATGAATTGTTGAAAGGTATGATCGTGTTTGCCAAAAAAGTGGCTCATGCCATGAAAAAAGAAATCGATTGCAAGCGTATTGGCATCACCGTGCTCGGGCTTGAAGTGCCACATGCACATATTCATCTGGTACCAATTAATAGTATTTATGATATCGATTTTAGCAAAACAAAACTAAAATTCACTGCTGAGGAATTTGGGCAAATAGCCGGGAACATTCGCAGGCATCTTTTATAATTAGTACCCGAATTATATCAAGAATAATGAGAGAGCATTATGATTTTTTAGTAATCGGAACGGGAATAGCCGGCTTAAGTTATGCACTTAAAGTTGCCGCGCATGGCAGTGTTTGTCTTGTAACAAAAATCTCGGCCGGCGAAACGGCAACAAGATATGCACAGGGTGGAATTGCTGCTGTAATGTACACCCCTGATACTTATGAGAAGCATATTAACGATACGCTAATTGCCGGAGATGACCTGAATGATGAAAAAATTGTAAGGATAACAATTTCTGAATCTACCGATCGTGTAAAAGAACTGATTGAATGGGGCGCCCGTTTTGATAAAAATAAATCCGGACGCTATGATCTTGGCAAAGAGGGCGGTCATTCAGAAAACAGGGTGCTCCATCATAAAGATAATACCGGGCAGGAGCTTCAAAATATTTTGCTACAGCAGGTTAAAGCAAATCAAAATATTGTAATTCGTGAACATCATTTTACCATCGATGTAATTACCCAGCATCATTTGGGTGAACAGGTGAATCGAAGACACAGCAATGTTTACTGCTATGGTGCTTATGTGTTGGATATTGAGAAAAACGAGATTGATACAATCCTGGCTAAAACCACAATGATTGCCACCGGTGGGGCAGGAAACGTTTATGCAACCACAACAAACCCCGGGTTGGCTACAGGCGATGGGGTAGCTTTAGTTTACCGTGCAAAAGGAATTATTGAAAATATGGAATTTATTCAATTTCATCCTACAGCGCTATATAATCCAAAAGAAAAACCCTCCTTTCTTATTACGGAAGCTTTACGAGGATTTGGAGGAATCCTGAAAAACTCCCTGGAAGAGGAATTCATGAAAAAGTATGATCAGCGTGAATCGCTTGCCCCAAGGGATATAGTTGCACGTGCCATTGATAGCGAAATGAAAATTTTAGGTGACGATTTTGTGTATCTCGATTGCAGACACCTCGATAAGAATGAACTTATTAATCATTTTCCTACGGTTTATGCAAAGTGCCTAAGCATAGGAATCGATATTTCAAGAGACATGATTCCTGTTGTTCCTGCCGCACATTATACCTGTGGCGGAATAAAGGTAGATGAGTACGCCCGAAGTTCGATAAAAAACTTATATGCAAGTGGCGAATGTGCTTCCACGGGTTTGCACGGCGCAAATCGTCTTGCATCAAATTCATTGCTCGAATCGGTTGTATTCTCACACAGGGCTAGCATCAATGCTGTCGCCACATTAAAGAATGTTATTTTTAATCATGATATCCCCAACTGGAATACTGAAGGCACGGTACTTAACGAAGAAATGATTTTAATTACCCAAAGCCTAAAAGATTTACAGGCAATTATGAGTAGTTATGTAGGCATCGTTCGATCGAATCTTAGATTAAAAAGAGCCCTCGACCGACTGGAAATTATTTACCGTGAAACCGAGGTATTGTATGATATGTCAATTCTAACCGTAAAAATATGCGAATTGAGAAATATGATCAACGTGGCCTATTTGATTATTAAAATGGCAATGCAAAGAAAAGAAAGCCGGGGTTTACACTTTTCGTTGGATTATCCAAAACCAGAAAAACACAATTCGAAATAATCTGATTTTTAATTTCAATGAATAAACAACAATTTATCGATAGTATTCAATTAGCGCTTGGTGGTGAACCTGTTTATAGCGAAGGCTTAAGCGATGTTATCGAAAGATACCCCTATTGTCAGAGCGGGCAGTTGTTGTATTTTATCTCCTTACTGCAAGAGCACGATATCAGGCATCATAGTCGATTGAAACTTGTTTCGGCCTATGCCTGTGATAGAAGCATTTTGAGGTATTTTGCTGAAAAACAAAATTATACCGAGCCTGGTACTTCAAGTTTTGCTACCGAAACAACTCAGGATTCGGGACAAAATAATAAATCCCCGCGAACCGGTGAAATTGATAATGTGCCGCTTGAGGATGTTGAAATTGCAGGAAAAGTCATCGAATTGGAGGATCAAGCTCAAAAGGATGAGAAATCTGATAAGCTCCCGGATACAGAGTCTATTTATGATGAAGATAAAGCTATCGAACACATTTCTGAAAGCAATATCGACAATCCTGAAATAGTACCTGAAATGTCGGAAGCGGATTCAGAAGTTGTTGAGGATGAAAATAGCATGGATGCCGATCATTTATCCGGGTTTTTAAAGTCAAAAGCCGAACTAATTGATCGCTTTATTGAAAACTCTCCCAGGATTTCGAGGTCGAAATCTGATTTTTATAATCCTGTTGATTATGCTCATAAAAGTAAAATTGATAAGGATAATATTGTGAGTGAGACACTTGCAAAAATACACCTTAGCCAGGGGAGCTATGAAAAAGCAATAAAAATTTATAAGCAATTAATTTTGACAGTTCCGAATAAAAGTAGTTACTTTGCACGCCAAATTGAAAAAATAAAGCATACACAGAATTTAAATACTTGATAAAATGGGATTGTTCATTCTTTTAACCGTACTACTTTTAATTGTTGCAGTTTTAATAATACTGGTTGTTTTAGTCCAAAACTCCAAGGGTGGTGGCCTTGCATCCAACTTTGCAGGTTCAAATCAATACATGGGAGTTAGAAAAACTGCTGACTTTCTTGAGAAATTTACCTGGTCTTTGGCTGTTGCTATGATGGTTTTAGTTTTGGGTTCTTCCAAAGTAATACCAAAAAGTAGTGGACTGGTAATAACTGATACTGAAATCAGAGGATCAATCAACGATATTCCGATTCCAACCACCATTCCATTCACACCAAACGCCGGTGGTGAACAAACTCCTGACAATAGTGAAGGTGGAGAAGAGTAGTTAATAATACAACTAATAAAATTTATAAAATGTCAGATTGTCACGAACGATCTGACATTTTTTTATTTGCTTCCATCCCTTAATTAAAGCTGACATTTACTGTTAAATGATTTCCACCGTTTTAATTCTCTGGTTATAGATGATGTCAGGATTACTGACAGAAATGTCATGAATATTGAATTTTGAGGAAAAATATTGCTTTGGCATAAATTCTGATTCGGCACGGCGTAGCTTAAATAAGATTATCAATAATTAATATTAAATACAATAAGTAATATGGCAAAAGTAAACATCCAACCCCTGGCAGACAGAGTAGTGGTTGAAGCTGCCTTAGCAGAACAAAAAACAACAGGTGGAATTATTATTCCTGACACAGCTAAAGAGAAACCACAAAGAGGTACTGTTTTGGCAGTAGGCCCCGGAAAGAAAGATGAACCACTGACAGTTAAAGTTGGCGACGTGGTTCTGTATGGAAAATATGCAGGTACGGAAATCACAATTGACGGTAATGACTACCTGATTATGCGCGAATCTGACATCGTTGCAATTGTTTAAGTAAAATAATTTATTCATTAATAACATAAAAATTAGATAAAATGGCAAAAGATATAATTTTTGATCTTGAAGCTAGAGACGGACTGAAGAGAGGTGTTGACGCACTTTCTAATGCTGTTAAAGTTACATTAGGCCCTAAAGGACGCAATGTTATAATCGACAAATCATTCGGTGCACCAACCGTTACCAAAGATGGTGTTACTGTTGCAAAAGAAATAGAACTCAAAGAGCCTATCGAAAATATGGGTGCTCAAATGGTAAAAGAAGTTGCTTCAAAAACCAACGACTTAGCCGGTGATGGTACTACCACTGCAACTGTTTTGGCCCAATCAATCTTTACCACCGGATTGAAAAATGTTACCGCAGGTGCAAATCCGATGGATCTTAAAAGAGGTATCGACAAAGCTGTAAGAGCTGTTGTTGAAAACCTGAAATTGCAATCACAGGAAATTGGCGATAGCTTTGATAAAATTGAGCAAGTTGCTTCAATTTCTGCAAATAACGATAACCAGGTGGGTAAACTCATTGCCCAGGCTATGGCAAAAGTTAAAAAAGAAGGTGTAATTACTGTTGAAGAAGCTAAAGGAATCGATACTAACGTTGAGGTTGTTGAAGGTATGCAGTTCGACAGGGGTTATATTTCTCCGTACTTCGCTACCAATACCGAAAAAATGGAAGCTGTTTACGAAAATCCCTACATCCTCATTTACGATAAGAAGATTTCTGTAATGAAGGATCTGCTCCCAATTCTTGAAAAAGTTGCACAATCAAGCCGTCCGATGCTGATCATTGCCGAGGATGTTGAAACCGAAGCTTTGGCTACTCTCGTTGTTAATAAATTGCGCGGCGGACTTAAAGTTGTTGCTGTTAAAGCTCCCGGCTTTGGCGACCGCAGAAAAGAAATGCTTGAAGATATAGCAACTTTAACAGGTGGTACCGTAATTTCGGAAGAAAAGGGTTACAAACTCGAAGATGCTACCCTGGATTACCTGGGTGCAGCTGAGAAGATTACTATTGACAAAGAAAATACAACCATTGTAAGTGGTAAAGGCAATAAAGCAGATATCGATGGTCGTGTAGCTCAAATTAAAAAGCAAATCGAAACAACTACCTCTGATTACGATAAAGAAAAACTTCAGGAACGTCTTGCTAAATTAGCAGGTGGTGTTGCAGTTATTTATGTTGGCGCTGCTAGCGAAGTGGAAATGAAAACGAAGAAAGACCTTTTCGAAGATGCTCTTAACGCAACCCGCGCTGCAATCGAAGAAGGAATCATCCCCGGTGGTGGTGTTGCTTATCTTCGCGCTGTTGATGCGCTCTCAAACATCGATGTTGAAAATGATGACGAAGAAACAGGTGTTGCTATAATGAAAAGAGCGCTTGAAGAGCCATTGCGTCAGATTGTTGAAAACGCCGGTATGGAAGGTTCTGTTGTTATCAACAAAGTGAAAGAAGGAAAAGGTGACTATGGTTTTAACGCCCGCACCGAGGTTTACGAAAACCTATATGATGCTGGTGTAATTGATCCTGCAAAAGTTGCACGCGTTGCACTTGAAAATGCCGCTTCAATTGCCGGAATGTTACTTACAACCGAATGTGTTCTTGCTGATATTAAAGAAGACGCTCCTGCCGGTGGTGGAATGCCAGGTGGTATGCCTCCCGGTGGCGGAATGGGTGGAATGTACTAACATTCAATTCCAAACCTATATAAAAAAAGGCTCTCCAATAATTTTGAAGAGCCTTTTTGTTTTACACAAAGGGCTTTACGGCAATTCCGGTGAAAATTGCTAAAATAAAACTTATCATCGTGCCCAACAATATGTATTCAGCATCTTTGCGGGTTTCGGCATTTTTTATATCACTGAACCTTAAAATTGATTTTGCTGCAATTAAAAAACCAATCCCCGAAAATTGATTGATCAACACAAAGGTTAAAATCAATACCCTTTCAAACATTCCAATCCATCTGCCTGCATCTTCAAGGCCATCATTTTTAATTTGCTTCTGCCAGTTTTCTGTAATTTTTGCAATTAAAAATCCCGAAGGCCAAATTGTAAAAATGTAGGCTGTGATTATTGCAAGGTTCTTCTGGTCGTAAAATATGTTTTGAATGATTTCTGAAAAGTTTATTTCGGGCATTAAATAAAGATACCAGGCAATGAGTATTACAATGAAATGAAACAACTGATCGAGTAAAAAATATTTTAAGGTATTTCCGGTGTATGATTTTACAGTATCAATTAAAAAGTGAGTAAGCATTACAAGTAAAGGAATCCAAAAATTTTGATAATATCCTGACAGAGCCCACGTCAGTACTCCAACAATCAGTGCATGAAGATAAAGCGTTTTCGCCTTCCATTTTTTCGCCGACCTTTCTTTGATCCAGGTTTTGCGCTGCAATAAAAAATCAGCAAGCAAATGCGCTATCACCAATCTAAGTAGCAGGGCGATGTCGTAGCTTGTTAAATCTGTCATCCTTATTTGGTTTAAAGTGTTTTATGATTTGTGCAATAAAAATTTTCATTACTGTTCGAGTAATTTTAACAGATTCCTCCCTTTGATACCAATGACATGTTTGTGTAAAGTACTGAAAAATATACCATTAGACAGACCTCTCAATCCCCGAAAAAACGGGGCAGGCCGCTTCGCTCTTTCGAGGTGATAATGCTTCCGTTTGGGTAGTGGGAGGAGGGGAATCGGGCGCGAAGCGCCCGATTCCCCTCCTCCCAAATCAACCCATGGACGGGGTCATTTCGACCAAGACATACAGCGGAGCGGTGTGTTGCCGGGAGAAATCTATTCCATAATGTCACCCCCACCACTCGAATAGCTAAAGCCTTGTCATTCCGAACGCAATCCCGAAACTTCGGGATGAAGTGAGGAATCTTTTTTTCTTTCTATCATTTTGTCGGATACTAATAAAAATTCTAATGTATGCCTATGCAAATTTTGATTTCGGAAAAACCTCTAATTATAACCCTGTGGGGTTATAATCATAAATTATAACCCCACAGGGTTATAATAGCCAATTATAACCCCACAGGGTTATAATTTACTGTTTTGAAAAAACTGTTGAAACGATGTACCATTAAATCTAACTGATAACTATTTGCCGAAGCCATTCGTTTTTTAATTGCCGGTTGCGATACCTTAAAGTTTTCGGCCATTTCCTCTTGAGTTTTCCCCTTGAAGTACTCAATAATAACATCTGCCTGTTGTGGAGTCCAGCGCGAAATGATTACATCCAACATGGAACATTCAACGGCCAGTTCACTATTAATTTCATCCCACGGGGTTTTGATGGCCATCATTAGTTTATGTTTTGAGAGTTTATCCAATTCGGGGCCGGAATTCCTGAAAGCTTCGCCATCGCCTTCTCCGGTACTTTTAACCGGTAAATGCGAAACGGTGCCAATGCCAATAGCAATGCGGGCATCAACGGCATTTTGGAGGGTAGTTTTGTAGCTACTCCTTATAAAGGATCTGATTAAGACTGCTGCAGCTAATGCTTTTTCAGGTTGTAAGAGTACGCCCTGGAAACTGTCTCCACGAAAAATCTCGAAGGGAAAGGCAATAAGATCTGACCCCAGGATGGCTTCCATTTCTTCAAATGCTGCTTTTAAAATATTGAGCAGGTTTTGTCGGGCTGCACCTTCAAATCGTGATGACTTGGCAATATCGCCGGTAAGTACAGCATAAAGTTGGCTTTCCATGAGATCAGGCTTTTAATTTTCTGTATTTAATCCGTTTAGGGCCTTCATCGCCAAGTCGTTTCTTTTTATTTTCTTCATATTCCGAGTAGCTTCCTTCGAAAAAGTAAACCTGCGAGTTTCCTTCAAATGCAAGGATGTGTGTGGCGATCCGGTCAAGAAACCAACGATCGTGAGAAATAATTACGGCGCAACCTGCAAAATTTTCCAGGCCTTCTTCCAAAGCACGAAGGGTATTAACGTCGATATCGTTTGTGGGCTCATCCAAAAGTAAAACATTGGCTTCTTGTTTTAAAGTGAGGGCAAGGTGTAAACGGTTTCGTTCCCCGCCGGATAAAACCCCGGTTTTTTTCTGCTGATCGACACCACTAAAATTAAACCTGGAAACATAGGCCCTCGAATTCATTTCCCTGTTGCCAAGTTGAATGGTTTCGTGGTCGCCCGAAATGGTCTCCCAAACTGTTTTTTCGGGATCAATCCCGGCGTGCGTTTGATCAACATAACCCGGTTTAACAGTTTCACCTGTAACAAATTCACCATTATCGGGGGTTTCCTGTTTCATAATTAAGCGAAAGAGGGTGGTTTTTCCGGCACCATTAGGCCCAATTACGCCCACAATCCCGGCAGGTGGAAGCATGAAGTTCAGATCATCAAAAAGCAGCTTATCTCCAAAAGCTTTGCTCACGTTCACAGCTTCGATTACCTTATTGCCTAACCTGGGTCCGTTGGGGATAAAAATTTCAAGTTTTTCTTCTTTTTCTTTTACATCCTCATCCATCATTTTTTCGTAAGCCGACAGCCTTGCCTTCGATTTAGCATGTCTTGCCTTTGGTGCCATGCGCACCCATTCCAGCTCCCGTTCCAGGGTTTTGTGTCGTTTACTTTGGGTTTTTTCCTCCATTTCGAGGCGTTTGGTTTTTTGCTCCAGCCACGACGAATAATTTCCTTTCCAGGGAATGCCTTCACCGCGGTCGAGTTCCAGTATCCAGCCTGCCACGTTGTCGAGGAAATACCTGTCGTGGGTTACGGCTATTACCGTGCCTTTGTATTTTTGAAGATGGTGTTCGAGCCATTCCACCGATTCGGCATCCAGGTGGTTTGTAGGCTCATCGAGCAGTAAAATATCGGGTTCTTTCAAAAGCAGCCGGCACAAGGCCACACGTCTGCGTTCGCCACCCGAGAGGTTTTTAACAGGTGAATCACCCTCGGGGCAACGAAGGGCATCCATTGCTCTTTCGAGTTTTGAATCAAGTTCCCAGGCATCTTTCTGATCGATCAGTTCTGTAAGTTTTCCCTGGCGGTCGATAAGCTTGTTCATCTCATCGTCACTCATGGGTTCGGCAAACTTCAGGTTTATTTCTTCATATTCTTTTAACAAGTCAACAGTTTCCTGAACACCTTCTTCCACGATTTCTCTCACTGTTTTGCTGTCGTCCAACTTTGGTTCTTGTTCCAGAAAACCAACTTCGTACCCGGGAGAAAATGTTACTTCTCCAAGGTATGATTGCTCCATACCGGCAATGATTTTCAACAAAGTGGATTTTCCCGAACCATTCAACCCGATGATACCGATTTTAGCCCCGTAAAAAAAGGATAGGTAGATGTTTTTTAATACTTGTTTATTTGGGGGGTAAATTTTTCCTACCCCCATCATCGAAAATATAATCTTCTTATCGTCTGCCATAATTTATATTTTTTAGGTCTGCTTTTATTTTTCTAAAATAAAATTTATTGATGTAATAACTTTTTAATTTACAGCCTGAATTTAAGAACCTGTGGTAGAAATTAGTTTGTTGACTGATGACTGAGAACTGCCAACTAAATTAGCAAGATTTAATAATTAATAATCCTTACTAATAAATTTAAAGTAATTAAACACTGGTTGATACCTACAAAGATGGTGAGATTTTTGGAATTTTGAATAAAATCCTTCGATTACTTTATTTCAATTCGGATTCCGTTTTGAATAGAAAGATCAAAAATTTTCACATTGGTTACAGGTTTATTGTTGTAACGGTAGGTGATAGCGAATATAAAATTAACCGATTTTGCAATCGCAAATTCAAGCCCCCCTTCGGCAGCAATTCTAAAATCGTTAAAATCATCGAACGCAGGTTGATAATAAATTACGCTTGTTAAGTTTAGCTTACTTTTTATCAACCAGTCGATGCTCACAAAGCTGGTGTTGCGCCAGTGAAATTGATCAATGGTTCCACCATCAAGATTGTAATTTTCTGTTTCGTACATTAAACCTGTACTTACGTTAATGTCAACCGTATTTGTGCTGTCCTTTTTCGAAACTGATTCAAGCAATCTGTATTTAATCCCAGTCCCGGCCAAATCGCGTGAATTCAGATCGATAAACTCATCGTACTGTTTTTGAAGGAAAATTTCCCAGGTAGTTCGTTTTGCTACGTGTGTAATTCCACGTAAGTGAACAAAACCATCATTTTCAACCTTTGTTTCGCCTGTGTTTTTGAATTCAAAATTTCCTACAATAAAAGCATCAAACTTTTTTCCGTTGTAATCAACCCGGCCACTTCCGGTATATGCAGAATATTCGGTGTTTCCGGCCTTTAGCGAAAATGTGGTAGCGAGATTAAATAAAAATCCGGTTTCATCCGAATTGTATTTCCTGTATTTCTCAGTGTTAATCTGGGCAGAGGCGCTGTTTGTTTGAAGTATTAAAATAAGGGTAAGTATGAAACTTGTTTTTAAAAAGGAATTTTTAAACATAATTAAGCTAATTTTTTTAATGTATTGTTCAAACGCTTATTTCGATTTATAAAAATTTCCAAATGTCTTCAATCAGCAGGTTGTCAAAAGTTTTTATATGGTCTTTTAAAATATTTTCTGTTTTCATATTTGGTCTAATGTCGCAGTAATACACTCCATCAAGAGGATTAAGTTTAACTGTGTACCCTTTAAAATGACCAGGAAGAAAAGTTGCAATTATACCATATTCATTTTCCTTTTCCCTCTTTTTCCTTTGAACATCGTTCAAAAATATTGCAATATGTGGAGTTGCTTTCTCTGTAAGCTTATTGTATAGAAACTTGTCAATAAAAATTTTATCAATTCTGTCTTTGCTCGATGTTTTAATCGAGCCGATGACTTTAATATCACTATCATTTTCAATTATAAGGTCATGTTGATATTTCATTGTGAATGTTGGTTCACCGTCCACAATCACCGGTACTTGAATTGTTCCAGATTTGCAGACAATACCGATTTCACTAATAATTAGGCGAATAAAATGTTCAAACAAGTCTCCATTTAGTTTTCTTGCAGTATTTGATTGCCCTGCTGGTAATCCGTCTAATGCAGAGCCAACAGATTGTTGAATGGTATATGTCATATTGTTTATGATATTTCTAATCGCCTCATCATTTTTGTCAATCGTCTTTATACTTTTGAGGATTTTTAGAAATTCTTTTGATACGTTTGAAAAACCATTTGCATCATACATTAGGTTTGAGTTAATAGGTCTGGTAATTTGAAAATCACCTATCTTTTTATATTGGTAAAAGCAATAATGATTTTCGTTTTGTGAAATGATTATTGCCTGTAAGTTGTCTGTGATGTAATTAAGATATTGATCACAAAACTTTATGTATGCCTTTAAGTCAGAAAAATTGCTTTTGTCTTTAGCTTTATTTACGAGTTGCTTCAAATTCATCTTATAGCGTTCCTTCTTCTTTGGTTATCAAAATCATATTTAATCCACTTTTCAATGTTCCATTCTTCCACAAGTTCAATGCGGTTTGCAGCCCAATCTAAATATTCTGGTGAAAGGTCGCAAGACATCCATTTGCGTTTAAGCTGTTCTGAACAAACTGGCGTAGTTCCTGAACCGCAAAAAGGGTCAACAATAGTATCGCCAATGTTTGATGCAGCAAGAATTAGCTTTCGTAAAAGTTCTTCTGGCTTTTGTGTTGGATGTGGAGTTTTTTCATGCATCCCATTGCAAGTTGTCGGAACTTCAATAAGGTCTTGCGGGATTTCTAAAACATCTTTTGGTTTTGCACCAAGTGGATTTGGCTTCCATATATGATTTTTATTTTCCCCATTGCTAAAATTACTTGACTCAGCTTGTGGATGACTTGGATACTTTAATGTATGCTCGCCATAAGGAATACGGATTTCATCAATATTGAAAGTAAAGTTTTTCGTTTTTCGGAAATGCAAAATGCTTTCATGACTTCTTCCCCAATCTTTACCCAGGTTGGCTTTGTTTTTATAATTCCAAATAATCCAGCGGCAAGATTTAAAAAGCCGTGATGCAGGGTGTTTTAAGTCTGCGAGAATTTCAGAAAAGCCACAAATAAAAAGTGTTCCGCTTGGTTTGAGAACTCTTGCTGCCTGCTCAATCCATTTCATCGAAAACTTGATATATTCTTCTTGACTTTCAAACGTGTCCCAATCCGCTTTTTTTATATTGTATGGAGGGTCGGCAAAAACTAATTCAACACTTTCATCAGGTAGTGTTTTTAACCATTCAATACTTTCTCCTTGCCAAAGCTCCCCATTTGGGTGCTGGTAAAATAATTTTGGAGAAACGTTGTTTTCAAACTCATTTTCAATACGTTCTCCTTTTAATATAACTTCACCAAAAAACGTTGGTAATTCTTTATTTCTTGTCATAGTCATTCTCATTGTGCAAAGTTTTTAAGTAAGACACTTTTTCTTCAGCAATCTTTAAAATATTTAAGTCTCCTTCTTCGTCCAGAATTTTGTAAGCAATTTGGTCACTTAAAAACTCAATTAGCAATTCTCTTTCTTTAATATTGAAAAAAGAAGCTAAGTTTTTAATTACCTGCCTTGTGGGAGGTCTCTGGTTTCTTTCAATCTTTGCCAGAAGTGAGGAATCAATATTTATTGTTGATGCAACTTCTCGTAAAGTTAATCCGGCAGTTTCTCTCAAAGTTCTGAGGTGCTCTCCAAAATTTCTATGAATCTTTTCTTTTTTCATTTAGGACTAATTTTATCCAAAAATAAAACTTTTATCCAAAAAGGACAAATTTTGTCCACAAAAACTTTTTAAACATAATGAAAGCTAATTTTACTCTTTTTATCGGCCTGCTCATGTGGCGCTATGAAAGTGATTTATTGAAACCAATGATTCGGAGAAATGTTTTATGGCAAGAGTTAATTTCTTATTTGGAGATAAATTTTATGTACAGATTATATTTCAGGCAATTAAAAAATATGGTTTGGCTATGTGCAGTGTGGGTTTTCGATGCACTTACTTTATGTTTGATTTTCTATACACTGATTTGATACTATTTCTTAAACCGCCTTTCGGAATACTGGCCAACGAAGTAAAAAGCCAAAATAGGGACAAGCATAAACCTGGCTGACTTTTCAAGTAAATCGAACCATTCAAGAAGACCTAAAAGAATTCCGATTATTACAATAACAATCATATTAATGTAAACTTTTTTCATTTTATTGATTTTGATTTTTTTTCAACATAATAAATACAATTTCATCTATTCAGCACTATGTAGTGAAATTGAAAAGAAAAGCAAAATACCGCCAAAAATTACCGCCAAAACGCCAATGATTCTGGCAAGTATAATTATTGAACCAAAAGGACTGATGAATAACATTAAACCGAAAATTAATGTAATAACGCTATTGATGATCATCAGTTTTTTATACTGTCCCGGTTCAAGCAGCCTTAGCGAAATAAAGAGTTGAACTGCACCAATAACCAGCGCCCATATCCCGATGATAATACCAAAAATTTCAAGGCTAAGCCTGGTGTTGAAAACAATAATTATCCCAACTACCACACTTACTATAGAGCTTACAAGTGCCGAAATGTAGGGTTTATCGTGTTTCATGTTGCGAATCGAAACCCATAATCCACCGACCCCACCTAATAGCAGGATGATTCCAAAATATACGGCAATTGTTTTTATGGTTGTTTGGGGCAGCAATATGGCAAGCGCCCCAAATATTAGCGCGATAATCCCATTGATGAGCAGTGTTATGCTGTAGTGTTTTGCCTTGCTTTTCATAGTATTAAATTTTAGTTGTATCAATCATTATTTGCCCAAGTTTGTCGGTAGCCCTCTCCCAGTCAAATTTTTGGAGTACAAAATTATATCCTGCTTCGGCAATTTTATCTGCAAAATTCTCATCATCCAACAGGCTGATAATATGTTTTGCATAGTCTTCAGGAGTTTCTCCGATAAGTATTTCTTCCCCATCTTTTGCGCACAATGCACTGTTTGCGAGCGATGAAGTAATACTTGGAATCTTCATTGCCATAGCCTCCAGCAGTTTGTTTTGCAGTCCGGTGCCAATTTGCATGGGGGCAATAAAAATTTTGGCTTGTGCATAGCAATCGCGGATGTCGTCAACCCAGCCTGTAATATGCACGAATTCGCTTTCTTGTTCCTGAACACGCTTTGCCGGCGTGGCACCTGCAAGCAGTAGTTTTGCATAAGGCTTTTGGAGGTGAACAAGTGGAAGTACTTTTTTAGCAAGATATTCAGCAGCATCCACATTGGGTGGATAACCCATGTTGCCGATAAAAACAATTTCATATTTTTTTTCAAGTTCTTTTGGCTTGAAAAAATCATGATCCACACCGTTTGGAATAATGTGGATTTTTTCTTTTTCAGGATGTGGGATTAAATCGCGGTCAGGTTCCGAAATAATCACCTTGTTATCAAAAATATCAAAAAGAGCATTTTCGTACTTGAGCAAACGCTTGTATTCCGATTTAAAAACCGGCCTTAAATAAAAAGGAACTTTTGAAATTCGGCGTTCTATCCCTTTAGAAAAAACGTCCTGGTAATCGATGGTTTTCGCGATGTTTTTGTCTTTCACATATTCGGCCACACGCAGCAATTGGCAAAAAATATGATCGGGCTTTTCATTGCTTATTACTTTATCAATTTTTTTTTGAATGTTGTGATTGTAAAAATATCCGGCCTGAAAAGGAATCCCAACAAATAAAGCCCTCGCCAGGTTGAGAAAAATGCCTGGTCGCCTGAGCTGAAAAATATGAATGGATTTGCAAAAAGGTTGCAACTTTTCCAGGTATTCCGGTTTAACTTTTCCCTGGTTTAAAGCACAAAGGATGATCTCGTGCTGTGCAGAAAGAAACCTGATGTGATTGTAAGCACGCAGCTTGTCGCCCTTTTCGAGCGGATATGGGAATCTTGGCAATATGACCAGCAACTTCATTGTGCAAAAATATAAACTTAAATGTTTACTAAGGACATTATTTCTACTTTAAGAGATTAAGAGTCCGTAATTAAATAACTTGATATTATAAAGGTTCTATGATATCTTTTCATCCATGAATATAGATTCCTCTCCGCCGGTTGGCGGATACTAATGACAACTAATTGTAAGGTGTTAAAAAACAGACCCCCGCCTTGCCGCTGGTGCAGGTAATGGTACAGGCGAGGCAGGCTCGCCTCGCTGCGAAGCGGGTCTCAGTCCCCGAATGGTCGGGGCAGGCTGCAAGCTCCTTCGAGGTGACAAGGCTTCCGTTAGAGTTGCGGGAGGGAGGGAATCGGGCGCAAAGCGCCCGATTCCCTCCCTCCCAAATCAACGCGTGGTCAGGGTCATTTCGATGCCGCAGGTGCGGTAAGAAATCTACTTGAACTTGTCATCATACTTTGAGGCCGTTTTCAATACCTTCCCCAACCAAACTTCTAATACAGGTACTGTCATGTCGATCCGCCAGCCGGCGGAGAGACATCTGTTTTAATAAGTTATCTTCATTAATAACAATTGCGAAATTCAAACGGAAAAATCTAATACGATAAAGTAGCATTAAATTGACCGATAAAATGCTTCCAACTTTTCGATCAGTTTTTTATTATCATGATCTTTTTCTATCAATTGTTTGGCATTTGCCCCCAGATCAAGACAATACTGCCGGCTTTCGACACACTTTTTTATGGCTTGGTAAAAGCTTTCCGGATCATCGGCAAGCATAATATTTTTTCCGTTTTCAACATTAATTCCTTCGGCACCAATGCTTGTCGATACAACTGCTTTGCCCATGGCCATGCCTTCGATAATTTTAATGCGGATACCGCTGCCCGAAAATAATGGCACAACCTCGATGGCGTTGGAAGCGATAAAATCGAGGGCATCTTCCACTTCACCCAAAACTTCTATATTCTCCGAATTTAGCTTCGTAAGCCAATCCGGCATTTCCCTCCCGGCGAGGTATAATTTCAGCTTTGGGAAGTTTTGGTTTACCATTGGCCACACTTTGTCGAGAAACCATTTTACACCTTCAATATTTGGTATCCAGTTCATGGCGCCAATTTGAAACAGCGACGGGAAGCGGGTTTCAATGTTTCGTTCTGCTCTAAATTTTTCCAGATTAATGCCAAATGGAATTGCTGTGAGGGGAATATTGCATCCATTTTTTATAAAAAAATCGCCATCATTTTTAGTGATCGTTACTATGCCGTCATAATCATTAAATTTTCCTAATTCATAATTCCTGAGTGTTTTCCACAAATGGCCCAGGTAATATTTTTTTAAAGGATTTGTAGTGATCTCGGCAACCCGTTTCCAAATTAAATGCTCGATGTTGTGAGATCGTAAAATAATTTTTGCCCTGGAATGCTTACGGATAATATCGATGTATGGACTGATGAAAAGTGTTTCGAATTGTACAATGTCAAAGTCTTCTTCGCTAAGAATGCGAATTAGTTTTTTCTCAAAGTCCTTGCTGATAAACCTTTGTACGTGGTATGATTTTTTTGTGAAAAGATTAATAAATGCATCGAGTGGCTTTATGGCCAAATTGATGTAAACAGTTTCGATGTTTGTTTTTTTTCGGTAGTTCCCAGGTATTTCATTTACATCAATGCCATATTTATTCGAGTTAATTGCCAGCACTTTCACCTGATGTCCGGCATCAGCCAAACCTTCGATAAGTGCATTCATTGCAATCGGGCCGCCTTCTTTGGGAGGGTAGGGTGACTTGTTACACAAAAACAGGACTTTCATAGTGTGAAAAATTTTACCCGAAACTATTGTTTCTTTTTTTTGAAGTTAAATTGTTTAAAGAATTTTCCCCACGATTCCGCATCAAGCAATGGGGCATCGGTTGTGGCTTTATAGGTTAAGAAAATACCAAGGGGCAAAAGGATTCCGGAAGCTAACCACATAGCAACTTCCGGAGCAAGTACGCCGGCACGGGCATATTTTTCGCCTGTGATTGAAATGATGTGATAAATAACAAAAAATACAATAGATACCACAACGGGCATTCCCAACCCTCCCTTGCGAATAATGGCACCCAGGGGAGCCCCGATAAAGAACAGGATGAAGCAGGCAATCGACAGGGTAAACTTCCGGTGCCATTCAATGTCGTGTTTCCTTATGCGCTCGGCTCTTTTTTCAAAATCGATCCTATTAAACTCAAGGTTGTTTTTGGCCGATCGTGCCGATTGCAAAGCAAAACCAATTGCTTTTTGTTTGGTGTCCCTGGAAACCTTAGTGATATTGTAAACGGTGTCAGATTCCAATATGGTAGCTTTAATGGTGTTGTTTGCAAAATAAGTAGTGTCAGCCTTCTCATAAAATACAAATCTATTCCTGATACTTTTATTGAGGTTGTTTTTTCTCAGGATCAATTCTTTATTCAACGAATCCCGGTATGATGAAATTTGTTGCAGGTTCATCATCTGGTAATTGTTTCTGAATAGTTGCTCATCAGTGCGGTTAAGGGAGAAATCCAATCCACTGAAACGGCGTGTTTGTTCCTTGAATTTACTTCGTTGGAAAGGCCGGTTTTGTTTGTATCCTTTTTGATTTACAATATCTTCGTAATTATAACCATCGAACAAATGAAATATGAGGGTTGATTTGTCGGGTGTGAGTTCCATTTGCCCCCATTCTGCTGTGGTTAGTTTTATGTTTCCCATTCGGTCAGCATGGTTGTAAATCATTACATCTTTAATAATATTCTTATCCTGATCCTTTTCCTTGATGCGTATTGTGAAACCATCGATGCCATTGTAAAAAATACCTTCTTTAATATTCAAAGTCAGTTTTTGCTGTCGTACATCGTAGAGTAATGAGTGAAATTTCAGGTTCGCAATAGGCAGGATGTTATTCGAAAAAATAAAGGCAGTAAAACTGATAATGATCGATAGAATGATGAGTGGCATCATAATCCGGCGTAAAGATATGCCGGAAGCTTTCATGGCAACCAGTTCGTAATTCTCGCCAAAATTCCCAAAGGTCATCAGCGATGATAACAAAATGGCGAGAGGAAGTGCCAGTGGCACAAAAGTGGAAGAAGCATAATAAAGCAATTTTGCAATTACATACCACTCTAATCCTTTACCCACGAGGTCGTCAACATATTTCCATAAAAACTGCATCACCAAAATGAACAGCGAAATAAAGAATGTAAGCACCAGTGGCCCCAGATATGACTTTAATATGAATTGATCGAGTTTTTTCAAATACCTGCAAAATTAATGTGCAAAGATAAAACTGTTAATTTGTAAATTGGTAAACGATAAATAATTTGAATTGGTTTGGTGTTTTTTAATTTTCTCTCATTTTTTGGTGCTGCTACCATTTTTGTGGATGTAAATAATGGCTATCACTGTAAACAGATTTCTCCCTTCGATATCCACGACATGTTTGCGTAAAGGACAGAAAACCAAACTATTAAACAGACCTCTCAATTGCCCCGATAGCTATCGGGGCTCTTTCGAGGTGACAAAGCTCCCGGTATGGTTGTGGGAGGAGGGGAATCGGGCGCAAAGCGCCCGATTCCCCTCCTCCCAACTCAACTCGTTGACGGGGTCATTTCGACCAAAAAACGCAGCGAAGCAAGTTTTGCCGGGAGAAATCTATTTACAAATTTTTATCATTGTTATTTGTCACCAACAACTATTAAATCATTAATATTTTACTTTCCATTAAATTCGCAGTAGTATCCATTTTTTTTAAAATGCAAATATCAATATTTAGCACTTGCACCTTTAACCTTAGCAAATCGAATAAGTTATCTTTGCAAACTCTTCAAAAATAAAAACATGAAACTCATAGAGGTAAAAACAAAAAAACAGGGAAAGCAATTTCTGGATGTTGCGCGTAAAATTTATAAAGATGATAAAAACTGGATTGCTCCTCTTGATCAAGACATAGATGCCATTTTCGATCCAAATGAAAATGCCTATTTTGAGGGTGGTGATGCCATACGGTGGATTTTGGTAAACAACAAAGGGGATTTTATTGGCAGGGTAGCCGCTTTTTATAACCGCAGAAAAGCAAATACTTATGAACAGCCTACCGGCGGAATGGGTTTTTTTGAGTCGATTGATGATAAGGATGCAGCATTTTTGTTGTTCGATACCTGTAAGGATTGGCTGCAAAAAAAGGGCATGGAAGCCATGGATGGGCCGGTTAATTTTGGTGAAAACGATCAGTACTGGGGTTTGTTGGTTGAGGGCTTTATTCAGCAAAGTTATGGTATGAATTACCATCAACCTTACTACCGTAAGTTTTTTGAAGATTATGGTTTTACCTCCTATTTCGAACAGGTTACCAATCACTTGGATATGACAAAGCCTTTCCCTGATAGGTTTTGGAAAATTGCCGACTGGATTTCGAAAAAGCCGGGCTTTTCGTTTGAGCATTTTAAAATAAAAAATGCAAAAAAATACATCATGGATCTAAAATCGGTTTACGATGAGGGGTGGGCGCACCACGAGCATTTTACACCTTTAAATATTAGGGATATTGAAAGTAGTTTAAAAAAAGCAAAACCTATTTTGGATGAAGAAATCATTTGGTTTGCATATTTCGAAGGCAAACCCATTGCATTTTTGGTGATGTTCCCGGATGTAAACCAAATCTTTAGGCACTTCGATGGAAAGCTTAACTTTTGGAATAAACTGAGATTTTTATACATGCAAAGGCGGCATGAAATCCAGCGGACGCGGATAACAGTGATGGGTGTGGTTCCTCAGTTTCAGAAGCATGGAATCGAATCTGCAATATTCAGGCAGCTTAGAGATATTTTTGATAAAAGACCTTTCTACAAAGAAGTTGAGCTGTCGTGGGTTGGCGATTTCAATCCAAAAATGGAAGCCTTGCACAAAGCAGTTGGCGGAACATTCGGCAAAAGGCATATCACTTACCGCAAACTATTTAAAGAAGGCGCTGCACCACAGCATGCAAAGGTTCTACATTAAACTAAAAAAACCATTAACTATAATCAGTTAAGAGTTAAGAGTTAAAAGTTGAGAGTTAAGAGTTGAGAGTTGAGAGTTGAGAGTTAAGAGTTAAGAGTTGAGAGTTAAGAGTTAAGAGTTGAGAGTTAAGAGTTGAGAGTTAAGAGTTAAGAGTTGAGAGTTAAGAGTTAAGAGTTGAGAGTTAAGAGTTGAGAGTTAAGAGTTGAGAGTTAAGAGTTGAGAGTTAAGAGTTAAGAGTTAAGAGTTAAGAGTTGAGAGTTAAGAGTTCGAAGTTTCTTGATCAGTTTGTAAAACCTGCATCAATACCCGGTCAATACGCAGCATTCATTCACTCATTCAAACATTCAAACATTGACTCATTCTCCCCAACCTCCGAAAACTTATGAGCACCTGCCTTTAACTGATTAAATTTAATGGATGTAAGTAATTACTATAGTTTTGACCCTTACATGTATAGCAATTAGGATATTAACATTTTTTTAAAGAAACACTGTACAAATTCGCACTTTTTCAAATAAGTTGTATATTTGTGCTCTTTTTAACGAATAGAGGAATTAAAGTTTAATTTATTTTTTTGTACATTTGCATTTTTATTTATCATTGAAAAATTCAAACAAATAAACTATTAATTAAATTATTATTATTATGAGAAAATTATTACTATTATTAGTCGCAGCATGCTTTGTTATGGGTGTAAATGCTCAAAAAGCTACAGATGCTGTTAAAATGAATCACAAAAAGTTGCTTCTTGATAGTGAATATCAAAGAAAAGTCGCTCCACCCGCAATTAATCACTCTAATGATGAAATAGGTAGCGTTGATAGTATGGATCTCGTCAAAGTAGATGTTGGAGTAGCGTTTAGCCAAAGATCTTTTCGTCGTGAAGACTGTAAAGTCATATCTTATAATAAAGATTTGGATTTGATAAGCATGACTTTTATACTAGACCAAGCAACTTATCCCAGTGTTGCTTTGAGTGATGGATCTGTCGGAATCTTCTATTCCGATGATCATGGCCAAACATGGGTCGGCCCAGTGCTCCTCTCTGATCTTAGTTCTGAGGATTTGCAAAATTATTACCAATCAGGCGTTCTTTATAACCCAAGCGGCAATGATGTTATAGAAAACGCTTATGGTGTTTACCAGGGTGTTGCTCCTACTCTTCCTCCTTCTACTGGGGTCTGGAACAACCAAGCCTTTGGATCAAGTACTCTTGGTGGTGCTAATTACTTTACGGAATACTTTGCAAACATTGAACCGAATCACGAACATGATGGATACTTCAATCAGTTTGGACTAAGCCAAAAAGAAGATATTATGAAGTGCTTTAATATCTGGGCAGAAGGACCATGGGCTGGTTTTACACAACTTAAAATGGAAGACATTCAAGGAACTTACAATGGTACCGGATTTGACTGGGATCTGGAGCATTCTGTCGTAGATATGCCTTTTAATATAGATCCTGCTGATGGTGAAGCCATGTGGGTTGGTAAATTTACCTTTTCTGATGTAGGAGCAGATATGGTTTGGTCAGATGATGGCATGATTGGATATGCATGGATGGTTGGTGCAGATGCAGATAATGAAGAGTCTGGTTACCAACCAATTCTTTATAAAACCACTGATGGCGGAAATAGTTGGGATTACATTGAACTTGACTTCCAGGACAGTGACTGGCAGGAATTCTTTGAAAACGACGCGGAAGAGCCCGGAGACTGGTTAATTCTCCCCTGTAAAGATATTAATGAGCAATTCACAGATTTTACTATTCCATGGTTCAATGCTACTGTAGGTGCAGTTGATGCTGACGGGAATTTGCAATTATTTGGTGATGTGACCAGCCACTATTATGACATTTTTAGTGACTGGGAGTATTACGCAAACATTGGTTCTCGTTATACTTTCTGTGGTAATCTGTTTAAATTCACCATTGGAGATGAATTAATTGATATTATGTTGGTTGATTCATTGATGTCAAATCCTGCTTTAGACCTTGTAGATGGAACAACAAGTGACTCATTATATTGTGGCACAAATGGATGGCTGCGCAGACTGCAACTTACTAAAGATGAACGCTCAGAAGAATTCTTTTTAACATGGACAGATACAGAATCTGGGCAACGTGTATACGAGAATTTGTTGCCTGATTTAAAGGGTTGGTCTTATAATTCAGCCTCTGGTCTACATACAGAACCTGTTTGCTTCACTTGCGGTACACTTTTCTTGGAATATTATTGGTATGTCCAGGCGTCAGAATATGCCTATTATAATTCTGTTGATACAACCTTTACTGTCCCTATGGTGAATGCGGTTAATCTTGATGACTTTTATACTAACAGTAGTGCCTCTGCAGACCCTGTTCATGTTCAATATGTGGATGGTGTAACATTCGATGCCATTGTACCAATTATTCCTGGAGTAGAAGAATTTTCAGGACCATCAAACATCAGCGTTTCTCAAAACCTGCCGAATCCGGCTACAGGTATCACTACTATCGAGATTAGCAGTGAAACTGTTGCTCCGGTTACCGTTGAAATTTCAAATATTGTCGGACAAACTGTTCACACAACAGATGCCGGTATCATTCACGGAAACATGAGCGTTAACATTGACGTAAGCAATCTTGAAGCAGGTGTATATCTTTACACGGTTACTATTGCAAACGAACGCGTTTCAAAAAGAATGATCATAAGATAATCACTTGATATTTATATATTTAAAGTCCCGCCTGACAGCGGGACTTTTTTTATTTCAAAGAATAGGATATTATGCGTGGAGTTTCATCTTATAAATCGTTCGATCTTTTGGAATTTGGAACGTAGGATGTCCTTGGATCTTGTATTTGGATCTTGGAGTTTGGAGTCACTGGTGTCCGGTAAAAATACAAAAACGGAGTGAGATTTCTCCCACTCCGAATAAAGTGTAAGTTTGTTTTGCACAACAAAGTTTACACATGAGCAAAAATACTTTTTTTACCGGACAGCCGATCTTCTCTCAGCTACTAAATCTTATTCCAAAGCATATTGTCAAGCAGGCCGCAGCAGAACACCATGCTGATCATTACACAAAAAAGTTTGATACATACTCTCACCTTGTCATTATGCTTTTTGTTGCATACGGTGGATATACGAGTCTACGGGAGGTAGAGATGGGTATGAATGTTTGCCATAATAAGCTTGGACATTTAGGCATATCTTACATCCCAACCTGAAGCACTCTTTCAGAAGCAAATATCCGTAGGGATTCAGAAGTATTTGCAAGCATCCATCGTAAATTATATAATTACCTGCGAGGTTTTTTACCGGACAGCCGAACTTTAGGGGTCTTCTATAATTTAATACTCTGATATTCAAAATAATGATATTACAACGATATTATGGGCTTGGCGATACTCAAATAGAATATCAAATACTTGATAGGCTAAGTTTTAAAAAGTTTCTTGGATTAGAAAGTAGCGATAAAGTTCCTGATGAAAAAACAGTTTGGGCTTTTCGTGAAAAACTTACAAACGAGGGATTAGTAGAAGATATATTTTTACAATTTACCAATTACCTTGAATCAAAAGGGCTTATAATGAATGAAGGGAAAATGGTAGATGCAAGTTTTACAGTTGCACCACGCCAACGTAATACCTGTGATGAAAACAAAAAGATAAAAGAAGGCAATGGGGATGAATTATGGAATGATAGACCAAACAAGAAGAAACATAAAGACATAGATGCCCGGTGGACAAAAAAGAATGGAGAAACATTTTTTGGATATAAAAACCATGCAAAGGTTGATACAAAAAGTAAATTCATCGACAATTATGAAGTTACAGATGCCTCAGTCCATAATTCTCAGCCACTAGATGATTTATTAACAGAAGATGATAGCGGACAAGATTTTTTTGCAGATAGTGCTTATACCGGCCAGGAAGAGGAAAAAGTGATTAATAAATATGAAATGAAAAAAAAAGTCCACGAGAAAGGATATCGTAATAAACCTTTAATAGATGAACAAAAAGCCAACAACAAATCCAAATCAAAAATCAGGGCAAGGGTAGAGCATGTCTTTGGGTTTATGGAACAGAGCATGAACGGTTTAGTTGTCAGGTCTGTAGGGGTAAAAAGGGCGACAGGTATTATAGGGTTGATAAATTTGACATACAATTTGTTCCGTTATGAGCAAATAATTCGTCTGAATATTATTTAGTATTATGTATCTGTTAGTTAGTTATTTAGTTAGGTGAGAGTCGAGGGAAAAGCAAATTTTATATGTGATAATTCAAAGAAATAAAATATATTTGACCTGATTTAGGAAAGTCTTTTAATGGTTTGTGCGATTTCAATCGAAATATAAGTGAAAAAATGAATTTTTAGAACCCACCTACAGTAACTAACTTTCACCGTATGGGTGGTTCTCAAGATCCGGGAGTTACACTGGTGATTTGGGGTACGATATTTCTACAGATGGCGGTACGACCTTTACCAACATGGTTGAGTGCTATGTAGCTACCGAAAATGCTGGTGGAGAGTATTACATCGATGCCGCCCGTTATCCCAATCATGGCATTTTCAATCCTATTGGGAATACGGATCCTAATGAAGCGCATGTTCATTTTTTTGCTGCCACTCTCGACGCATCTAACTCTGGCGAGGCTTCGGGTTGGGGAGGATACGGATATGGGTGGACAAAAATTGGGGATCCCACTGATACTACAAAAAACCTTTCGACATCAAATCCCGCAGATGAGTATTTTCAGTATATTCCTGATGCCTATACAATGACCAGTCTTGGCGAGTATTGGGTGCCTGAGTCAAGCTTTGATTGGACCTCTGGTACAGGAGTTTACCATGACGATAGCAAAATATTAGTTAATCATGGAGCATGGGATCCTGTTGAAGAGAGGTTTGGCCGTGAATATTTTTATCTTGAACTTGAAATTGTACCTGAAATTTATGGTCCCGTTTTTACTAAAGTTGAATTCTCGCCCGATGGGCAGATAGGATACATTGTTTTGATTGGTGATGATAGTGAGGTAGAATATCCACAATCGGCTATGCGAGGTCTTTATCCAATTCTTTTCAGAACTGAGGATGCAGGCGAAACCTGGTCGGATCCGATTGCCGTTACTTTAAGTGGCGATGATGGTATTGAAGGGGTACTCAATTACCTCACTGATGAAGAACTGGCGGTATTGTATGAGCCGGTACCAGATCGTGAAGAACTGGTATTTGTTACCGATGGTGACTGTGATGTAAGTGTTGATCAAGATGGTAATCCTCAAATTGCTATTTTTATTTCTGTTAACCTTGAAACGAACTATTCATATTACTATGGAAGAATTGCACCTGATGGACATTCGATAGGTGCACCCTTCCTTCTATCTTCTACTGATCGTGGTGAAGAAGGAAGCTGGATTGGTTACAATCTTGGTCGTACCTATAATTATACCTACGATTACGATACTGACTTTGGAGAACAAAATCGTATCCAGATAGCACGTACACCAGCTGGTGATAAAATGTTCGTTTCCTGGGCTGATACTGATACTACTGTATCCCCTGATTACAACAATGCTCCTGATATCTGGGCTCGTGGTGTTAACCTGAATACTCAAACCATGTCACAAGATAATGATGGATTGGAACTCCCTAATAACGTTACCTTTGGTTCGGAGGCTACTTTCCAGGCTTATTTCTTTTGTATGGCCAATGAAGTGTTTGATGATGGCGCAGGTAACTATACTTAACCCTTTACTTATGAACTGATGGAGAATGATAGCCCCAGCCTGCCAGTTGTGTATAAGTATATCCAAGATTTTCAAATGCACGACATTGATTTCCCGGTAGGTGTTGAGGAAAACCCCGCTGTAAATACTCATTTGGCTGAAGTTTCACAAACCTCACCAAACCCTGCTGTTTCAAATGCAAGGTTCAACGTTACACTTCCTGAAACAACAGATGTAAGTGTTCAACACCGATTTTCGCAGGCGCAATAGATGTACATAATTTAATCCTAATTTAGTGA
>CAZQIV010000046.1:0-43755 GCA_964593705.1 uncultured Lentimicrobiaceae bacterium | reverse complement strand
AGATTTCGCTGATTAGCGCAGAAAAAATCTGCGTTAATCAGCGAAATCTGCGGGAGGCTTTTTTTTATTGAAAAATGACGACCTCTAATTAACTTAGCCATTTGAAAATTGATAATATCAGCCCCATCATTGATGGTTCGTAAAATTGTTTTAATTTAGCCGCCCTCAATAAAAAAAAGTTTTGAATTTTAAAACCTTTATTATCAGGATTAAACATCATTCATACAGCAACTTTCATCTAATCATACCACATAATTTTAAATCTCAATTAACATGAAAAAACTCTTACTGCTAATTTTCTTTGCTTGCACTATTGCAACTACTTTCGCTCAAGGCTGGCGTCCCGGTGAAATGGAGGTTAAGGTTCAAATTACTTCCAAAGCCGATGCTCTTGAACTGTACAGTTTAAAACTAAATGGAGACATTTATCTTAAACATGCCATTATCTACCTTACATCCACCGAGCTTGAAATGCTGAAAGGCACAAATTTGAACTTTGAGATTACAATCCCGGATTTGAACGAACATTACAAAAATTTTTGGGATACCAGAGCCGAATACCATTCTTACCAGGAAATCATTGACCTGGCCGATAGCTTGGCCGACAACTTCCCTGATATTTGTACAAAGACCATTTTTGGTACTTCTCTTGGTGGCCGGCAGCTTACTGCACTCAAAATTAGCGACAACGCTGCCACTGACGAAAATGAAGCCGAGGTAATGTTTGACGGAGGAATTCACGGCAACGAAATTGGTGCTGCCGAAAACGTGATTCGCTTTGCCCGCGATCTTTGTGTTTCCTATGGTACTGATCCCGAAATTACCGATTTGGTTGATAACCGCGAAATCTGGCTTTACCTCATGGTGAATCCTGATGGTCGGGTCAATAACGTACGCACCAACAATGCAGGCGTTGACCTGAACCGCGACTGGGGCTACATGTGGAATGGCGAAGGAAGTAGTTCCGGCGCTTTTTCCCAACCCGAATCCAAAGCACTTCGTGCCTGCTCCTACTCTAACCAATTTGTAGTGCATACAACCTACCACAGTGGCACCGAGTATATTTCCTGCCCGTGGAGTTATAGAGGTGATGCTCCTTTTGATATGGCCCATATTTTGCAATTGGCAGGGGTTTATGCTGATGTTTCAGGATATAGCAACATGGAATTTGGCCAGGGCTACAACGGAATGTACTCCATTAATGGTAGCACTAAAGATTCCAATTATGGCATCATGGGCTCCATTAGTTGGTCTATGGAAATTTCGTACAACAAAGAGCCTCCGGCATCTCAAATTATGATGTATTATAATTATAACAAACCTTCAATGCTGGCCATGATTGAATATTCAGGTTATGGTTTGGAAGGTGTAATAAGCGATGCAACAAGTGGTGATCCTGTGGCAGCTATTGTTTTTATCGATAACTATCTCCCCACATTTACCGATCCCGAAGTTGGCGATTACCATAAATATGTGCTGGCAGGAACTTATGATATTTTGGTTAAAGCCAATGGTTACCAGGATAAATTGGTAAGCGGAGTTTCGGTAGGCTCAATAACTTCTACTGTTACCAACATTGAACTCGACCCGCTCGACCATCAGAGCATCTATAAATTTATAAGTTGTCAAATTCCTGACAATAACCATGCTGATGAAGGTTATACCTGGAATGCTTACGGGCAACCCGACAACCTTTTTTACTCGATAGGGAAAAATGGTTGGGCGGTACTCGATATGCAGGAAATCATTTTTGACGGCTCAGGGTCTGATATCATGGTTTTTGAAGGCGATGCCAGCCCCGAAGGCTATACTTTATATGCCGGTGAATCGGTGGACGGCCCCTGGCAATCGATGGGTACAGGAAGCGGAACTGCTGAGTTTGATTTCGAAAATTGCAACATCTCCGAAGCACGATATTTTAAAATCCTTGATGATGGAGATGGCAGCTCAAGTGGTAATGATGTAGGTTTCGACCTTGATGCTATGCAGGCCTTAAGTTCAGTGAGTGGCCCTTACCTCATCATGGAGGGCTACACTGTGAACGATGCCGGCGGCAACAACAACGGGCTTTTGGATCCTGGCGAAACTGCTGATTTTACAGTAACCCTGAAAAATGTAGGAACACTCGATGCACTTGCCATTACAGGCACATTTACATGCGCCGATGATTACATTACCATCATCACCACAACACCACAAACTTTTGGCGATATTGCCATCAACGAAACTGCTACCGCTACTTTTACGGTTTCAGCCGAAGACGATGCTCCTGCCGGCCATACCTCTACTATCAATTTTAACTTCGAAGGTACCAATGTTGACCCCATCACAAAATACATCATGGTTTCTTTTCCTGATTACTGTTATCCTTCGGCAAACTGTTCGTATGGTGACGGGTTTACAGGATTTGAACTTGAAGACATCAGTAACATGAATAGCGGTTGTAGTGATGGTGGTTACGGAGACTTTACTGACCTTATGACTGATCTCGAGTCTGGACAAACCTATGAGGTAAGTTTTCAATCCGGTTACAGCGATCAGGATGCCAGCCTGTGGATAGATTTGAATATGGATAAAATATTTGATGACGATGAAAGGTTGGTGTCAGATCTTAATTTGGCTGCCTCAGGCACAATTTATACCGCCAGTATCGATATCCCGGAAGGTGCATTACCCGGCGAAAAAAGACTGCGGATTCGCGCCAATTGGCAAAATTCATCTATGGATCCCTGTTCCAACTTCTCTTATGGCGAAACCGAAGATTATACCATAAACATCGCTGGCGATATTCTGGTAGCCGCTTTCACCTCTGACGAATATGAAGTTTGTCATGGAACAGAAGTACAATTTTACGATAACTCACTGGGGAATATTACAAGCTGGGCATGGGAATTCCCTGGCGGAACTCCTTCAAGCTCCAGTGATGAAAATCCTGTGGTTACTTATAACTCTCCCGGAATGTGGGGTGTAACACTTACAGTTAGCGATGGAACCAACCAAAGTACCGAAGCCATGTTGGAGTACATGATAGTACATGATGATCCTGCCGTACCTGTTGCTCCATCAGGATTGGCAGAAATGTGCCAGGACAGCCCCGATTGCGAATATTGGACTAACCCCGGAAGTTGCACCGACTGGTATTGGGAAATACTTCCTGCCACAGCCGGAATCATGACCCAAAACGGCCCCTCAATTACTATTGACTGGAATGATAATTTTGCCGGAGATGTACAAATTTTGGTGGCCGGAATAAATATCTGCGGACAAAGTGAGATGTCGGAACCTATAGATATCATGATTCTGCCAATGCCAGATGCCGCCGGGGAAATTAATGGTTCGGTTATCGTATGCCAATATACAACTCATGTATATTCAATACCACTTATTGAGTATGCCGAACAATACGAGTGGATTATTGATCCTGCTGAAGCAGGTAACATTAGTATAGATGACTACACTTGTACTATTCAATTTTATAATTATGTTGGCTCTGCCACTCTCAAAGTGCGCGGAATCAACCAATGTGGTGAAGGACTTTGGTCACCGGATTTTGAAATAGCAGTTGAGGTTTGTCCGGGTATTTCCGGGCAAAATTCGCCTGATATCCAAATTCTTCCCAATCCAAACCAGGGGCAATTTAAAATTCAGATTAATAACATTAACGATGAAGACCTTAATTTGGAAATATTTTCTGCACGAGGCGAAAAAGTTTATCAATCAGAAATAAACAAGGGGAATAACAATATCACTCGGGTTTCTCTTCAAAATATGGCTTCCGGAATTTATTATCTTAAAATTTCAGGAAATTCAACACTAATCACCAAAAAAATAATTGTCAATCAGTAAACCTTTTACTATAATTTGCACCTATTCAGGTAAGGCCATTTTATAAAGTTGGCCTTACCTTTTTATTTATAATAACTACAAAATTAAAACGCACAATGAAGAAACTTTTACTGGCTATTTTAACCATTGCTTTTTCTATCTCTCTCTTCTCACAAGAAAAAGTAATTGTAAGGTTCAACAATCCCGATAAGGAAATTATAAAAGAGTTCACAAAGTCATCTTATGATGTGGCTGCCTACAAGCCGGGTGAATTTCTTGATATCGTGATACCGGAGGCGGATTACTCAAAAATGATTTCGGATGGATACAACGTAACGATTGTGAATTCAACATCGCAAATGGCTGCAAACCTCGGCAATGTTGATGATATAAGCGGCTATCGCACTTACGATGAAGCCCTCGAAGAGCTCCAGCAAATTGCCGCCGACAACCCGTCTATTTGCAAGCTTATGGATATCGGCGATAGCCGTGGAAAAGAATATTATGAGTCAGGCTATGGAAATTACGGCGATTACCAACACGATATTTGGGCCATGAAAGTTTCGGATAATGTAGAAGTAGATGAAGATGAACCGGCAATTTATTATTTTGGTGCCCACCATGCCCGCGAGCCACTAAGCACCGAAGTAGCTTTTAAAGTATTGAATCACATAATCGACAATTATGGCACGGATCCAAACATAACTGAAAATGTAAATAACAAGGAAATTTGGTTTGTGCCTATTGTAAACCCCGATGGCCACGAAGTAGTGCTGGATCAGATAAACACCGACTGGCGCAAAAATATTCGCGACAATGATGGCAACGGCAGCTTAACAAACGGCTCCTGGGACTATCCCGATGGCGTTGACCCCAACCGTAATTACGGATGGGAGTGGGGAACTTCGGGTACAAGTAACGACCCCAACGATATAACCTATTGCGGCCCAACACCATTTTCGGAGCCCGAACTCCAGGCCATTCGCGATCTGATGATTGCTGAGCATTTTGTTGCAGGAATTTCTTATCACACCTACAGCGAACTGGTGCTTTGGCCTTTCGGTTACTCCAGCTCAGCCACTGCTCCTGATATTGATGCCCTCGCCCAACTTGGAACCAATATGGGTATGGCAATACCAGGACTTTCCGGTGGCCACTACACCCCGCAGGTAGCCTGGGAACTTTACCCCTGTTCAGGAGTTACTGATGATTATGCCTACGGACAGCACGGGATATTTTCATACACCATCGAGTTGGCTACACAATTTATCCCTCCTGCCAACCAGGTTTACCAGGTATGCGAAGATAATCTGGATGCGGCAATGATCATGCTAAACCGTTCCAATCAGTCCATCCTTACGGGCCACATTACCAACGCTGAAAACGGAGATGCTGTGCTTGCTGAAATTTTTATCGAAGGAATTGATAATAACGGCGCACTTAGAATGCCCTACATGAGTAGCGAAGATTTTGGAGCCTATTACAGATTGTTGACTGATGATACTTACTCGCTTACCATTACTGCTTTTGGGTATATTTCGCAAACTTTCGATAATGTAGTGATAACTGACGATGGACAAACCATTTTAGATGTTCAGCTACAGCCATCACAAATTATCTCAGTTTCAGGAACAATTACAGATGCCGAATCAGGCAATCCTATTGAGGGTGCATCGATCGAAGCGTTGAACACCCCTGTTGACCCTGTACAATCCAACGAAAATGGCGAATATCAAATTGAAGAAATTTTTGAAAACACCTATACCTTTAAAGTTTATGCCCAGGATTATGCTACCTTAATCCAGGTAGTAACTATCGATCCTGCAAATAATGTGGTTGATTTTGAACTGATGGAAAGCTTTGCCATAAGCTTTGAATCCGGCAACTTTGAAGAAGGTTGGGATTTTTCAGGTAACGCCGACTGGGTGATCGACAATGGAGAAGCCTGGGACGGTTACAGTTCGGCAAAATCAGGGAACATTGGCGATGAGTCAACTTCCGGGATATTTTATACCCTCGAAGATGCTTTAGCAGGCCAGGTTTCTTTTTACAGAAAAGTATCCTCAGAGTCAGGTTATGATTATTTGCAATTTTATATCGACAATCAATTGCAGGACGAATGGGCCGGTGAGCAGGACTGGGAGGAGTTTATTTTTGATGTCAGCGCCGGAACACATACCTTTAAGTGGATTTATGAAAAAGATTATTCGGTTAGCGGCGGTGATGACTGTGGATGGATCGACTTTGTTACCTTCCCCCCGGCGGCTGCTTTAAATTCAAATGCAGGCCCCAATGCCGAAATTTGTGCAAACCTTACGCATCAGTGCCAGGGAAGCGCAGCATTTTATGAAACGCTTGAATGGACAACATCGGGCGATGGCGTATTTTCTGATGTTACAATCCTCGATCCTGTTTATACCCCCGGAGCCAACGATATTCTAAATGGCGATGTTATACTTACCCTTACTGCTTATGATGGCAATGGAAACGAAAATAGTGATGATCTTACCTTAAGCCTCAAGCCCATGCCTGCTGTCGGAACTGATATCTCAGGTCTGGATCAGGTGTGTGCCGGCAGCATAGAAAACTACACTTGCAGTGAAATTGAAAATGCCGAAAATTGCGAATGGCTGTTATTGCCCGAAGAAGCCGGTGTAGTAGAAATGATTTCTCAAAACGAAATAAATGTAAACTGGACTGAAGGATATTTTGCTGAGGCTACTATTAAAGTTCGTGGAATAAACGATTGTGGCTTTGGTGAATTTTCGCAGGATTTTGTGGTTTCCGTTGAAGATTGTACAGGAATAAATGAATTTGATGATCAGGATTTTGCAATTTATCCTAACCCGGCCAAAAATGAAATCTCAATCAGTTTCTTAACAGTGGCCTCTAATCAATCGAATATCACCATCTACAACCTATTGGGAAAAGTAGTTTTGGAAATGAACAGTATAGATACAAACGGGTTAAATGTAATCAATGTTTCCAATCTTCCGGAAGGATTGTATTTCGTAGGTGTAACTATCGGAAACAACAAACAACTTCAAAAATTGATAATCAACAGGTAACGATAAATCTTCAATAAACATTTTAATCAAACTAACTCATGAGAAAAGCTACAACATTATTTTTAACTTTAACGCTACTACTCCTGGTTTCGGCATCTTATGCCCAGGACAAAAAACCGGAAACCCGGAAGCAACTTTACGAAAATGGGGTTTACGACCCATACCAGGTATTAGATACTCGTGTTGATAATATGAGGTACTGGCGCAAAGCTGCCGAGCTTGGCCTTACGCCTGTTGAACCTGAACATGCTATTCCGATGGGAACATGGAAAGGCAGCAAAATAGCTGCAAAAAGCGTTTGGCGCGACGACTCACCCGATGTTCCGGTAACTGACGAAAATTCTACACAAAGTGAAAATTCGATATTTGTTGATCCTACCGATCCTGATCATGTTTTACAGTCGAACAACTCTACCCAAAATCCGGTGGGTGCGCTCTATGGTGCCAATTATTTCTTTTCCGAAGATTTTGGCCTTACCTGGGGCGGTTCGGTAAACGGTGCTGGTGGAAGCAATTCAGGCGACCCCGCTACCGCCATTAACCTTAACGGCAGGCAATATGTTGGTTTTATCAATAGCTCGGGCGGAATGGGTGTTTCATATTCTGACGATGGTGTAACCTGGACTCAAAAAGTTGCAGGATCAGGTAGTTTGGACAAGAACCATTTAACCGTTGACATTAGTCCTACAAGCCCTTACGCAGGCAACGTTTACAATTCCTGGGTTAGTTTTTCAGGGAGTACATCCAATCAAATCGTAATAGTACGCTCAACAAATGACGGCGAATCCTATTCATCAGGTATCAACATTAGCTCTGCCATTAATGCCGGAAGCCACAACCAGGGTGTGAATCTGCAAACCGGCCCCGATGGTGAAGTATATGCAATTTGGGCCGTATATGATAGCTGGCCATCCGATGAAACTGCGCTCGGGTTTGCACGTTCATTAGATGGAGGTGTTACTTATGAACCATCCCAAAGAATTCTCACAAATATTCGTGGTATTCGTACCAGCGAAACCTCCAAAAACCACCGTGTTAACTCTTTCCCTTCAATGGCTGTTGACATTGCCGGTGATGGAACCATTTATGCTGTTTGGACAAATATTGGTGTTCCGGGCATTAATTCAGGCAATGATATCGATGTTTACATGATTAAATCGAGCGATCAGGGCGATACCTGGTCAACACCAACCAAAGTAAACCAGGATGCAGCTGGAATGGGCAAAGAACATTATTTCCCATGGATAACATGTGATCCGGAAACCAGTACTCTAAGTGTTGTGTTTTATGATGACCGCAATGTAACAAGCAATAAATGTGAAGTTTTCTGTGCCAATTCCTTCGATGGCGGTGAAAGCTGGGAAGATTTCAGGGTTAGTGATGTTGATTTTACCCCGGCACCAATTTCCGGCCTCGCCGGTGATTACATGGGCGACTACCTTGGAATTTCGGCTCGTGGTGGGAGAGTTTATCCTGTATGGACCGATAACCGCTTAGGTTATGCCATGAGTTTTTGTTCACCCTACGAAACCAACAGCCTGGCACGTCCCACCGAACTTACTGCGGCCGTTACTTTCGAAACAGGACAGGTTGACCTTGAGTGGGTTTTTGAACCTATCCCTACTTTCCAGTACTTTATTGTGTATCGCGATGGATTTGAAATTGGAACTACCACCGACCTTACTTTTGTTGATGACTTACCCGATTACGGCATTTTTAAATATAAAGTTACTGCCATGCATGAGGAGGGCGAATCATCAGGCCCTTCAGCCAGTGTTCAATGGGGTGATGCCCACATTGCAGTAGATCCCGTAGAAATTATCGAAAATATTGATCTTATGAGTACATCAACCCGCTATGTTACTGTTGAAAATGTTGGTGAACTCAATTTAATTTATGAAGTGTCTTCTTCAACAGAACCTGTTGATGGAACAGATGAATACTGTATTCCATCTGCAAGCTGCTCTTTTGGCGATGGAATTACTTCCTTTGCCATGGCCGACATCAGCAACCTGGGTAGCGGATGCAGCAGCAACGGATACGGCGATTTTACTGATATGAGTACCGAAATTCAGGCAGGGAATTCATACGAAGTTACGCTTGCTACAGGATACAACGATCAGTATGTAAACATTTGGATTGATGCTGATAAAGATGAAGAATTTGAATCATCAGAGTTGATCCTCGATGGTTTCCATTTAGCAAGCTCAGGTCAAAATTATACCACAACTGTAACCATTCCTGATGATATGCAAAGTGGTGAAGCTCGTATGAGGGTTAAAGCCGAATGGCAATACACACCTGATGATCCTTGTGAAGATATGTCGTATGGCGAAACCGAAGACTATACTGTAAACATTTCGGGCTGGATGTATGTTGACCGTTTTATTGACACCATCAATCCCGGAAACACCAACACCTTTGAAGTAATGTTCGTTTCAGACGATCTCACATCCGGTGTTTATTATGGAAATATTAAACTTGAATCGAACGACCCGGATGCTCCCGAGGTTAATGTTCCGGTTACCCTGAATGTTGGCGATGAATTTCCTCTTGGTATTGCAGTTTATGCCGATCCCTCCACTATATGTCTTGGCGATAGTAGTATTCTCGAAGCTGACCCTTCTGGTGGCACAGGCATCTACACTTATTCATGGACTTCCGATCCTGAAGGCTTCACCTCAGCAGAGGCAAATCCAACAGTTACTCCCGAAGAAACCACAATGTATATGGTTGAAGTAAACGATGGTGAAACCATAATACAGGGTAGTGTTAATGTTGTTGTTAATGATATTCCCGAACAAGCCTCAATTCCTGAAGGAGAAGCATCAATGTGCTGGGGTGTCATCGAAACAGTTTATCAAACTACCGGTGCTACCGGCGCTGTAAATTACAACTGGATGATAGAACCCGAAACCGCCGGAACAATTAGTGGCAGTGGGCTTACAGGTACTGTTACATGGAATGAAGACTACACAGGAAATGCAACTATCATGGTTGAGGGAGTAAACGATTGTGGAGCAGGAGAAGTGTCAGGTAATTTTGAGCTAATGATTCATGAGCTTCCCGAAGTTGATCTCGGTACCGATATGACCGTTTGCGCTAACGAAATTATCATTCTTGACGCTGGTAATCCAGGGGCAAGTTACTTGTGGTCAACGGGCGAAACTACCCAAACCATCGAGGTTGACACTACAGGTGTTGGCATTGGAATGCTTGAAGTTTCGGTAGAAGTTATTGATATGAATACCTGTACCAACGTTGATGACATTGTGATTGTATTTGATGATTGTACCGGAATATCAGAGCTTTCTCAAAAATGGTCTGTTGAGGTATTCCCAAATCCTTCAAACGGTGCATTTAGTGTTAAAATCAATTCGCTAAATAGCGAACCTGTAAGTTTGGTCGTTTTTAATACCTTGGGAAAAGAAGTGTTTAAACAAGAAAACATTTCAATCCGATTTTCAAAAACAATCGAATTTGATTTGAGTAATAATCCTGAAGGTATTTATTTACTCAATATAAAGGGAAATGGCATCAATATGATGCGTAAGATAATCATACAAGATTAAGCCGGGTAAGGCTTTCGTATCTTATCTCTAATATTCTGCCAAAAAATGGCAGAATATTAGAGATAAGATACCCAAGCAAAATTTAAAATGCATTGACGTTAATATGAAAGGAAGAGAAATAATAAAGCTTTTAATTGCAAAATATGCATTTATAAATTTTGCCGACTAACTTGGACAAACCAAAACAGGAATACACCATAAATTTTACATAATTACCTTGTTTGGTTTTGGCTTATCCAAGTTAGGTAAATTAATCCTGAGCTACCTCATGTAAAATTAGTTTACATGAGGTAGTTTTTTTTATGTTTAATGTATCAATACTTTGCACTGTTTGTTAATAATTGGAAACAATTTCAATTTTTTATTTAAAATATTTTAACATAAAATTAGGGTTTGGATTACAATTGAATTAACTTTGCCCTGTTTTAGGCTGACAGAAACTATTTATGAAACAACAAACTAATTATATTATGAAAAATTTCTATATACTTTTTTTAGCATTTTTATTTATTTTTCTTTTTACAAATCAGGCAAAGCCACAATTGGCTGAATTCAATATTGAAGATTTGAGTGAAGAAATTACATACTCAAAATTACTTGAACATGGATTTATTCAAACTGAATTTGACAGCCCGATACCTCCGGGTTGGGACTTTTTGACTTCAGATAAAGTTCATATCATTTCTGTTTTTACATCGTCTAATCCTAATTTATGTGATATACCTATTGAGCCGGGCGATTTTATCGGTATATTTTTTATTGGCGATGATGGTGAGGAATACTGCGGAGGATGCGCCGAGTGGACCGGGCTTGTAAATGTGCCCTTAGTAGGTTACGGTGATGATACTTTTACCCCAATAAAAGACGGTTTTTCATCAGGTGAAACCATGATATGGTATGTGTATTTATATTCCCAAAATGGTGCGGTTTATCCTGCAACCCCAACGTATGATAATTCTTATTCTTCTAACAACAAGTTTTATTCAGGCGGACTTTCTATTGTAACTGAGCTGGACTATTTTTACCCCAACGATATTGTTATTCCCAAAGGTTGGAGCGGAATGTCGAGCTACACAAAAACAAGCTTGTTTCCACCCATCATTTACAACGTGTTAAATCCTATTTCCAGCGATTTGATCATTATTCAGGATATGACAAAAGTGTATTGGCCTGGAAACATGAATAATATGTTTCTTTGGACAAATGGCAAAGGGTATAAAATTAAAATGGCCGAAGAAGCTGTTTTACCCATGAAAGGATGCCCGGTTGACAGCCGGACAGTTAGTTTGAAAACTACATGGAACATTCTTCCCGTTTTAAGTGAATGTAATGTTTTAGCTTCAACTCTGTTTTCGCCAATACTTAGCAAAATAATTGTGGTAAAGGAAATTGCCGGTAACAAGGTTTTTTGGCCCGAAATGGGTATAGAAACTCTCCAGGTGCTTCAACCCGGGAAGTCTTACTTTATAGCTGTTTCGCAAAACACATCATTAACTTATGAAGAATGTTCCGGGCTAAAGGGTGAAATCGTTCCACAGGAAACTGAGATGATAAATCTCACACCCTGGAATACTCCCGTAGAAACAGGTTTTACCCATACCATCGCACTATCATCGGAAGCACTGACTGAAATACAAAATGGCGATTTTATCGGGGCTTTCACTCAAAATGGTTATTGCGCGGGCTTAGTTCAAATAAACGACCTCCAAAAAAATATTCCAATCACCGTTTATGGTGATGATATTACTACGCCTGAAATTGATGGTATTTTAGAAGGAGAGCAAATTATTTTCAAAATATTTAAAACCAACAGTGATGAAGAAGCACATATCCTTGCGGAATTTGATGCCAACTATGCGTCTTCTGATGGGAACTTTTACGACAATGGGCTTTCGCTTGTAAACAATTTAAAATTATCATCTACCGGAATTTCCACGGCAAACAATGATGTAAATTTTTACCCAAATCCAACAAACGGAATGGTTGAAGTAAGCGTTGAAAACGAAGGCAATTATCACATTAGCATCCAAACCTTAAATGGTCAGGTAATTGTTCAACAGAATATTTCAGGAAACACTCAACTCAACCTGTCATATTGTAGCAAAGGAATTTATGTGGTAATTATTGAAAATGACAGCTCGCGAAGAATTGAGAAATTGATAATTAAATAAACATAAGCACAACAGCTAATTCGAGCCCCTGGGAAATCTCCAGGGGCTTTTTATTTATGTATATTTATAAAATTTTGATCTCTATTTTAGATAAAGTTGGACTATATTTGTTCGAAATTCATTTAAGGCCTGGCAGAAATTTCGCCTTATTACAAAACAAGGTATTATGAAAAGTTTTATCCATTTTTTGTTTACATGCGCTAGCTTGTTATCGCTGCTATTATATTTTTCGATACACCCAATAGTAGCACAAAACCAAAAAAGCAAAGTTCCGGTTAAAGAGGAATCTGTTGTAAAACCTCAACGATTTAATCATATTATTTCCGGACATGCTGATTTTTATCCCGGTCCGGTTCCTTTTGAAGGATTGAAAATTTCGTTTTCAAATGTTGGCGAAACACTTGTAAACGCTGATGGAACTTATGCTATGGAGGTGCCAAGGCATTGGAGCGGTACGGCAACTCCTTATTTATGTGAAGGTGGCGGCTATCTTTTCGAACCTGCATTTATTAGCTATACGAATGTGATTTTTGATAAAACCAATCAGAATTATTCAGGTGAGGCCACTACAAATTATACCATTTCCGGCAGGTTTTTCGATCAGGCCACCGGGGAGCCGCTTGCTAATACCGAAATCAAATTTAATTTATCAGGTGGAGATGAAACAGGACAAATTACCCTTACTACCAACGAAATGGGGGAATACAGTTTCGACAGATTACCGTGCTGGAGTAATACACTCGATCCATTTTTGCAGGGAATGTACTATTTCGAGCCCAAAACCAGGTCTTATGCTGAAATCTCCGCTAACCATTCAGATCAGGATTATGAGGTAATCTTTTATGATTACCCTATTCCAGGCGATTGGGAAACCTTGAATACGGGGTCTTTTGCATTTATTGCAGTTGATGTCAATTCAAACCCGGATATCTGCGATCTTCCGATAAATATTGGCGATTTAATTGGCGTTTTTTACACTGATAATAACGGCCTGGTTAAATGTGGTGGCTTTGGCCGCTGGCAGGATGAAACCAACGTTTTTATTTCGGCTCAGGGTGATGACAACACAACCTCAAATAAGGATGGTTTTGTGTATGGCGAGGAATATACCTGGAAAATATATTCCTATGGTGAAGGTATTGATTATCCGGCCAACGTAGAAATGAGTATTGGGAATAACTACTGGTTGGGTTTCGGGCTTTCGAAAGTAGGCCAGGTTGATGCGTACTACGAGCATAATTTACAAATACCACAAGGCTGGAGTGGATTATCAGGTTTTACGGAGCCCGGAATTTTCCCTGCCTATATTACCACGATCATGAACCCCATAATTGATGATTTGGTTATTATTCAGACTATGGAAAAAATGTACTATCCAGATGCAGGAATCAACAATCTTGTGGTATGGACTTATGGAAAGGGATATAAAATAAAGGTAGATAATGACGTGGCATTGCCCATGGATGGTTGCCCAAAAGCAAATACTACAATCAACCTCAGCCCCACCTGGAACCTTATGCCGGTACTTTCAAAATGTGATGTTTTTACAGAAGACCTTTTTGCTCAAATAGCAGATAAAATAATAATGGTGAAAGAAATTGGCGGTACAGGCATCTATTGGCCGGAAATGCAAGTTCAGTCGCTGGATGTAATAAAATCAGGAAGTGCTTATTTGGTGGCTGTTTCAGGGTTGTGTACTTTAACTTTTGATCCCTGCATAACAGGAAAGAAAAATTTGGTGAATAAAAACACTATCCTGCCAAATCTAAGTCCCTGGCCAACACCCCATAAAACAGGATCCACTCACACTTTTCTCCTGCAAAAGGGAGTCCTTTCTGCTTTCGAGGCAGGCGATTACTTTGGAGCATTTACTCAAGACGGTATTTGTGTGGGCTTAACCTTGATTGAAGACACGGAAGCAAATGCTGTGATTTCTGTTTTTGGCGATGATGTTTTTACCAATGAAAAAGATGGTTTGAGTAATAATGAGCAAATAATATTTAAAGTTTTTAAAACCGGTTCCGGAGATGTAGCCACTGTTCAGGCAAGCTTTGATAGTAATTATCAATCCAACAGCAAATTTGTTGATAATGGAATTTCAGTAATTATCGGCATCGAATTATCGCCATCAAACATAAACACACCAAATCCACACATCCGGTTTTATCCAAATCCTTGTTCAGGATACATAAATTTAGATATTGATCCCAACATAATTATTAATGTTACTATTCAAAATATTAAAGGGCAAGCCGTGATTGTACAACAATTGTCAGGAAACCGGCAACTTGATTTATCTAAAATTAATCCGGGTCTTTACATCCTGAAAATGGAAGGAGATAGTATAAGTATAATCGAAAAACTGATTTTGAAATAGTAATTCAAACATTTACAAATTTAATATTTGCATTTATTAAATATAGTTGTGGCTTGGCAGAGAAAAACTTATCTTATTTTTGCCCCGGTCTGATATAGTATTTTTTCAAATTAAACACCTTAAATTCCCATTATGACACGCTCCTTTTTACTTTCAGTATTCAGATTAATATTTTCAGGATTATTGTTGGCTCTACCATCAATTCAGGTTTTAAGTAATGCAGGCGAAACAGCCAAAACCGAAAAAAACATCAGTTTCAATCCCGGAGCCACTAAGGCAAATTACACTATTTCAGGTCTTATCAATCTATTACCCTCATCCAAACCTTTCGAAGGGGTAACAATTTCCTTTTCGGAAATTGGTGATGTAATAACTGACGAAAATGGCCACTATGAAATATTAGTCCCGGAGGGCTGGAGTGGAGCAGCAATACCGCAATCATGCGGTGTGGGTTTTTATGATTTTGATCCTCCTCAAATATCTTATGCCAATGTTACGGCTAATGCTACCAATCAAAACTATACTGCCGAAGCAAATACAGTATTCACAATTTCGGGGACAATTACAGATAAAGATACGGGTGAACCTTTGGCCAACAAGCAGGTAACTTTCAGCAAATCGACAGGAGGGCCACCATGGAGCATTATTGTGCAAACCAATGTTCTTGGCGAATATAGTTTTGAGCAATTGCCCTGCTGGAACAATACAGTAAATCCGGGTGTTGATGATTTTTATTATCTGGAGCCTTTCACACGCGATTATGTTGATTTATCTTCCGACATGCCCAATCAGGATTATACATTTATCAATTATGAAAAACCGGTACCACCAAACTGGAATTACACACAAACCGGGCAAGCACACATTATTGCTATCCAAAACACTTCTCTTCCTAACCTTTGCGGAACACCGATTGAGCTTGGTGATTTGATAGGTGTGTTTTATTACGACTATGACAATGTACTGCGATGTGGTGGTTACGGTCGCTGGCAGGACGAAAATAATGTGGCTCTGATTGCCCAGGGAGATGACAACCTGACACCAGACATAAAGGATGGCTTTGGGAATTTTGAAATAATGAATTGGAGGATATATTCCTACGCTAACGAAACGGAAAATTCGGCTACACCAACTTATCAATCGGGGGGATTTTTGAGCAGCAATAATAAATATTCTTCAGGCAGTTTATCCATTGTTACAGCTATTAATGCCTATTTTCCTAACGTAATTACCCTGCCACAGGGCTGGAGCGGACTATCAAGCTACACCAAACCAAATGTTCAGTTACTTATTACCAATGTGATGGCTCCCATCATGAATGAACTGGTAATTATTCAGGATATGGAAAAAGTATATTACCCGGCAGGCGGCATCAACAACATGCTTATCTGGACTTACAATAAAGGCTACAAAATTAAAGTAACAGAGGAGGTTGACCTGCCCATGACCGGTTGCCAGCAGGCCAATACCACGATTAACCTTTCCTCAACATGGAATATTTTGCCGGTGATGAGCCAGTGCGAAGTTGATCCCGTGGAGCTTTTCAGTCTGGTTATCGATAATATTTTAATTGTAAAAGAAATTGCCGGCACTGGTGTTTACTGGCCTGAAATGGGCATTCAATCTTTAAATACGCTTCAACCCGGAAGGGCCTACTATGTTGCCGTTAGTCAAAACACCTCGGTAACTTATGCTCCCTGTGAAAACACTAAGCGATCTTCATCTCAACACAATGAAGAATATTCCGCCCGGTGGGGTACTCCTGTAACTACGGGTTCAAGCCACACCATCGCATTTTCGGAGGATGCCCTTGCAAATATTGAACCCGGAGATTTTATTGGTGCTTTTTCGCAGGACGATGAATGTTATGGCTCTGCAAAAGTGAATGATAAAAATCAGAATATGGCCATAACTATTTATGGCGATGATTTATCCACTCCGGAAAAGGACGGGTTCAGCGATGGTGAAATAATATCTTTTAAAATATTGAATTCAACCACCAATGAAGAAGTATTTGCACAGGCAGACTTTAGCGCGAATTATCCTTCATCGGATGGCCGGTTTGCCGACAATGGTTTATCGGTAATCAAAAATCTGAATTTGAGTTCATCGGGCCTGGCCTCAATTGAAAGTATGGTGAACTTCTATCCAAATCCTTCATCAGGTCATGTTGAATTCATTTCTAAAAATGATAAGCAATATCATCTGGTTATTCAAAATATGAGTGGACAGGTATTACTTGAAAATACATTTTCAGGAAATGCACTTTTGAATTTTTCCAATTTCAAAAAAGGAATTTATGTAGTTAGAATTGAAGATGGTTTTTCATCCTTTACCAAAAAACTAATGCTGAAATAGGAAAATACCGCCATAAAAATCAAAGATCGATTCCTATGGATTGCAACCCTTGTTTATTTGGTACTACTGCGAATTTCATGAAAAGACATTGTTAATAGATTTTTCTCTGCCAGCCGGCGGATACTAATGACAAGTATTTGTAAAACATTGAGAAACTAATTATTAAATAGACCTCTCAGTCGCAAGCTCCTTCGAGGTGACAAGGCTTTGGTGGGTTTGTTGGGGAGGATAAAAGTGGGCGCTTTGCGCCCACTTTTATCCTCCCCCCTGCAAAGCCTTAACATTGTCATTTCGATGCCGCACGTGCGGCAAGAAATCTATTTCATTATGTCATTTCACTTTGAGGTCCCTTTTTCAGGAGCTTGGAATCCAAAACCCCATTCAGCCCGGTCATTTCGAGAAGCACGGCAGCCTGCCCCGTTTTTTCGGGGACTGAGACCAGCCTCGCCATTTCTTTATCCCATTTGCTATCAGCAAGGTGGAAATCTGTTCTTCTATGTGCATTGATTTTTTTTCACAAAAATGGTATTAGAACCTTTTATTTTAAATACTCGTTAAAATAGGTTGTTATTTTTTCGAACAAATGCACACGAGCCTGACCGCGCATATTATGTGCTGCGCCGGGATAAACAAAATAATCGACCTGTTTGCCCTGTTTAATGCACTCATCCAAAAAAGTAAGGCTATTTTGCCACATCACAACCGGATCGTTGGTGCCATGAATAATCAGCAATTTACCTTCCAGATTTTCGACATAGTTTAAAACCCTGGCCTTTTCGTAGCCTTCAGGGTTTTGCATGGGCGTGTCCATATATCTTTCGCCATACATCGTTTCATACCATTTCCAATCGATAACCGGGCCGCCGGCACAAGCAACTTTAAATTCACCAGGATACCTCAAAAAAAGCGAGGTGCTTAAAAATGCGCCATAGCTCCAGCCATCCACGCCTATTTTATTTGTATCAACATAATCAAGTGTTTTTAAATATTCCACTCCGGTCATTTGATCAGCCATTTCTTTTTCACCACATTGGCGGTGAATAATGCTCTCGAACTCGAAACCACGATTTGCCGAACCCCGATTGTCGAGGGTAAAAACCACATAGCCTTGCTGTGCCATCAGGTTTAGCCAGAAGCCCGCCCCTCCGGTCCAGGAGTTATCAATAAGTTGCGCGTGTGGCCCGCCATAAGTGTAAACCAGCACCGGGTATTTTTGTGCCTGGTCGAAATCCACAGGCTTTATCAGCCGGCAATACAAATCGGTTTTTCCATCATCGGCTTTTATTGTGAAAATTTCCATTTCACCAATTTTATAGTCTTGCCATGGATTCACATCTTCCTTTAATGTAGAAATAATATCGCCATCAGAACCCAAAATGTAATATGCCCTGGCCATATCCACACTGCTAAAAACATCAATAAAATATTTTTTGTCATAACTGGCAATTATGTTATGTGTGCCTTCTGCAATCGTTAATTTTTCGGTTTTTCCCTTTTTCAAATCAGTTTTGTAGAGATGCCTTTCGATGGGACTGGCTTGGGTGGATTCGTAATAAACATTTTTTTCCTGTTCATCAAACCCAATCAAATCCGTTACTTCCCATTCACCTTTTGTGATCTGACTAATCAGTTCGCCTTCGGTATTGTACAGGTAAAGATGATTCCAACCATCGCGGCGGCTTTGCCAGATAAACTGCCCGGAATTTTTTGATAAGAAATACAAATCGTGCTGGGGTTCAACATATCTTTCGTTCGATTCTTCAAAAAGTGTTTTGATAAACTTACCACTTGCCACATCATATTTATTCATCTCCAAATGGTTCTGGCCGCGATTGAGCACACCTATGTAAATGTACTTCCCATCGGGATCCCAGGTTACAGCGGTTAAATATTGATTTTGAGCTCCCGGGGTGTGGATGTAAGTGATTTGATTTAACCCGGGATCGAAAATTCCCAATTTCACTTTTTGGCTTTTTTCGCCTGCCATGGGGTAACTGATCGGGTCGGTCTCGGCAATGCGATGGTAAATATCCACCATCGGGTACTCAGCAACTTCTGTTTGGTCGATTTGGTAAAAAGCCAAAAGCTTTCCATTGGGCGACCAAAACGAACCCTTATCAATACCAAATTCATTTCTGGATGGAACATGACCGTAGAGCATATCCGCATTATCATCGTTTGTTACACTCATCTGGTTTCCATTAATCGAAACAAACAGATTGTTTTCGATGGTGTAGGCAACAGACAAGCTTGTGTGGTCAAACTCAACATTTTCGGCTTTTTCAGGATATTCATTTACTTTAATAAGTTTTTCATTATCAAAATTGTAAAAAAATATTTTTTGATTACTTGTAAAATAGAATCGGCTGATATCAAGCCATGAAATGCCCGGAAATCTTTTTAGTTCATCCAGTTCGGCGTTTTTCGATTTCAAATCAGCGAGTTTAATCAGGGTATCTGCAACATCCGGTTTCTCAGGGTCTTTTTGTATCAGCGTATTATTTTCAACAAACGTGAAATGGCCCGAATTTCCTCTCCAGTTTATATTTTGGATGGATTCAGGATACAAATCCCTGTTCATGTAATCATCATAAGTAAATAGTTTTTCCTGCGGAAAAGCATCGCTAATCAGGAAGAAAAACAAAATTGGAAGTAAACTCAGCTTAAAAATTTTCATTTTGATATTCATTGTTTTGATTTTTTTTTAATGCGTGTCCATAATGTCAACTATTTCTGCCCGAGGACAATTAGTCTCCCGCAGATATCGCTGATTTGCGCTGATTTTTTTCTGCGAAAACCAGCCTTGCCGGCTAGGCAGGTCTGCGTTATCTGCGGGAAACCCAACTAAAATGACATATCCTATTTAATGTCTTTTGTAGAAATGCCTTCAGGTTCATCGTGTTCAATATTACCGATGGGCTCAACATGAACAAGAATGTCGAATACATTTACAAGGGCTGCTTTCAGGCTTTGCTCCACGAGATGGGCAATATGGTGCCCTTCGGAGATTTTCAACTCAGGATCAACCTCAATATCCACGGAAACCACATACATATTCGAAATCTTGCGTACCCTTATCCTATGCGGATTGTGTGCTCCTTTAACTTTATTTATGGCTGAGATAATAGTTTTGTAAACCCCTTTATCTTTTATTCCATCCATCAATTCGTAATTTGACTCCATAAAAATATCGAAAGCCGATTTCATGATGTATATGCTGATTAATAAGGCAAAAACAGCATCGATGATTGGAAGCTTAAAAAAGAGCGTGAAAACTAAGCCCAACAATACCGACAGGGATATAAACACATCATTTTTCATGTTTTTGCCATTGGCCAGCAACATAGGGCTTTCTACTTTTTTCCCATTTTTAAGCAAGTACCACGATAGCAGTAATTTGCCAATGATAGAAACGATGACTACATAAATTGCGATCACATCAGGAATTTCGCGTACGCCACCCTCTATAATCCTTTCTACTGTAGATATGGCCAATTGTGTACCCGCAAAAAAAACGACGAACGATAACGCTTTTGAAGCTACAGCATCAGCCTTGCGATATCCATAAGGAAACCTCAGGTTTGGTGGTTTGGAAATTAATCGGGCTGTAAAAAGGGTGATGAGAGAAGTAATGATATCAGTGGCTGAATCAATGCCATCGCCAACAAGCGCAAGACTTCCGGCAAGGAATCCGACAAATATTTTTAAAGCTGCCAGTATTGCATTTGCTAAAACAGCAATCCATGAAGCTTTTATAATTATTTGAGTTCTGTCGCTATCGTGCATGTTATAAAAAAAGAAGGATCAAAAGTGTGCAAATCGCAGTAAAGCCGCAAAAATAGGACTATTTACAAAAGTATAGGGGTGTATTTTGATTTTTATAGTCAGGGTTTCACTTTAAGTGAAGCCCTGACTTGCCGCATCTTTTGTCCGAAGGACTCCTTTGGAGAAAGTTACCCCGTGAATCCTGTTTAAACGCAAAGTACAATTCAATGTTTCGTACTACTGCCGGAGCTAATTCACGGGGTGACTAAATCTGCTGGCATCCTGCGAAATTTCGGAGGGGGGATAGTTGATAAATGACACGTCGTAATCGGCTAATATTTCAGCAAAAGCAACTTTGGATAAGCCGGCCAATACGGCAGCCTGTCCCAGCGAAAGCTTGCCGGACTCATACATTTTAGCAGCCAAAAACCGCTTGGTTTCCCTTTCATCGAGTGAAAGGCCATCTGGTAGTATTAATTTTATTTGTGTCATTGCAAGTAAGATTTTCACAAAGATAAGATGAATTATTATTTAATAATACATAGCCATTGTGGAAGCATCTGAAAAATGATGTTGTATTTTCATATTTCAAAAAATCATTTTTGTAGTCAGGGCTTCACTTAAAGTGAAACCCTGACTTGCCGCATCTTTTGTCCGAAGGACTCCTTTGGAGAAAGTTACACCGTGAATGCTGTTTGAGCCACGGCAAATTGGTGGGCTTCTTTTTCCTTTTCGGGATCGGACGCAGCAAAGTCCACATTTTCGAGCGAGATGTATTTTTTGCCGTGCAAAATAATGTGCCCCAATTCGTGGAAAAAGGTAAACCAAAAGTTGTCGTTTTTTTTGTAACGTGTCGTTAACTGGATAAACGGTGTGTTGTTGATCCAGCGCGTAGAGCCGCTTAAAGGTACTTTCGGCAGTTTTGGAGTAAACAACAATATTACGCCGGCTTGTAAGCACAGCTTTTGCAACTGCACAAAAAAGTCGGCAGGCTGCATTATCATTAATTGGCGCATGGCGGGAATATTGTTTTTCAGTTTTTTTGCATCAAAAGCCGGGGCTTCAATTTGCCGGGTCTGTAATTCGCCCTGCCGCAGCCAGGCCGAGATGGCATGAGGCTGGTGGGTATGTTTCAACGATGTGTAAGCTGCAACTTTCAGTTTGCTTTCGATATAAAGTTTTTCCCATGCACTGTGCGAAGCAACGCCAAAATAGCTCAAGAGCCTGGCTGCTTTTTCTTCGGCATTGCGGGTGGCGGGCACCCAATTAAGTTTGGCCATTTCGGCATACGGGAATTCTTTTGCCCAGGGCAATGCATTGGTAATAACCGCCTTTAACTTTTTACGTGTTTTAAATTCATCGTATCGTTGTTGATTACGCATCCAGAAATTAGAGGGTATTTGGGTAACGTTTTCAAATTTTATGGCCATTTCCTGGGTAATGGCGCTTGAGCCTTTTAAAACAGCAATAATCGTTTTTTCAGGCTTCTCGGTACGCAGGGCAAATTCTTTAATACTCATGCCCATTTCCTGGAGTTTTTCTTCCAAAGTGCTACCGGGGTGAAAAACTACATCCGGGAAATATTGGTTTTCCAGTGTCATAATATTACATTATTAGTGATAATCAACAATTTCTAAAATTTCAACAATCTTGAAGTCACTTAATATGGGAGTGCCGTGTTGGTTTGTTGGAACTGGTTTTACCGCAGGTTCAAAAATCAACCGGTACTGATGATCCAAACTGCAAGCCCATTGCCCTTTTCTGTTCCCTGATAAATTATGGAAGTTTCCAGGCAAAAACCGCAAGTCGTCAAAGCTATCCACGTCTCTCATATCGTCAAGCCTTTGATGATATTTTGTAGCTCTGATATTGCCGAGCTTTTTTTGTGTTAGGGCAAAATTGTTTGCCCATTTTTCTAATTTCTTATCCGCAAAGGTAATGTTCATTTCCTAATTACAAAATAATTAATAACACTATCTGTTAATTAAAAATATATTGATACAACTTATTCTTTTCAGTTTTCTTAAAACCATAAGCCCTTGCAATTACCCTTTAGGCTTCCTCCAATCCCCATTTTCCTTGATGATACTGATTAAAGTTTCTACGGCTACGGCTTCTTCAACTCCTTTGGCTACCTGGATTTTGCCCTTGTAAAGTGCCACCTTGCCAGCCCCCATTCCTACGTAGCCGTAGTGGGCATCGGCCATTTCGCCGGGGCCGTTTACGATGCAACCCATCACCGCAATTTTTAATCCGGTAAGATGCCAGGTTGCGGCCTTTATTTTTTTTAGCGAGGCCTGAATATCGTACTGTGTGCGTCCGCACGAAGGGCAGGCGATAAACTCGGTTTTGGTGATGCGGGCTCCTGAAGCCTGAAGAATATCATACGAAAGTGAAAGTACTTCGGTGGTTTCTTCATTTTCTGCTTCAATCCAAATACCATCGCCAAAGCCATCCAAAAACAAGGGGCCAAAGTCGATGGCTGCTTCTATCATCAAATCAAGGCCTGAGCTTTGATAATTTTTGTTGAAAATAATCGGATTTTTCATTTTCTTCAAGTCAAGGCTTTTCATCAGTTGTTTGAACTCGAAAACCGCGGGCGAGGCATCGGCTTGCGCCACTATGGGATTTTGCGTTTTGACAGCTTCGGCTTTATTGCTTTTTAAATCAAGAAATACTATGTCTTGCGGTGAAATGGAATGCTTGTATAAAACCAAATCCGGTTTTTCTGTGGCACTTACCACACCAGGTTTCCCAACTACAAGCGGTGGTTTTTGCTTTATCCCAAAAATTTCATTATCCGATAAGTGTGAGTGATATTCAAAAGGCGGGTAAAAATATTGCTCAAAGATATCTGTGGAAAATGTTGTTTTTTTTTGCCTTAAATAGGCCACAATTTTTTGGGCAACAGGGATTTCGTTTACGGGGTCTTCGGTTAGCGAAACCCTGATCGTATCGCCAATACCTTCGCTCAGCAGTGCCCCGATGCCCAGGGCTGACTTAACACGGCCATCGCGGCCATTGCCGGCTTCGGTTACGCCGAGATGAATTGGATAATCCATGTCCTCCTCCACCATTTTTTTCACCAAAAGCCTTGTGGCATAAACCATCACGCGCACATTACTGGATTTCATCGAAAATACGAGTTTGTGAAAATCCTCCTCGCGGCAAATACGGGCAAACTCCAGAGCCGATTCAACCATTCCTTCGGGGGTATCGCCATATCTGTCCATGATCCGGTCGGAAAGCGAGCCGTGGTTGGAGCCTACACGCAATGCTGTTCCATGTTGCTTACAAACCGCAATAAGCGGGGTGATGTTTGCCCTGATTTTATTCAATGATTCGCTGTACTCAGCATCAGAAAAATTTATTTTTCCCCGATTCCTGTCGGTATAGTTACCGGGATTGATTCTTACTTTTTCTACGATTGCGGCAGCTAACTCAGCGGCTTTTGGGCTGTAATGGATGTCGGCAATCAGCGGGATTTGATATCCACGCTCTTCGATGGCGGCTTTGATAGCGGCAAGGTTTTCGGTTTCCTTTACGCCAGGCGCGGTAATGCGCACCATTTCGCAGCCTGCCTCAAAAAGCCGGATGGATTGCTCTGCCGTGGCCAGGGTATCCATGGTATTGGTGTTGGTCATCGACTGGATGCGAATGGGATTATCGCCGCCAAGCGCCACATTGCCAACTTTTATTTCTCTTGTTTTAAATCGCTGAATCATTTCGTTTGGATTTTATTGCAAAAGAAACGAAAAATCGGCTCAATAAAAAATAGCGCGAATATCCAAAAAATCTTGCTTTTCAGCGATCACAGTTACGGATTTCGACCGTGGTGCAGTGCGCAACAAGCAATAATTCAAGCATCAGCGTACATTAACGAAGGTAAAGAATGGGTAGTTGATATCGACATGGCTAAATTTTCCTATCATTTTTCCAGAAGACCGCTAAACGGCTGTGAGCCATGATTTGCTGTTACCAGCTGGCTTTTTATTTATATATTATTTGTTTCTTCCGCTCTTCTGGATATAATTTCTTCCACTCTTCAAATTGTGGTGGAGGATCAATACCTTCTGGTAGGTTGGTTGGGGGATTATCCATGTAATATGATTTTGATAGTTGGTCTTTTTCTAAATTTTTTGTTTCCTTAAAAATGACACCATCCAAAACCGCACCCTTCAAATCTGCACCCATCAAATCCGCACCACTCAAATCCGCACGCGTTAAATCCGCAAGATACAAATCCGCACCACTCAAATCCGCTTTAAGCAAATCCGCTTCAAACAAATACGCTTTAAACAAATACGCACCACTCAAATTCGCAACTCTTAAATCCGCACTGCTCAAATCCGCAAGTCTCAAATCCGCATGATACAAATCCGTACACCTCAAATCCGCACCACTCATATCCGCTTCATACAAAAACGCAACCCTCAAATTCGCACCACTCAAATTCGCACCACTCAAATCCGCCTCTTTCAAATACGCATCACTCAAATCTGCAACCCTCACCCACGCACCTCTCAAATTCGCACCTCTCAAATCCGCACCCCTCAAATCCGCATCACTCACATCCGCATCCCTCACATACGCATACCTCAAATCCGCACCTATCAATTTCGCACTCGTCAAATCTGCATCACTTATACTATCATATCTAAAATCCGCACCCCTCAAATCCGCACCCCTCATTTCCGCATAACTCAAATCCGCAATCCTCAATTTCGCACCCATCAATTTCGCACCCCTCAAATTCGCACCCATCAATTGCGCACCCCTCAAATTCGCATGATACAAATTCGCATGATACAAATTCGCACCCCACAAATCCGCACCCCTCAAATCTACATCACTCAAATCCACATTTCTCAAACTATCTTTCCAATTTTCAACAGTAGCTTTTAGTAAATCAACACCTTCAAAGTAAATAGCATCCTTAAATAATGATTGATAAACCGTTATAGGATTTTTAATATCAGGCTTTAAAGGACATGATAATCTTTGCATTTCACCAATCCTGGAAAAGGCTCTTTTATAAAGTGGTGTTGACAATTAGGTGAATACTGTACTAATTCTAATTTCAATCACATCAACCCTATTTTCATATCGCTGGGATGCAATACCGAATAGGGCTACATACAGACCAATAATCCAAATAATAAATGTACTCGGTTTCCCTTTTTTTGTGTCCCTATTAATTGGCCAAATGATGTTTTCCCAGAGGTGGCGAATACCAGAAAAATTGTAAAGAAAGTATAGGGTTGATTTAATGATATTCCAAAGTCTTTTCATAAGTCTGTTAGGTTTGTTTGTAACGGTTTTCGCTAAGAATAGTGCGGGTTTTGGAACACTGTTGTTTTCAACTTACCATTATTTTGTTATATGGTTTATGCTTCATTTAACTTTAATCCCCGCATTATTTTTAGCGTGTGTTGTGCGTTCGTGCTTAATCTTTTTCAGCCACCTCTTAATCTATTGGTATTTTAGATACCCGAATATCTACTCTTATTGCTTTCTGACAAACTTTGTTTATTCATTTCTCATCTTTACCACCACCTTTAACATTATTTCCTTGAGCATTATATCGGACATGTCCGTTATCATGTCCGATAACATTATACTCAGTGTCATTATATTCATCTTTATTACGGACACCATTACCACTTTGTCCATTAATTCCTCAAGAAGTATCTTGTTCCTCTCTTTTCTCCTTCTCTTTCTAATATGCCTTCATCTACAAGTTCATTGAGATGTCTGGAAGCTGTCTTAGTAGAACCTCCATACTTGTTAGCGTAATCACCAGAAGAAACTTTAACCATACTACTTACAAACTCAATTATATCATCTTTAGTAGGTTCTAATTTGGTTTCAGACTTTTTCCAAAGTTTAACTTGTAAGTAGGGTTCATTGTATTCAATTGTAGGTTTATTAACTCCCATTATTTCAGAATATTTGTGAAGTTCCTCCATTCCTATATTCCGTTTCTCAATAAACTTCATTTGATAAAATACATTGGCTATCTTGGGATTCACACTAAAAGTAGGTGCTGAAAAATCTTGTAATTTTTCCAATGCTACTAATGGTTTCCCTGGACTTTCTATGAATATCTTCTCGTCATCAATTTTTACATTAATATTTGCTTGCTCAATCGAATAGTCACGATGAACAATAGCGTTAATGATAACTTCACGAAGTACTTCAAAATATACTTCACTAGTTTCTTTACGAGCAAATGATGACCTGTCAATAGCCTTTGGGAAGTTGATTTCAAGGTATGATTCGATTTTTTCGGGCATCAATACTAATGGACCATCAAAGTCAAGGATTTTAGGCTTATCTTTATTTTGGGTTTTAATAGTAAACTTGACTAAAGATTGAGGATAATTTATCTGTGGATTTTTTCCAAAAAGTAAAAGACCTAATCCGGTTGGGTGTGCTGTGTTTGTACTTTTATCTATTCTCAGGAAATTCCATTTATGTAATACACTTCTAAACTCTTTAGAATCTATGGGATAGCTTATTTGTAGTTTCTCTTTGAACTTTTCCAAAGCATCTGAAGAAAAATCATTTAGATTAAAATTGTCAAGTGATTTATCAAGTTCGGTGAAAGCAGGTTCGATCTCTTCCTGTTCCGCTAACTTAGCTCTTTCTGCTGCTTCAGCTAAAAATTTGGTATTGGCAACAAGTATTTTTTCCTGTAAATCCTTATCAAAAAAATCAATCTCAATTTTATTCTCTGTCAAATATGCAATCCCATTACCTTTTACTTTAGGGTCAGGATCTTCAATACCTACATACGCCTTTTTTATTCTTGCATTTACTATCCTTTCAGCACAGCCTATCTTGGTTATGCTTCTAGCGCCGGGTGCACAAGGTTCTAAAGTTGCATAAATTACAAAACCATCCAATTTATCCGTTCTATGTTTGCGTTCCAAAACAGTAAATTCGGCATGGTCACCTTGCCTTAGTTCTCCTCTATAAGCGGTATTAACGAGGGTGCCATTTTCAGTCGCTAACACAGCACCCACTTTGGGATCAGCTCTGTCTGTATGTTCCGGAATAGAATCATGCATCAATTGAACAGCCAACTCCATTAACTCGCGTGTAGAGTACTCCTTTCCAATTTCAAATTTTTTATTTGCCATGGTAATCAATTTCCTTTTTGCTTGATTAATATCAGATTTTTAATTGGCTTCATTAAAAATTGAGTTTTTACCTTTACATTCAAATTGCTGAACTCCATTTTGTCAGCATGACACAACAACTTCTTTTTATGATCCCTTCCTATTTTTTAAATGTCCCTTTTTTGGCACATTATGAAGGCAGTTTGACTCATCTTTAGTTTCAGCTTTTTTAGTATGTCACCGCAAATGATTTTATTCGTGAAACTCAATTTTTAAAAGCGTAGCGCATTACAAATTGTAAGTTGAACGAATCCCGATAGCGTAGCGTATCGGGACGCCTCTTGGGACGAAAAATACAAAATTCAATACTTGATGCCCCGTTCGCTTGCGGCGGGAAGATTCATTTATAAACTTGTTTGGATATTTCATTTTACAAAGTTAGTAGATTTCCTTTCTTTTGTGTATGCTAATATTGTGGCCAACTCACGCATATAATCCCTTCGGCTTTTTTACTCCTGAACCCCAAAAGACTTCCCGGGAAAATTTTATTCAATAATCAACCTCAGCAGAAAAAAAATATCAGGGTTGTGCCATAGGCTCGCCTCGCGAAGCGGGCATTCCTTTGGAGCGAACCCAGTTTTTCCAGAAGGCTGCTATGCGGCTGTGTGCCATGATTTGCTATTAACAACTGGTGGTATTAAATAGCAAGTTCTAAATTATCATCTGTCTCAATTCGCAATTTAACCCTTGCCTTCATCGCGTGAAAAACTTTCATTATTGTCGAAACAGATGAACTATGATTTCCATGTTCCAGTTTTGAAATCTGAGCTCGTTTAACACCGATCAACTCTCCAAGCTGAGACTGAGTCAAATTATTTTGAACCCTTAGCTGTTTTATTTTCTCTCCAATCAGTTCCATTTTTAAATCAAATTCATACTCATCTCTTTCTGGAGACCCTATCTCTCCGAAGTATTTATTTTCCAAATCTTCGAATTTTGTATATTTAGTTGCTTTCATATTTGTAAGTTTTATAATAACCCTTTGAAATATTTTTCTTTAATCGTTTCGGCCTTTTCAATATCATGTTTCGGTGTCTTGTTTGTTTTCTTAATCAATCCTTATGTACAAACTATCAACGATTCAGTATCTCCCGAACTGTCCCAAAATGCAAAAAGCCGGAAAAACTTGTTACTGTCTTTTACCCTAAATTCAAAAATTCCTCTCGAGCTTTTCAGTTTCTCAAACCAATCACCATAAATCCGCATTTTAGTTTTACGAATCGCATAGAATAATTTCTTTCTTGCAGATTTCTCAATCTCGTCAACAAACTTATCCGCTTCAGGAAGCAGAATTATCTCAATTGGTTTACTCATTTGTCTTTATTTTATGCAAATTTACGAAACTGTTTCCATATACAGAAACAACCGTGAGGTTTATTTTGTGCAGGGTATCGAATCCCCACTTGTTGCTAACTTACCAAAATAATCCCTTCGGTTTTTTTACCCCTGAACCCCAAAAGACTTCCCGGGAAAATTTTATTCAATAATCAACCTCAGCAGAAAAAAAATATCAGGGTTGTGCCATAGGCTCGCCTCGCGAAGCGGGCATTCCTATCTTTGGAGCGATCCCTTGCAAGGCTATGAACCCAGCGTTTTTTTTCAGAAGACCACAAGGTGGCTGTTAGCCAAGATTTGCTGCTTGAATTTCCCTGCATTGGTGGAACTTTATTCCTCTCCTTTCAATCTTTTAATTTCTTTATCAAAGATCAAATTGCTATTTTTGAAGAAATTTTATAATATGCTGCAAGACACATTCGATAAGATAGTTTACAAAAAATTTCCAATGGCTATGAACGCCAAAGATACTTCCATCCATTTTTTGGGTTTATTGAAACAGAAGCATCGCTTTGACATTTCCAGAATGTTAATGGCAACCTCTTTGTGTTCTGATGAGGTAAACAACCATGGTGCCTCCTTTTTTAATGTGCTCAATGGCCCGTTTAGAATGGGCGGTCTTGGTGGTTTTCCCTTTTGTGGACTCACCGGCACCACTGCCTTTGCACATCACATTCCTGATGGTGGTTCTGCATTCATTTTTTATGGCTCCCACATCGGCATTACTAACCAGGGGAAACTGGGTGAAGTGTGGCGCCCCGGACAACAAAAAGCCGGAAAGTCGTGTGGAGCGCTCATGAATGCTCTCAACCGTTTCGGTGATGCTGAATATAAACCCGGGTTTTTAGAAAATGACTTTCAGCAATTCTTTCTTGAAAAAACACTCATCGGGCAGCGGGATAAAATATTGGAATCCGCAGAGCCGGAGTGGGCCATCACCGAAAATGCGTACCTGCAAATCGATAAAATGATCCATGAGAACATTCATCAAACCAAAAAAGAATTTCATGTAAAGCGGATTGCCTTGCTCGGTGGTATCATCATCAATACCGACAGTGGCCTTGACGATTATTTCATTCCTAAAAACTTTGAAGTGATGTTGATGAACTAAGCCAACATCTTTTATTTTTCCCTTTTTTCAGGATTTGTAATTAAGCGATAGCCCACGTTGTGGATGTTTTCAATTTTTATGTCTGGGTCGCTTTTCAGGTATTTGCGTAAGCGCGAAATAAAAACATCGAGGCTGCGGCTGGCGAAATAATGATCATCGCCCCAAATTTTCATCAGGATGTCGTCGCGTTTAATTATGGTATCGGAATTTTGACAAAAGGCTGCCAGCAATTGTGCCTCGCGATGGGTAAGTTGCTTTTTCTTTTCGGGGCTTTCAAGAGTGTGATTGCCGATATCAAAAATAAAATGCCCGAGTTTACATTCACCGGTCAGTTCATCGGTTTTTTTCCGGATGCCGCTACGCCTCAAAAACACTTCTATTTTCAGCACCAGCTCTTCAATGCTAAAAGGCTTGGTGATGTAGTCGTCGGCACCAATGCGAAGTCCGTGTATTTTATCCTCACGACGTGATTTGGCAGATAAAAATATAATCGGGGTATCCTGGTTCTTTTTCCTTATTTTTAATGCCAGTTCGTAACCATCCATCCTGGGGAGCATTACATCGAGGATGCACAGGTCGTATTTGTTTTCGTTAAACATTTTTAATCCTTCTATGCCATCTTCAGCATAGTCGATGGTATAGCCATAAAGTTGAAGATTATCGCGGGTTACGAACGACAATGTCATGTCATCTTCAACATATAAAAGTTTTATTTTTTCGTTCATTTTATTGGTATTTCTATCACAAAAGTAGAACCTTTATTTATTTCGCTTTCGAGTATAATTTTCCAGTGGTGTGCCTGGCAGATATTTTTTACATAATACAAACCCAATCCAAATCCTTTAACATCGTGCAAATTTCCTGTTGGAACTCTAAAAAACTTTTGAAAAACTTTTTTAGTATATTCCTTACTAATGCCCGGGCCTTTATCCTTTACTGATACAACAATCATTTTATTCACAAGGCGGGTTGAAATTTCTATCTTAGGGTTTCCCAACGAATATTTTATTGCATTGTCGATCAAATTATGAAAAATATTGGTGATATGAAGTCGGTCGGCAATGATAGCTCCCACGTTTTCATCTAAATGCGTTTTGATAGTAAGCCCTTTTTCATTGTTTGTTTTGCAGTTTTTTACAACCTCATAAATAATTTCGTGAAGCACAACAGGTTCATTTTTCAATTCAAAGCCCGATTTTTCGATGCGGGCAATTTGGAGCACTTTTTCAACCTGCTTGTTCAATCGGCTATTTTCCTGCTTAATTATACTGCCATACTTCACAAGCCTGTCTGGGTCTTTCAAAATTTCCGGGTTTGAAATTACATCGGCAGAAATATTGATACTGGATATGGGTGTTTTAAATTCATGGGTCATATTATTAATGAAATCTTTTTGCAATTCAGAAAGCCGCTTTTGCCTGAGAATAATAAAAATAGCATAAGCAAAGAAAATGAGTGAAACCAGCAAAATGGTCGAGAAGATGATCCATAAGCTCATATCGCCGGTAAGCGAATTGGTTTTTGAAGGAAATCGTACCCCAAAATAATAGATGTAATCACTATATTTTGGCATGTTGGTGGTCATTTTAATATCCCTTTCTTTACCACCAACCGACACATAATTACCGTAAACCATTTGATCGTTGTGGCAATCGTAAATGGCGTATTCATAGTCGGTGTCGATATTTAACTTGCTAAACTCTATGTGCAGGTAATGATCCAGCACATTAGCATCAATCACACTATTGGTATTAACTACAAAATAATTGGACGAAAGCTGGTTTACGGGATTTTCGTTTGGCAAATCAGTCTGGTTGTAAATGCTAAGTTTTTCAGCAACATTTTTCAATCCAATAAAAATGGTTTGGTTGAATTGCTTTTCTTTGATATCCCAGGCTTTTTGCATCCAGTAAATCTGGATTACAACAATCCCGATAATGGCGAACGATCCTAAAATTACAATAAAACGTATCTGGTTTCTTTTCATCTATAATTTCAACATTTATGTTTAAAGATTTAATCAGGTAAAAATAGCCTTTAAATAGAACAAATGGGGTTGTTTACACTTCGTTAACAAAGTTTTGATTATTGTTAACAGGAAGGTAAGAAAAAAAGAAGATTTTTGTTTGGTAATAATTTAATGATAATATCACCAATAAATATGAAAAGAACAGGAAAATTTGTCAGTGTATTTTTATTGATTTTTATTTCAACTATTGGACTGACAGCCCAAGGTACTGTAAAAAACAAATTGTCTGACAACAAAGAAACAACGACAATGAATGCCGGCCCAATTGTAAGCTGGGATACTACAACAGTTGATCTGGGTGAAATTATTTTCAAAACAAAGAAAAAAGCAGAGTATAAATTGAGTAATGCCGGAAATCAGCCATTATTTATTGTTTATGGCCAGGCTTCATGTGGCTGTGCTCATTTGGAATACAGCGAAGCACCTATTTTGCCGGGAAGTTCAACCACAGTTACGGTAATCTACCACGGAACTGATTTAGGTGAATTTATGAAAACCATCACCATAGTTACCAATGCCGATACCGATCGGACTATATTACAAATAAAAGGAAATGTGGTAAAGGAATAAAAACCTGAGACAAAGTTCATCAAACTACTTTTACTCCGGCAAGCTAAAACTTATTTAATATTTTAAATGAGGGTGTTCCGTTTAATGGAACACCCTTTTTTTGATCTGCAAAAAAGTCTATTTTTGAAATCTGCAATTGAGCAACTTTAATTTATGACAACTATAATAATTCAAACATCAGGGGCAGAATCAAGGATTTTGGCAGGAGCCAAACTCCGCTCCTTTTCAGGCTTGGTTCCCGAAAACGCAATTATCATTACTGATGAAACTGTAAATGAACTTTACGGCAATATCTGGAAGGGATACCGAACCATTATTACAGGAATGGGAGAAAAAAATAAAACCCTGACAGCCTTAGAATTAATTTACAAGCAATTGCTCGAGTTTGGTGTTGACCGCTCAGGATTTATCCTGGGGATAGGCGGTGGAATAGTTTGCGATATTGCCGGCTTTGTGGCATCAACCTATATGCGGGGAATCCGCTTTGCTTTCGTGCCCACAACTTTACTGGCCCAGGTGGATGCAAGCATTGGCGGGAAAAACGGCGTTAACTTTCATGGATATAAAAATATGATCGGCAATTTTAATCAACCGGAGTTTGTTTTGTGCGATCCTGAAGTTTTGCAAACCTTGCCCAAGGATGAGCTTTCGAACGGATTTGCTGAAATCGTGAAACATGCCTTAATTGCTGATGCCGATTTATTCGATTTCATCGAAAAAAATACAGCACTGATGTTGAGCCTTGATCCTGATGTGATCAATTACCTGATAAAAAGATCGGTCGAAATTAAATCAGGAATTGTAAATCGGGATGAGAGGGAAAAAGGCGAACGCCGAAAACTCAATTTTGGTCACACCTTCGGCCATGCCATCGAAAAAGTTAGTGGAATAAATCATGGAAAAGCTGTCGCGATAGGGTTGGTAATTGCAGGGAAATTGTCATTTCAAAAAAATTTATTCAAAAACCATGACCTTACCCGACTAATTGAAGTGCTAGAAAACCTGAATCTTCCGGTAAAATATGACGGCGACAAAAACAAGATTTTTTCGGCACTGTTTAAAGATAAAAAACGTGAAAGCGATTTCATCTTTTTCGTACTCCTCAGCAACATTGGCAGCGCTGTGGTTGAGAAAATAAGTGTTGACGATTTAAAAAAACTTGACTTTTAATTATGGATATTAAGGTTTTCCCATCCAAAATTTCAGGAGAGCTCAGGACTCCGTCTTCAAAAAGCCAATCCATCAGGGCAATTGCTGCTGCTATGCTTGCCAGTGGAACATCTCAAATTTACTATCCTTCAACGTGCGATGATGCTCTTGCCATGACAGGAATTGCGGAAACACTGGGATCAAAAATCAGTTCGCTTGCTGATAAATTGGAAATTTCAGGGGGATTTAATCCCAACGAAAAAACAATCAACTGCGGCGAATCAGGCCTTGCAGCACGTCTCCTGATTGCCATAGCTTCAATGGGGGAAAGGGAAGCGATAATTACCGGAAATGGCACCTTGCTAAAAAGGCATCTGGGCAACATAACGCAACCCCTCATCGATCTTGGCGTAAAATGTAAAACGAACGATGGATATTTGCCTTTCAAAATTCAAGGGTCGCTTAAGGGAGGTATTGTTGAAGCCGATGGTTCCGGAGGATCTCAATTTATTTCAGGCTTGCTTATGGCTTTGCCTCTTGCAGAAAATGATTCAGAATTAAGGGTCAGGAATTTAAAAAGTATCCCATACATTGATATGACCCTGGAAGTGCTCTCAAAATTTGGGATTAAAATATCGCACAAGGATTATCGGATTTTTGAAATTAACGGGAATCAAAAGTATCTCCCGGCCAGGCTTGCAATTGAAGGCGATTGGAGTGGCGCATCATTCCCACTGGTTGCAGGCGCGCTTGCCGGTAATTTAAAAATTTCAGGGCTTGACCCAAATTCACGACAAGCAGACCTTAAAATAATTTCAGTCCTTTCGCTTGCCGGTGCTGAATTGGAGAATAAAAATGATGAATTCAAAATCCGCAAATCAAAACTAAACAGCTATAACATTGATGCCACCCATTGCCCGGACCTTTTCCCGCCACTTGTAGTTTTGGCTGCCACCGCAAAAGGGAAAAGTAAAATCACGGGTCTTAATCGCCTTAGTCAAAAAGAAAGCAATCGAGGGTTGGTTTTACAAAAGGAGATGGGGAAATTGGGCATTCAAATAGACCTGGCGGGAGATGTAATGATAATTCATGGCGGGCAAATTAAAGGAGGTACTATTTTCTCTCACCACGATCATCGTATTGCCATGGCCGGTGCTGTGGCGGCGCTTGTCGCCAATGGATCTGTCACTATCCAAAATGCAGAATGTGTGTCGAAATCATATCCCGGTTTTTTTGATGATATGAAGAAGGTTGGAGTAAAGCTGGAAGTAATATAAATCCATTGACCAAAAAAACTATCCGTTTTAATCCAAAATTTTGTAATTTTGGGAGCATGTCCCTACTTGATGACTTTATCGGTTTATTTTTTCCAGTAATCTGCGAAGGTTGTGGCAATCTCCTTTATAAAAATGAAGATACACTTTGCACACAGTGCCTGATAAGTTTGCCCAAAACCAACTTTCACAAATACACCGACAATCCTGTAATGGAAACATTTTGGGGGCGCGTTAAACTTGAATCTGCTTCATCATATCTCTATTATACCAAAGCCGGAAGGGTACAGCAGATGATCCACAATTTTAAGTATCATAAAAAGACAGATGTTGGCAAAGTACTTGGCCGGATGTTTGCCTCAGACCTGATTACCTCTCCATTTTTTCAAAACATTCAGGTACTGATACCTGTACCGCTACACTGGACAAAAATGAAAACCCGGGGTTTCAATCAAAGTGAGGTTATTGTGCGGGCTATGGCCGAGGTAATGAAGATTAAAGTTGAAACCGATGTGCTTTTTCGTAGGTTTGCCACCGATACCCAAACCAAAAAATCGAGGATAAAACGTGTGGAAAATGTAAGTGGTAAATTTGAAATTAAAAACCCCGAAAAAATACTTGGAATGCATGTTTTGCTGGTAGATGATATAATCACCACAGGTTCAACCATCGAATCGTGTGCAAATTTATTGTTTGAAATCGAAGGTGTAAAAGTAAGCCTTGCATCCCTTGGCTTTGCCAGTAAATAAACTTCCGTGTTGATCGGCTCAATATCTTGATGTTCCCTCACATACCCGGACGAGCGGATTTCTCCCGAAGTTTCGGTAGCTGCCTATCCAAGCTCATAATATTCATCATAAACAATTCTTACAAAAGATTTAAACCCCAAAGATAATCCTGTTTGGAAATAAAATAGCGCCATCTTACCAGCCTGAAAGGCTGGCACATCAAAGGGTCAGGCTAGGCCTGACCGTGCAAGACAGCTCAAAGCACAATCTCAGCCTGTGAAAATAAACCCAATAAACATCAAGCTGATGATTTTTAGCATTTTATTTTAATTCGTTTATAAATCAAACAATTTGTTTTTGAATTGATTTTAGAAGTTTCATTGCTTCTGAACAATCACCGAATATTTCAACATTCTCAATTTTCGGAATCAAATCGAGCAGTGGTTTCCAATCTTCTATTGTCAGGGACGATATCTTTTCAATATAATTTTCTTCTTTGAATATCATTGCAGTTTTTTTTTAGCATGAAGCATAACTTTTGTTAGGGCACGTAATCTTATTATTCATTTAAACATTTCTTCTTCAAGAGTAGTATTTTCTCTCACCACGATCATCGTATTGCCATGGCCGGTGCTGTGGCAGCGCTTGTTGCCAATGGATCTGTCACTATCCAAAATGCAGAATGTGTTTCCAAATCATATCCCGGATTTTTTGATGACATGAAGAAGGTTGGAGTAAAGCTGGAAGTGATATAAATTCATTGACCAAAAAAACTATACGTTTTAATCCAAAATTTTGTAATTTTGGGAGCATGTCCCTGCTTGATGACTTTATCGGTTTATTTTTTCCAGTAATCTGCGAAGGTTGTGGTAATCTCCTTTATAAAAATGAAGATACACTTTGCACACAGTGCCTGATAAGTTTGCCCAAAACCAACTTTCACAAATACACCGACAATCCTGTAATGGAAACATTTTGGGGGCGCGTTAAACTTGAATCTGCTTCATCATATCTCTATTATACCAAAGCCGGAAGGGTACAGCAGATGATCCACAATTTTAAGTATCATAAAAAGACAGATGTTGGCAAAGTACTTGGCCGGATGTTTGCCTCAGACCTGATTACCTCTCCATTTTTTCAAAACATTCAGGTACTGATACCTGTACCGCTACACTGGACAAAAATGAAAACCCGGGGTTTCAATCAAAGTGAGGTTATTGTGCGGGCTATGGCCGAGGTAATGAAGATTAAAGTTGAAACCGATGTGCTTTTTCGTAGGTTTGCCACCGATACCCAAACCAAAAAATCGAGGATAAAACGTGTGGAAAATGTAAGTGGTAAATTTGAAATTAAAAACCCCGAAAAAATACTTGGAATGCATGTTTTGCTGGTAGATGATATAATCACCACAGGTTCAACCATCGAATCGTGTGCAAATTTATTGTTTGAAATCGAAGGTGTAAAAGTAAGCCTTGCATCCCTTGGTTTTGCCAGTAAATAAACTTCCGGGTAGGGCGGCTCGTTACCTTGCCGCTCCTCCACAGACCTGGACGAGCGGATTTCTCCCGAAGTTTGATGTTTAAATCATAGAGCTTTCTCATTTTGTTTGAGAATACTCATTAATATTTTTTATTCAATCAGCAGCTTTTTCACAATTTGCTTTTCCCCTGAAATAATCAGGTAATAAACCCCTGCCGGATAGTTTTCAAGCGGGATCATCATTTTTTTAGCGGCTGAAATCTTTTTATCTTCAACAGAAAAAACAAGCTTGCCGTAAACATTAACAACCTTTATTGAAGAAAATGAAATATCATTTGCGGAGATTAAAATAAAAGTTCCATTTGAAGGGTTTGGGGAAACTTTGATCGTGTTTTCCGGCTCAGCAATGCCTGTGCAGGCATCCACAAAAATATTTTGCTCAGCCATATTTTGGCAAGCATTTTCATCCACATAAGTGTAAGAAATCAGATGATCGCCCAAACCTGCCATTTCTGGATGAAACCATCCGTTCATTACACCATCTCCGGTATATTCGCCACCCTCCGGCATTCCTTCGGTAAGCTCATAAGCCGGCCAGCCAAGGCACATCATTTCCACAGCTGCAAAATTTACCTCCGGGTTTTCATGCACCGCAATGTAATCTTCCATTGTAAGGCTTTCTGTGCTTACGCTGTTTGAAACCGTGAGGCTTACATCAAAGTTCCCGGGGGTATCGTAATAAACCTGTGGATTTTGTTCTTCAGAAGTGGCCGGCTCACCACCGGGAAACTCCCATTGCCAGCTTGTAACATTCCCCAGCGAAAGATCAGAAAACTGAACCGTGCCTTCCTGACACATTTCATTTTCATCCGATGAAAATTGGGGAGTGATATTATTACCCATTTCTATTAAAATGGTGTAATCTTCGGTTTCGCCATAGCTGAACGACCCACATGGATCCACGGAAGATTCCTGCCAGTTAGCCCTGATACGCAGGCGATGTGTACCGGGCGGGACTTCTTGGGGCAGCTCAAATGCTGTCGAATACAACTGTCCGGAATTATTCAGGTGGAAGTCTTCGATGAGCATTTCACCAGCATCAAAATCTTTATCATCATTAAAATCGATCCAAAGGCATGCATACTGATCGCTATATCCCGTTTCCCATTGCACTTCGTAGGTTTCTCCGGGGCTAAGGGGAGTGGTCATATCGGTGAAGTTTCCGTAGCCATTCACGCCGTTATCATTGCTGCAATCGTTGTTGAGGTTGCTAATTTCTTCGAGGGCAAACCCTGTAAAACAATCACCAAACGAGCAGTTGGCTGTTGGATAACAATAATCCGGGAAACCCAGATCGATATACTTGGTGCCCGACAATTCATTATCACCATAATAATTTAGGTTCAAAGTGCTCACATGCCCGGCAGGTGTATTTTCTTCGGCAGAAATTTCAAAAGTTGCAGAAGCCGTTTCGCCTATCAGCAAATTACCCAACTCCTGGGGTTCGGGGGTATTAATGGTTATATAAAGATCCGCAGTGTTTAATTCGCCAAAAACGCCTGTGGCATCTTCTGTCCCAATATTTATGAGAGTAATAGTTATTTCAGCAGTTTCACCTGGATCCAATTGCCCGTTGTTGTTTCCGTTTTCATCATTTATCACGTAGCCATCCATCAGGATATAAGGGCCGGAAATAGAGCTCATCGACTGTGCTGCATCAAGATCGAAACCTGCGTCAGCTTCATTGCCTCCATCGCCATCATCTTTAATTTTAAAATAGCGGGCTTCGCTTATGGTGGAATTTGCCAGGTCGAATTCTGAAGTTCCGTTCCCCTGACCCAGTGAAACCCAGGGCCCATCGATGGAGTTTCCTGCAAAAAGCTCAAAGCCTTCAGCCGTGGCATCGCCTTCAAATACAATGATGTCGCTGCCAGCACCATCAAGTACCAGTTCCAGCATATCAAAAACCATCCATCCATTTTTGGCCAGAGAATAATTTAAGTTATCCGGTGGCCCGATCACATCCCATGAAGCTTGCTCATGCTGTGAACTGGCTGTTGGCCGTTGTGAGGAGCAAACCTGGTAGATGCTTTGGTGCTCTTCGGGCTCAAGTTCAACATCCAGGGTAGTTGCAGCCAAATCCTCCACGATAACGTTACTTATAACCCGGGTTTGATATCCATTGGCTTTTACTTTTACATTGTAGGTTTCGCCAACAACAAACTTATGATAATCTCCAATAACTGGATCACAGAAGCAGGTCATATTATCACCAACATAAATAACAGCAGCAACAGGATCTCCGGATTGTGCATCTGTTACCATTCCCTGCAAACCATAGCCGGCATATTCGATGAGGTTAATTGTAGGTTGAAGGTTGATGTCGAAATAATATCCAATTTGTGATGGAGGAGGCTGCTTGTTGCTTGAAAGTTCCATAACGATGCCGTGAGAACCTTTTACGCCATAATATGATTCGGCTGTACTTCCGGTGGTTGGATACAGCGAGGTACCAGGGCCGGTAGTCAGGTTTGAGTAGCCGGAGGCAGAGGCGTACATATCAGCAAGCACGGTTTCCTCATCAATATCGGGGCACGGCATTTCATAAAAATACCAGGGATGCAAATACATTTCTATACCACTGTGTAAAGTCATGTGGATGGTAAACTGATTGTCGAGCACCATTTGGCGCAAAGCTTTCGACTCGGGCTGAGAATATGCCCCCGGGCTGCTCCCCTCGCCATTCCAGTTGAAACCCCAGTCGCGGTTCAGGTCGATGCCGTTATTGTTATAGCGGGTGAGGTTTACCCTGCCATCAGGATTTACAAGGGGATAAATCCAGATTTCGCACGTATTGATCAGGTCGGTAATTTGTGGGTTATTGGCCTGATATTGCTGGCAAAGCCATCGCGCAAAGCGAATCATATTTTCGCCGCCACCAATTTCATCGCCATGAATATTGCCATCGAAGCCAATTTCAGCTTCTGTTTCGTCAACATTAACATTGTCGCTGATTTTGAGTGCTGATAATTCACGCCCCCCCACCGAAGTCCCATACACGGTTTTCATTACCAGGCTGGGCAAGGCCTCGGCAAGGCTGTCCATGATGTAGATAATTTCATCGTAAGTATGGCAGGCATCGCGGGTTTCCCAAAAATCTTTATAATAGGTGTTGAGGTTTTCTTTGGTAATGTCATACTGCAAGCCTGTTGATTTCACGCTTTCCAGCTCATCAGGAGTAACATACATTAAAGCATATTTGGTGTAAATGTCGCCATTGAGTTTAAGCTGATGCAAGGTTTGGGCATCTTTTTTATCATTCAAACTCACCTTAATTTCCATTTCGTTGGTGCGCCATCCCTGGGCGTAGGTGGAAAAGATAATTGAAAGAAGCAGAACAATCGTGAGCGTTGACTTGAGCAATGCAGTAAAAGAGTTCATTGTGTATAAATTGTTGGTTATTAGTTAGAAAAAATAGTTGGCTAAAATAGTGGTTTTTGAGGAATCTTAGTCATTTCGAGAGTTTACCCAAAATTTTTGGGCATAATGAGGAGATGACATTATGGAATAGATTTCTTGCCGCAAGTGCGGCATCGAAATGACCCCGTCCATGGGTTGAGTTGGGAGGAGGGGAATCGGGCGCGAAGCACCCGATTCCCCTCCTCCCACTACCCAAACGGAAGCATTGTCACCTCGAAGGAGCGAAGCAGCCTGCCCCGACCATTCGGGGATTGAGACCTGCCTCGCCTTTAGGTTTGGCCATCTGCGAGCGGCAAGGCGGGGGTCTGTTTAATAGTTAGATTTTTAGCGTCTTACACAAACCTGTCATTGATAAAGTGCAGCAACTTGTCCCGACCCATCGGGAGCCTGCCTGGCCAGTGAGGCTGCGAAGTGGAGTCTATTGACAAATTTTTATCACCAACAACTATGAAATCATTCATATTTTACTTTCCACTAAATTCGCAGTAGTACCAAAAATATAGAAGCTGCCATTTAAAAATCCCCACAAAACGCCGAAATATGGTTTTTGCGCTTTTGTACACAATTCTGAAATTTAAAATCGTTAATTCATAATCTGAAATCAAATTCAAATAAATTTAAGTTGCACTAAAAATCAATTTCATGGAAATAGAAAAAGTTGTTTTAGTTGACGAAAAAGATACGGTCATTGGTGAAATGGAAAAAATGGAAGCCCACGAAAAAGCCGTTTTGCATCGTGCGTTTTCAGTTTTCGTGTTTAATAATAATAATGAACTGATGCTTCAGCAGCGTGCTTTGAGCAAATACCACTCGCCCGGTTTGTGGACCAACACCTGTTGCAGTCATCCAAGAATAGACGAAGCTACGCTTGATGCCGGGCATCGCCGTTTGATGGATGAAATGGGCTTTGATTGTGAAATCGAAAAGATTTTTGATTTTATCTATAAAGCCAAATTAGACAAAGGCCTCACCGAACACGAGTTCGATCATGTTTTATTTGGACGTTACGAAAATGATCCGCAAATCAATCCCGGGGAAGTGGAAAGCTGGAAATGGATGAAAATGGATGCCATTGCCGGCGATATGGAATCCCACCCTGAAAAATATACTGTTTGGTTTAGGATTGCCTTCGACAGGGTGTTGGAGTTTTTAAATAAATAGTATTTTTACATTTATGAGACCAGTCTAAAAAGCTACAAAACCCCTAAATCCCCTGAAGGGGACTTTTCCAAACTACTGATGTTTAGTACTTCTTCCGTCATCTGACGGATTGGGGTAAAAAGGGCTAAAAATTAGTAGTTTTGGGTTTTTAGACTAAACTCATTTATAAAATACAAATCGAAAAAGACAATGAGTACTTTAGAATTAAGAAATCAAATTCATCAATATGTCGATCAGGCTGATGATGTATTTCTAAAAATGGTGTATGCTATGAGCCAGACCTACAAAAATGACATTGCAGGCTATGGTGTTGATGGCTTGCCCATTACATCCGAGGGTTTGAAAAAGAGCGTATTAGCAGCATCTCAACGCGTTAAATCAGGCGACTATATTACCCAGGAGTCTATTGAAACTGATACCGAACAATTGTGAGACTGAAAAAACTTCCTGTTCGATGGGATAGATTAGCAAAGGAAAATCTGGGTCAATATCTAAATGGAGTTATAAGATTATATTTGAAATCACCGATGATTGCATTATCATTGTTGACCTTTTTCACACAAGCCAACATCCTTCTAAAATTAAAAGAATTAAAGAATAACTTTTACATTTAACCCCATACATTCAATTTTTCCTGATAGTTATCCAATCAGATTTTCGCGAAATATAGTCTTACCCAGCAGTATTTGGTTACACATTTCTATTGAAAAATGCGCTATTCGTACCTTAAAACACCACCCAAAATTTGGTTTGAAATTTATATTATGCAGTAATTCAGGAAAATATGAATTTGAATCATAAAATTCCATTAAACATTTTGTTTAAAACATTTTGTTTAATTTTTTTGCACAAAAGAAAAACTATGAATCCATTTTATATCAGGGGATATCACGGTGAAGAATATTTTTGTGATCGTGAAGCCGAGACCCAAAGCATAATCAGTGCTGTTAAAAACCAACGAAGTATAACCTTAACATCACTTCGAAAAATGGGAAAGACAGGGTTAATCCTGAATGTTGGCGAAAAGCTTAAGGGCGATGATTTTCATCTCGTTTATCTTGATATTTTAGTACCTTTTCTCTAATATTCTGCCATTTTTTGGCAGAATATTAGAGAAAA
>CAZQIV010000045.1:0-43807 GCA_964593705.1 uncultured Lentimicrobiaceae bacterium | reverse complement strand
TGTTGCATTAAATGCTTCTTACGTTTTTATTGATGGCTAAACTTAATGGCATTAGGATTGTGGGAGGAGGGGAATCGGGCGCTATGCGCCCGATTCCCCTCCTCCCAAATCAACTCGTGAACAAGGTCATTTCGATGCCGCACGTGCGGCAAGAAATCTATTCCACCTTGTCATTTCCTCATTATGCCCAAAAACTTTGGGTTACCTCTCAAAAAGACAAGGCTATTCATGAAAGTCAGGAGGAGGGTGGCAATGGGTGCTTCCCACCCATTGCCACCCTCCTCAACAAACCCTTAAAAGCCTTGTCATTTCGATTCGCCATCTGGCGGAGAAAAATCTATTTACAGTGATAGCCATTATTTCCTTCCACAAAAATGGTAGTAGAACCAATTTTAAAGATAAATCAAACCCTAATAAAAAAATGTCCCGACAGGGCAAAAAAAAAGCCACCCAGAGGTAGCCTTTTTTACAACTAACAAACTACTCAATTCTCCCTTTGTTTTTTACAACCTGCTCACTTGGAATAATTATTCTTTTCCTATTAAAGTATGCTTTCCATTCTGCAAAAGTTCCACGTACTCTGTAAATACGCATTTTACCTTTTACATTAGCGATGTAAAACCCATTACTTTCACGATTGAAAAGGAACAGCTTAGGATCAACCTGTGTGCGAATAGCATTATCAAGTGCTGACAAACTTCGAACATCTGTAATCGAAATGTACTTCGATTCGAAAACCGGACGATCAATGTCGGTGGACTGCGCAAAACTCAGCATGGTGAACGAAACCAGTGCTGCAACTAATACTACTTTTAAAGCTTTCATAATAACCTCCAATTTTTGATTGTTTAATTGTTTATTAAATTTTAAAAAGAACTGTTTTAAATCAATGAAACAAAGGTAACACAGCCCAATACCAAAAGCATGGCTGAATACATTGAAAGAAAAAAATGGTGGTTTTCAGTGAAAGGAAAAATATAATGCTTTTCCTCTAATTCTCAATCAATCACATCTGTCGAAAATGAGTGAGCAATCCTGCAAAACATAAATATAATACGCGTTTCCGGGAATAAGCTCCGGCAAAGTATAAATATCTTTTTCAGGCCAAAAAGTCCCGGTTCCCGCGATGGATTTAATGGCTTTAATGTTTCCATTAAGTATGCTGTTAAGTTCTTCAACAGAAACAAAACAAGGTATCGGGACAGAAATCAGATTCCAGCCTGCAAATAAGTTAAAAGTAAAATTACTTACCGGAATGCCCTCAACATCAATAGTAAATGATTGTGATGTTTTAAAAATTAATGATGATTGACTATTCCAAAGCCACAATTCTTCAATACCTGCCGGTGGGTAAAATACCTGAGAACCGTCATACATAAAAATTATATTTTCAAACTTATCACCAAAAACACTTTCGATGGTTCTCCATTTTGGGATTAAAAAGGAGGAAACTGCGTTCCAGTTATTATTAATTTCTATGCTATGAAATTGCAGATAGAATGCATCAATCCGATCGATGGCTGATATTCCTCCACTAACAAACAGCCCGTTATTTTGCGGCCAGCTTTGGTTAAAATCTGCATCTGCATAATAATCGGTATTGCTCACAACCGAAAATACCTTTAAAATAATTGGCTCACCTTCGGCAAATCCGTCTTTAATTGTTGTAGTAATGTCATCGCCATAAGCAACCAAGGCTATATCTTCCTGGCCATCCCATAAAATATTTCCGGCACACATTTCATTGGTTTCGCTCAAATAAAATGCTCCAATGTAAGAACCAGGGGGCAATGGAGCTCCATTTAAAGTTGGCAGGCTTAAAACAGGAATGGTAAGGATATGTGTATTCATTGTTGGAGTAAAACTCCAGGAATCGGGTAAAACATTATTTTTCTGTACTTCCAACTTAAGCACAACAGGTAAATGATCTGATAAATGAAACATGGCGTTTATCACCTCCTGGGGTGCGCTGCTATTTGGCGGGTTTACCAACGAGCCATTAAAGCGCTGGCCATCTTGCCCGGGTGTTGTATAACTCCCGTTTATGTATTTAATATTTGCATTCTCACTTTTCAGGGTGTCGTTAATCAGGATAAAGTCAAACCTGTCGTCCATTCCCCCGGCTGCAATACATCCATTCGAGGTAATATTTGTTGATTGCGAATGTACACTTGCAAAGTCCTGATTGTTGTGCCAGATTCCCTCCATATTTACCGGATCGGATAAGCGATAAATTCCAAGGTCATTCGCGGTAAAATTAAGCCATGCCTGCTCAAGATTATTCTGCAGGTTAAAATCCCCGGAAACCAAACAGGCATCGGTTATATGATTGGTCTCGATATAGTCCATCATCAAGCCGGCCATTTGTCCGCGGGTAATCTTGTCGTCCCCTGATTGTCCGGCTTTGAGATGAGCGGAAAACACATACAAAAACGAAGTATCACCGCCATTTACAAGTGCGTTACTTTTATAAAATAGCTTGTAAACATTCATGTCGCGCAGGTAATGCTCCACAACATCCTGCATTACAAGGCCAAACTTATTTGAATTATAATACAGCATATTCACTATTTGCGAGCCGGCAATATTAGTACCCCCGGCACGCTCAAAATAATTTCTACCCGAGGTATTCATTACATCGTTCAAAACAATATCCTGGTAATAAGATGAGGGGGCAATTTCATTCACAGCCATAATATCAGGAACGTAATAATCCACGACCACTTTTAACCACGCTGTTTTATCAGCCGGATCATTATTATTTACGGTACAATAATCGGTAAATACACCAAAGTTTAACAGGTTGTAATGCATTACCTTCACGGTATCCTGGCCTGAAACCAGGATACTGATCAATAAAAAAATACTATTTATAAAATACTTCATGATAATAATTGAGTTTCAAATTTGTTGCGAAAGTAGCAGAAATCGATGATACTAATTTAGATCATTTTTAAATCTCACCTATTTAAGTATTTTAATTCCTAAATTAAAAATTAAAATTTATTTTTACGCTCACAAAATCAGTCAGAAATTAAATTACATATTTAATATTCATGAAAAATAAAAGCAAAAAAGATAATAACGACTCCAGGCGCGATTTTTTAAAAAGCTCTGCTCTCCTTGGTGCAGGGGCTATTGCCGGAGCCGGACTACTTTCGTCCTGTTCATCTGAACCTGAATCTACCGGCGAAAAAATTAAATTGCTTACAGCCACCGGCGAACTGGTAGAGGTAGATCCCTCGCAGATTAAAAAGGTACGGAAAGAAAAACTAAGTGAGTTACAAGAGCGTGGCCGCGAAGGCCTGGTTGGCCATCACTGGACTATGGTAATCGATTTGTCGAAATGCAAAAATGCAAGAAAATGCATGGCAGCCTGTCAGGGGGCACACGAGCTTTTACCTTATCAACACCATATTAATGTATTGCAAATGCAGGATTCCAGGTCAACTGCACCATATTATATGCCCAAGCCATGTTATCATTGCGATAACCCACCCTGTACAAAGGTTTGCCCGGTTAATGCAACCTTTAAACGCAAAGATGGCATCGTATTGATCGACAACGAAAGGTGTATTGGATGTCGGTTCTGTGTTGCAGCCTGCCCCTATTCTGCAAGAATTTTCCAATGGTACGAACCCGATTATACCGAAGAAGAAAAAAACCGGATATACGATATCGAACTAAATGTACCCCAAAAACGGGGTACCATTAGCAAGTGTTTGTTCAGTGCCGACAGGTTAAGAAAAGGGGAATTACCCTATTGTGTTTCGGCCTGCCCAAATGGAGTTTATTGGTTTGGGGATAAACTGGAGGATGCTGTAACAAACGGCACCACCAAAGAAACCAGGAAATTCAGCGAATTGATCGAAGAAAATGCAGGTTACACCTATTTTGAAGATTTGGGAACCAAACCACAAGTATATTACCTGCCACCCAAAAACCGGACTTTTGATTACGAGCCTGTTAAAAAGTTTTTAGATGAAGATGAATATCCGGCTGACAGGAGTTAATTTGAGATATTGGTAATTGGATATTGGTAATTGGTAATTAGGTATTGGGAATTGGATATTGGTAATTGGATATTAGTAATTGGGTATTGGTAATTGGATATTGGGAATTGGTAATTGGATATTGGTAATTGGATATTGGTAATTGGTAATTAGGTATTGGTCTCGGGCAAAGCCCGGCATTAATAGTTATTGGTTTTAGAAATATTGTTTAAAAAAATAATTGAAAAATATGTCTGCTACATCAACAAGCAAGTCGAAATCAGGGGGAAAAACTTTTGAACAAATCAGGGAAGATTTGATTAGGCCGCTGTACAAAAACACCTTTTGGAACCAGGTTTGGATCAGGTTTTTGATCCTGATCATCGTGCTGGGTGCCTTAGCTTATGGCCATCAGTTAATCAAAGGATTGGGTTTAACAGCCATGCGCGATTATTCCTCATGGGGAATGTATATTTCAAACTTTGTTTTTTGGGTTGCAGTAAGTTTAATTGGCTCACTAATTTCTGCGATTTTAAAATTATTAAATCAAAACTGGTCAAATCCTTTATCACGAATTTCGGAACTTATTGCCCTTGGCGCCATTACCATGGCCGGCGCAAGTATCGTTATCGACATGGGTCGCCCCGACAGGGTACTGAATATCCTGCTGCACGGGCGCATCCAGTCTCCCATAGTTTGGGACTTTTTTGTGGTAAACACCTATCTCGTCATCAGCGTAATTTTGCTCTATCTGCCCTTAATCCCGGATATTGCCATTCTACGCGACCGCATGACCGATGCACCAAAATGGCAACGGAAAATTTATACGACTTTAGCTTTGGGTTGGCAAGGTACAAAGGAGCAATGGCGTCTTTTGAAAAAATCAATAAAGATTATGATGATACTTATCCTTCCGGTGGCTTTTTCTATCCATACGGTAACATCATGGCTTTTTGCAGTTACACTGCGCACAGGATGGCACAGTACAATATTCGGCCCTTATTTTGTAGCCGGAGCTTTTGTAGCCGGATCAGCCGCTGTAATTATTGCCATGTATGTTTTTAGGAAACGCCAAAAACTCCAGGATTACATCACCGATTATCATTTCGACAAAATGAACCAACTACTTGTGCTTACCCTCCTGGTCTATCTTTATTTTAACATAAACGAATACCTGGTTCCGGGCTATACCTGGGAAAGGCTTGATGGACAACACTTGCAGGAATTATTTCTTGGCCATGAAGCACCATTATTCTGGCTCACACAAATTTTTGGCATGGTATTGCCCATTCTTTTGTTATTACTCAAACCCATGAGAAAGCCCCTGCCCAGTTTGATAATTTCCCTTTTTGTTCTTATTGGAGCCTGGATAAAGCGGTTTATTATTGTCATCCCCACACAGTTTCATCCCCAGTTTCCAATCCAAAATGTACCCGAACATTTCACCCATTATATTCCTACCTACACCGAAATTGCAGTATCAATGGCTACGCTTGCAATGGCCATGTTGATTATTACTTTACTTGTTCGTATTTTCCCCGTTGTACCCATTTGGGAAGAAGCACACGACAGGGGAATTCATAAAATTTTTAAAGCTGAAAAATTCTGATGAAAATGAAAAATATTAAATCCGGAATATACAAAATTGGATCTCTTGCAGTATTGTTTATCCTCACATCTTTTTTTGGCATGGCACAGGATTTTCCTCCCTGGCCTGCTCCGGAAGATGCGGCGGCAGTACAAAATCCCATTCCCGTTGACAAAGCATCGCTTGAGGCCGGCAAAGCGCTATACAACATTCAATGTAAAGCCTGCCATGGCGAAACCGGCAAGGGCGATGGCTTGATTAAAGCAGCCAGTTTTTATACCGAAGCTTTTCAAAGCGAGAGTGATGGCGCTCATTTTTGGAAACTGCAACAGGGACGTGGCCAAATGCCAGGTTTCAAAGCGCTACCGGAAGATCAACTATGGAATGTGATCAATTACATCCGTAGTTTCACAAAAACACGTGACGGCCTGGCAATGAAAGATGCTGTTGTTTCTTTGATTTTCAACGAAAAAGGAGATCAAAAGGAACTCACCGCCAAAGTTGAGCAGCTAACCGAGGACGGCTCAAAAATACCGGCTTCGGGAATCCTTGTAAATGTTGGCGTTGAAAAGTATTTTGGAATTCTTCCTGTTATGGGGTCATCAAACCGTACCAATGAAAACGGCGAAATAAAAATAGTTTTTCCAAACAATATTATTGGTGATGAAAATGGCGACCTTACTGTTATCGCCTCCATCGAAGACATGGAATATAATCCTGCCCAGACCACCGAAGCAATTACATGGGGACTTGTAAATCCAAAAGATTATTGGACTGAACGGCGGGCCTTATGGAAAAATAATGATTACATACCTGTTTGGTTGTTGGCAACTTTTGTTGGCGGTGCATTAGGAATTTGGCTGGTGATTATGTACGTTTCACTGCTTGTAAGAAAAATTAAACTTGAAGGGGATAAATAAAAACTTACTTTTGCGCCTTTAAAAAACTATTTATAAATAATATTAAACTTTTGAATATGGGAAAAGGTGATATAAAAACAAAAAAAGGTAAAAGAGTTCGTGGTTCTTATGGAAAATCGCGTTTGCGCCGACCTGCTCAGTCAGCCCTTGAACAAGAAAAAAAACCAGTCGTAGCTGAAAAGAGTGCAGAAAAAGCAGCTGAATAAAAAGAAGCAAAAGAATAAAAATCAGTTTACATCAACTTTTTAAGGTTTTGCAGGCATCTGCATAAAATTATAAAAAGAAATTATGGGCAGGAAGCTATTAGGCTTTCTGCCATTTTTTTAAATGCCCGTCCCCGTTCCTCAAAATCTTTAAACTGGTCGTAGCTCGATGCTGCCGGTGACAAAACACAAGCCTTCCCCTTTTCGGTTTTTGGAAGCAGATAGCTTAAATCATTAAAATCTTCAATAAAAAATATCTGTTGGTTTTTATTCTCCATCCCTTCCAATTCAGTCATCATCCTTTTGCCGGCAGGCCCGGTAAAAATAAGCCTCACAACATTTGACTCGCTCAAAAATTTCAACATAGAGCTATAATCAATGCCCCTGTCAAATCCGCCCAAAATAAGGGTGTGAATGTTTTTAATAGTTTTCACTGCCTCGATGGTCGATTCGGGGATGGTAGAAATTGAATCGTTATAAAAGTCGATACCACAAAAATTGCCCACAAACTCCAACCTGTGCTCAAGGGGTGAAAAAGATTTAACTCCTTTAATTATCTCCTCTTTAGCAACCCCGGCTTCAAGACAAGCTAAGGCGGCTGCTGAGATATTTTTAAGATTATGTTTCCCCTTCAATTTATGATTTGACAGTATAATTTCTTTAAACAAATCAGAATTAGAACCTGAAATATTACCCCCATCATTTTCATGAAAGGAAAGCTTTCCTGATTTTACAGTTATGCTTTTCAGCAGTTCAGCAATATTTTTATTCCCTGAATCGTAAATCAAAACATCCCCCACCCCCTGAAATTTCACAATATTCAACTTGGCATCGAAGTATTTCTCAGATGTTCCAAAGTAGTCGAGGTGCTCCGGAAAAAGGTTGAGCAAAACAGCAACATGGGGAGCATGATTTACAAATTCGAGCTGATTGGCCGATAGTTCAAAAACAATGTGAGTGTCGGAATCAATTTCATCGATTAAATCAAAAGGTGGTTGGCCAATATTTCCAACAAGAATAGATTTTGCACCGGCAGATTTCAAAATGTGGTGAATTAAGCTGGAGGTAGTACTTTTCCCCTTTGTCCCGGTTATTCCAATAACCTGACGATGATACTGCTCCAAAAAGAGACCGGTTTGCGAAAGCCATAATTTGTGTTTGTATTTTTCGTGAACAGCTTTAATGTTTATCCCGGGCGACTTAATAATCACATCGAAATACTGAATCGCATCTAAATATTTTTCACCCAGAAACAAATTTTCAGGATTAATATCTCCGGTATCAGAAGTATCTAAATTGCAATTTTTGTCTGCTATATTAATGTCAATTGTTGGAAAATGCTTTTTGATGAACCGAAAGGTTGATTTCCCTTCCCTTCCAAAACCAAGGATTAAGGTTTTTTTTCCGCGGATGTATTTATCCAATAAAGAAATCATAGCAGGGCTTTTTTTAAAATCTCCTCAAACTGAGCAGGAAGGAAATTTTCGTGATTATACTGTTGCAAAAGATTTTGAAATGTCGGGAATCCGGCTTTGGCTTTTTGATGATAATGCGACAAAAGAACAGGCAAAGTAGTTTGTTTGCTAATATTGATTATAAACTCAAGTGCCGCATTAACCTCATCAATGGTTCCAACACACTCAAAGGGTTTTTCATCAGCTACCCCGGTCAATTCGTCAAGATGGCGGATGAGTGAGTTTTCTTCAAAAATATCCTTTTCGAAGATTGTATAAAGTTTCTCCAAACCCACAAACGGGGCCAGGATAATGGCGGTAAAAAGACACTTCGGACAGTTACCGCACCACGAATCAGTTTTACTTCCCACATTACAACTCCTGAAAGTATGTAAATGATGCGGAAACCCGGAAAACAACTTTGCAATTTGCAATTCATTTAATGGCCGTAAAAAACTAAAATAGTTAAAACCCGGGCTTACATAAGCTGCCACATACTCCCTGAAATCCTTCTCAAACTCATAAGACTTTGAATATTGGTGATTTATTTTTGTATCAGGAATTGTAGCTTCGTTGGCACTCGATTCGTTTGAAAGTGCAATATAGCTTGCCCCCGAAAACTTTGCTGCCAGCAAAGTAACAAAAGCAAGCAATGCTGAAAATGGCGTATGACCGTTCAAATATCCTTCATTATTCAAGCTGATCAATTCCGGGTGAATGGTACGTTTAAATTGAAGGATATCAGCATAAACAAACCCGGCACTGAGGGCCGAATTGATGCTTGCCTCCCGGGGATTCAAAATAAATGGCACTACCTCCAAACCTGCACCTTTAATAAGTTCGAGCGACACCACCGAATCTTTACCTCCGCCAACAGGAATCAGCACTTTATTATTTGCTTCGAATTGAAAAGATTCAAAAATTTTATCACTTTCTATCTCAACTTTTAAAAAATCTTCAACATTAGTCTCAATTCCATTGGTATAAAAAAACTCGCCCAAACCATTAAACCAAAGCTTCTTCCACCACGAAATCTGACGCTCATTCAAGCTGCCCGGCTTAATGATTACCCTGGGAGGACAGGCAGCTTTCCAATAACTGATTAGCTCGACTAAGCCAATATGAAAGGCAAGATTTTTCAGATCATGTTCGTTAATCTTGCTATAAGTTGGAAATTCGATGGAAGGATAAAAAGCAATGTTTCCGGCCATCCGAAAAGTAAAAACGATTTTTGTAAGATCATTACCAGTTTCAATGTTAAAACTTTCATAAATAAAATAAGGATGTTTTTTACGTAAAGCTTTGAATAGCTGACTCCTATCCATAATTGATTTTGTTAATATTTATAAAAGTCTAATATTATTTTTGGTTTTCAAAAGTAGATAATTAATTTTGAGTGATGGAAAATTTTGACAACCTCATAAGGATTAAGACAAATAATGTGAAACCCGGCCCCGGAAAGATTCTGATTTCCGAACCATTTTTGCTTGATTATTATTTTAAACGCTCGGTAATACTTTTGGCCGAGCACAACAAGGAGGGGTCGTTTGGGGTAATCATTAATAAACCAATGGCAGTTAGCTTTAACGAGGTTGTAAAAGATTTTCCTGATTATGATGCCCGGGTATTTTTGGGTGGTCCTGTAAAAACCGACAGCCTGTTTTACATCCATACCCTCGGCAATATTATTGACGACAGTTTACCGGTGGTTAAAGGCTTGTACTGGGGCGGCGATCTGGAAAGGGTTAGGGAATTGATCCTGCTCGGACAATTAAATGATAGTAACTTCAGGTTTTTTATCGGATATTCGGGCTGGATGCCACGACAGCTTGATAAAGAACTTAAACGCGACAGTTGGCTGGTATCGCACCTCAGCAGCGAGGAAGTTATGAATGCAGCAACCGACACCCTATGGCAGGAAGTTGTATCCGATTTAGGTACAAAATACAGGCACTGGATGAATTTCCCTTCTGAGCCTACCCTGAATTAAAATACCTATTTCCCCTGATTGAATGTTTAAATTTCCGAAGATTTTATTTCAATAACGATTTTTTTATTGAGAGTAAATGATGAAAACAATACGATGTTAATCCATTATTTCGGATATTTGCCTTTCATAAAATAAACTTTTAATTATGAAAAAGAATCTTCAGAACAATCCACAATCATCAGCGGTTTATGCCATGGGTTTTATAGGAGCAGCCATTTATTATATTTCAACAGCCACAAGCTTTTGGTTGGGATTGCTTGGAATTTTTAAAGCTATTGTTTGGCCGGCCTTCCTGGTTTTTGAGATGCTAAAATTTATTGCTGCTTAATAATTATTTAGGTGGCATTATTGAGTTCCAAATCATCATGACCCCATCCTGCCGAGCTTTGCTCGTGCATGCACGAGACTTCGTCTCGGCACCGACCCCTTCTCCGCCAGCTGGCGGAAAGGGAGACCAGCCACACTAGCCACAGCAGCGGCCAGAGCATAGGAATCCTCCCCGCCAGCTGGCGGAGGAGTTAGAGGGGGTTTATGGTTGTAACCATTTTACTCAGAGTTTGATAAAACAGCTAAACAGTTACGATGCTTAATTCTAAATAATCTAATTGATGGTTCATCAAAATACCATTCCGGTAAAATATGCCATTATCGATTGCGAAACCACCGGCACGAGCTACAAGAGTGGCAAAATAACCGAAATTGCAATCCTTATTCATGATGGAGAAAAAATTGTTGATGAATTTTCAAGCCTGATAAATCCAGAACAAAAAATCCCATACAGGATTCAACAATTAACCGGAATAAATGACCGGATGGTTGAAAATGCCCCAAAGTTTTATGAAGTTGCAAAGCAGATTGTTGAACTTACCGAAGATTGCATTTTTGTAGCGCATAATGTAAGCTTCGATTACAACTTTATACGGCAGGAATTTAAATACCTCGGCTACGATTACCAACGGGAAAAGTTATGTACAGTAAAACTTTCACGAAAACTCATCCCATACAAAAGATCGTATAGCCTGAAAAATATTTGCGAAGAACTTAAAATTGAAAACACCCAGGCACACAGGGCTTTTGGAGATGCCCGTGCTACAGTAGAACTTTTCCAAATCTTGTTGAGCATCGATCCAAATCCATCAGAGATAAACCTCCAGGGGCTCAACAGCAGTTTAAAACCGGAATTTATAAAATCCTTACCCGAAGAAACAGGTGTGTATTTTTTTCTTGACGAAAAACAAAACATCATTTACGTGGGAAAAAGTAAGAACATCAAAGCCCGGGTAATCTCCCATCTTTCCAACTTTAGCACAAAGCGCGCTTTGGAAATGAAGAATAAGGTGGCCAATATTTCTTATGAACTTACAGGAAATGAACTGGTAGCACTTTTGTTGGAATCGCACGAGATTCATAAACACCTGCCCCAATACAACCGTGCCCAACGCAGAAGCATGTTTAATCACGGCTTATTCAGCGAATTGGATGATGAGGGTTACCTGCGCCTGAAAATTTGCAAACTCGCCGATTGCAACGGCGATGTTCCGCTTACAACGTTCAATTCGGCAATAGCAGGTAAAAACTTTTTATTCCAAATTTGCGATGACCACCACCTTTGTCAGAAATTATGTGGCCTTTACACGGCAAAAAATTCATGCTTCCAATACAAAATAAAAGGGTGCTACGGAGCCTGCATTGGCGAGGAAAGCCCCGATGATTATAATACACGCGTTGAAAAAGTGATCGAAAGGTATGAATACAAGAAATCAAATTTCATGATTCTTGGCGAAGGACGAACTGATGATGAACAATCGGCAGTGTGGGTTGAGCATGGCAGATACCGTGGTTTCGGATTTATTTCGGGAGATTTCGGCAACAACGACCAATTTACATTTTTGAAAGATTGCATTAAACCTTACACAGAAAACAAATATGTCCATTCAATTATCAGGAGTTACCTCGGAAACAATCCCGGAGCAAGAGTTTTGGAGCTGCAATCAAATAACATAGATTGATAAAAAAAGAGACAAACCTATAAAGCCAGGTTCATTGTTTCTTTTTAAATTTAAGGGACCAGTCAAAAAAGCCTCAAAACCCCTAAATCCCCTAAAGGGGACTATCCCAAACTACTGATTTTTAGTCCTTCTTCCGTCAGCTGACGGATTGGGGTAAAAAGGACAAAACATCAGTAGTTTGGGGTTTTTAGACTAAACTCATTAAATATTAAAAGTAATACTCTTATCTTTCAACCAATAATTCGGGAAGTGTTTCAATTAACTTTTCAATTCTCTCCTCTTATTACTTTGTTGCAAAAATTATATGTTAAATTTTATAATTTATTAACAAATTCATTCTATTTTGCAGCATTAACCAAATTGGGGGGAACTTATGAAGCATCTAATCATTTTGCCATTTATGGCATTATCGTTAATTACATTAGCACAATCGGATATAGATGTTGTTTTATTAAAGAACGGAATCAGGCTCGAATGTGAAATTCAAAAAATTTATAACGACAGCATCTTTGTTACTCAATTTAGGGGTCATAATAAGGTAAGAAGTAAATACGCCCTTAATGAAACTGCCATTTACCTTGTGAATAATTTTTACACCACTCCCGGCGAAGAGCTAAGAAAAGCATCAAGAAACCTGAAATTCGGTGCAGGAATTGCACTGGTGGGCGGTACGCTTGCCTACCTCGGAAGAATAGATGACCGGCATAATTTAATTGATTTAGGGATGGGATTGGCCGCGGCAGGTACCATAGTTTGCATATTGGGCTTCAACAATTTTAAAATTGCAGGCAAAAAAATGGACAGGATTAATTTTGGTGGCGACAGGCTAATTTTTAAGCTTTGATCAAACCTTGAAATGATCGGTGATATATTTAAGCGCTTCGCTAATTTCGAGGCTACCTGTGCTTGGCCCAATCCTAATGTAAAAAGATTCATCAAAACCTTTTTGCCTCAAAAATATTGGCTTTGGACTGGGGAGGCACATTACCCTGCAAACCGTTTTTCCATCTAACTTTTCAAGTGTGGTTTTTAAATAGGGACTTATGTCCTGCCCCATTGATGATTTAATCAAAGACCAGATATGGAGCAAGAATTTATCTTCGTTTGGAAAACCGTCTAATTCAACACCCAGCATATTTCCATTATCTTCAACACCAATCAACAAATCGCCGCCATCCGAATTCATGAAGGCAGCCATGGTTTTTAAGGAGGCGTGTTCGATGGCCGGATTTTTTTTATTTTGCCTGATGTCCCACCTAAAGGTGGATTTAAACTCTAAATTATCGCTTTCTCCATGGCTGATTAATTCACTGATTACGGAAATTTTTCGGTGTTCTGCACTGAAGAACCTCAGAAACTCCAAAGTTTTCAGTGCCTCACTGTGAATTTCTGCAACCAATTGAAGCGGTTGATTTCCATCCAGGGATAAGGGCACAATATTAAATTCTGAAACCAAATTTTTCATTGCTTCATCAACATCACTTAACGAACTTTTGGAATATACCACCAGCATACTGTTTGAATATTCCGATGGGCTGATGATATTTAAAACCAACATCAGGGGAAGAATTACCCCGTTTTTATGACGCAGTGAAAGCATATTTACACCAGCCATTTGCGCCTGGCTTAATCCCAAATACTTTTCCCTGATTAAACCCCTGCAACTTTCTTTATCCAAATCAGCGCTTCTTTGGTTTTCTTTTTTGCCATCGGAAAGTTGAGTTAACAAACTCCGAAAACCTTCCATTACCAATGAATTACTCCAGAAAATAAGATTCATCACATCCTGGTTTTTATCTAAGTATTCAAGCACTTCATCAATTTGAACAACTTTTTCAACTTTTTTATCAAACCTTGCCTCTATCACAAAATCACTTTCAAAAAGAAAATCAAATTTTTCATCAATTAAATCCCTGCCTTTTTCTATCCTGTCTTTTAAGAATCCAAATATTGATGCACTGTTCAAGCCTGCCAGGGATATAGCAGGATTGAGTGTAAGTTTTAACAATATGTGTTTTAGCACCCTTGCATTTTTATGGGCAAACTCCACGCCTCCTTTGGTTAAAAATGGCGAACCATCATAATAAATTACAAAATCCTCATCCCTCATAACAAGGTCAAGTTTCCCGGCATCAATCTTCATAGGCTTAATCATTGTCTATTCTTTGAAAATTACTTCTATTTTTGCCAAAAATAGTGATTACTATCTTTCACAAACATAATTTACAATTTCTTTATCAGCATTTACTAAATAATAACTTTCGATGAATATGAAAAAAGCACTTTTACTTTTCGCAATCATTGCGGTTGTTTTCGCAGCCTGCAATTCTTCAACAGAAAAACAAGACAAAAAAAACAATTCCTCACAATCGGACACTGCCTCCAGGAGTAATTTTATCCATCCCGAATGGACAAAAAATACCAACATTTATGAAGTTAACCTCCGTCAGTTTTCTGCTGAAGGCAATTTAAAAGTTTTCACAAGAAATTTACCCCGATTGAAAAATATGGGAGTTGACATCCTTTGGTTAATGCCGATACATCCCATTGGCAAAGAAAACCGAAAAGGTACTTTAGGGAGTTATTATTCAGTGCAGGATTATGTTGCGGTAAACCCTGAGTTTGGCAACCTTAACGAATTTAAAACCATGGTAAATCTTGCACACGATCTGGGCATGAAGGTAATCATCGACTGGGTAGCAAACCATACTTCATGGGATCACAAGTGGGTTAAAGATCACCCGGAATATTACGACCTTGATTCAACAGGCCAAATGTATGCACCCTTTGGATGGAGCGATGTAGTTCAATTGGATTATGAAAATAAAGACCTGTGGAAAACCATGATTGGTGAGCTTGAATTTTGGGTACGTGAAGCCAACATAGACGGATACCGTTGCGATGTTGCAGGTATGATGCCAACTGCCTTTTGGGATGAAGCCAGAATTTCGTTGGATAAAATAAAACCTGTGTTTATGCTTGCCGAAGCTGAAAAACCCGAGTTACTGGTAAATGCTTTCGACATGGATTATGGGTGGCACTTTCATGCCTTAAGCAACAAAATTGCAAAAGGCGATACAACCGCTGATGTTGTAGCAAGATATTTTGAAGAACAAAAGATAAGAAAACCGGCGGGGGCGTACAAAATGAACTTCACTACCAACCACGATGAAAATTCATGGAATGGCACAGTGCATGAAAGGTATGTCGAAGGGTTCAAGGCTTTTGCTGTGCTTATGGCAACCACTCCCGGAATGCCCCTCATTTATACCGGGCAGGAATCTGCCAACGAAAAGGCCTTCGAATTTTTCGAACGCGACCCGGTGGATTGGAAAGATTATCCGCTTGCAGATTTTTACAGGAAACTCCTCAACCTAAAAAAGAGAAATGCCGCACTTTGGAATGGCGACTTTGGTGGCGAATTCGTGGCTGTCAGCACATCAAACGATAAAAATGTGGTGGCTTTTACCCGATCAAAAGATGGGCAATCAGTTTTTGTAATCCTCAACCTTTCGGCAAAAGAACAGGAAATTACCTTGAATGGAAATACTTATGCCGGAAAATACAATGATTTGTTTAATAATGGAAAAGTTACATTTAAGGAAAACCATCAGTTAAAACTCAAGCCCTGGGATTACCGGGTTTATGTAAAATTGTAAAATCTATCACTATTGTCCGAGAAAAATTAATGACTAACAATAGATTCTTCTCCGCCGGTTGGCGGATCAGAATGACAGGCATTTAGGTTTTCAAGGGGAGGTTGGTTGGCGGCTTTGCCGCCAACCAACCTCCCCCCAACCCAGAACTCACAAAATACTTGTCATTCTGAGTCCCGAAATTTCGGGAAAGAATCTGATTTTTTTAGTCTGACAGTAGTGAAAGTCTATAAAGTGATTCATTTTTAATAATCTAAAAAAAGCCTCCCGCAGATTTCGCTGATTAGCGCAGATTAAATCTGCGCTAATCAGCGAAATCTGCGGGAGAAATTACAAAAAAGACGAACTCTAAATAGTACTCAAACGTTCTTTCATTCATCATTTTGCAAACCGGAAAGGAAAAATATTCATGAAAAAATTGATCAGTTCACTATTCGCAATACTTGTAACAATAACAACAATTTATTCGCAAACAAATATGAACAATAGCCTGGGTAAACTGCTGGACATAAAAAAAGATAAGGTAAAACAAACTTTCACTTTTAAATCGACCAATGGAAGCGCCGTAGTCAGCATTTTTACTCCGAATATTTTCAGGATAAGGATCGCCAAAGAATTTGGGCCCGACTTTTCGTACGCTGTTGTTGGAGAGATTATCCGGGATAATTTTGATTATGGTGAAGATAATGGTGAATTTTTTATCAGCACCGACTCGCTGATTCTTGTGGTAAATAAAAATCCACTCAGGTTTACCTTCAAGACTAAAGATGGGAGAATAATAAACCAGGACGATCCCGACTTTGGCACTTCATGGATTGGCACGGAAGTAACGACCTATAAAACCCTGCAAGACGGAGAAAAATTTATTGGGTTGGGCGAAAAAACCGGCAACCTCGACCGCCGGGGCGAAGCATACATTAACTGGAATACCGACAATCCGCATTACGATAATAATACAGATCCCATTTATGCAAGTATCCCTTTTTATATCGGCTTGCACAATGGCTTGAAATATGGAATTTTCCTTGACAATACCTACCGCAGCGTATTTAATTTTGCCGCTTCCAACGACCGCTTCTCATTTTTTTCGGCTGATGATGGCGAAATGGATTACTATTTTATCTGGCATGAAAAAGTTGCCGACATCATAAAATCATATACCTGGCTTACCGGGCGTATGGAAATGCCACCGATTTGGGCCTTGGGATACCAGCAATGCCGCTGGAGTTACACCCCCGACACAGAAGTTTTGGATATTGCAAATACTTTCCGCGAAAAAAAAATTCCTGCTGATGTAATTTACCTCGACATCGACTACATGGATGCTTATAAAATCTTCACATGGCATCCGCAAAATTTTGCTAACCCGGATAAACTGCTGAAAAATTTGAATAGCCTGAATTTTAAAACCGCCGTAATTGTTGATCCGGGCATAAAAGTAGAAGAAGGTTACCAGGCTTATGATGAAGGAATTGCCTATAATCATTTTATAAAATACCCGGATGGCAAACCCTGGACTGCACAGGTATGGCCGGGTTGGTGTCATTTTCCCGACTTTACAAACGAGGAAACCCGTAAGTGGTGGGGTGAAAAATTTATGGGATATGTAAACCTGGGAGTGGTTGGCTTTTGGAACGACATGAACGAAATCGCCACCTGGGGACAGCAACCACCCGGTTTAATTGAATTCGATTGGGAAGGAAATAGAACTACCTATCGTGAGGCGAAAAATGTGTATGGAATGGAGATGGCCAGAAGCACTTATGAAGGCACCAAGAAACTAATGAACGGCAAGCGCCCGATGAATATCACAAGAGCGGGTTTTGCCGGATTACAGCGTTACACGGCTATATGGACGGGCGATAACCAGGCCACCGATGAACATTTACTTCTGGGGGTAAGGCTGGTAAATAGTTTGGGACTTTCCGGAGTATCATTTACCGGATCGGATGTGGGAGGATTTGGAGGAAATGCCACACCCGATTTATTTTCACGCTGGATACAAATTGGCGCTTTCACTCCATTTTTCAGGGGGCACTCAGCCATCAACACTGCCAGCGCCGAGCCCTGGGTATTTGGCGAGCAAACCGAACGCATTGCCAGAAATTACATTCAGCTCAGGTACGATCTGCTTCCATACATTTACACCAACATGCGGGAATCAACACTTTCGGGTTTGCCTATGAATCGTAGCCTGGCCATTGATTATACCGATGATGAAAAAGTGTTTTGGAGGATTTACCAAAACCAATACCTGTTTGGCCCTTCAATGCTTATTGTCCCGGTGGAAAGCAACAAGCAAATTACAAAAGCCTACCTGCCCGAAGGTGGATGGTATGATTTTTATTCGGATGAATATTTTACCGGCAAGCAGGAAATCATGGCCAATTGTCCCATCGACAAATTACCTGTTTATATCAAGGCCGGAAGTATGATTGCCCAGCAATCGCCCATACAACATACTGCCGAAATGCCCTCCGATACCTTGTTGGTTCATATTTATAAAAGTACGGATGATAATGATTTGGAATGGGAATATTATGAAGATGACGGCATAAGCTATCAATACAAAGAGGGAGAGTTTTACCAGCGAAACATGATTTACAAACCGGCCATCCGCGAAGTTGAATTCGACAATAAAACCGGAAATTCAGAAAGTAAATTCAAATTTATTCGATTGGTTTTTCATGGATTTGATGAAATTGAGATGATAAAATTTAACGGAAAACCACGAAAGATTTACAATCTGAATATGAATTTCCAAAAGGTTGCCGAAAAGCCGGCACTATATGATGCTTACACGCTAAACTGCCAAACCATCATTTTTCCCAATGGAAATGATAAGATGATTATCAATTGGTAGGTGGGATATTGTCGCGATTGTCCCAGTAAATTTAACAGATTCCTCACCACCAGTTGGCGGATAGGAATTACAAGGCATTAAAGATATGAGATGAATGGTGGGGATGGGCACGGCGAAGGTGCGCCCACGCCCACCATTCAAATAGTTAATACCATGTGTTTCCGAATCCCAAGCCTCCCCGGAAAAAAAGCCTCAAAGTGAAATGACAAATTCAAATAGATTTCTCCTTCCAAAACTTGCTACGCTGCGTTTTTCCAGTCGAAATGACAAAGCCCGGGGATTTATTTGGGTTGGGAGAAAGTGGGCGCTTCGCGCCCACTTTCTCCCAACCCCTTCCTCCCAAAGCCCTGTCACCTCGAAAGAGCGCAGCAGCCTACCCCGACCCTTCGGGGATTGAGAGGTCTCTCCGGCAAAGTGTACTCCAACTTTTTACACAAACATGTCATTGATACCAAAAAACGTAGCGAAGCAAGTTTTGCCGGGAGAAACCTGCCTGCCGGCAAGGCAGGTCTACTCCTTTGTCATCACACTTTGAGACCGCTTTTTCAGGGGCTTGGAACTCGAAAGGAATAATATCTACTGGCTGAAAGCCTGTCCGAAGGACTCCTACAGAGATACAATTTTTTGTCTCTCCGCAGGAGTCTTATGGACAGGCTTTCAGCCTGCAGAACATATTTGGGAAATCTGCTTTACCTGATGGCTATGCAAAAAACCGGGATACCTCATTCAGGTCATATTTCGGGATTACTAAAAAAAATATTGCTCCAATCCCAAAACCGGATTAGAGTGGAGAATCATCCAACTTTGTATTTCTCTATAGGTTCGAATATTGTCAATTGCCCAACAGTTTGTTTAAGATTTGAATAGTCGATGTTGTTAATTAACCGATTAATATTATCGATTTCCATATTTTCATAGGATTCAATAAGTTGTCTCTTGTCATTTTTGGGGATAGAATGAATATGTGGAATTAGTATTTTGCGTAAATTTTGACTTTGCCATCTACAATATCCTCCATTCATTTTGTTCCCATTCTCGTTCATCTGGTTCTTAACGAAATCCGACATTAAAAAACAGGCTAATATTTTTAATTCATCTAAATTATTCGAAGTGATATAGTAAAGATTATGATGTGGATAAAACCTTCCATAATCAATAAAAATATACTTATTCCCAGTAATGTCTGGAAGCAGTATTTTGGGTTGATTTACTAAATTAATATTTATCTTATCTATGGTTTTATACCAATTCAACATGTTTTTTCTTGCAACATGCCTTTTTTCAAGAATTTCTTTATTCTGCATAAGATAATCCCTGGCTTTAGGAAACAATTCTAAATCAATTAAAGAGCCATCTGATTTAAATGGATTTAATATGTAATTACCTTGCCAATTAAAAACATTTCCTTTTAAATCCTTTGATGTTAAAATTGGAATCAAGAGTTCCTGTTCGATAGATTGATGAAAATCTTTTCTAATAAAAATAGAATCTTTACCGGTAGCAACCCCAATACCTATTTTAAACCTTTGTTTCTCTATTAATGAAAAATTTTCTTTATTTTCTAAACTATATGTATTGTGAGAAAACCAATCTCCTTTTAAGTTATTTAAATTAATTTCTCTTGTAGGTGTAATTTTTCGCTTTTGTATTTTAATTAAATCATCAATATTATCTATTTCGTAAAACTTTGATTTTGCATTAGAATCGATGTTTCTAATATTGAATATTGAGGGATATGCAATTACTTCTTCTTCAAACGGACTTGCTTGCTCCATATTAATAGCTTTGCATAAGCTGAATCGTTGGCTAATAATACTTCTTAGATTCTTACCGTATTGATTTTTCAACCATCTATTTGATGAAATAAAGCACAATGCACCATCAGTTTTCAATGAATTTAAACTCTTTTCAAAAAATGGAATATATAAATCACTTCTATGAATGAATGTTCTAAAAAGTGTTTTATACTTAATTTTATTGTCTATGGGAATATTTTCATGTCTGACGTATGGTGGATTACCAACTACAAAATCGGCTTTAGGAACACTGGCGATTAGGTAATCACTGTGATAAACAATTTTCGGAAAGTTATGTATGCCTTTTTCGTTTAAAAAATCAGAGATTCTATTCTCCAATAATAAAACACTTTGTTCATCTATTTCATAAAAGAACAAGTTTGATAATGCCTTATTGATGTCAAATAAGAATTTCCTTGAGGAAACATAAAGCCTATCTACTATCTCAAGAGCAAATGCACCCTCGCCGGCTGAAGGCTCAACAACAACCTTTTCGCTTAAATTATTATTTGCACAGTACCCAACTAAATCAAGCATTGATTTAACAACATCTAATTTTGTTAAAACAACACCATGCCCTTTACCGTTTAACCGTGTTCCGTACATTATTCAAATTCGTTTAGCTTACCTTGTATATACCCCATAAATGAGAATAAAAATTTGGCAATAGACAGTTTCATTCTTTTTTTACATGTTTTTTAAATATTCAATTTTTTGTTCAGCTACTTTTAATGCATCTTTTGCAAAAGTTTCTTCACTTATTTCATAAACAATCTTATCAGATAACCATGCCACTAATAACTTTTCTTCATCCATTTGAAAATATTCGGCAAGTTTTACTACTTGCTCTCTAGAGGCCTTTCGTTGTCCTCGCTCCATTTTACTCAAAATTGCCTGGTCAATATCCAAGAATGCAGCAACCGTACGTAATGGTAGCGCTTTATTATCTCGATGTTGTCTTATAATATCTCCCAATGTGTCCATTTTGAATTAATTTGTTTTGATAATAAATGTCAAACATAGTCTTTTTATTAATAAATAATAAAACTATTTTGGCTTTTTTTAAGCCAAATATCTTCATGTTAAATTATTTTTACAATGCCCTAATTGCAAAAATTGTCCGTGCAAAATAAAATGTCTTTCATAGAAAAAGCATAAAAAATGACATTTTTTTTAACCTGCAATTAAGCAATATTTTCAAACACCAGGGATATAAGCCTGCCCGCGTTCATCGAATTAGAATAATTCTTTTCAAGGAGTTGTTTACGCTTTTCAACTTCGGAAATATCAAATGGCACATCAAAAACCTCGCTGATAATCGCTTTCAATTCTTGAGGAGATTTTCCGGTGAGGCAGAGCTGTTCAAGCCCTGTTCCCTGCACCATTTCCGGGTTTACAATGCAAAACCTGCCTTTAAATAAAGTATTGAGCAACTTCAGTTTTAAGCCGGTGGCCTGAAAAGTAATCAGGATATTGGCCTGGGCATTTTGGATCAGGCTGAACATCTCATCATCTTCAGGATTTATTATCAACTGCACATTGTTATGGAGCTTACATAATTTTACCAGATGCTCCGGAGGATCCATACCCGCTATAATCAGCTTGTGGGGCGATGTATTAAAAATGTTGTTTATAAGATATTCGGCAGCATTGTAATTTTCGGTAACTGATAATTTACCATGATAAAAAATATAATCTCCCTTTCCGGGGATAACAGTAAAATCATCGTTGGGGTGAAAACTCGGCAGATAGACTACTTTTTTACCCGGGAACTGATGCTTTAAATAATCGGTATCGCTTTGCGAAACCACGAGCATCAAATCAGCTTTTTGCAAAATATGCTGGAAACGCTTTAACCTGTAGCTCTCCGCAAGGAAGAATATTTTTTTGAGTGGGTTTTTCTCTGCTTTAAAAAGGTGATAATAATAATGGTGTTCGATATTGCTTTCGCGATAAATTTTAAAACGATCCCTTAACCTTTGATCCTTTAAATAGAAACATGAGTGTAAACCTTCGAAAAGAATGGGGTAATCATCTTTGAGTAAGTTCTCGATTAGCTCCTCCGACTTACGGCTATTTACGATGTATGGGATAAGGGAAAGATTGTGGGCAACACCGGTTTTTCGGGGATAATAATTCACATCTTCGCAATATTGCTCAAGTTGGTGAGCCCCTCCCCTGCCATAATCAAAACAGTGAAGGTGAATTTTAACCCCTGCCTTTTTAAGGGCGACTAATTTGTAATAAACATCAATCACACCGCCATAATTTGCAGGCCAGGGCACATCAAACGAAATAATATGGAGATGTTTTTCAGGCATATTTTTTTATAATATTAATCAGGTTTTGTTTTTCGAACTCCCAATTCAACTTCTTAGCAGCTATTTTGCAATTACTTTTATACTCCGCCAGCTTTTCTTTATTATTGATAATGGTGGTAATATGTTTTGCAATTTCTCCCGGCAAATGATTGCTGATGGTTTCGCCAACCTTATAATCATCAATAATTTTTTTTATCTCAAGCAAGGGCGAGGCCAACACCGGAACCCCGGCATGAATATAATCGAACAATTTGTTGGGCAACGAAAAGCGATAGTTGATGTTCGTGTCTTTGTCGAGGGTTAAGCCCAGGCTTGCCTGTTTGGTGTAAAAACTCAACTCCTCGAATGGCATTTTTGGCAGGAAAGTAATCTTTTCATCCAGCTTTAAAGCTGTTGTCATTTTCTTCAAATCGTCAATTACATCACCACCACCTATTATTAAAAGGTGGGCAACTTCCACAAATTGCATGGCCTCTACAAGTTCCTCGGCACCCCGCTGAATGTTGATACCCGAACCCTGCAGCAGGATAATTGGTTTATCCTGTGAAACAGCAATATTTGGCTTGGCTAAATTTTCAGCCATTGGCCTGTTTGGAGGAATATTTCGTACCACGGCTACATCAACACCATAATCCTTTTTAAAAAGATTGGCAATTGAGGTGTTAACAGTAATCACATCTTTAAGTTTCGGGAATATCCAGGCTTCGATTTTTTTCCAGATGCCTTGCACAAATTTACGATTAACCAACTCGGGGGTTTCTGTAAAGTACTCGTGGCTATCATAAATTATTGGTTTCGATTTCAGTTTTGAAATCAGGAAGTTGGGCATTAAAGTATCGAGGTCGTTTGAAAAAAGTAGATCTACTTTGTGAAAGAACAGGAACAGGAAAAGTCGCAAATTGAATTCAGCATAAAAAAGCGGCCCTTTTTCAAACATTAATTTCATTCGATGCATCCTATAATTGCGATTGGGTAAAGGCATCGAATCCTTTTTTATCCTGCCTACGAGTAGAACTTCAAAGCCCGATTCCAACAAAGCATTACAGGTTTTATTCACCCGCTGATCGGTAACAAGATCGTTAATTACTGAAACAATTGCTTTTTTCAAATCAAGTATTATGAAGTAGAAATTTTTAAGATTGATTATATAGTGCCTGCAAGAAAACCCCAACATTTAAATTTTCAACATTAATAGTTTTCTTTCAGATACTAACCATGAAATAAATTCTTCAGCCTTTTTTTCACATCTTCTATATCGGGATCAATATCAAAAACCATTTCAGGCTTTAGGTAATGTAATTGCTTTTCGTGTTTAAACTTTTCTTCGCCTCCACCTGTAACATTAAGCATAATCACGGCATCTTTTTCCACATTATTATTATTTACCGCATCGATAAGCGAGGCCGCTGCTATGGCTGCTGCCGGATGCAGGTCGTTGCCCTCAAGCTCAAGAAATAATTTTGCAGCCTCCCGACCTTTTATATTCGATACTGTAAGCACTTCCCCGTTGGTGTCGGCGAGTGCATCAAATAAACCTCCAACCAGGCCATAAGGTGGTTTACGGTTGGATAATACCTTGGCATCAATTTGAGCTACCTGCTCCCTTGCTTCGTTATGATCGTGGATTCCAAGTTCTCGTGAGCGCTTATTCCAGGCATGGAACAATGGCATGAAAGGTTCATTTTGCGAAACCATGAGTTTCATTTTATTATTTCCAAACCTTCCATCGCCTATCAGTCGAAGATTGGCTTCCCATGCTGCAATAGCACCGGTTCCACTACCAACAGCCTGAAAATAATAATCCGGTATTTTTCCAATGACAGAGGCTGCCGATAACACCGTAGTTCCCATGCCATCGCGCCGGGCAACATTTTTAGCCCCGCCTTCCATCACAAACTTGTCTATTTCGCAAGCAAGATTGCTTAAATGAATGGCATCATAATAATCACTCCCTTTAGCCGAAACTACAAGTTTAACACAACTTTTAATGGGTTCATCAAACCATAAAACATCAACCATTTCTTCGGGAACACAAAGCAGCAGCGGAATGTCATTGTCGGAGCACACACGTGCAAATGCCCTGGCCGTATTCCCCGCCGAGGCTACCACAAGTATTTTATCGGTTTTAGCCACAAGTCTCGCGCAAACGCTGTAGGCCTCTGTTTCTTTAAAAGAACACGTGGGCATAAGCGCACCTATTTCGGGCCAATATCCGCTAAAAGTAATGTAGAGATTTTCCAAACCAAGATGCTTTGCAAATCCCTCACTTTTGTAAGTTACAGGCGCTGACGATCCTTTTAAATATTTAACAACAGGCAACCAATCGGCAAACTTGTAAAATCCAAAGTCATCGCTCTTGATATCGATTTGCTTTTTATCGTAAATTGCCCTGATAAGGGTAGGTTTATCTGATTGATCATCATCAAGTATCCAGCCAGTATCGTCGAACATCCTTCCTGTGGACATCGACTGTAATCTGTATTTTGTTTTTTCGGTGAAATTAGTCATAAGCAATAAATGTATATTTATGAAATGGCTGGCAAAAATATAAAAATCGAGGGCAATCATTAGGTATTAACAATAAAATAAAAGGTACTACTGCTATTTGTGTGGGTACAGTACAAGGCCAGATAAAATGTGTACGGCAAGTTTGTTGTTTAATTGAATTTCAGAGATCTTGACCTAATAATTGAACATCTATAAGTTATATGGTTTTTACCGGAAATTTTTAGTCGCAGAATTCATGTTTAAATTATTTTATTTTTCTTAGTGTCACTAAGTGGTCTATGTGTCTACGTGTTGATTTTTAAAAAGTTACCACTAAGGCACTGAGGGCACAAAGATTCACTAAGTTGCATTATTCACGACACTTGATTTACGTTAAGTAAGTAGTTTAGAATTTGGAAAAAAAGCTTCTTACCACTAAAATTGTAATGGAACCAAATAAAAAAACCCGCCTGTTTTCACAGGCAGGTTTTTTAATCAAAATTCTAAATAGAATTATTGCTTAATAACTTTTACAAGTTTAACACTTTGTTCGTTTGTTAGCCTGATAAAGTATATTCCGTTAGGATTTGTAGTAAGATCAAGCTGATAATCATCATTGATCTCTTTCTTCAGAATCAACTGCCCTTGTGAGTTGCTTACCACAATCTGGAATGTCCCGTCAAAACCATCAATATTATACATCCCTTCCGAAGGATTAGGATAAACCCTTATTGAAGATGAATTATCAACAATTCCTGTTGAACCTTCCTTAAAACTTGTGATAACTGAATATCCGTTGGTAGCAAATAAGCCGTTGTGGTTGGGCAGTTCACTGCTATAAACAGGATTCACAGCAATTTCTTCCCCGTCCCTGAAAATATTGATTTGCATTGGCTCATATTCAGCCATACCATCAACTTCAAGTGAGGTAATGTCGTCGATAAAAACAGGAATTGCCAGTGCTTCATTGCTTCCGGAATAGTTAACCATACCCGTGCAAAGGCCATCGCTGTTAAATACACCGATAATGTCATCTTTTTGAAGTTCGGCAGTAGCCTCAGCAGTAATGCCAATCAGATGGAAACCTGATGTTTTGTAAACATCATTCCAAGTAGTAGAATTGGCAAAAGCTACGGGCTTGTTAGGCACAACTGTTTTAGGTGGCACATCAAAATCGAGGGTGGTGGGCTCATTAAATTTAACAAGGTAACCAAATCCCGGGTAAAGGGTTGTAAGTGTCATTACCGGACCGGCAGGCCAGTAAATGCTACCATCGAGGCCAAAGGCAAACTCGATATCATGTCCGCCAAAAATTGCTTCAGCAGATACAGGTTCTTCACTCAGCACCGGAATCATTGCAATACCAGTATTAAACGAAGCTGTTTGTGTTTCAACCATATCGCCGAGGAAGGCCAGTGAACCATCGCCACCCATTTTCATTTTATACCCTTTGTAGGTATCATAATCGTCAAGGGTGTTGATAAAATATCCGGGCCAGTAAATTCCTCCTTCACCAATTAATATTACCATATCGTCCACTACATCTGCAAACAATTCTTCAAGCGTTACCTTGGCATCCATATCAATGTAAGCTGAAATGTAACCCCAGCTATTGGGTTCGGGTATCATGATTTTTTGTCCGGCTTCTTGATAAACTTTAAGTTCAAGCATTACAGTTTTCTCGAATAAGCCGCCCAAAGCTGTAAATTTAATTTCGGCAGTATGTGTTCCGGGGCCGGCAAGAGCAGCATCGAAAGTAAGTTCAACAGATCCTGAAGGCGGAGCCAACGTACCTGAAACTTCATTTAACGATGCCCATGGTGAAGCAGGAATAATCTCTGCGTCCCAATCAAGTTCAACATTTCCAAAGTTTAAAAGATCAATATCATAAGTCTTGATTTCGTTAAAGAACAAAACATCAGAAACACTTGGCGGATCAACCTCAAAAATTGAATTGGTAACAAGAATATTGTCAACAAGCCAATCATCAATGTAATAAGAATTTTCACCCACGGCCCTGAAACCAATCTGAAAAAGACCACCGACAACCAGGTTACTGATATCATAAGTATTCGTCTCCCAGGGGAAACTTTCAAAGAGATTATCAAAAACATCAATCACATGCCAGCTTATGCCATCAAATACTTCAAACTGCAAAGTTTCATAAGTATCGTTACCCCACTCATTCATAAGCCTCAAATCGAATTGCAAATACACCTGTGATTCGTTCCTGGCATCAATAAAGTGACTTTTGAGTAACACATCATAATCATACACCACCGGAGTCCAATTGAAGCGTGCAGCCGGCGCAGGATTCCCTTCGGTATAAAGACCCCAGTTTCCTTCTTTTGTCCATTTTTGTGTAACAAATGATCCCGTATTCCAATCTTCAACATAAGGCATTGGATAAGGAGTAACCGGATCGAGTGTTGTGTTAAGATAAGTAATCTGACCATTAAAAATTGAAACAGTATTAACTGTCTTGGTTAAATATCCAAATTTTGAGAATGTAATATTGTAAACACCTGTTTCCCATTCCAGCTCCCAATTACCGTCAACATCGGTGGTTAAATCGTGGGTATATCCCGAATTCGGGAAAACCTCCACAACGCTAACGTCAACGCCTTCAAGCTGCATTCCGCTTTCTGCATCTTCAACATAACCATCAATAACTCCTGCATAGGAAGTTGTAAAACTCCAGAAGCCACAACCTGTTGTTTCACCAGCATTATTGTATGGTGTAAGTAGCCAAACATAACCTGTTCCCCAATCGAAAGGTTGTGTAGGTGTGTAGGTAGTTACATTTCCCAGGTCTGTATTTTCTTCAACCCACTCATCAAGGGTAAGGTTGTAAAGTGAAATTTTATATCCAAGCACAGTTGGTGAGCCCAGTAGTGATTCCCATTCCAAAACTATGTCGGGGTAGTTATTAATAGAGTTGTCGATGGGTGAAATAAGGTTGGCACACACGGGCGCAGGCATTGTTTCGAGTGCAACACTAAGTGAGGTTGTATCTTCCGAAACTATTGCTACTCCGCTTTCGGTAAGTGTGTAGTAATCGATGTGCGAAAATGTAACTTCGTAATCGCCAGGCATAAGTCCCAACTCATATTCACCTGAGGCATTTGTAAAAATAGAAATACCACCGGGCTCAACAACCACTGAAATTCCTGACAATGGATTTCCTGAATCAAGGCCGGTTACCACACCGGAAAGTAATCCCGGAATAACTTCATTGATAAACAAATCAAATTCAGGAATACAATAGGGAGATGGCCAGGTGTCAATCATCAGGTAATAAGTGCCGGCATCCAACAACAGATTGTCAATGCGCAGCGTATCTGCTGCACTATAACTTGCAAATTCGATGCAGTTTCCAACATCAGGACAGCCGTCAAAGATGGCCATACCTGTATAGGTTGTGGTTTTGGGATCCATAACAATATTTACGGTAGCGGTTTCATCCATGACAAATTTATAAATAATATCATCGCCACCATCATAATAACCGAGGCAGGTTGCACTGTAAATATTGCCCAATCCGCAGTTTGTTTGTCCTAAATCCTGATAGGGAAGTGCATCAATTAAAATAGGATTGGCGCATGATGCACCTAACATTGGCAGAAGGTTAAAATTAAGTGGAGTGGTAAGATTTGCATTAATGGTAATGATCACATCCAGGACACCGCCGGGCTCGTAACCCGGAGCTGTAGCTGTTACATCATAATCGCCGGTAACCAGCACCATTTCGTAGGCACCCAGAGTATCGGTTTGTGTTGAATATTCCAGCACACCATCGTTGGCCACCACTGTAGCACCTTCGATGGGTAGGTCTGTGATATCATCGGTAACAAACCCTTCGAGGATTCCGGTTTCGGCTACACAATTGCCGGTAACCTGACCATCAACCGGAGTAGAGCCACCCAATCCTGAAGAAAAGACTTCCATGCCATTGGCATCATAGGCATAGTAATAATTCTCGTAAGCCCAGGAACCTGCGGTATAGTCAAAATCGACAATGGAACCTGTGAAAACGGTAAAGAAGAATTCTTCAGGTCCGTAACCACTCGGAAGCGTAATATCTTCGAGTACGGGGATGCCATCTACAATTACATCCAGTTGGCCGCCACCCCAGCCATCGCCATAGGTATCCCATAGCACTACCGAATACTGGCAGTCGCCACAATCGGCAACTATTGAGCCACCTGTTGGCTCGGGACCATCTTCGAATACCAGTACGTCATTGGCATCGAAAACATTGTAGGTATTCTCATCGGCATAGTTTGTACCTTCAAAGATAAAATCAATCAAATCATCGGTTTCGGCATAAAACTCAAAAATAGCCGGGCCAGAACCATTATCCAACGTTACCTGGTTCAAAACAGGATTCCCGTTTACATTTACAGTTAGGGTATTTCCATTCCAGCCATCGCCATAAGAGTCGTACAACTTTACGGTGTATTTACATCCAACAAGGGGTGGAATATATTCCTCGATCATCAAATCGAATTCCGGAATACAATCCGGAGCAGACCAGGTATCGATCATAATATAATAGGTACCTGCATCAAGAACAAGGTTTTCGATAGTACGAATACTTGTGCCACTATTGGTTACACTTGCAATACATCCTTCAGCAGGTGGTGGACACTGATCAATAACAGCGATACCGGTATAGGTAGTCAAATAAGGATTGAAAGTGATATTGATAGCTGTTGTAGCCGTAAGCGTGAATGAGTAGAAAATATCCTCTCCACCATCATAATAACCGAGGCAGGTTGCACTGTAAATATTGCCCATGCCACAGTTGGTTTGCCCAAGGTCTTGGTAGGGGAAGGCATCAATTAAGATAGGGTTTGTACAGTAAGCCCCAATAATGGGTGCCAGCGTAAAGTTGAGTAGAAGTTCTTGTCCCGGAAGTAAGGTAATCGAGAAATCAACAAGTCCACCGGTTTCGTAACCGGCAGCCTCACAAATAACATCGTAATCGCCCGGTGCCAGTTCCATTTCGTAATAACCCTCCGCATCGGTTTCGGCTTGACCAAAACCAGCATCGCCCTCGGCACTTACCGTAGCACCTTCAATGAACAGGCCGGTATCCAGGTCGGTAACTGTGCCCGAAAGCATGCCTGGTTCTTCACGGGTAGTAAAGCTCCACACATCACAGCCTTCGACAGGGCCAATGGCATTATAGGCCACAACTTGCCAATAATAAGTGATGCCAAAATCGAGCGAAGCAGGTATGTATTCGTTTACATCACCGAGGTCGCTTCCATTCTCGATATTGGTAGGAGGATTATCTGTACCAAAGTAGAGATAGTAACCCTCGGGAGCACCGCCGCCGGAAAGCCAGTTGAGAGTAGCCGTTTCGAGAACTTCAGTAGCTTCGTTTACAGGTGAAACGTTTACGGCACAATTGGGTGGTAATGTAGGAACAAACGCGGCCATATCAAATTGAACCCGGGCTATTGTCGAGGTTGTTGAGTTTGCAGTTGGCGGGGCTGAGGGATCCGGGTTTGTGTTATCATTCCGATAATAGATACCTCTTGTAGTGACTGCATTGAAAGACCCCCAATAGGAAGAGCAATAATAGTCGTCTGAATTTTCATCTACTGCGACTACGATATTTCCACCAGTGTAATCGAAAGGTGTGTCTAAAGTAATTTCGAGCCATGTCCCTGCAACAGGTGTTGGGATTATACCCGAAAAAGCTTCTGTTAAATCCCCAATGGCTACCCAATCGGTGTTACCTGAAAATGATGCTTTATCAGTATTTCCAAGGTAAATAGTCCAATCTTCCCAATTATTAAAATCACTACCTGAACTAAAATAAAACCGGATTTTGTTTATCGGGCCGGCTCCACCACCACCGGTTTCCAATTCACTTCCCAAATAAATTTGTTGTGAGTAGTTGTAGTTATAACAACTGACTATTGGCAGTGAGGACGATGTTGTAGTACCGAAACCGACCTGAACATCAACAGCCCACATATTTGTGCTCCAAAAAATTAGAGCAATTAAAAACAAGAACAATTTTGTAAATTTTTTCATAAACGTTAAGTTTTAAATTATTAAATAAAAAAGAAAATTTCAAAGAATGTCATGATTCGGAGCGAATCATGATTGGTTTTTGTAAAGCGTGTTTGTTAGGTAAATTCATCTTTCATAGGCAAAAATAATTTTTGGTTTATTACTTTGTTTGATATTGAATATTAATAGAATACAATTATACAACAAATAGCAATATGATAAACAGAATCTGGGTTGATTTTACTCTATTTAACATTTTTCTTAATTAGAGTTTGTCAATAAAGTACAATATAAAATTAATGTTGATAGATATCTCACTTCGTTCGATATGACACATTTGTTGTTCGAATCAGAAGGGGGTGGGGGAAAGCTGCGCTCCGCGCACCTTTCCCCCACCCCCCCCTATCGTCCAAGTTGACATATCGAGAGTTCACCCAAAGTTTTTGGGCATAATGAGGAGATGACATTGGGGAATGGATTTCTCACCACCAGTTGGCGGTTTGAAAAGATTTCTCCCTCCAAAACTTGCTGTGCTGCGTTTTTCCAGTCGTGCCATGGGCATCCCTACGGGTAAATGACAAAGCCCCGGGCTGTGGATGGGGTAAAAGAAAGCGGGCGCTTCGCGCCCGCTTTCTTTTACCCCAACAAATCCACCAAAGCTCTGTCACCTCGAAGGAGTGAAGCGACTGAGACCTGCCTCGCCTGCACCATTGCATACACCTGCAGCCCGCTTCGCAGCGAGGCGAGCAAGGCGGGGGTCTGTTTAATAGTAAGGTTTTCATCCTTTTACACAAACATGTCATTGGTAGCGAAGCGAGATATCTGCTTTTCTTTTTTAATACCAGAACTTTATGGACAGCCCCTTATTAATCTGCCCCATCAGTTTTATTCATAAAATGCAACTTATTATTTACAACGGTAATTTCAATTCCGGCATCCCTGTCTATTTTCCCTGCCAAAATCATCTTCGAGAGTTCGTTCATCACATTTCGCTGAATCACTCTTTTTACAGGGCGTGCTCCATAATGCGGATCAAAGCCTGCTGCTGCAATCCAATTAATCGCACGTTCGTCAACATCGAGCTTTAACCCGTTTTTCAGTAATGTAGCTTTCAACATTTTAATTTGCAGAACAGCAATCCCGGAAATCTGCTTTTCGGACAAGGGCCTGAACATAATGATTTCATCCACCCGGTTCAAAAACTCAGGCCTTATGGTTCTTTTAAGTAATTCAAAAACTTCATTCCTGGTTTTTTCAAACTTTTCCTCATCTTCACTGCTATTTTGTGCCCCAAGCATTTCCTGTATTAAATGTGAACCAATATTGGAAGTCATAATAATAATGGTGTTTTTGAAATCCACAAGCCTGCCTTTATTATCCGTTAAACGGCCATCGTCCAAAACCTGCAAAAGGATATTAAATACATCAGGATGCGCTTTTTCGATTTCATCGAGCAATACCACCGAGTATGGTTTTCGCCGCACAGCCTCTGTAAGCTGACCACTTTCATCGTAGCCCACGTACCCGGGAGGCGCACCAATAAGTCGTGAAACGGTATGTCGTTCCTGGTATTCGGACATATCAATTCTTACCATCGAATTTTCTTCATTGAATAGAAACTCTGCCAAAGCTTTGGCCAGTTCGGTTTTCCCAACACCGGTTGTCCCCAAAAATATAAACGAACCAATAGGCCTTGAAGCATCCTGGAGGCCTGCCCTACTGCGCCGTATGGCATCGGCAATTGCAGTAATGGCTTCGTCTTGCCCTACAACACGCTCGTGAAGTTTTTCTTCAAGATGAAGTAGTTTCTCCCTTTCGCTTTGCAACATACGGCTTACCGGAATCCCTGTCCACCGCGAAACTATTTCGGCTATATTTTCCGAATCAACTTCTTCGTTAATCAATGGGTTATCGCCCTGCATCAGGCATAATTTGGCTTTAAGCTTTTCTAAATCATCTTCAGTTTGCTTAATTTTGCCATACCTTATTTCGGCAACTTTCCCAAAATTCCCGTCACGCTCGGCCTGGTCAGCTTGAAGTTTTAATTCTTCAATCGCTTTTTTCTTTGATTGTATAGCTTCCACAATTTCTTTTTCTGCCTGCCATTTGGCTCTCAAATGATTTCTTTTTTCGGAAAGGTTTGCAATTTCTTCGTGCAAGCTGTTAAGTTTCACTTTGTCTTTTTCGCGTTTTATTGCTTCCCTTTCAATTTCGAGATGCCTGATTTTTCTTTCAATTTCATCAAGTTCTTCCGGCACGGAATTGATTTCTAATCTCAATTTCGCGGCAGCCTCGTCAATCAGGTCAATGGCTTTATCGGGCAGAAACCTGTCGCTGATATACCTTTGCGAAAGTTCGACTGCCGAAATTATCGCATCATCTTTAATCCTTACATGATGGTGGCTTTCGTAACGTTCTTTTAATCCCCTCAATATTGAAATCGCATCCGGGATATCCGGTTCATTTACTTTTACAATCTGAAAACGTCGTTCGAGGGCTTTATCTTTTTCAAAATATTTTTGATACTCCTTTAAAGTTGTTGCACCAATAGCTCTTAGCTCACCCCGTGCAAGTGCAGGTTTGAGTATGTTTGCAGCATCCATAGCTCCTTCGCTTGCCCCGGCTCCCACCAGGGTATGAATTTCATCTATAAATAAAACGATCTCCCCATCGGCATCTACCACTTCTTTAACTACACTTTTAAGCCTTTCCTCAAACTCACCTTTGTATTTTGCGCCTGCAATCAGCGATCCCATATCCAGCGAAAATATTTGCTTGGATTTTAAGTTTTCGGGAACATCACCATTAATAATACGGTGCGCAATGCCCTCGGCAATGGCAGTTTTCCCCACGCCCGGTTCTCCAATCAGAATCGGATTATTTTTTGTCCTGCGTGATAAAATCTGAAGTATTCGCCTTATTTCTTCATCGCGCCCAATCACCGGGTCGAGCTTACCACTTGCAGCCAGTTCGTTCAAATTCCTGGCATAGCGGTTCAATGCATTGTAGGTATCTTCAGCGCTTTGACTTTTTACGGTTTCACCTTTTCTAAGATCTTTAATGGCGCGGAGCAGGTTCTTTTTATCGATGCCATGCTCGTTTAACAATGCAGAGGTTTTATCTTTTACTGATAATATTCCCAACAAAATATGCTCGATGGAAACAAACTCATCCCCAAAATCCCTGAGAAAGGTCAAAGCTTTTTGCAATGCAGTGTTGGCATCAGCCGAAAGGTAAATTTGCCCCCCGGTTTGTTTTGGAAAAGTGTTTATTATTTTTTCAAGTTCCGGGTTCAATACATTTAAGTCAACATCCAGTTTCTTGAGTAAGAACGGAATTACATTTTCATCGGCTGCCAACAGCCCTTTTAAAAGATGGGCGGTTTCAATTTGGGGGTGCTGATATTGTTCTGCTAATTCCTGCGCCTTTTGAATAGCGCCCTGTGCTTTTATTGTGAATTTATTTAAGTTCATATTTAAATCTCCTATTTTTTAATTCTTCAAATCTTCACAATTATATTGCCACAGGAAAAATACCAGAATCCGAACCTATTTTGACAGCTAAACCATTCATTTTTAATGTCTTTATGTCAGCTTCAGGATTTGAAAAATCTTGTTGTACTCATTTTCAATAATTTCCATTTATCGTTAACCTGAAATATTTTCAGCTTACTGCAATATTTTTAAAAACTTTGCATTGGAAAAGGATAATTTTTAATCCCGGAACTGAGAATGACGACCTCTTCAACTCTGCTAAAAAACAAAACATCGAGGTAGTCGAAAATTGCACATTATTGATGCTGGCGAACGATGTATATTAAACTGATGTTTTTAAGTTGATGAATAATCTATATTTTCGCAGCCGAATTGAATAAAGCAAGATGATAGAAACAAAGCAAAAATCTTATCATTATTTATTGGGAATTGGTTTCTCGATAATTTTATTGTTGGGAACAAATTCCTTACTGTCGGCCCAGGAACTGCAGTTACAGGATACTACCCGCGTTTGTTTTGCCGATAGTGTTTTTTTAGATGCCGGCGAAGGATTTCAAAGTTACCTTTGGAATACAGGTGAACGAAGCCAAATTATCCTGGCTCGTGATACCGGCTGGTATTATGTGTCAGCAGTTCGCGAAAACATGGAAGTACCCGAAGACTCAACCCGGGTATATTTTCAGAATGCACAAATCGACATGATCGACACCATCCTTACCTGCTATACCTATCCTGTAACACTGTGCGTTGAACCAGACACCCTGATGTATTCGTGGACATCGAACGACCCCGGCCTTTTTATAGAATACGATACGGTTGCCTGTGTGGATGTAATACCACGATTGGATACTACAACAGTTTATGTTTACATTAGCGATAGTCTTGGCATTATGACTTGTAAAGACAGTGTTCAGATTTGGCTTTACCCACGGATGTATTTTGACGAGGTAAATCAAATTAATATGGGATGTCCCGGAACGTGTAAAGGCCAGCTTCTGGTTTTGGTTTCTGGAGGTCTCCCCCCCTACCTCTTCGCATGGCCTACGGCGCCTCCCGGTAATTGGGATTCGATTGCTTATGGTTTGTGCGAACAAGAATACTTGGTTGAAGTTACCGATCAGTACTCGTGTGTGAGAGACAGCATGCTTCCTGTAGAAGTATTTGATATGCCGGAAGTGCAGATTATCCGCGATCCTGAAGATAAAATTTACATTGAAAACCCGGTAGTGAACTTCTCCTTCGAAAATCTTTCGATAGATAGCCTTGAGGTTATCGACTGGAACTGGGACTTTGGCGACAGCACCTACACCAAAGAAGAAATGCCTGTAAAAGTTTTTGACCAGGTACGGACTTTTGATGTTTGGCTTAAATACACCACGGGTGATGAATGTATTGATTCTGTAACTATGCAAGTAGTAATAGATCAGGCTAAACTGAAAATCCCAAATGTTTTTACACCAAACGGAGATGGAGCTAACGAACTCTTCGTAATTACCGATTTGGAAAAATACATCTCCAACGAACTAAAAGTTTTTAGCAGGTATGGTAAGCGTGTTTACTCACAAAAAAATTATCAAAGCGATTGGGGTGGCGGAGGCCTTAGCCAGGGCGTTTACTTTTATGTGCTTACCCTTGAAAGCTATTTTGGAACCGAAGTTAGACAAGGTTCATTAACTATCTTTAGATGATGTGGTGAAACACAACAGCCTTTGTATGTATAAAAAACTATCCTACCTTTTAATTTTTGTTTTTATTGGTTTGCTCAACAACGCCTGCCAGAATAATAAAAGCGATGCCAATAAAACAATACTCATCTATCATGCAGGAAGTTTATCGATTCCTGTAAAGCAGATTAGTACTGCCTTTCGACATGAACATCCCGACATAAAAATATTAACCGAAGCTGCCGGAAGTGTGGCATGTGCTCGAAAAATAACCGACCTGAACCGCCCCTGCGATCTGATACTTTCGGCAGATTATACAGTTATCGATAATTTTTTAATACCGGAGTTTGCTGACTGGAATATTAAATTTGCGTCAAACGAAATGGTAATTGCCTATAAGCAAGATTTAAAAAAAGCGGAGGAGATTAATGAAAACAACTGGATGGATATTTTGCCTGAGGACAATATAAGATTTGGAAGATCAGATCCCAATTCCGACCCCTGTGGTTATCGCACCGTGCTGATTCTTAAATTGTCCGAAAGTATTTATAAAAAGCCCGGGCTCGCCGAAAACATCCTTGCAAAAAACCAAAGATTTATCCGCCCCAAAGAAACCGACCTTATCGCTTTGCTCGAAACACAAACCATCGATTACATTTTTATTTATAGATCGGTTGCAGTTCAACACAATTTAAAATACCTGCTCCTCCCCGATTCGATCAACCTAAAAAAACCTGAACTTTCTGACTGGTATGGGAAATTTTCGGTTGAAATTAATGGAAAAGAACCGGGAGAAAAAACCACACTAAATGGCGAACCGATGGTTTACGGCCTAAGCATACCACACAATGCACCCAATAAAGAACTTGCAATTATTTTTACATCATTTTTATTGGATGAAAACAAAGGAATGAAAATAATTGAACAAAACGGCCAGCCATCATTAATTCCATCACCTTCAACTACCTGGCAACAAATACCCGAATCGCTCAATAAATTTGCCTTTCAACAAAAATAAAACCCAAATTATTTTCCTATCGTAGATTTTGATTTTCTTTGCAAGCGATATGCACCTCATACCATATCGAAACCAAATTTAAAACTAAAAAATATGAAAAAAGTATTCCTTCTTTTCTTAATTACATCTTTGTTTTCGTGCCAGCAAAGCAACGATAGTACAAATCAAAAAATTGAATCGGCTTATGCCAACCGGCAAATGGATAGTGATGATTCGACAAACAATTTTTACGACAACGAAAAACTCTATGATCTAAAAGTTGATGAAATCGAAATATCGGGAGAAATAATCCATCCCGGAATAATAAACACAAGCCAATTGCCGGTAAGGTCGATCATTGTAAAAGAAACCCTCCCGGCCAAAGTCGGGAATACATTTGTTGGTGCCTTTCGCTACGATGGCTACTCACTCTTTGATTTGCTCAACGCGCATACTCCAAACAAAATCAACCGGGAAGTCTTTCCCCCTATCATCGATTTATACGTGATAATAGAAAATGCCAAAGGCGAAAAAGCTGTTTTTAGCTGGGGCGAAATTTATTATGCAAACCATTTGCACGAAATAATAATTGCAAACAAAGTAATGAGGATAGTGCCCTCCAAAACCAATGAGCTATGGCCACTTCCCACAAATGCAAAAATTGTTGTGGGTAGCGACCTGCTCACTTCACGAAATATTGAAAACCCTGTAAAAATTACAGTAAAAAGCGCCACACGCGAATTTGAAATCGAAAAAGGAATGAGCCCGATGTTTGCCCCGGGGATTGATGTTTTTGTTGAGGACGAACTGTCATTTTCGATAAACAAACCCAACGAAAACCTAAAAACGCATTCTTACGAATCTATTTTTTATGGCCGCGGGCGGGGAATCCATAGCACAATACCTTTTGATGGGCAAATGATGAGGGAAGTTCTAAGTGGCCAAATTCCACTTTCGGAGGAAACCTTACGGGAGTCGTACCTCATTTTTGCAGCAAAAGACGGATACAGAGGGATTTTTACTTATTCAGAAATTTTTAACCGCAACGATCAGGCTGAGCTCCTGCTTATCTATATGCCTGAAAATAACGATGGGGGAGCCTTCAGGTTATTCCCGCCAAGTGATTTCTTTTCCGACAGGGCCATCTCATCGCTTAACAGAATTTATTTCGATAAGCTATAAAAACGAATAAATGAAATTCCGGCGCTGGAATAAGTTTTCATTATTGTTTAGTTTTCTTGGTGGACTTGTTCTGCTTTTTATTCTTGCCCCACTTGCAAATATTACTTTCAACACCAGTGTTTCATCAATTTTTAAAAGCCTTGGCGATACCGAAGTTAGCCAAAGTGTATGGCTCACACTTTGGACATCGATGGCAGGAACTACAATACTTGCCATTGGAGCCATTCCTTTGGCCTACCTGCTTGCCCGGAAAAAATTCAGACTAAAGCGGCTGGTACAAGGCATTATTGATTTGCCCGTGGTAATTCCACATTCTGCCGCAGGAATTGCTATTCTTGGCGTAGTTTCAAGAAATACTTATGTAGGAAAAATAGCCGAATTTGCCGGGTTGGATTTTGTTGGACATCCGGCAGGAATCATTATCGCGATGGCATTTGTGAGTGTTCCGTTCCTGATCAATGCTGCAAGAGATGGCTTTGAACAAATTCCGGAGCGCACCGAAATTGCTGCACTAAATCTTGGAGCATCCCCGACAAGGGTATTTTTTGCCATATCCCTGCCACTGGCCTGGCGCAATATTGTTTCGGGCATGATACTCATGTTTGCACGGGGAATGAGCGAATTTGGTGCAGTAGTAATAATCGCCTATCATCCCATGGTAACACCGGTATTAATTTATGAACGCTTTGGAGCATTCGGACTGGATTATGCAAGACCTGTCGCCATAATTTTTATTGCCATTTGCCTCGTGTTTTTTATCCTGTTGAGATTGATGGTAAAAGAAAAACACAGCAATGCTTAGCATAAAAAACCTTTCGGTAAAACTGGATAAATTCAGCTTGTGGAATATAAATCTTGAAGTTGAAAAAGGAGATTATTATGTACTTGCCGGGCCATCAGGTTCAGGAAAAACCATTTTACTCGAAACCATCGCAGGCCTACATGAGAAGCATACTTCGGGGGAGATCATTTTTAATAACGAAGACCTCCGGAGAAAAAAAATCCAGGACAGGAACGTAGGCCTGGTATTCCAGGATAACACCCTGTTTCCACATTTATCGGTAAAAAAAAATATTGAATTTGCAATCAACCGAAGGCAAAGCAATAATAACGATGCCTCATTATTTAAATCGATTTGTGAGCAGCTATTCCTGTTTGACCTGCTCGACAAAAACACGAATACGCTCTCAGGGGGTGAAATACGAAGGGTTTTACTCGCCCGAACCTTAGCCTCCGAGCCTGATATAATTTTGCTTGACGAGCCACTTACAGGTGTTGACACCTTCCAAAAAGACCAATTAAAAACATTGCTGCGCAAAATAAAAAGGGATGGCCAAACCATCGTACATGTTACACACGATTTTGAGGAAGCGTTTTCGCTTGCCAACAAAATGGGGATAATGCACGAAGGTAAAATGATAAGCCAGGGAAGCCCCCGAGAAGTACTGGCAAAACCGGGAAATAAATTTGTCGCCAGGTTTTGCGGGTTTAAAAATTATTTTGAAGCCACCCGGGTAACATCTGAATTCATTCAGATTACAGATGGGCTAAAATTAAAATATACAGCAAGCAAAGTTACTAAGCAAAAATTCGGTGTTTTGATTGATGAAACGAAAATTCAAATCCAACCAAAATATCAACCTTTTTTAAACGAAAATGTATTTGCTGCCACCGTAAAGGATATTTTCAACTCGTTAAGGGGATTGGAAATGGTGGTTGACACCGGGCTGGATTTGAGTATTATTTCAATTGCCAAAATCCATAACTCGTTGAATATTCAAATTGGTGATGAAATTTTTATTTACATCCCCGAAAGTGCAATTTCCATTATTGAACAATAGGATTTGCAGCATCGGATATTCATAAGAATCGCCAAAGGTGCGACCCCGAAAAAAACGGGGCAGGCGAACCGTAATATCCATTTCCGAAACACCATTCCCGGTTTTAATATTACGGTGCTCTGCACCTGCATTTCCCGCCGGGGGTGCATCCTGGCTACAAATATTATCGGTGCGCTGCACCTCGTTTTTTTTATGATTCATTTATTGTTTTCCGCGGAGCATTTTAAGCGGCAGAGCTGCGCAATATTTGTAGAAAGCCCAAATACATGAAACCACCAAAGGTGCGGAGCACCGTAATATCCATTCCCGAAACATCATTTTCGCTTTTAATATTACGGTGCTCCGCACCTGCAATTTCCGCCGGGGGTGCGCCATTTTTGCCCGGCTTTCCGGGGGCAACTTTTTCAGTTGAGGGCATTAAAGTCGTTAACGACTTTAATGCCCTCAACTGAAAGAAGCCCTCACCTGGAAACCCCCAAGCCCGGCTTTGCAAAAAAAGAAACTCGCTGTTTTTGGCAGATATTATAAAACCGATTACTGACTACCCGCCTTTGGCGGGAAAATAGCTAAATGCACGACCCCGGAATTCCAGGGTCGTGCATCCTCGAAAACTTCGTTTTCGGGATAGTCAAATAGTCTATAAATCCCTTAAACAACGCACAGAATAGCCATAACCCTTAGTGTAGTAGTATCTGAAGGCACTGTCACTGCCGTAGCCCAGGTTGCGAAGCCAGGCACTTGCCGTAGAGAGCTCGGTAGAACTCCAGAAGTCACCGTAGCCGCCCAAATTGTCGAACGTTCCATCGGTGTGGCGGGCGCCGCCCGGAAGACCTGTAAAACCACTGCTGTTGGTAGCCCCGGTATTTGGAGAATTCCAGTGCGTTGTCCCGGTCTCTTTCATTTTTCCGCCGGCAACACCTTCACCACCCAAATAGCTTGTTAAAGTTGTCCATTCCGCATCAGCAGGTAAGTGCCAATTGGCCGGGCAGGCATCAAGCGATGAAGGCCAGTTGTACAAAACACCATAAGTTTGGTAGTTTGTGGTGGCTTTGGCTTCAGTAACATCGCTTCCCTGGTAATTATAAACATAATAATAGGGGTCGGTATTATTGCCCTGAGATGAGGGGCTTACCTCCGGCAAATAGGCCAGGTTTTCGGCCATCCAGCATTGTTCATCTATTTGCACGGTTTCGTAGCTTTGGCCATCGCGGGCATCGGTAAAGGGCAATCCGCATTGCCAGGGGTTAAAAGTTACGTTTACTTCATCGGTAGTAGTGTCGCATGCCGTAGAGATTGCCCATTGCAGGGTGTATTCAACATAAGGCTGGCCTGTAAAGAGGGTTGTGGGATTGGTGGCATCATCTAATATTCCGCCATCACCACTTATTATTGTCCAAATTCCATCGCCCATTTCCGGGGTATTGGCATTGAGGTTTACCGAAAGCTCACCACCTAAAATTAGGGTATCATTTCCGGCATTGGCTACAGTTGGTGTAGCAAAAAAGGTAATATCCACCAGGTTGCTGCTTTCGCCGCAGGAATTGGAGATAGTCCATGCCAGGATGTAAGCGGTGCAAGGCTGGCCTGTAAAAGTAGTTTCGGGGAGTGTAGCATCGGCAAAGCTGCCGCCTTCGCCGCTTTCAATAGTCCACAAACCGGTTTCCTGTTCGGGTGTGTTGGCGGCAAGGGTAGCTTCGGTGGTTTCATCGTAAAATGCCTGGTCATCGCCAGCGGCTGCCTGCGTAGGTTGCGGGGTGCAGATGCCACAGGCTTCAAACCAATTGTTTAGGTTGTAATAATTAAGGCAGTTGGTGGATGTATTAAAAACGACAAGGCCGTTGTAGGGGGTCATGACATCAATCGCTGCCTGGGAATAGCTTTTTACGCCAGTCATAAACGAGCCGCCGCCCTGGGAGAGGCTCACGTTGTAGTCTTGTTCTTCGATGGTTTGGAGTTCGTTTGCAGGGTCGGCATCGGCATCATCAATCAGGCTGCTTAAGTCAGCGTTTAGCGTACTACCTGCATCTGTAACTTTTAAGGTAGTGCCATCCAGCATAAGTGCTGTGTTTAACTCATTCGCGGAATTGTTGTCGGCATCGTCCACTTCATCAGTAAAGCTGCCGCCACCCTGCGAAAGGCTTACGGTGTTGCCTGCTTTGCTGAGTTGCTGCAGCTCGTTGGCGGGCAGGTTGTCGTTGTCGGCCACGGTAATGGTACCGCCGTCCTGCGAGAGTGTTACCGAGTTTCCGGCCTGCGAAAGGGTTTGGAGTTCATTGCCGGGATCGCCATCAATTTCCTGGGTAAGGTAAGGCTGCAAATCAGAAATCTGATTTGCAGTAATAGCAATACCGGTGGATTTATCCCAGGCATTAAACTCGGGGTCAGTTTCCTCAGTCAGGTAATCCTGCAAATCAGTAATTTGATTTTCGGTAATGGCAATGCCGGTGGATTTATCCCAGGCGTTAAAGTCCGGGTCGCTTTCATCAAATAATTCTGTAGTAGTTGAATGAAAAGCATAAGGTACACTCAAAAACTGAGTAACTCCCATAATGGTGTAGCTTCCGCCACCTGTAAGGTCGATGGCTGTTTCGAGGTATTTTTCGGCGCTGCCCCAGTTAATATCGGCAAAAGCATTGCTCAGTAGGCTACCGTAGCCAATCACCAGGTTTACCAGCCCAAAGGCATTGGTGACGGCTTCGTGGGTTTCGGCATAAACCACCGCGCCATCGGGCGCACCCGAGCGGATGGTCATTTGGAGGCTTAACTCCGTGTCGGGCATAATGTTGCCATCGCCATCACGGATTACGGTTTGGTAGTTAATTCCTGCCGGGATCTGAGCCAAAGTACCAAAGCTCATCAGGATTGCTGCGAAAAGTAAAATTAAATTTTTCATAATTTTAAAAATTTAAAGGTTTAAGAAAATTTGAATTGTTGGTTATTTACTTGCTTCTTTACCTCTCCCCCGACCCCTCTCCAATTGGAGAGGGGAGCTCATCTGCCTGAGATTTTTAACTGTATGCATTCGCGAAGTGCTTCGCTTTTGCATTTACTTCAAATCTCAGAAGCACAGACACCCTTCTCCGCCAGCTGGCGGAAAGGGCCGGGGATGGGGCTGTTACGATTGTGATTTTAATTTCATTTCATGAAATTTTGTGATTTAAGTGTTATTTCGACCTCTCCCCCAGCCTCCCGATTTTCGGGACAGGCTCTCTCCAAAAGGAGAGGGAAGCCCTCTTTCCTGAGAGTTGAAGTGTAATTTTTAGCAAAGTGCTTCGTGTTTTTTCCTCTCCCCCTGCCCCTCTCCAAATGGAGAGGGGAGC
>CAZQIV010000044.1:16380-44293 GCA_964593705.1 uncultured Lentimicrobiaceae bacterium | reverse complement strand
ATTGCTCAAAACCGGGAAACCTGTTAGGTTTTTCTGATATCAAATATCAAAAATCAAACATCTTACATCGGATATCTGATGTTTGATGTTTGATGTTATACTTTTTATGGATTCAGATGCTGTTCCCTCAATAAATCGTTTACGGTTTTTACCGGATTGAAGGTGATAATAGGGGTTTCTACAAATACGGTGATCCAGTCGGCCATGGCTCCGTTCCATAAGCCCGGCAACTCCTGGGCTTTGAGGTTTTTGCCGTCTTTCGATTTTATGGATATAAATCCGGTGGTCGGGTCGATATACTTTTTCAAATCAAAAAGCTGTCCCTTATAATCGCGCACACTGCACACCAAATCAACGGGGTTAAAGTGTGTGGCTTCCTGCACAATTTTTTTCTGGCCATCGTTTTTCATATCTATTTGTGAGGATTCCACAATCTGCAGGGAAACCTCTCCCTTGGCGTTTTCAACCCAAAATGGCCCGCCACCGGGTTCGCCTTCGTTTTTAACCATGCCACATATACGCATGGGGCGGTTCATTAAATGATTCAGGGTTTTTATTTTTTCTGCTTTATCCAAAGTATCAAAGCCCTTAGGTAGCTGAAGCATCAAATCATTTTTGGCGAAATTTATAAGTTCGTCAATCTTGGCATCATTTATATCTCCTTTTTCTATTATCTGAATATATTCAAACGACTTTTGCCTGAGTTGAATCAATAATCCGCCAATTACTTTTTTGTATAAATAAGTGGGTTCGCGCAAACGATCGGGGACAATATTGTCGATATTTTTCACAAAAATGATATCGCCTTTCAGGTCGTTTAAGTTTTCGATGAGGGCACCATGTCCGCCGGGGCGAAATAATAAGCTGCCATCGCTTTCGCGGAATGGTTCGTTTTCCATATCCACGGCCAGTGTATCGGTGGCAGGTTTTTGCTCCGAAAAAGTGATGTGGTATTTTACATTGTATTTTTTTTCGTAGCGTGGCACAACCTCTGCCACAGCTTTGTTAAACTTTTGCTGGTGTTCGGGTGAAACCGTGAAATGAATGTGCACTTCATTGTTGGCATCTTTGGCATAATGTGCGCCTTCAACCAAATGCTCACCCAGCGCCATCCGCGCAAAATCGTCGTATTGGTGAAACTTTAAAAGTCCCTTGGGAAGATTGGCGTATCCGAGGCCTTTGTCGGTGAGTAAATATTCGACAATCAGGCCGAATTTTTTTTCATTTAAAAGGGTTTCTAACTCAAGGCCATCTCTAAGCAAAGCAGCTTTCAAATCATCAATAAAAGCAAATTTATGGATGTGATTGATGAAATACCATACTGAGTTGAAGCTTTTATCGGCATTGAATTTTTCGAAGTCTTCGATTGTGCCTTTATAGCTTTCCATAAATTCGAACAAGTGCTTAAACATGCGGGATGCTGCCCCCGATGCCGGAACAAATTTCAGGAGTTTGTACTTTGGCATTTCGGCATTGTAAAACGCTGCCAGTTCGTTGATTTCAGTTTCTCCAAAAACCTGCACGCCATGGCCTTTGGTGGCGGCGGCGGTAAATTTCGCGTAGGGAAAGCCCTGCCTGAAGTTTTCGATTTGCTTTTCTATCAGCGCTTCGCTGATTCCTTTTTGTTTAATTTGTTCAAGATCTTGTTTGTTTAGCATACTCTTTGACTTTTATTGTTAAAATTTTATTTTTTATTTTTTTGAATTTCGAAAATTGCAAAATTTGATAAAAAAAAATATTTGATTTTTATAGAGGCAACAGATTTCTTTTATTAAACATAGGACTTTTGCCTGATTGAATTTTTGTCGATGACCGTGATTTTTGAATCAAAAGAAATACCCGGGAAATCTATTCCAATATGCCTGATGTCAATCGAGTTACTGAGTAAATAATTGAAACTTGGTAAGGGAAAGTTTTCGTTTGCAATGAACTTCATCCGGCAGTTTTTTGCATTTGAGTAAAAAATAAACCATCTTCCAAAAATTCATACATGTAAGAAAACACTGCCATGATATCCTCTTTTTCCAATGATGGGTAGCTAAGGAGGATATCATCAATGCTCCAGCCATCAGCCAGTCTATTGAGGATTAGTTCAAGCGATATTCTTGTTCCTTTAATGGTAGGCTTGCCCAATAGGATATTCTCATCTGATACTATGTGTTCTTTCCAATGTTTCATTTCCAATGATGGGTTTAATCTCGCAAATTTCGGAATAATAATTCACATAGCCATCAGCATATTACGGCTTTGTAATTATCAAAGGCTTTGTATTAAAAATGTTATGGTACTGTGTCTTCTGTTTTGATGTTTCCAGGTCCTGGCGGGCGTGGAAAAGTCAGGGTTTGACTTTGAGTCAAGCCCTGACTAAATCCCGCTGAAAGCGGACATGGAAACGTTAACCCGGAAAATTCATAAATTTTCTACGACTAAGTAATACCAATCCCGAAGTTTCGGGAGGTCCGCTTCGTTCCCCAAAAATGGGTATTTCTAAGTCGGAGCCTGTTCCGCCTTAGCGGAAGTTTCCCGCATTGCTCCCCATGTACCAGCACAAATTCATCCGATTCGTTACGCTTTCAGATGAATAATGCAGGTTATTATATGGTGAGATGTCTTTGACATTTCTAATTCGCCAGCCGGAGGACAAATGATAGTTTATCATGTAACTCAAAACTCACATTTGTAAAAACATTACTTTTGCCCCATGAACATAGTCTTAACTGCCATAGCCTGGTTTTTTATCCTTTTGATAGGTATCCTGCCCTTTTGGTTGCTTTATGCTTTTTCTGATTTTATGAGGTTCTTATTAAAAGATATTTTTGGCTATCGCAAAAAAGTGATCGTGTCAAACCTTAAACGCTGCTTCCCTGATGCCGGCGATGAGGAAATAAAAAGATTGACATCAGATGCTTATAAAAACCTAATGGATGTGCTGGTGGAGGGCTTTAAGGCTTTTACAATGAGTAATGAGCAGATTAAAAAGCGCCACAAAATTCTAAATCCGGAAATATTGGATTCCTATAAAAACTCAAACAGAAATATTATTGCTGCACCTTGTCATTACGGTAACTGGGAATGGGGCGCATTGTCGCCGGCCTTGCAACTCGATTATCAAATTGCTGCATTTTACACGCCCCTAAGTAATCCATATATGGATAAACGCATCCGGAAAAACCGTTCACGCACCGGAACAATTCTTGCCTCAACCCGCCGAACTGCAAGAACTTTTGAAGAACTAAGCGATTCCAGGGCAATATTCGTCATGGCTGCCGATCAAAGCCCATCCAAACCTAATCATGCTATATGGGTTGATTTTCTTGGGCAGCAAACCGCTTTTTTACATGGCATCGAAAAACATGCAAGGCAACGAAACCTGCCTGTGGTTTTTGTGGATATTCAGCGTGTTAAACGCGGGTATTACACCCTGGAGTTATCCTTTATTACTGAGTATCCAACGCAGACTGAACCCGGAGAAATAACCACCCTTTATGCAAAGAAACTTGAGGAAGTGATCCTGAAAAATCCCGGAAACTGGCTCTGGTCGCACAAACGCTGGAAGCTCAATATAGATTAATGAGTGTAGTCTAAATATCCCAATACTACTGATTTTTAGTCCTTTTTACCCCAATCCGTCAGCTGACGGAAGAAGTACTAAAAATCAGTAGTTTAGGAAAGTCCCCTTTAGGGGATTTAGGGGTATTGTAGCTTTTTAGACTGGTCTCATTAATACATTTTCTCTATTATATCGGCGTATTGCTTTTCTATCACCCTGCGCTTTGTTTTTAAAGTGCTGGTAAGCATGTTATTTTCTATGGTGAAAGGCTCACTAAGCAATGTGAAATGTGTTACTTTTTCATATTTGGGTAGTGATGACTGCAGCTTCTCCATTCTTTCCCTGATATGGTTTATAATTTCAGGATTGTTTAGCAGTTCTTTTTCATCACTATATTTAATACTATACATCGTTGCCAAATCCAATAGTTTTGTTTTTTCGGGAACGATCAAGGCAGTAACATATTTCCGGTCATCGCCAACTACTACCAATTGTTCGATAAGGGTATATTGCGCAAGTAAAGTCTCTATTTTTTGGGGGGAGACATATTTACCTACTGAGGTCTTCATCAAATCCTTGATCCTATCTGTCATTACAAGATTTCCAAGTTCGGAAATATGACCTTCATCACCTGACATGTACCAGCCATCCACCAGGGATTCAGCAGTTTCTTTTGGTTTTTTGTAATAACCTGCAAAAACAGTTTTCCCTTTCACCATAATTTCGTTGTTATCGCCAATCTTTACTTCCACGCCGGGCATTATCGATCCAACAGATTCAAATTCGTATCTCTCGGTTTTGAAGCATGACACGGTGGCAGTGGTCTCCGTAGCACCATAACCGTAATTTACGAAAATCCCGGTAGCATGAAAAAACTTAAGTAAATGCATGGGAAGTTTGGCTCCGGAACATGGAGTAGCTCGCAGGTTTGTTCCAAAAATACTTCTCAGCTTTTTTAAAACGAGCTTTTCGGCAATGTTGTGTTTGATCTTCAATAGGCCTGGAAGTGATTGGCCTTTTTTCCTGTATTCGCTCACTTTATAGCCTACGTTTATCGACCAGTCGAATATTTTTTGTTTGTATCCCGGCCAGCGATTTTTTTCGGCCTGGATGCCTTCGTAAGTTTTTTCGTAAAAGCGGGGAACAACACACAAAATGGTAGGGTTAGCAATTGGCATTACTTCGATAACCTCTTTGGGGTTGTCGAGGATGAAATTTGTGCCTCCAACATAGTAAACATAATATGACCAGGTACGTTCAAAAATGTGGCTTAGCGGTAAAAATGCCATCGAAATATCATCTTCATTCAAGTCTAATCTTTCTTTATGCAGCGGAAAAGTGTAAACAAAATTTTCGTGTTTCAGCATCACTCCCTTTGGTTCGCCCGTGGTACCGGAAGTATAGATTATTGTGGCCAGGTCATCAATGCTTGCAGATTGTTGAATTTTTCCAAGTTGTTCACTTTTATCGATGGGCTCGTTCAGGTAATCATTAAATGAAATGCAACTGGGATTTTTAATCTCAATGGCATCATTAAAAACCACTATCCGTTGCAACGATTTCGTGTTGTCGAGCAGCCACAGTGCATTATCCAGTTGGATTTGATCTCCTACAAACATAAGTTTCATTGCAGTTTCATCCACAATGTATTTGCATTGTTCGCGGCTTGCAGTGGAGAAAAAAGGCACCGAAACGGCCCGGATATTCAAAATAGCCAAATCGGTCACTGTCCATTCAGGACAATTGGAACTAAAAATCCCGATGTTGTCATTTTTACCATAAGATTCCGAGAGTAAAACCCGTGAAAGCTTTGTGAATTCTGCCAGGAGTTGGTTCCAGGTTTTGGTAAGGATGGTGTCCTTGGCTTGTCTGTCGCGATACTGTAATACCACCTTGTCCTGGTATTTGGCAGCGCGATCCCTGATCATTTCAGGAATGCTGTTAAATTCCATACGAATATTTTATGAAGTGAAAATAGTAATCGTTTGATTGATAAACTTAAAGATGCAAATATAGAGAATTTAGCATTTATTGAATTAATCTGAAAAATTCATGAATTTTTCACTCTGCAGGCTAAAAAGCCTACAGAGCCGAATTTCCTAAGGAAATTCGAGGATTAACCCTCGAAAATATTTATTTAAAATATTTTCGGCCTTCGGTGATTAATTCACAAATTCAACGAATTTGTGAATTAATCAGGTTAAAACTTTAAAATCAAACAGGCTACCTTATGAACAATCTATTCAAATTTGTAAATGGTAGTGGTTTTGTATTGTTCTCCGGGCTTTAACAAAACCGAAGGAAAATTTGGCTGGTTGGGCGAATCGGGAAAGTGTTGGGTTTCCAGGCAGAAGCCATATTGTTTGTTGTAAACTTCGCCTTGTTTGCCCGTAATGCTGCCGTCCAGGAAGTTTCCCGAATAAAACTGGATACCGGGCTGGTCGGTATAAACTTCCATTATTCTTCCACTTTTTGGTTCGGAAACCCGGGCTGCAAGGTGTATGTTTTTCTCATCATAATTGTTGAGCACCCAGGTGTGGTCATAGCCTCCCGCAACTTGAGCAATACGCTCGCCAATGGTGTATGGAGTGGTAAAATCCATCGCTGAATGTTTCACTTCCCGAAGCTCGCCTGTGGGGATCATGGTTTCGTCAACGGGCAAATAGCAATCGGCAATAATTTGCATTTGGTGTTCGAGAATATCACCTTCGCCCTGGCCTTTTAAATTAAAGTAACTGTGATGGGTAAGATTTGCAATTGTATCCTTGTCAGTACTGGCTGCATATTCAATTTTCAGTTCGTTATCATTTGTCAGGATGTAGCTAACTTTCAAGTCCAGGTTTCCCGGAAAGCCTCCTTCACCATCTTTGCTCGTGTAGCTTAACAAAACCCCGGCACTGTCAGGATAAATAAAATCATCGGCGTTCCAAACTACCTTGTCGAAGCCTTTAATCCCACCATGCAGGCAGTTTGTGCCATCATTTAGCGGCAACTGGTATTCTTCATCATTAATTTTAAATTTGCCCCCGGCTATGCGGTTTCCATACCTGCCCACAATAGCTCCAAAGTAAGGTGTATCTTCGAGATAACCTTTTAAACTGTCGTATCCCAGCACAACATCGGCAAGCCGGCCTTTTTTGTCGGGTACAAAAAGATGGGTGACGATACCACCGTAATTAAGGATTTTTACCTTCATTTCATTTTCGTTGGTCAGGGTATATTGAAATACCGTTTTGCCATCAACTTCGCCAAAAATTTCTTTTTTAATATTCATTTTCTTATCTGCTTGTTTTTTTTCTTTGTTTCCTGCGCAACTCATTGTTATTGCAATGGCAAGTAGCAGCATGAAAAGATTTAATTTTCTTAAATTCATTTTCTTAATTAGACATTGATGCTTGCAATAATATAAATTTTAAGATAGAACCATGAAATAAATTTTTGTTTCCAGCGATGACTTTAGTCTAAAAACATAAAAATTCCTGATTTTTAGTCCTTTTTACTCCTTGCCCTAACTCGTCTCGCTCGCCTCGATGGCGAAGCGGGCAGGCAAAACGGGCTGACGAAGCGGGAGGGACAAGTCCCCTTCAGGGGATTTAGGGGTTTTATGGCTTTTTAGACTGGTCTCACCTAAGCTTTTGATGCTTGTTTGGGTACAGCCTGAAAAAAAAATCTTTACTTTTGAAGCATAATCAAAAAGCTAAACGAATGAAAAGAATGAAATACTTGCTTCCCCTTTTTTTAATACTAATTACCCTTGCCTTAAATGCGCAAAACCCTTCAATTGATGAAGTCCAAAACTCGGGCAATTACCTCTTTGGCATCGGGATGGGCTCAGGTTTCAGGGATGCCGACAACAATGCTTTAGACCATCTGATAACGCAAATATCGGTGCGTGTAGAAAGCTATTTTGAAGGAAAGACTACCGAGAAAGAGGGTAGTATCAGGGAATTTGCCGAATCAGTTGTTAAAACATATTCCAACGTATCGCTGGTGTCGGCCAGGAGTGTGCTGATTGAGGAGCGCAGAGGCAATTTTAAAGTAATGCGTTACATCTCTTTGGCGGATATGGAGCAGGTTTTCGAAAACCGCAAAAAAAAGATTATTGAATACGTTAAGGCTGGGATCAATGCTGAAAATGATCTTAGGATTGGAGATGCGCTGAAGAACTACTACTGGGGACTTATGCTTTTGCAAAGTCATAAAGACCGGGATTTGATAGCTTATGATTTTCCTGAAACCGGTCAGCATTTGTTGATGTCAGCCTTGCCCGAGAAAATCAATAATGTTTTTACCGATCTTGATTTCGCAGTTCAAAGCACCGAATCGATACCCAGCGAAAAGTACAAGGCATTTTATATGAAAGTAAATTATAACGGTAAACCCATCGATAATCTGGATTTTATTTATTGGACTGGTTTGGGATACTCAAATCCAATAAATGTCAGGAGTGGGTTGGCTTTGGTCGAATTTTTCGATGTTTCGCCAACGCAACCCGAAAAAATCAAGTTGATGATTGAGTATGCCTACGAAAACAAATCGAACTACGACCTCGAAGTACATGCAGTGTTTCAAAATATGAACCTGCCCTATATCGACAGGTGTGAATTTAATATTCCATTGATCAGTCAAAGCATTAATGATGAGCCTAAAATCATAAAGCTTGAAACCAAATTGATCGACTTTGAAAAAATTAACCAGGTAGGGCAGTCGCGAAAATTAAGGAAAACAGTAATGCGGGTTGTGGAAGCCATAGAGGATAAAAACTATGGTGAGGTTGAGGAAAAGTTTACTGATGCGGGTTGGGAAGTTTACAATAAATTGATTGCCAATGGGAAGGTTAAAATTTTACCTTTCGTTGACACCCTCAGCCTTGTCCAGATCGAAAACTCCACGATGATACGATCGATTCCCATGCGTTTTTCTTTTCAAAACAACACCCGCGATTTTATCGAGCAGGTGGTATTTACTTTTAATGAAGATCAGAAAATAGATGCCATATCTTACGCCATTAGCGACAAGGCAATCGATGATATTGTTTCACGAAGCGAGCGCTTTGGTTCGGTGGAAGATAAATACCAGTTGATCGATTTTTTGGAGCATTATAAAACTGCTTATTGCCTCAAGCGTCTCGATTACATCGAATCCATTTTTGCTGATAATGCGCTAATTATTATTGGTAATGTGGTGAAAAAGGCAGAGCCCATCGATGGGATGTATGCCAATGCCGGCCGTGAGCAGGTTGAGTTTATCGAACTGAGCAAGACTGAATATATGGAGCGACTGAAACGGGTTTTCAATTCCAACGAGTTTGTCAATATACATTTCGAGGAAAACATCGTTCAAAAAGTCAACGGCAATTCAAAGATTTACGGCATCCAAATCAAGCAGGATTATTTCTCTGCCACCTATGCAGACCGGGGCTATCTTTTCCTTATGATCGACCTGAACGATTCTCTCAATCCAAAAATATATGTCCGCACCTGGCAACCCGAAAAAAATCCTGACGGCAGCATTTTCGGCTTGAATGATTTTTTTGTGAATTGAATTTTTACCCCCAAACCCCCTAAAGGGGGCTTTCCCAACTGCTGGGAGTGGTGGATTCCCCTTTAGGGGTAGGGGTAGCGCAGGCCGGGTTTTCCTTTTAGGGGCAGATGTAGCGCAGGCAAAAACCCCCAAACCCCCTGAAGGGGGCTTCCCCAACTGCTGGGAGTGGGTGGGTTTCCCCTTTAGGGGTTAGGGGTAGCGAAGGGCGGCTTTCCCCTTTTGGTGCTTGGGGTAGCGTTGGTGATTTTTTTAAATTTGAATTGTAAAGGATTTTGATATGGCAAGATTGAAAGATACAATAGATAAAACCATGTTTTATGGAGCCACCCCATTAATTTTTGAAAGAGCTAAAGCCATGAGGTTAAATCCAACTGAGGCTGAAAAAATGCTTTGGAATGTTTTGAGTAATAAACACATGTTAGGATTAAGATTTAAATCTCAGCATCCGATTAGTCAATTTGTGGCAGATTTTTATTGCCATAAAATAAAGCTGGTTGTTGAAGTAGATGGGGGCATTCATACAAATATTGAAAACAAAGAAAGAGATGAGGGTCGAAACTTTGATATGGAAAGGTTCGGGATTACCACATTGCGGTTTACCAATACTGAGGTATTGAAAGATATTGAGAAAGTGAAAATTACCATTGAAAAAAAGTGTGGAGAATTATTGGAAAGCATTCACCCCCAAACCCTCTAAAGGGGGCTTTCCCAACTGCCGGGAGTGGTGGATTTCCCCTTTAGGGGTCAGGGGTAGCGGTGGCAAAAACCCTCAAACCCCCTAAAGGCAGCCACTCCAACTGCTGGAAGCGGGCGGTTTTCCCCTTTAGGGGTCAGGGGCAGCACTGGCTGGATTGAGCTTTTATAAATAATGCAACACCATGGATGTGTTCTATTAGCCCGTTGTTATTAAATAGTTAAATCGGTAATATCCTAACCCTTGCCTTATGCTTATTAATGGTTATTAATGCACCACTTTCGATATGATCTGCAAATTCAGATAAAACGGATATGAGGGTATTTATCTGTTTTAAGGGTGTAGTATCCTGTGTTCTGATTTGAATAACTGAAGGGCAATTTGTTTTGTTTGTGGCCAGGAGTGTGCCAAAATCCAAATCGTGTATAAAAACCACACAATCATTTTGAATGGCCCAAATAAATATTTCTATATCCGGTGCATTTGCCTTTCCTACCTCTGACCAGTGAACAGCATCAAAGCCCTGCTGTTTGAGTTTGCTTACCCATGCAGGCGACAAATTCATATCAATCAAAATCTTCATCAGGATGCCGATTGAAGTGGTATTTCCATTTCTTCAGAGCGCCAGGCTGCAAAGGAGAGCGCTTCATCAATATCCTCCGGTTCAAGGTAGGGGTATAATTTTAAAATATCCTTTTTAGAATGTCCTGTCGCCAACAACCCAACAATGGTCCCAACGGTTACACGCATTCCTCTGATGCATGGCTTTCCTCCCATAACATTGGGGTCGAAAGTGATTCTTTGCAATTGTCGCATTTTATTTAATTTTAAATTTATGGGTGAAATCCCTTTTCACAAAAATAGTTATAAATATTTTTACCGAATTTAAATTAATCCAATCTAAAAATGGATTAATTTAGCATCTTGTTTTATCCGAAATCTGAAATGAGCATGAAATATCTCTACCTCTTTATTTTTCTTTTAATCACCAATACAATTATTGCCGACTCGCTGGATGTATCCGGTTTCAGGCAAATCCCCAACGACATTTCTGCAATACAATATGAGCGGCGTGATGCCAATGACAAAGTGTGTGCATTAATCAAGGTAATATCGGATATTGAAGGACTATATTTCGATAGTGGCCTGCGTATCGTGGGGAGCATCGAAAAAAAATCCGGCGAATATTGGATTTATCTTTCTCCCGGAGAACGTCGCCTGAATATTTGGGGTGGTGATCTGTTAAAGTACAACTTCAATTTTCCGGGTGAAATAACATCGGGAAAGGTTTACCAGATGGTGGTAACCCGCAAAGGCGCCGGTGGTGTGGGTGGACTGGCAACAGGGTTTATTCTGCTAAAATCACAGCCATCTCATACTAAAGTTTGGATAAATAATGAATACAGGGGATACACACCTTTCAATATGGAAATGACCAGCGGGTATCATGAATACCGTCTTGAAAAGGAGATGTTTTATCCAAAAGAAGGAAGTTTTACCATCAAGGTCAACGAAACGGAAATACAGGAAATGGTTCTTGATTCAAATTTCGGTTCACTTTCCATTAAAACTACGCCGCTTGATGGCGTAAAAATTTCACTGGACGGTGTCCCCACAAATTTTTTTACCCCACATACTTTCGATACCCTTAAAAGCGGGAATCACACAATTTTGCTTTCGCTTGAGCAGTATGAGCCCATAAACCGCGAGCTTAGAATCAGGGATGGCGAGAATACTCCATTGAATATTGAGATGATTCCTGTATTTGGAAATGTGAATATCACCACCAACCCAACGGCAGATATTTATATTGACGGGGAGCAAAGAGCTACCGGAACTTTCGATGACATTCTGCGTAAAGGTGTGCACACCATTGAAGTGAAAAAGGATAAATATTACAGCCAGACACGAAAAATCGACATGAAAGCCGGAGCCACCGAAACATTGCCTTTTACATTACTGCCCATCATCGGCAGCCTTTCCATTACTTCCAGCCCTCCTGAAGCCGAAATTATTATCGAAGGAAAATCTTACGGGTTTACCCCGAAAATCATCCCCGAAATTATTATCGGTAACTACGAGATTACACTTAAAAAAGAAAACTACACCACCATTAAAACTACTGCCGAAGTCAAAGAAAACGAACGAACCAAAGTGGATGAAGACCTGAGTAACTTTAAAGAGATCACCATTAAAAGCAATCCATCAGGAGCCAAGCTTTTCCTGAATGGCAAAAGCGAAGGAACAACAACTACGAAAATCACCACCAATTTTGGCAAAAATTCCATCCGGCTATCCAAATCTGGTTACAACGATTTTGAAGATACTTTCACAGTTAGCGAGCAACAAAGCATCTACAGCTTTACTTTGGTGTCTGACCAGAAGGCCATGGCACAGATGGATTTTAACAAATACAAAAAGCGGAAAAATATTTGGATGGCTGCAACTTTGGTAACAGCAGGAACCGGGGCATATTTCATGTATTCCTCCGATAAAGCCGGCAAAGATTACGAAACCGCTACCACGGATGCCACCAGCCTGTATGACCAAATGGAACAACAGCGCACAATTTCCTATGCTTCTTTTGGTGTTAGTGGCATTTGTGCCATCATGACGATCCTCAATGCCTCCAAACAAGGCAAGGCAAAGAAAAAGATGAATATTGCTGTTGTGCCGATTGAGGGTGGTGGGATGTTGAGTTTGCAATTAAAATTTTAAAAGTTGTTTTGTGAAATATCAGATCTGATGATAGAAAATCAAAATCATTGTTGTCTGGATGAAATTTTGAGATTTCTCCCTACGGTCGAAATGACAAGGTATTCGGAGTGTTGTGAGATGGCGGGGATTGTTGGCGGCTTTGCCGCCAACAATCCCCGCCCCAATAACCTAATTAATTGTCATTCCGAACGAAGTGAGGAATCTTATTTCAAATACTCCTGAAATTATATTTTAACCGGACAGTGGTGAATCAAAATATTGAATTTAAAACCAAAAAATTAATAGGAAGCTCTGGGCAAAGAGGCCAGGGATCTTACTATTATAGATTATAAATGTGATTGGCATTGCGTCTTCATTGCGCCAAATCAGGGAGAGTACTATTGATTATCAATGGTTTAATTGCGCCATAAAAATAAATCAAACAAAATTTAAAATTCATCATTCAAATTTTCAATAAGTCATGAAAACGAAAATATCCCAATCCTTAATTTTTCTGCTACTGACTTTCATTTTCTCCTGCGAAAAGCCTGAGCGCAATAACCCCTGGGATGAAAAAGCCAATATCGATCCCTTATCCTGGGCACCCCAAAACCTGCAAATTGAAGATGTGAGCATAACAGAAAAAAAACTCACCTGGACTTATGACGATAAAAACATTGAAGGCTTTAAATTAGATCGCAAAAAAGGAGATGAGTCCTGGCAGGTGGCTTACCAAATCTTCCCTAAAGAAACAAGAAGCTGGAATGATGCGGAAATCATCCCCGACCCTGATTTGACATATTCCTACAGGATTTATGCTTATGCTGGAAGCCATAATTCTGCTGAGCAATTTGTTTCTACTTCTGGTGTAATTGCTGCACCCAACAATTTACAAATATCCAAAAACTTAATAACTTTTGTAACATTAACATGGCAGGACAATAGCACCGGCGCAGACGGTTTTAAAGTTGAACGAAAGTACGAAGGCGGTGACTGGATACAATTGACCGCAATTACTACAAACAGTTATGAGGATGATGATTTCGATCTCAACACACAGGTTTATTACCGGGTTTGTAGTTATGTGGGAAGTTACAATTCATCCTGGGTTGTAAATGATTTTAATGCGACAATTCCATCACCAACAGATTTGCAAATTACAAATAGTACCATCACCTCCGTAACCTTAAATTGGCAATTCAATAGTACCGGTGAAGATGGTTTTAAAATCGAACGAAAATATGAAGGTGGTAGCTGGGAACAACTTACAACCGTTACCGCAAATAATTATGAAGACACTGATTTCGATCTCAACACACAAGTTTATTACCGTGTTTGTGCTTATGTTGGGACTTACAATTCATCCTGGGTTGAAAATGATTTTGATGCCACAATTCCACCTCCTGAAAATCTGGATATCACAGCAAATTCTGTTACTACTGTTACTTTATCTTGGGATTATAGCCACTCCGGCCACGAAGGTTTTAAAATTGACAGGCAAGTGAACGAAGGGGCTTGGGAAGGAGAATTTGAAACTTTAAATGCCGGGCAAACTTCGTTCTCTGATAATGGGTTGGATTTGAATAACAATATTTATTCTTATCGTATTTATGCATTTTACAATCAATATCAATCAACGAAAACTGAAAATTTGATCACCCTGAAATGTGGTTATCCATTAATTGATACTAGAGATGGCAATGAATACGAAACTTTAGAAATTGGCAACCAGTGTTGGATTAAAGAAAACCTGGCATACTTGCCGAGTGTAAGTCCTCCATCCAATGGTTCAGAAACGAATCCTTATTATTATGTATATGATTATCAGGGAACGAATGTATCCGAAGCCAAAGCCACAAGCAAATATCAAACTTATGGTGTATTGTACAACTGGCCTGCATCGCTTGATGCATGTCCTACTGGTTGGCATTTGTCAACTGATGATGAATGGACAGTTTTAATTGATTATCTGGGTGGTGAAAGTGTGGCAGGTGGCAAAATGAAAGAGATCGGCACAATTCACTGGGACAGTCCCAACACGGGCGCAACTAACAGTAGTGGATTTACAGCCCTGCCCGGTGGTCGCCGCTATTCCAATGGGTTCTTGACCTACCTCGGCTACATCGGCGACTGGTGGTCCTCGAGTGTGCACTCAGGGTATCCATTGTACCGGAGTCTGAACTCCACCTCCGGCAGATCTTACCGCGACTACGACAGTAAGGCGTACGGGTTCTCCGTCCGGTGCCTGAAGGACAATTGATTTATTTGTCTATTTGATAAATTTACAGCGAAGCGGTCGAATTTTTTTTGTGAAAGTTACTGACATTCAAAACCTGAATCCAACATCCGGGTTGTGGATATTAACCGCATTGAAGGCTATTATGAACTCAGCGGTTTCAATGCTGTGCAGGAACAAAGCTAAATGGAATAGATCAGATCAATTTATCCAATTACCCGAAAGGGATTTACCTGATAAAGCTCACCACCAAAGAGTATAGTGTAACAAGGAAGGTGGTGATGGATTGATAAAACATAAAAGCCCGGTGTGATGCCGGGCTTTTTAAAATATAGAATTCTGTGTTATTTTTTTAGTTAATAAATAACGGTTAGCATATACTTTGTGGCGGAATTTATAGGACAAATCTTTCAACCCACACCGATTTGTATTTGGAACTAAAATGGTCATTTTCATAACGTAACCCGCCATGAAGTATATGCATTGTTGCCAGCAGTATTTATTCTTTCAATTCAATATTTAGATAGTCAAATTTCAATTTCAATTTTTTTTTCACAAAATTCAAATATTCAATTTCATCTTGATTTGGTGCATATTGACCTACAACAAATAAATATTTTTCTCTTTCATCATTATCTTTTTGAGAATACGACATTATTTGTCCGAGAGCCTCTTTTATGCAATCTGAGGCATAAGAAGCAGGCTTAACCTCATAGAAATGTATTTTATTTGGAAATTTCACTTTAATATCAACATAATTCTCTTCTAAAATCACATTTTTCTTTCCATGATTTTTTATAAGTTGATTGTATAATGCTTCTTGTAATAAATTATGTTTTTGAGTTGCAATATAACTTTCAGTTCCTTTTCTTTTTTGATTTTTGATATTACGTTCTATTGTTCCTTTTCTTATCGATTTTCTTTTCTTTCCAGTATGTGTTTTTGTTCCGTTATCTCTGCCAAATTTATCGTAGAGTTCTTCTGCAAATTCATAGATTGAAATATGCGATGGTTTATTTGCAATTATTAAATATTGAATTTCAGAATTTTTTATTTTTTGATTAACTTCTAATCCATAATATTTTGCTATTTCGTGAAGTACAGACTTTTTAAATATTGGAATTAGCCTTTCATTTGAAAATAGATAGGCAATTTTCCATTTTACAAAAAGTGTTAAATGTAAATCATCTATTTTTTCAAACTCTCCTTTTTCAGAATATTCAATAATTTTCAGAATTTCCTTTTTTACGTTTTCAAATGCATCTTTTCTGGTTTCTCCGTAGAATTTCTGCCAAGAATATTGCTTGTCATTCTTTAAGTTCTTGGGAGTTTTAGTTGCATTTCTTCTTTTGTAAATACCGAATTTACTGGAATTTATCCCTTTTATACTTCCTAATTCTCTCGTCTTGGTTTCGAGCCACTGACAAAATGTATTTTTGTCGCCAACAGAAACATATTCTTCCAAGCTCATTGACTTGATTTTATCAATCGTCCAATATTCAAGAAATTCATATAAAATTTCTCTTGCTATTTCGGTTCTGTTTTCCATTCTATTAGTCTTTTTTTATATTACTAGCAACTTGTTTTCATGACCCATTCCTATCTTTTAAATGTCCCTTTTTTGGTACATTATGAGGCCAATTTGACTCATCTTTAGTTTCAGTTTTTTAAGTCTGTCACCGCAAATGATTTTATTTACATAGTCGTTTGGGTATTTCATTTTACAAAGTTAACACATTTCCTTTCTTTTGTAAATTCTAATATTGTGGCCAACTCACGAATATAATCCCTTCGACTTTTCTACCCCTGAACACCAAAAGACTCCCAGCATGCGCGGATTTGTGCCATTGGCTCGCCTTGCGAAGCGGGCATCCCTTCGGGTAAATCCGTGCAACTCATAAATCCTAATATGCAAAAGTTAATCAAGAAAAAATTAACCTTCATAGAAAAAAATCCCTTCCCCGAAAATCTAACCTTATTTTTTGAACCATCAATTTGCAAAATAAGGTAATGAGGTTTTTAAATTTTGGGGTTTCCAATATTCTACGAAGGTTTGGAGAACATTGATAAGGTTTTTCTGCTTTGAATAAATATGAATTAACGGAATTTCCATTTCTTCAGAGCGCCAGGCTGCAAAGGAAAATACTTTACCAAATGGCATTATCTAAAATTGGCTTATGCGGATTAATGGAAGTGGCGGTTCAGGGTTAGCGCTGGGTTGATTTCCTACCAGCCGGCGGGCCAGGGGTAGCGCAGGCCCAATCCTTCATCAAGGAAAAGTAATTCATCAATAGAAAACCAGTGGAAAATCCCCCCAAGCACAAAAGCAATTATCTTTGCCACTATGGATATTATTAAGAAATATTTTCCGGAATTTTCGGATTCGCAACTACAGCAAATTGAAATGCTCGGCCCTTTATATGCTGAATGGAACGAAAAGATCAATGTGATTTCCCGTAAGGATATCGAAAATATTTATGAACGGCATGTATTGAATTCATTGGGCATCGCAAAGGTTTTATCATTCAGGCCGGGAACAAAAATACTTGACGTGGGCACGGGTGGCGGTTTTCCGGGCATACCGCTGGCAATATTGTTCCCGGAAGTCAGCTTTCACCTGATCGATTCCATAGGTAAAAAAATCAAGGTTGTGAAGGCTGTTTCAGAAGCTTTGCAGTTGGATAATGTTTCGGGTGAACAATTGCGCCTGGAATCTGTGAGGGGTAGCTATGATTTTATTGTAAGCCGCGCTATAACCGGTATTCCACAATTTGTGGCATGGTGCCGCGGCAAGTTTATTAAAAAGAACAGTAATGCCTTACCCAACGGGATTCTATATTTAAAAGGAGGCGATTTTACAGAAGAGCTAAAAAGCATCAAGCAGCATTCAAAGATTTATTCTTTAAGTAAATACTTTGAAGAAGAATTTTTTGAAACCAAAAAGTTGGTTCATATATCCTTTTTTCCTTAGTGTAACTTAGTGATCTAAGTGTCTCAGTGGTGATTTTAAGAAAGTTACCACTGAGGCACTAAGGACACAAAGAGTCACTTAGGTCTATTATTCACGACAATTGATTTATGTTAAGCAAGGATTTCTGAAGTTATTTTGATCAGGTTTTTTTTTCAATTCCCGCTTCACCATTGCCTGGTATCGTTTTCCAAAAAATACTTTTTACAACTAATTAACCCCGGCTTCAATTTTAACGTATTTTATCTATTTTAGCGGCCAAATCAAAAAATAAATTTATTTACTTATCTAATTAAAAACACAAATGACACAAGCAAGACGCTTACTCAACGATTCTGCAGCCCTTCGCTGGCTCGTAATGTTCCTGATTAGTGCACTAACATTTGCAACCTACTATTTTCAGGATTTCTATTCAGGACTCAAAGGACTCATCGAAACTGATTTTGGTTTTACAAGTGAAGAATTTGGAAGAATGATCGGATTGACAACCATTGCCAATGTATTTGGTATGATTATTATTGGTGGTATTATTCTTGACAAATGGGGTATCAGGCTTGCAGGTATTGCCTTTGGTAGCCTTGCAGTTTTGGGTGGCCTGGTCTCGGCTTTAACTGCTGCCGGTTATTTTGGTACTGATAAAAATACCATGCTAACAGGTTTAATTATTGGACGTGTAATGTTCGGCTCCGGGCTTGAAGTAGTTTGCGTGGTGGCAATGCGAACGATCGTCAAATGGTTTAAAGGCCATGAACTTGCGCTTGCCATGGGGATAAATATGGGTTTCGGGCGATTGGGTTCGGCGCTGGCTATCGCGATATCACTGGATATTGCAGGGCAGTCAGTTTCTCCCGCTGTAACTTTTGCCGCAAGTTTAATCGGCCTGGCTTTGATCATGTTCCTAATCTATACGGTTTTTGATGTAAAACTTGACAAGCAAATGAAGGCTGCCAGGGTAGCAAATAATGAAGAGGAAGCTGTTGAAGAAGATTTCAAATTCTCTGATCTCGTGAAACTTGTTACCAATTCATCATTTATCTATATCACTTTATTGTGTGTTGCTTTTTATTCGGCGGTTTTCCCCTTTATTCAATATGCTCCCGATTTATTGGTAAACAAATTCGGATTTATGTACGACCTGCCTAAAGGTGCTTCAGTTGTAGTTTTTGGTAGCGAGGCCTTTGGTAATGCTTTGGTTTATATCACAGTTTTCCTTTTTGCCATTGGCGTTACCGTGGTGCCGAATAATATGAAAAGTAGCTCTCAAAAACTCACCATTAGAATTGTGTTGATTGCTGTTTTTGCCGTGTTGGTTTTTATGAATAGCGAAATGCTCTCTGCATGGCTTAATAACGGTCCTAAAACATCTGCTCTGATTCCTTTGGGAACAATTATTTTTACTCCTATCTTCGGAACCATCGTTGATAATAAAGGTAAAGCAGCTTCCTTAATGATGCTCGGTGCTTTACTTTTGATATTTGCCCACCTTTCCCTGTCACTCACCAGTTCCCCACTTTTTGCTTATATGGGATTGATCAGTCTTGGTATTGCCTTCTCACTGGTTCCTGCAGCCATGTGGCCTTCAGTTGCGAAAATCGTTGCTGAAAACAGATTGGGTACCGCATATTCTACGATGTTCACCGTACAAAACTGGGGATTGGGATTGTTCTTCTGGGGTATCGGTGCATTGTTAACTTTCGTAAATCCTGAGGTAGTTGATTCGCTCAAAGTTGCCCGCAAGGGTTTTGAAGCAGAGGGATTTTCTGCTGCTGAAATCGCTGATAAAGTAAAAGATTTGCAAATTGCCGGAAGTCTGCCTTATTATGATTATACCATTCCAATCCTTGTATTGGTGTTGTGTGGTGTAATTTCCATTTTCCTCGCCTTTAAACTCAAACAAGCTGATAAAAAACAAGGTTATGGCCTGGAGCTTCCTTCGGGACAAAAACCTGAATAAATAAAATATTTTTTCAAAAACAAAAGGTGCTTCAGAGGAGCACCTTTTTTTGTTTTGCTATTTTTACAGATGAAAACCCATTTTGTTTTAGTTGAACCTGCTGTTCCCGAAAATGTTGGCGCAGCCGCAAGAGCCATGAAAACCATGGGATTTGATGCTTTGCGTTTGGTTAATCCCTGCGAATTCCTGGAAGGTAAGGCAAAATGGGTAGCCCAAGCATCCGGAGAAATTTTAGACTGTGCTAAGGTTTTCTTAACTTTGGTAGAAGCCTTGAAGGACATAGATTTTGTTATTGCCACAAGTGCCAAAACGCGCACAGTAAAAGGCGATCATCATCCTGCTGAAAACTTGCCTGAATTGTTAAGACATAAAGCTAAAAGTATCAATTCGGCTGCCATCGTTTTTGGTCGCGAAGAATCAGGCTTAACCAACGATGAGATGGATATTTGTCATGTCTCAACTTTTATTCCGATGCTCACGGTTTACCCATCCTTAAACCTCGGCCAGGCAGTGATGCTCTACGCGTATTTGCTGTCGAAATTGAATTTTAAAGATGTCCATCCGCAGGAAGAAGCAAGCATCCCTGAACCAAAATTTAAAGCCATGATATCACAGACTGAGGATTTTTTAAAAGAAACCAAGATTAGTGGGAATCCAAACATTTGCAAACGTATTTTTGAGAGGCTTTCACTTTTAGAAGATAATGATATCAATTTGCTGATGTCGGTTTTATCAGCGATAGAGGAAAAAAAGGAATCGTAAGCAATACAAATGATGTTTAAATCCGAATTTTTAATTAAAGGTATGGATTGCCCATCGGAGGAGCGCATGATCCGGATGAAGCTTGAGGATGCAGAAGGTTTGGTTAAGCTTGATTTCGATATTCCCAACCGTCGTCTTTCGGTTTTTCATAACTCCAAAAATGTTGAGTTGATAACGAAATTGTTGAATGAACTTAACATGGGCTCGTCGTTGCTTGTTTCCGAAAAAAGCGCTGAACCGGCCATTCAGGCTGTCAATCTTCGCGAAAGGAAGGTGCTGTGGTGGGTACTTGCCATCAACTTTGCTTTGTTAGGGAATATGGCGTGTTTATTTATTTTGCAGAAGGTCAAAAGCGAGGGAGCGCATATTAAGGCGAGCTGGATTTTTACTTCAAACGATGTATTGGTAAATATTGGAGTGATTGTGGCCGCTGTTTTGATTATTTTCACAAATTCAAACCTCCCCGACCTTATTGTTGGAACCCTGGTTTTCGGACTGGTTTTGCGGGGAGCATTCAGGATACTAAAACTATCAAAATGATGAAAATTCAGGGCATCACCTTAATTATTACTTATAACATTTTAACCTAATAACAAATAACAATTAACAAATCACAAATAACAATTAACCTAAGCTAATGCTTTTTCTCGCACCATTACAAGGATACACTGAAGTTGAATTCAGAAGAGCATGGTCAACGGTGTTTACAGGAATCGATATCGCTGTAAGTCCGTTTATTCCATTGGCCGAAGGAATAAGGTTTCGCGATAAGCACCTTAGAGATGTTTTGCCTAAAGAAAACTTAAGGCTTCCGGTTATTCCCCAGGTACTGGGAAACGATCCTGCAAAATTTTTAAATCTCGCCATAAGGTTAAAAGATTTGGGTTATGAAACTGTAAACTGGAATCTTGGCTGTCCTAAAAAATCTGTCGCCCGGAAAAAGCGTGGCTCGGGAATATTACCCTATCCTGAGCTATTACGGGACATTCTCGAACAAATTATTCCTGCACTGCCACTCAGGCTTTCCATAAAAACCAGGCTGGGATATGAAAGCCCCGAAGAATTCTATAAACTCATAGAAGTATATAATGATTTTCCATTAGAGGCCTTGATTATTCACCCACGAACAGGAATCCAACAATACGAGGGTGAAATGTTTCTTGATGTCTTTGATCAAACCATCAATGAGATTAAACACAAGCTTGTTTTTAGTGGTGATATTAAAGACAAGCAGAGTTATTTGGATTTAAAAAAGCGTTACCCACAAATATCGGATTGGATGATTGGGCGGGGTGTACTGTCTAATCCTTTTTTGCCCGAAATAATATTGGATAAAAATGATGCTTCTGATACTGAAGCTTTGAGGAACCGTCAATTTAATTTTTATGAAGAACTATACTGCGAAATCAGGAACAAGTTTGAGCGCACCAATCCAACCTTGAATAAGATGAAGGATTATTGGTCTTATTTTTCGCTATGGTTTACCGATTCGGAAGAAATATTCTTAAAGCTTGCCAGAATGGACAATCTTGAAAAATTCATGATATTTGCAAAAAGAATTCTAAAAGAGCAGTCACTTTCATCCATCGAAGGCCGGACTAATCGCCAGGTGAAAGTTGGGAGTGATAAGAATTGTTAGTACTTGCAAGCCCTAATTAGTGTTGGTCTTTAAAGTAATAATCCACCGCACACCCCTCTAACCTGCCTAGCCGGCAAGGCTGGCTCCCCTGAAGGGGAGAACCCCCCAACGCACTGGTAGCACGGGATTTCCCCTTTAGGCCAGCCTCGCCAGCCAGGCGGGGGACTAAGGGGTTGCGGAGGCAATTAGTGAAAATATCGACTTTATGGACACACACTATTTAATTTATATTGCAGATAAAATCTGCGTTAATCAGCGAAATCTGCGGGAAACCTGACTAAAAAGACAAACTCTAAATTAGCACTGTTTTACAACTGGTTTCTGATAAATGAATAATTTCGTTTGCTAATTTCATTTTAGACCTTCAATTTGACTAACATTATAAAATATATTTTATCCTTCCTCAAATATGATACATGGGGGTTTTTGGCCATTGCCAACTTTTTAATTTGCACTTTAAGTGGCATCTTTCTCGCCATCCCTTTCGATGTAAATCATGCTTTCGATTCGATTGTCCGGATGCTGCTCACCAATCCCGGAGCAAGTTTTTTGCGGAATGCACATTATTGGAGCGCACAACTGTTTTTGGTTTTTACAATTCTGCATACCTGGGAATATTTGAAATCATCGAAAACCAAGAAAGTAAAAAATGGAGTATGGCTTCGTTTGGTCATAAGCCTGATTTTTGTTTTTTATGTGATGATTTCAGGGTTCATACTAAAGGCAGATTTCGATAGCCTGCAAGCACGGCAAATCATTGGCTCGCTGGCCGAAGGCATTCCCTGGATTGGAGGATTGCTGGCATGGTCGCTTATCGGAAAAGAGGAGAGCTTACAAGTATTGTATGTTCATCACATTGCTACTGCAACTATTTTTCTGGCCATTGTAATTCTTGAGCATGCCAAAACTATCTGGACCAAAAGCCGGACATTTTTTATCACAGCTATAATAATCTCAGCCTTAAGCTTTTTGTTTCGTGCCCCCTTGCACGACAATATTACCCCCGTGGTGAAAGGCCCCTGGTACTTTTTAGGGTTGCAGGAAATTCTCCATTGGATGTCGAGCCCCGAATGGCTTCTTTTGATTCTAACAGGCTTTTTGGTGCTTACTTATTTTATTCCAAAAGCAAATCCGCCGAAGTCCACACTCCTTCGCCGGATTGTTTTGTATTCATTTTATTTTTATTTTGGATTAACAGTCATTGCCTACTTTTTCAGGGGCGAAAATTGGGAATGGGACTGGCAAATGCAGGATGTATATTTTCCTTTCGAGGTAAAAGAAACCAACTTTGAACAATTGCCGGATACTTTGCTGATGAGCATGGCTGAAATGCCGGATGAAACTGAGGGTTGCGTAATTTGTCATCACAACATGAAAGGGTTCACGCCATCCCATGATCCACAGGCAGTGGGCTGCGTAGCTTGCCATTTGGGCGATCCTTACACTTTTGATAAAGATGATTCGCACCGCGATATGCTTAAAATTCCCGGCAACCTCGCCAATGCATCCCGAACCTGCGGCACCACTGAATGCCATCCCGAAATTGCCGATCGCATTCAGAATACCCTTATGACCACGATGAGTGGTGTGGTGAGTGTTGACAGGTTTGTTTTTAACGAAATTGACCAACCCGGGCAATTATCCAGGATTACCGAAATTGACCATTCAGCCGCCGATGAACATTTGAGGGATATGTGTGCCAACTGCCACCTGGGAAATCCCAAAACTGATTATGGTCCAATTACTGAAACTTCCCGTGGTGGCGGATGTAATGCCTGCCATTTGAATTATCCAAATAGAGAAATACAACCCGGCGAACCTTTCGAAATGGATTTGTCGTACCACCCGCAACTTTCATTAAATATTTCAAACAACCATTGCTTTGGCTGCCACAGCCGCTCGGGCAGAATTGCTACAAACTACGAAGGCTGGCACGAAACTCAATTGGAGAAAGAAGAAGTAAATGATTGGGAAAAATACCGCCAATTGGAAGACCAGCGCATATTTGAATTTGTGAAGGCTGATGTGCATCACGAAAGTGGCATGGATTGCATCGACTGTCATAATTCTTATGAGCTGATGGGTGACGGAAATCTTTATAAGCACGAAGAGTTTCAGGTAAAAATACAATGCGCCGATTGCCACTTTGTCGGACAGCCCTTAACCCTAAGCCTTGCTGAGTTGGACAGCGAAACCCGCAAAATATTTGATCTCAGAAAGTATCCTGAAGATCGCCGCTTCCTGAAAGTTGAAAAATCGGGATTGGCCATGGTAAACACTTTCGTGGATGATGAAGGTAAAAAGTGGATGGTATCGAAAAATTCCGGGAAAATATTGCCATTGAAAGCCCCCGCTGATGATTGCACCCGTGGAGATGTCCACAAGGATTTGTCGTGCGATGCTTGCCACACGGCCTGGGCTCCACAATGTATCGGCTGCCACAATAGTTATGAAAAAAACACTCAGGGTTATGACTTGTTGGACAACCAATTTAAAACAGGTACCTGGGTGGAATACACGGGCAAGTTTTTGGCCGAGCCGCCGGTTTTGGGTGTTGATGAACGGAAAGAAATTGCCGGAGAAGACAGACGAATGATCGGGACTTTTATCAATGGCATGGTTTTATCCATCGATAAGGAAAGCTATGAAGGAAAGGAAAGTGAGGAAATTTTTCACCGCCTTTATGCGCCTACGGTTGCCCACACCACATCCCGACAAGGTCGATCATGCAAGTCCTGCCACAACGATCCATTGGCCATTGGCTATGGTCGCGGAAAGTTGGAATACCTGATTGACAGACAAAAAGGAATCTGGAAATTTACTCCAAAATATGCCCCCAACAAACACGATGACCTGCCCGAAGATGCCTGGATAGATTTTTTGAAGGAGCGCACCGGCTACACTGCCACCCGCGAGGGCGTAAGGCCATTTTCTATTGCGGAGCAAAAACAAATATTAGCTGTCGGTGCCTGCCTTACTTGTCATGCCGATGATTCGGAAATTATGTTAATGAGTTTGGATGATTTTGAGAAAGTTTTACAAAATATTTCCGGTAGTTGTATTTTGCCTGAGTGGTAAAAGACGATTTTTAAATAAAGTCAGGGCTTCACTTTAAGTGAAACCCTGACTACAATTCGGACGATAATTGCTCACCGACTTTCCAACGTCCGCAGGTCTTGGAAACGTCAAAATTTATAAACTTTCCATGTCCTCATATTTTGGAATACCCTTACCTTATTATCAAAAATAACCTTCGTAGAAAAAAAATATCCCCGTATAGAAAATATAACCTTATTTAAGATCTACTGAGAAATGCCTAATCCACTGAATTATTATAAGTTAACCCATATTATTTGATTCCTTGTGCAAGGTTTTGGAGAATGTTTGCTCAAAAACCATGCATCAAATATTTCGGTGCTCCGCACCTTTTTCCCAATTGCCGGGAAAAATTCTACAAACCCGCTTCGCCGCGAGGCGAGGATTATCGGTGCTCCGCACCTGAAAGATAAGCCACAGAGTGGCGATAATCTTTGTAGATACTTCGATTAGAATTGATACGGGAGGTGCAGCGCACCGAAATATTAAAGCCAACGATATGGTTTTTTGTTTTTCAGCAAGCCCTATTCAGAACAGAGGTTTTACGTATGAAAAATAAGGTAATAAGGTTTTTGTGTTTCCGGGGGTTCATCCGTTCTACTGAGGTTGAGGGAAAAAGATAAGGTTTGCCTTTTTAAAGTTATGGTAAATAAAGTCAGGGCTTCACTTTAAGTCAAACCCTGACTACAATCTGGACGATCATTGCTCACCGACTTTCTATCGTCCGCCATTTTGCGGACTTGGAAACGTCAAAATTTATAAACTTTCCCATATTTCGGAATATCAAAACCTTATCATCAAAAAAAACCTTAGTAGAAAAAAAAATCCACGTAGAGAAAATCTAACCTTATTAAAAACAGAGGTTTAACGTATGAAAAATAAGGTAATAAGGTTTTTGTTTTTCCGGGGGTTTATCCGTTCTACTGAGGTTGAGGGAAAAAGAAAAGGTTTGCCTTTTTAAAGTTATGGTAAATAAAGTCAGGGCTTGACTTAAAGTCAAACCCTGACTACAATCCGGACGATCATTGCTCACCGACTTTCCAACGTCCGCAGGTCTTGGAAACGTCAAAAAAAATCCATACGGTTTTAACGTTTCCATGTCCGCCTGCGGTGAGATAAATCCTCTAAATCACGAAAACACAAAAATCCACAAAAAAGGAAGCGCCATATTTAATTTTCAAAATATCAATTTTAATATGTCTTTATGTGATGTTTAAAACTCTATAAACTAAATCAAAGAGCTTTGATAATTTCGCTGAAGTTCCAGAATTGAACTTTTATTCCGGCTTTACTCAAAAAGTCCTTTATCCAAACCAGGGTTTAGTCCTTCAGTTGATTCAACCCAATAACTTCAATATCCGCCGCAGCCCAATCCATCAATTCTATTTCAGATTTTGAAACCCATTTGTAATCTTCATGCTCGGCGAGTTTGATTTTTCCCGACAATATTTTGCAGCGGAATGGAATAAGCCGGATGGATTTTTCAGGATAATGATAAGTAACAGGTTTTAATTGTTCGATGGGCTTGATGTTAATTTCAAGTTCTTCAAATATTTCCCTGGTAATGCATGTTTCAGCGGTTTCGCCCGGTTCAGTTTTGCCACCCGGAAATTCCCATTTGCCTGCGAGGTGCATTCCACGCGCTCGTTTTACAGCCAGTATTTTATCGCCTTCCTGAATGATGGCGCAGGTTACCTCTATCATTTTCTTTGGATTAATTGTTTTGCCTTTAAAGCGATGTTTGAGGCTGTGAGTCCGTATTTTTCCATCAATTCGCGGGGCTGGCCCGATTCGCCAAATTGATCGTTCATGCCAATCATTTCCACGGGAACAGGATGGTGCTTTACCACGACTTCAGCCACGGCACTGCCAAATCCGCCCATCACCTGGTGCTCTTCAACACTTAGTATTGCGCCTGTTTCTTTTGCAGCTTTTATGATGATTTCCTCATCGATGGGTTTGATGGTGTGGATATTGATTACTCTTGCAGAGATGTTTTCCCGGCCCAGGGCTTTAGCAGCCTGCAGGGCTTCCCACACTTCATGGCCTGTTGCGATAATCGAAAGATCATTCCCGGGCATTAATAGCTGGCCTTTTCCAATTTGAAATTCCTGATCTTTGCTTGTGAAATCGGGAACTGCTTCCCTGCCAAACCTGATATATACCGGCCCGCTTAGCTCAACAATAGCTTTTTGCGTGGCGATGCTTGCCTGGGTGGCATCACAGGGTGAGAGCACGGTCATGTTTGGCATTACCCGCATGATGGCTATGTCTTCGAGCGCCTGATGCGTTGCGCCATCCGGCCCTACCGAAATGCCGGCATGTGCGCCGCCAATCACCACATGCACATTATTGTAGCACACCGAAATCCTGACCTGATCGGTGGTTCGCATGGCTGAAAAAACGGCATAAGTTGCAAAAACCGGAATCTTACCCGAAAGCGCCATGCCGGCAGCAGCGGCCATACAGTTTTGTTCTGCTATTCCCATCGAAATAAACCTTTTCGGGAAACTCTCTGCAAATAAATCCATGCCCACTGATTTGGTAATGTCAGCGCCGATGCCAACTACATTTTTATTGTTGCGGGCAGCCTCCAGCACGCCTTCGCCGAATCCTGATTTTGTTGGTTTGTCGCCTTTGTTTTTGATCATTTTTGAAGGTAGAGTTTAGATGGTTGAAGTTAGATGTTAGAATTTAGATATTGTATTTTTTAAATGGTAGAGACAAGGCATGCCTTGTCTTTTGAATAATAGAGACAAGGCATGCCTTGTCT
>CAZQIV010000044.1:0-16280 GCA_964593705.1 uncultured Lentimicrobiaceae bacterium | reverse complement strand
TAGAGACAAGGCATGCCTTGTCTTTTGAATAATAGAGACAAGGCATGCCTTGTCTGTACTGATAATAAAATCATATTTTAGAAGTTGGAGATGACAAAAGTTCTTCAATGAATTGTTTGGCTTCGGCAGGTGAAGGGGCTTTTCCGTGCCAGTTGTAATTGTTTTCGATGGATTTTACACCTTTGCCCATGATGGTATTTGCGATGAGCACCGAGGGTTTGCCACTATTGTTTTTAATATTTTCAAAAGTTTGAATTAATTCGATAATATTGTTGCCGTCACATTCGTAAACTTTCCAGCCAAAGGCTTCCCATTTTTCCTTTAATGGTTCAATTTCCATCACCTGCGAAATCATCCCATCAATTTGCAATTTATTGCGGTCAACAATCACCGTAAGCTTATCGAGCTTGTGATGCGAGGCGCTCATGGCGGCCTCCCAAACCGAACCTTCCTGCAATTCCCCATCACCATTTATACTGAATATTCGATAGTTTTTATTATCCATTTTTGCGGCAATGGCCATCCCCACAGCTACAGAAATCCCTTGTCCAAGCGATCCTGCCGACAACTCCAGTCCCGGGAGGCCATGATCGCGGCCGGGATGTCCTTGCAAGCGCGACCCCAGTTTTCGAAGTGTAAGAAGCTCTTCCTCCGGAAAATATCCTGCGGCAGCAAGTGTTGCATAGAGCACGGGGGCTACGTGCCCTATCGAAAGGATCATTCTGTCGCGATCGGGCCAGCGTGGATTTTCGGGCTGATGGTTCATGGTGTTAAAGTAAAGCACAGTAAAAACATCGGCAAGCCCCAGACTTCCCCCCAAATGTCCGCTACCTGATGCCGCGAGGCTTTGTAAAATATTTTTTCGAATGGCAAGAGCCTTCTTTTTCAATTTGTCAACTGTTATGGATGCTTCTTGTTCTGTCATCATTTCTAAAATGGAAAATTGTTTTTCTTTCAAAATAAGTATTTATCCTGCTAAAAATCAAAAGATTTAAATCCAATTAGTAAACCTTGATAATATTTGCATTGATTCTAAACAAATAATTAGATATTTGCGTGCGCAATTGTTTAATAAAAGAAATAGAATGAAAAATTCAGCACTCAAACAGGCCTTAGCCGGATTATGTATATTACTTTTTATTAGTCCGGTTTTTTCGCAACAAACCGATTTTTCCTACAAAGAAAAAGGGAAAAATCAATTCAGTGCAACGCTTTATTTTTCTGATGAACATGGTGGAGAAGTGGTTGCACCTGAAAATTTCGCATCTTATGAATATGTTTATTTTACGGTAAAAACCAATTCAGAAAGCGAAAAGGATTACTTTAAAGAGGGTGATATTGAGGATTGTTTTGCTGAAATCAAGCTCGTGCAAAACGGTAAAAAAAATTCACTAAAAAAGCAACCGGTGATTATTAAAAATGCCAATGAAAAGATTAGCCGGGTTTTACTCACCTTTCCTAAAAATGGAGTAAAACTTTATGAACCCATTGTTTTTGTGAATGCCATTGATACCTCGGATGCAATCGCCATTCGCGACAAATATTTCCCATCATACAACCAATATCTCCCAATTTATGAAGAAGGTATGGAATTGAGAGACCTTCACAAATATGTTGATGCTTATAAAATATTGATTAAAGTTGTTAAGGATGCTAAAACCAATGAGGAGATTGAGCATCTTGGTTTTTATCCCAACATATCAAATACGATGGTTTCGAATGCTATCATTCAAAAAGCCGATACACTATATAAATTGATGGAAGCGGTAAGTTTGAATTTTAAGAAATATGCTAATAAAACCGACCTGAAGACGATGGATTCTATTTGCGATAAAATGGAGGAGGGCAAGCTTGTTTTTACTCCCTATTTTGAAATGGGGGAATCAAAAAGTAAAACCTGCAGGGAAACTTACTTATCGAAGCTTGAAAAAGTAATGAAAACGATATCCGGGAGCCGGGAATTATATAAAGCAAAAATTCTGGCATTTCTTGAAACCGGTACTTACAGCGAATATAAATTTAGTTTGTACATGAGCATTCTGGTTAATATGACTACTCGTTTGGATACTCTTGGGATGCTTTCAGGATTAAGGGAACTTGATATGTCAATCCTTGACGAAATGCAAACAGAAAAGGAGGAGTTGAAGATAACCAACTGGTACGATGATTTTCAGGTTCTTGTTGAAATGCTGAATATGGATATTAAGGAAAAGGGTATCATATTTAATGATAAGATTATCGAAAATCTCCAGCGCCAAAAATCTCTTGAGCCGGAGCCCTACTTGCAAATATTTCTTGCTTTTAATGAATTGTCGGGTAAGCGATCAACATTTGTGAATTATTTAAAAAATGCACTGATCTATTGTACAGATAAAAATTTGATGCTGAACATGGAGATGTGGGTTTTGAGTTTTAATCTTTCCGGAGCAAATATCTCAAGATATACCATTGAGCAAATGAATAAAGGAATCATGTTTGTAGATCAGCAAAGCTGGACCGAGGCCGAAAAGATATTCAGTACCATAACCAAGCAAGCCAATACTATTGCTCCTCCATGGTTTTTTCTGGGGAAGATTCAATATAAAACGGATAAAATTTTTACTGCCGAGGCAAAGTTTAACCGGGCGCTCGAAATCTATCCACAATATATTGCCCCGCGTTTGTTCAATTTTAATATGCTTTATTCGCAGGGTAGATTTGAGGAGTTGATCAAGGGTGTTGATGAGGCCATACTCATCAATGATATTTGGCTATACCATTTTTGGAAAGCGAAGTCATTGTATGGACTTGAAAAGTCAAAGCAGGTAATTGCTGAAATAAAAGAGCAGTGCATCAATCTCAATCCTTACAGTGTTGAGGCATATTTTTTACTTGGTGATGCTTATGTCCTTCTTAATGAAATCGACAATGCAAGAGAAGCTTATCAAAAAACCCAGGAAATTGATATCTACACAGCAGGGGATATGTACAATGAAAAGATGAAAGCTTTGCAGGAGCTGGATAATTAATGTCGGTCTTTTTCAGTTGGGTTCTGGCAGGCCGGTGATACCCTTCCCCAACCACACGACCCGCACTGCCCTGTCATTCCGAGAGTTTACCCAAAATTTTTGGGCATAATGAGGAGATGACATTGGGGAATAGATTTTTCCTGCCGCACGTGCGGCATCGAAATGACAAAGCGCGGGGATTTATTTGGGGTGGTTGAAAGTAGGCGCTTCGCACCCACTTTCAACCACCCCCCTCCTCCCAAAGCCTTGTCACCTCGAAGGAGCTCCGATAGCTATCGGGGCGATTGAGAGGTCTCTCTGGCAACCTGTACTCCAGCTTCTTACACAAACATATCATTGGTAGTCCCAAGCCCCTGAAAAAGTGGCCTAAAGGTGAAATGACTAGTTCAAATAGAATTCTTACCACATGTGCGGCATCGAAATGACCCCGTCCACGGGTTGATTTGGTAAGAGGGGAAGCGTTGTCGCATCGAAGGATTCGCCAGTCGGCAGAGAGGAATCTATGTTCATGGATTAAAAGATATAATAGAACCTCTATAACATCAAATTATTTAATAACGAACCCTACACCAGGCCTGTTACAGTTTTGAAGAGCATGTTAATTTCTGCAATTTCAGGTATTTCAAGTATCTGGATGTCATCGTCAAAGATGGTAATTTGCTGAATATTGAAGGTTTCTTTTTCGAGTACTGCCATGCAATCATCGTTTTCGAAAATATATGCATCCCAGTTTTCGGTAAGCTGGGCAAGGTTGCCTTTATTCTTTAGTGTAATGTCGAAATATTTTTCATTTCTCATTACAAGCAAACCATTTTCATCTTTATTAAATGTTTCGTGATTAAAGTGCAACCTCAGTTTATCCTTGTGCGGCTGGCCGGCAAAAGGGCAGAAAGTAGTACAATTGCCGCAATCGTTGCACCAATCGGTAACAACCAGTATTTGGTGTTTTTGTACGATGGGTAATTTGTTGGGAAAAGAAACAAAAAACTCTTCCCCGTTCAAGGTTACGGTTGGGATTTTTAAGTGTTTAGTGTCAACTTCAAATCCAACCATTGCCTTATTCGGGCATACACCTACACACACGTTGCAAAGTACATCGCATTGCAAACATCGGGCAGCCTCTCGCAGCGCCGATACGGGCTTAAGGGTTTTTACTATTGGTTTAGAATCAACACGTTTTTCTACCGGAACAACTTCGGGATTGTTGGGTTTTTCAACCTGCGCTCTTTTAACCTTAAGCTGCTGCAAATTCACATTCTTTTTCCCGGCAAAAAGTGTGTCGGGGACTTTAATGCCCGAGGTTTCTGCTATTTCCCTCGCTGCAAGTTTTGCATCAAGCACGGCGTTCATTACCGAAATATCAGGGTTAGTTACTGCGCCGCCTGCATACACGTTTTCAAGTTTCGTTGCATAAGAACCTTCGGTAATTTTCAATTTTTTTATGTCGGTAAACCCAACGGTGGGTATCCTGCCGGTGCACGGAATAACCGCGTCAAATTTAAACGATTGCTCCGAATCTTTTATATCTTTATAAGCAACTTTCTTTGCCCGGCTTTTTAAGTTCACTTCAACATCCACTATTTCAATGCTGCTAATTTTGCCGTCAGCCAATATAAATTTCACCGGCCTGCAATGGTCAAAAATTTCAATTTCTTCTTCAATAATGGCATTTACCGTTTCCTTATCAAGCTTTAAATCATCCTGGCCTCCTAAGGTCATTAGCGAAACATATCCATCTTCACCCACAAGTCTAATTGCTGCACGAGCAGCATCGGCAGCAATCCAATCATCACCAATTACTGCAATATTTTTTCCGGGCTGATAGTTTTCGTTAAATTTGGCTTCACGCAAAAACACAAGTGGATTAATCACGCCTTCGGCTTTATCTCCTTCAATGCCCATTTTTGGGATGTCGGAAGCCCCGGTGGCAACATAAACAAAGTCGTAAGATTTTCGAATTCTGTCAAATCTTTCCTTGTCTATTTCGGTGTTGCTTAAAAATTTCACACCCGATTTTTTAATGCGTTGGATGTCTTTTTGGATGGCAGCATCCGAAATCCTGAATCCGGGAATTATAGTAGTTGCCATTCCACCGGGATCTTGCTCTCTTTCGTAAACATCTACCCGGAAGCCATACATAGATAAGTACCACGCGCAGGTTAATCCGGATATTCCGCTACCTACAACAGCAACAGAGCGTTTGTTGTCAGAGAGTTTTGTCAGTCCCTTGATCTCCTCAGGTTCAAATTCTGTGATGAACCTTTCCAAATCTTTCATTCTTATGGGATAGTCGTAGTTATTCCGTGTACAAATTTTTCTTGAACTATCATCCCCGATCATTCCCATAATTGAAGGAAGGGGGTTTTCTGATAATATGGTAGCGATGGCTTTTTCAGCATCATTTTTATGGGTGTGCCAGCAATAGCCGGCTGTATCAGTATTGAGTGGGTTAGCCTCCCGGCAAGGGGCAACAATACAATCGTAAAACGGTAAAGGTTTTTTAGATTTAATGCTTATGCCCGAAACATCGGTTTTTTGATATGCCTGATCGCTAAGTGTGCGAATGGCATAATTGCGCAGGTTTTCGATCGCGGCATCTTTTACGTTGTATTCATTCCCCGATTTGAGGATGAATTCTCTTATTGACTTTGCCTGAAAATTGGTAAACGATTTTGAAAGTTCGGTAAAATATTGATTTAATCTTCCATATCCGCCAGGTTTGAGAAGATCGGTGCAGGTTGTAATTGAGCTAAAACCACTTTGCATTAAATTAACCACATTGAAGCAATTAGCACCTCCGGAAAATGAGATATCCAATTGCCCCTCAAATTTCGATTGAAATTTTGCAGCCAGGTTTACTGCAATAGGATGCAGTGCTCTTCCGCTAAGGTAAACCTCTTCGGCAGTCCCGGGTATTTGCCCTGTATTATTTTTACAGGCCAAACTGTTCGATATTTTTACTGTAAGTTCTAATCCCAATTCATTGGCAGTTTCCGAAATGTTTTTTATCAGTGTTATGGCTTCTCCATATTGTATGCTGTTTTCAAAATCCTCGGGATTAACCTCAGCATTAAATGTATTTTCAGCATTTAAAATGGCCATTACCGATTTATATCCCAACAATTTTGGCGAGAATTTAAGGCCGGGATGTAGCTTTTTATCAATAATTAAAAACTTGCAGATGTATTCCAACTCTCTTGCCGAGCATCCTTTGCAAGTATTTACCGTAAAACTGTTTGATATTTGATCGGGTATCTTTATCTTACTTATGGCGGGATATATTTTTTTTATAAGCTTTATTTTTTCTTCCTTTTCTACGCTGCAATTTATCATCTTATCTACAAACCACTGCATCTTATCACTACGTATATCGGCAAGCGTATATCCAAGGCTCATATTGAAAATAGTGCCGATTTCCTGATTTTTATATTGGTCGGGATTAAGCTTATGGTTTAAAACATGGATTATGATCCAGGCATTTAAATATTGATCATAGGCTTGCTCTACCGTAAGTTCGTGGGACTTTTCGCAATTGTAGGAACCATCGAAGATATCAATCGAAGGTTTTGTTCTGTCGGTAATTTGATTTGGCTGAACGGTCTTCAAATCAAGAAAGCGTGCTCCGCAAAGCCATCCTGAAACAATATTTTGTGCAAGTTGAGTTAGCGGGCCAGAAGAAATACCTATAGAATTATGAATTTTTTTACCGTATTTTTCGGTGTAAAGCACATGATAATGCCAATGTTTATAAAATAGTTTCTCGGGAATGTCGAAAATTTCCTGGTTGGTGTCGAAGCTATTGAGTATAATTTTGAGCACTTGCTCCAAGCTTGGTGGATTCATAAAATCAGGCATGTTAAAAAATATCTCTTGAGGTGGAAAACGCAAAAGTAAGACTATTTTTTACGGAAATAGTTTTTTTAATTGAAAATAATAATAATCAATCTAATTTTTAATTGGTTTAAATAGGTATGGTGCAAGTCTCCTAAGGCATTGAGGTATTACTGCAAATTTTGTGGAAAAGCTCAATAATTTTTCAGTTATCGGTCCTCAGTCTTCAGTCCACAATCTTCAGTCCCCAGTCCCAATAGCTTTCAGCGATTTTCTATTGAACTTTGATTTTCGTATTAAAAATTGTAACACGCTGATTTAATAAAACATATCATTTCAATCAATAAAATAAATTACTAAACTATTATAGTGTGAAAAAATCGCTGATAGCTTTCGGGATCAGCCAACTGCCCACTGCCCACTGCCGACTGCCGACTGCCGATTGCCTGCTGTGGACTGCCCACTGCCAACTGTCTGTGCCGACCTTCCGTGCATCCCTGCCTCGCATTAGCAAAAGCCTGCACTGGCGGCAAGGCGGGCTCGATAAAATATGAAATCAAATCCCGAACCTTCGGGATGTTTTTTCGGGACTGTGGACTTATTATCAACAAAAATGATGTTTACAAACAACATTCCACAAAAATGGTTGTAGAACCGACAATGAAATAGTAACAATCATAAATGAGACCAGTCTAAAAAGGTACGAAGAACCATATTTATTCAATTTACATCTCAGATTATAAGCATGTTAAAAGATATTATCCGTGCATCTGTGGCTTTTTATACCGGATTCATAAAATGAATAATATAACTTTGCCGCCGAAATTTAAAATTTGTGGAGATGATTGTGGGTAAAAGAATATTGTTCTTCGCCTTGCTTATTGTATTTGCTTATTCATGTACAACAGGGTCAAAAATTTCGATTGTGCAACAAAATTCAGATCAGGCTTATGAAGCAAAGGATTACACGAATGCTTTGGCAGCTTATGAACAGATTATTGCCAGCTACGAGCTGGAACAGAAAACGGATGAATGCCCGGTGTATGGAAGGGCAGGTCTTGCTGCACTAAATACCGGCGATTTATCCAAAGCCATCGATTATCTTCAAATGGATACCTATACTCCTTTTGCTACCGAAGAAACTTACCGTGGTCTTGCTAATTGTTTTTTAAAACGAGACAATCTTTCAAAAGAAATATTGGCGTTGCAAAAGTATGTTGAGCTTTTTCCTGAAGGAGAACACCTTCAGGATGTTAACATTAGATTATTTGAAACTTACGTGGAAAGCGAAAATTGGGAATTGGCACAAAAACTTTGGCCAGATTTGCCAGATTCGGAAATAAATGAGAACCTTTTAATAAAGTGGTTTACAGTAAATCTTGCTTTAGATAATGATGATAAATGCAATATCCTTTCTATCCGTCTTCTTAAAGTGAACCCTGATAATATTCCCGCCCTGGAATGGCAGGCAGAAAAAGCATTTCTTAAAGCTGAAAATCATTACCAGACCGAAATGGATGCCTACGAAAAAAACAAAACCAATAAGCAGTACAAGCACTTGCTGGAGGAGTTGAAGGTAGTAACAACAGAATATCAGGATGCTAAGCGTTGGTATGAAAAATTATATACCCTCGACCCAAAACCCAATTACGCACAATACCTGAGTAACATTTATGTGCGCTTAAACGACAAAGAAAAAGCAGATTATTATCGCCAAAAGGCTGGAAAGTAGTGCCCCTGCATTTTTTTTTCAACATCCTAACTTGGACAAGCCAAAACCAAACAAGGTGATCATGTAAAATTTATGGTGTATTCCTGTTTTGGTTTGTCCAAGTTAGTCGGCAAAATTTATAAATGCATATTTTGCAATTAAGAGCTTTATTATTTATCTTCCTTTCATATTAACAACAATGCATTTTAAATTTTGCATGGGTATCTTATCTCTAATATTCTGCCAAAAAATGGCAGAATATTAGAGATAAGATACTAAAAAGTATTTCCCGCAGATATCGCTGATCTGGCCGGCCCGCTTCGCCATAGCTACAGCGAGGCGAGCAAGGCTGGTTTGCGCTGAGTTTATTTGCGCTCATCAGCGAAATCTCAGAACTCCTGACTTAACGCAAAAGTTATGTCGTATAAAATACACTTTGTGAAACTTTTACCAAAGGCTCGCCTCGCGAAGCGGGTATCCCTATTGGGAGAGCCTTCGAGCCTTATATGTCTGTTTTTTTCATTTTTTCCGGTGAAAAATTTTACCCGGGTCGTTTCCATTAGTCCCCAGTCAAAAGGCAAGTGTTTGAATTATTATGTTAAAAAGCGCGACATGTTTTAAGAAAATGATTTTGGTGGACAGCTAATGCTAAATCAATACTTCAAGTTCATTGACAAAAGAGAGGCCAAGCGACAATATTTAATGCCTGTCTTTTTATTGGAGTTTTGATCACAGGCTGAAAGCCTGTCCATAGGACTCCTGCGGAGAAACATCAAAGCACAAAAGCACCCCAATGATCACCGGCAGGCCGTAGGTCTGCGACAGCTTAGATGGCAAAACCTCCCCATCGGGTGATTGATTTTTTTGGTGATGAGTTTCAGCCCTTCAGGCTGAGGGGGTGTTGTGGCTTCCCTCGTAAGGTCAGGCATCGCCTGACCTTTTGATGTGGCAGCCTTTCAGGCTGAGAGGATAGCGTTGTAGCAGAAATAAAATATTGGATAGGCTTTGGTGAGACCTGCTAAATTTAATTTAGCCCCCGATTGGGTATTTGATTTCCAAAAGATGGATCAGGAGGTCAGAATCTCCGGGAACAATTCTTAAAAGATTGGTTTTCCTATGCCTGTTCTTTCTGCTTTTAAAAGTAACTTCCGGTGCTTTTATCATGGAAATTCAGAATGATTCTGAATGTTTCTTTAAATCCCATTAATTGAACATCATTAATTTATGTTCTTGTTGTCGTAAATTAATGTGTTGCTATATTCATGTTTGAATTATTTAATCTTTCTTATGCCATTGGCCTGCCTATGGGAGTGTTACTGAGTGTTCTAAGTGTCTAAGTGTTTGTTTTTTATAGGTTACCGTCAAGGCACTAAGTTTACAAAGATTCACAAAGTGAAATATTTTTGATATTTAATTTTCGCTAAACAAGAAGTTCTGAAATTGTGCAATCAGAGTATGTGGCTCATCATCTTATGGAAAAAATGTACCTTTATCCAAAATTTTAAAAATGATAAACTAACTAATTCTATTCGATGATGAAAATTAAGTTTCTACTCTACTTTTTACTAATGTTTGCCTTTGCAGCAACCTTGATTATTCATGACAAAAACCAGGTTTGTGATATTGCCTGCGGCCCCGGAATGAATGAATTTTTAAAATCAAATGATATTGTTGATCCACATCAGTATCCTGCCGATTGGATGGCCAGGCAGCGCATGTATCCCTTTGATAAAATTAATACACAGGCGCATTTGCAGGAAATGAAAAAAGCAGTAAAAATGCAAACTGCTGCCCCTACAAGATATGATTGGGAACCGGCCGGCCCGGAAAACATTGGTGGAAGAATTACCGATATTGAAGTAAACCCTGCCAATCCTGATGAATTTTATGTTGGTGCCGCAACAGGTGGGATATTGAAAACAACAGATGGAGGAGCAAACTGGATCAATGTATTTGATGATAAAGCTGTGATAACCATCGGTGACCTCGCCATCGACCCAAACAATAGTGAAATTATTTATGCCGGAACCGGCGAAGCCAACTCCTCAAGCTTTAGTTATGTTGGCGATGGAATGCACAAATCCACTGATGGTGGTGAAACCTGGGAGCATATAGGCCTCGAAAATTCTGCCTACATCGGTCGGGTGCTTGTTGATTACAATAATTCCGACAGGCTTTTTGTGGCCGCCAATGGCAACCTGTTTACCACCGATGACCAAAGAGGTGTTTACAGATCGATTGATGCAGGTCAAAGCTGGGAAAGGGTACTTTTTCTCACCGATTCAACCGCAGCCATCGATCTGGTGCAGTACCCCGAAAATCCTGATATTATTATTGCCGCGATGTGGGAGCGGGTTCGAAGTTTAAGCTACCGCCGTTCGTTTGGTAATTCTTCAGGTTTATGGAAAACTGTTGATGGTGGCGACACCTGGTACGAGTTGACCAATGGCTTACCTACAGGAAATGATGTAGGCAGAATTGGCGTGGACTTTTCCCGGTCGAATCCTGATATAGTTTATGCCTTTTACGATCGGCAAAATGAAGTGGGTGTTTACCGTTCTGACAATGCCGGCGAAAACTGGTCGTCAACCAACGATGGCGCTATTCAGGGAATGAACAGCAGCTTTGGCTGGTACTTCGGACAGATAAGAGTGGATCCCGTGGATGAAGACCGGATTTATTTGATGGGTGTTGAACTTTGGACTTCGTCTAATGGGGGCAATAGTTTTTATAATCTTGCCGATTATGGAAATACCTGGGAAATTCATGTTGACCATCACGCTATGTGGATTGATGAAAATACCGGACGGATATTCGAAGGCAATGATGGCGGCCTCTATTATTCGGATAATTACGGCGATAACTGGACAAAAATCAATAACCTTCCACTTACCCAGTTTTATCACATCGAAATTGACTATTTGAACCCTCAACGGATTTATGGTGGAACACAGGATAATAATACTATTCGCACACTTACAGGAAATCTCAACGACTGGCAGGCTATTCTTGGCGGCGATGGTATGTATTGCCAGGTAGATTACACCAACTCCAATATTATTTATGCCGAGTCGCAATGGGGCAATCTTTATCGCTCGTTCGACCTTGGCAACGACTTCGATTATATTTCCTGGGCCTTTGAAAACGACAGGAAAAACTGGTCTTCACCGTTTGAGCTTCATCCCGAAGATCCCACTATTCTATACTTTGGGACCTACCGGCTTTGGAAAGGCACAGATTATGGCGATGATTGGGAGACAATAAGCGGCGATTTAACCATGGGCGATGATGGAAGTTCTTTCCATACCATAACAACAATTGATGTTTCCATGCTAAATCCCGAATATTTACTCACCGGCTCGGACGATGGACTGGTGTATCTCTCAACCAACGATGGCAATAATTGGGAAAACATTTCAGAAGGCCTGCCACAACGTTGGATTACCTGCGTGGCTTTTGATCCCTTTGATGAAAATACAATTTACGTAACCTTATCGGGATTTAGGTGGGATGAGATTACACCCCACGTTTTTAAATCAGAAAACCTTGGTCAGGACTGGATTGACATCTCAAATAACCTTCCCGATATTCCGGCAAACGAAATTATTTGCGATCCGGATTATCCCGGCAGACTAATTCTGGCAACTGACGGCGGAATTTTCTTATGCAATGATGATTATTTTTGGTATGGGATTTCGTCAGGTATGCCCAATACAGCCTGCGTTTCGATGGATGTCCATCCAATAACCCGCGATCTGGTAATTGGAACTTACGGTAATTCATGCTACAAGATTAACCTGGATGGCTTGACTGTTGGATTAAATAAGTTTAATAATCAGCAATTAACAAATTTTGATTTGCGTATTTCACCTAATCCGGTAACAAATTTTGCCACGATAAATATTGATGCCGACCGGAGTGTAAAATCACAAATAAGTATTTTTAGCCTGGATGGTAAGTTGATATCAACTGTGTTTGATGGCCGGTTAAATAAAGGCGATAATACTTTTAGCTTTAATGTTCAAAGTGACGCTTTTGGAGATTGTGAAACAGGTATTTATATTTGTAAGTTTTCTGTTGGAAATGAACAGGAATCTGAAAAATTTATAATTATGAAATAATTTAAAACACACGAATTATGAAAAAACTAACACTTCTGCTTTTTTTCGCCTTATTGATTTTTCCGGCAATATTTGCCAGCGGTGATTCAAAAGGAGGCGAGTGGACCATTGTTGAAACCTTCGATATTCCGGGAAAGGCATCGGGTCTTGCCTGGGATGGAGAGTATCTGTATTTCGGGATTTATGGTCAGTATGGGGATAATTTTTATCGTTTTGATCCTGCAAACGGAGAGGCTACTTTGCTTTTTACCCACCCTGAAATTGGCGATAGTTATGGAATGACCTTCGATGGCGAAAATCTCTGGGTGATAAATCAGCCCTCGGGAAGCTCAAATCCTGCCCTTGCCACCGAGCTGGATTTTTCGGGAAATACGCTTTCAACCATTGCCTTGCCCGATCATTACATGTCGGGCATTGGCTGGGATGATGGAAACTTTTGGGTGTGTACTTATTACCCTGATCCGGGAATGGTTTATAAAATAGATGGTCAGGGCAATGTGCTTGAATCTTTTTCCCCGCCGGTTTACGATCAATTGTGGGATGTATGCAGACAGAATGAATTTTTATGGTTTGCCGATTATTACGGAGATGCCATTTACAAAACCGATCTTTCCGGTGCTTTGCTGGAAGATCACCAGGCAGAGAATATTAAACCATCAGGTGTGGTTTGGGATGGCTCTTTTTTATGGTATGTTGATGGGCAGCTAAGTAGCCCAAGCACACTTTACAAAGTTGATCTTGGTGGTATAGGAACGCCTGAAATCAGTGTTCCCCTTACATCTTACAATTTTGGAAACGTGGCCATTGGCGATTCGGCTACCTGGAATATCCAGGTAAATAGTGTAGGAAATACCGACCTTGTTATCGAAAATCTTTTGATCCCAAATGCTGTTCCAATTTTTACTTACGAAATTTTTCCACAAACCCTTGAGCCAGGAAATTCAACGGAGTTGGAAGTGTTTTTTAAGCCAACAGAAATTGGGACACTCAACACCGTTATCACTATTCAGTCTAACGATCCTGTGAATCCGGAAGTTGAAATAGAACTTCAGGGAGAAGCTGTTATTTCCGGTCCGGCCATTCGAATTATAAATGATGATCATAATTATGGAAATATTAGGGCCGAAGCCTTTACCAGTTGGCAACTTTTTGTGGAAAGTATTGGCGATGAAAATTTATTGATCGAATCAATCACCAGCGATAACGAAGCTTTTATTGTGGATGAAAATATTCTCTTCCCGGTTTCAATTAGTCCGCTTGCTGCCGAAAATTTAAGTATTTGGTTTCATCCTGCCGAAGCCATGAGCTATGAAGGAACGCTGACGGTAACAAGCAATGATGCACTCAACCCAACTTTGGAAGTAACGCTGTCAGGAGATGGGATAGTGCAAAATTATCCCATTGGCCAGCAAATGTGGCAATACACCATCAACACGAGTTACGATAACAGTCCGAAAGCCATCGGTTCATTGAAGGATATTACGGGCGATGGCGTAAACGAAGTAATTGTGGCTTCCGAAGATAATTTTGTGCGCTGTTTTAATGGCAATGCCGATGGTACCGGCGATGTGCTTTGGGAACACGAAATTTATTCGGGCAATGTATTTCAGAGCGAAGCACTCTCGTTTCTTCCTGATATCAATAACGATGGCTATGATGAAGTGGTAGTTGGAACCACAGGCGGCGATAAATCAGTTGTGGCTTTATCAGGGAAAACCGGTGAGCAAATTTGGAAATTCCAAACTTCCACCTGGGGCGATGGCGGCTGGGTTTACGAAGTGGATGCAACGCGCGATTTTACCGGCGATGGTGTTGCTGATGTTTTGGCTTGCGCCGGAGGATCATCATCAGGCCCTGGCGCTGACAGGGTATTTTGTGTAAATGGAATCGATGGGTCACTTGTGTGGGACTACTATTTTGGAGGCCCGGGGTTTTCGGTTATTGCCATCAATGATGTGAATGGTGATGGGATTCCGGATGCCCTGTCGGGAGCCGCTGATGCCAACGAAACCCAGGGTAAAACCGTGTGTGTTGACGGAAGTACAGGCTACGAAATTTGGACCAACTATGCCGAAGGCAGTTCAGTTTGGGCGCTTGTGCAGTTGGATGACATCAATAGCGATGGTGTGAACGATGTGGCAAGCGGAGAGTTTGGCAGTGGCGACTATAAGGTTTTTGATGCCACCAATGGCGATGTACTTTTTGACGGAACTATTGGCGGAGGTTATGTTATCATTACTGATATGATAAGACTCGATGATGTAAACGGTGATGGATACACAGATTTTACCCTCTCCTCAAGCAGTAGTAACCTGGTGGCCATTGACGGATACCAGGGAGGAACAATCTGGCTTACATCAGTTGCAGATCAAACACAAAAAGTAGATCGAATTCCCGACATTAGTGGAGATAATATAAATGATGTTGTGCTTGGCACGATGTACCAAAATAATTACGTGTATTTTATTGATGGTGTGAATGGCGACATCCTCGAATCGCTTGCCTATCCCGAACCGGTGGATGCATTATCATCCATCCCCGATATTAATGGAGACATTTCGTGGGAAGTAGTAGCAGGTGGCCGACAGGGGAAAGTGGTTTGTTATTCCGGTGGTTTAAATGCCTGGACTTCCACTCCCGAAACATCGCAGATTGAAAGTAATAGTTTATTATCGGCATCTCCAAATCCATTTGTTGACCAATGTACTATTACATTAAATTCAACTGAGTTATTTGAAGGAAACCTTTCAATTATTTCTGCCGGTGGCAGGATGATCAAGGATTTTGGACATCAAAAAATTGAAAATAATAAAATTGAAATCGTTTGGAATGGAAAATCAGCAAGTGGTGATATGGTGAATTCGGGATTGTATTTTATTGTTCTATCTAACGATAGCTACTCAAAAGTTGTAAAACTTATCAAACAAACTTAAAATTGTTATTCGTTAATTGTTATTTGTTAATCGTTGAAAACCCTACTGTTGAATAGACCCCTCAATCCCCGAATGGTCGGGGCAGGCTGTAAGCTCCTCGAGGTGACACCGTTAGCGTTGTGGTTGTGGGAGGGGGGAATCGGGCGCTTCGCGCCCGATTCCCCCCTCCCAAATCAACCCATGGACGGGGTCATTTCGATGCCGCACATGCGGCAAGAAATCTATTTTATCATTTGCCCGCCTTGCTCGCCTCGCTGGAGTCTTGGCGAAGCGGGTCGCGAGGCAGGTAATCAACTTGTTACAAAAACTTGTCATTGGTAGGATGCTCGGGCTTTGCCCGGCATTATTCGTTAATCGTTATTCATTATTCGTTTCTTGGCTCAAAATATTTTAAGTTTCAGTTCATACTTTTTTTTAATCAAATAATTTAACTCTAATTTCTCAACTCTCAACCTTCTCAACTCTAACCTCTAAATGCCGGGCTTTGCCCGTGCACCCTCGAAAAATTACGAAAATTATAAATTTTCTATTTTTCGGGGCTCTAACTTCTAACTTCTAACTTCTAACTTCTAACTTCTAACTTCTAACTTCTAACATCTAACTTCTAACATCTAACTTCTAACTTCTAACTTCTAACTTCTAACTTCTAACTTCTAACTTCTAACTTCTAACTTCT
>CAZQIV010000043.1:0-44582 GCA_964593705.1 uncultured Lentimicrobiaceae bacterium | reverse complement strand
TCTAACTTCTAACTTCTAACTTCTAACTTCTAACTTCTAACTTCTAACTTCTAACATCTAACTTCTAACTTCTAATCTCATAAATATGACATCAAAAAATAATAAAACAGAATTCCTCCCCATCAATGGAACTGATTATGTAGAATTTTACGTGGGAAATGCCAAACAGACAGCGCATTACTACCAAACAGCCTTTGGCTTTCAGCCCTTAGCCTATGCAGGTCTCGAAACCGGTTTAAAAGACCGGGCTTCCTACGTTTTGAAACAAGACAAGATCAGGTTTGTTTTTACTACGGCTCTATTCCCCGAAATCTCTATTGCCGGACACCAGATAAAACATGGAGATGGAGTAAAAGTGGTTGCACTTTGGGTAGATGATGCCCGGAAATCCTACGAGGAAACAGTTAAACGCGGTGCAAAATCCTATTTTGAGCCACGGGTTGCCAAAGACGAAAATGGTGAAGTAGTTACTTCAGGAATTCATACTTACGGTGATACCGTTCATATTTTTGTAGAACGTAAAAACTACAATGGCGTGTTTCTTCCCGGATACGAAAAATGGGAGCCACACTACCGACCTGTAGGAGTGGGTTTGAAATATGTTGATCATATAGTTGGAAATGTTGACTGGGGGCAAATGAATACCTGGGTCGATTTTTATGCTGATGTGATGGGATTTAAACAAATTATATCTTTTGATGACAAGGATATTTCAACCGAATACACCGCGCTGATGAGCAAGGTAATGTCGAGCGGAAATGAAAGAATTAAATTTCCGATAAACGAGCCTGCCAAAGGAAAAAAGAAATCACAAATTGAAGAATACATTGATTTTTACCAGGGAGGCGGGGTTCAGCATGTGGCGATGGCAACCGATAACATCCTTGATACCGTATCGAAATTACGAGACCGTGGTGTGGAATTCCTGAGGGTTCCTGATACATATTATGATACTTTGCTGAGCAGGGTTGGCGGAATTGATGAAAAGGTGCTCCAATTAAAAGATTTGGGAATTTTGGTAGATCGCGATGATGAAGGCTATCTTTTGCAAATATTCACAAAACCGGTCGAAGACCGCCCAACTGTGTTTTATGAAATCATTCAGCGCAAAGGTGCCCGTTCTTTTGGAAAAGGCAATTTTAAAGCGCTCTTCGAATCCATCGAAATTGAACAGGGTAGGAGAGGCACACTATAAAATCTATTATGTAGGTTTTAATAATGTCAGGTATTTTAATAAAAAAGATTCGTAATTATTTAGGTGGCAGAATCTAATTCCTCGTCAACTTGACCCCATCCTGCCGAGCTTTGCTCGTGCATGCACGAGACTTCGCCTCGGCACAAACCCTTTCTCCGCCAGTTGGCGGAAAGGGAGACCCGCCGCACAAGCTGCAGCAGCGGCCAGTGCGCTGGTATCCTCTCCGCCAGCTGGCGGAGGAGTTAGAGGGGGTATAAGGAAGTGGCCATTTTAATGAGAGCTGATAAAAAACACCTGAATAGTTACAAAGTTTCAGTGAATTAAGTTGCATCTATAAAAATATACGATTTCAGATTTTTGATTTTTGATTTTAGATGTTAGTGTGTATCAATCAGCATCTAAAATCTCCGATCGTTCCGAAAAGTAGAATTTTTTAATTTTCGTAACTTTTCGAGTCCGCCTTGCCGGCCAGGCAGGTCTTGCCATTCTCCGCAAGCTGGCGGAAAGGGAAGACAGCCGCACTAACCACAGCAGCGGCCAGTGCGCAGGAATCCTCTCCGCCAGCTGGCGGAGGAGTTAGAGGGGGTCTATGGTAGTAGCCATATTTGCATACCGTTCTTGATGTCAGATAATTTAGTAAATAGCTTATCTAACATTTCATTTTCTATTCAGTTGATATTTAAAGTAAAATTTTAAAAATATGATCAAAGCAAACGACCCTTCAATCCAATCGTGGCTGGTGGTTGAGGAAAAGAGTGATTTCCCGATTCAAAATATTCCTTTCGGAATTTTTAAACCAAATAACAGAACCAATCCGCAGGCAGGAACCCGCATCGGAAACTTTGTGATAGACCTCGCCGCCATTGCCGAAAAAGGATATTTCAAGGAAGAAGGCGTAGAACATAAAAATGTGTTTTATCAGGTTACACTCAACGATTTTATCGCGCTTGGAAAACCAATTTGGCAAGGTGTGAGGAATAAAATATCTGAAATTTTCAATTTAGAAAATCAGGAAATTTGGAATACCGAAGATTTTAAGGAAGGTGTTTTTCATCATGCCAGCGAAGTTGAAATGCTGATGCCTGTTAAGGTTGGCGATTATACCGATTTTTATTCAAGCATCGAACACGCCACCAATGTCGGCATCATGTTTCGCGATCCCAAAAATGCCTTGCTGCCCAATTGGCGCCACATACCGGTTGCTTATCATGGCCGGGCGTCTTCGATTGTGGTTTCGGGAGCTGAGATTCATAGGCCGGTAGGCCAAACCAAATCTGATGACAGAGAAATGCCCGATTTTGGCCCATCACGTTCCTTCGACTTTGAGCTTGAAATGGCTTTCATCACAGGAAAACCTACAGAACTTGGTGAAAGGATAACAGTTGAAAAAGCCAAAGACCATATTTTTGGTTTGGCGCTTTTCAACGACCTTTCGGCACGAGACATACAAAGATGGGAATATGTTCCGCTGGGACCCTTCCTTTCCAAAAACTTCGGATCGGTGATTTCTCCATGGATAGTAACACTCGATGCATTGGAGCCCTTTGTTGTTAAGGGGCCAAAGCAGGAACCCGGGGTATTGCCTTACTTACATTATGAACCTGCATCAAACTATGATATCAAACTTGAAGTGCTACTTGAAAACGATAGCTTTAAATCGCATAAAATCAGTCGATCCAACTTTAAGTATATGTATTGGAACATGTTTCAACAGTTAGCCCATCACACCGTGAACGGCTGTAATATTAATGTTGGAGACATGTATGCCTCGGGTACCATTAGCGGGCCAACTCCTTCCTCTTACGGATCGATGCTTGAGTTGAGCTGGAAAGGAACAAAACCACTGCAAATGCCCGATGGCACCGAGCGCAAATTTATAAACAACAACGATACAATCATCATGAAAGGGTTTGCGGAAAAAGATGGTGTGAGGATAGGATTTGGCGAATGCAGAACAAAGGTTTTGCCGGCACGGGAATATTAATGTTCAAATTGAGTGTTAAAAAAAAACCTTTCTTCCCGTCTGTCAAATGAAGGACGGGGATTGAATTGAAGGGATAAAAAACCCCCGCCTTTTCGCTGTCAATGCCTTCGGCATTGACAGCGAAAAGGCGGGGGAGGCACTGTGAAACTCATTTTTCCCCGGGCTTTAGCCCGGGGCTAGTGAAAAGAACTTTAAAGACCGACTATATTAACAATTCACCATTTACAATCCACAATTAACCAACTCCCACATGATCAAAAAGATATCTCCCGAAGAGTTAGCCGGGCCTCAACTACATAAATTTCTGCTTGGATCCATTGCACCCAGGCCCATTGCTTTTGTAAGTTCTATCGACAAGGCAGGAAACCCAAATCTATCACCTTTCAGTTTTTTTAATGCTTTCGGGATAAACCCCACCACATTGATATTTTCACCTTCGAGACGAGGGCGCGACAATACCACCAAGCATACCTATCAAAATGTGAAAGAAGTTCCCGAGGTGGTGATAAACGTGGTGAATTATGAGATGGTGCAGCAGGCAAGCCTGGCCAGCACTGAATATCCCAAAGGTGTAAATGAATTTATCAAGGCTGGCTTTACACCTTTGCCATCGCTTACGGTACGTCCTTTCAGAGTAAAAGAATCGCCCGTGCAACTCGAATGTATAGTTCGTGAAGTTATTGAAACCAGCGACAGGGGCGGTGCCGCAAACCTGGTAATCTGTGAAGTAAAAATGATTCATGTACACGAAAGTGTGCTTGGAGAGGATGGAATTCCTCAACCAGACAAGATCAGGCTTGTTGGCCGCCACACAGGCGACTATTACGTGAAAGCCTTTGGGGAAAACCTTTTTGAAGTGGAGAAACCTTTGGCAAGATTGGGTATTGGAATTGATAATTTGCCCGAAAAAATAAAATTCAGCAAGGTGTTGACAGGAAATCACCTGGGTCAGTTGGGTAATATTGAGGCGCTTCCCGATTTCTCTATCATCCAAAAAATAAAAAAAGATCAGGAAGTCAGCACACTTTTTACAGAGCTATCAAACAATGCTATTCATCTTGAACATGAGATTCACTTGCTGGCCATTAAATGGCTCAACACCGGTAGGGTAGCGGATGCGCTTGCACTATTAATGATCGATACATATTAATGCAGCAATTTTTATAATTCCCGTAAACTTTTTTCGGCCTTATTGCCGCCATGTTGCAAAGGCTATTATATTTGTTGAGAGAAAAAAAAATAGCAATGCGAAGTAAAAAATCAAAAGTTAGTAATATTACATCACCACTTTTTTACCCTTCATTATTTTTATTGATAATTGTTTTGCCCTTATTTTTTTTAAACCAAACCATCGACAAAGTACTGATGCCGCGGTTGATGTTTGTAAATGTGTTCCTATTCTTGTTTTATCTGACCATCCTTATCAAACCTGCATTTCTCAAAATTGATTTTCAGGTATTGAAAAATAAATTATTCCTTATTTTTCTTCTGTTTGCCATTCTTACTTTTTTATCTCAATATTGGGCTTTAAATTTTCGCGAAGGCTATTTTGACTCGGTAAAATCATTTTCAACATTGTTTTTATTCATCGCCTTTGTACAATTATTTATTCACACAGATAATATTCATATCAAAATAACCCGGCTTATTGTTATTATTTCATTGATAAATTCGGGTATTGGCCTTTACGAATACGCCCACAAAGTGCTGCCTGACCCTGATTTATTAATAGATAAGCAAAGTATTATTTACATGGTAAAGGGCATTTTTGGCCACAAAAACCAATTTTCGATTGCCCTGGCTTTGCATATTCCTTTTCTTGTTTTTGGATTTATAAAACTAAAATCGTATTGGAAAACAGCCTCCATAATTGCATTATTGATGGTGTTATTGATGGTGATTCTGCTTAAAACACGGTCGGTATGGTTAGCGCTCTTTGTGTCATCAATTGTATTAACCGCATTTATCATAATTAATTCCGAAAATTTTGGGATTAAAAAGAACCTGCGCAAAAAGATACTGTTTTCAGCAATTGCAGTTTTCATTCTTATTTCATCACTTTTAGGAGTTGCAGTTAGCTTAAATACTTCTGTTGGTAAAAAGATTGCATCGATAGCAGATACCGGCGATCGTGCAAACATAGACCGGCTAAAGGTTTGGGGCTTTACTTTTGACATGGCAATAGAAAGGCCATTAACTGGTGTTGGAGCAGGTAATTGGAAATGGGAAGCCCCAAAGTATCACAACAAGGTGGGTATTAGCATCGAACATGCAAACTGGCAACGGTCACATAACGACTACCTGTGGGTGTTATCTGAAAAGGGAATTATCGGTTTATTGCTTTTTTTGTCAATATTTTTTCTGGCCTACATTCAGGCATTCAAAATTATCAGATCGAAAGTTTCTGATGATGTAAAGCTTTTCGTGGCGCTTGTTTGCGGGGGTTTGCTGGTTTACAATATCGTTTCATTTTTTACTTTTCCGCTCGAACGCATCAATCACCAGGTTTATTTGGCTTTGTTTCTTGCCATAATTGTAAGTTTAAATTATTTGGCATCTCCAAAAAAACAACTTAGTATTTCGAAATATTACCTTATTTTTCCGGCAATGCTTATGAGCTTATTTGGTAGTTATTATGCCCTCGAAATGATTAAAGCAGAAACCCATCTTTTGAAAGCCAAAAGGGCTTTGGAAGGTTCGAACTGGAACAAAACTATTTCAGAAGCAGAAGCGGCGCTTAATCCTTTTCGGGATATTGACCCGGAGAATACACCCATTTATTGGTATATTGGTTCGGCATACAACAATTTAGGAGATTCTCCAAAAGCTGTTGAGTATCTGAGAAAAGCCCGGGAAATTAGTCCAAACAATGCTGTTGTGATAAATAATTTGGGACAAGCATATTATGCAGTCGGTGAAGTTGAAAAAGCGGTGAAGGTTTTGAGAAAAACGCTAAAACTATATCCACGATTTTCGGAGGCAAATACTAATATTGCAACCTGCTACTTCAGCTTAGGAGACTATAAAAATGCCTACAAAGCCCTCTTATCCATCAAGCCAAATCAAAGGTCTGAAATAATAAAAAATAATATTAACATATTAGCAAACCAGCTTGATGAAAAAACGGAAAGGAAAATTCGCAGGTCGGTATGGAGAAGTTTTCATCCAAAACCTCCAAAAAAAAATGCAAAAAAAGTTAGGAAACAACAGTAATTTTCATTGAATCATGGGTAAGAAAAGCAATAAGAGAACACATTTTAAAGGAGTTCAGAAGAAATCAACAGTTTCAAAAAATGCTGTCCCCTGGTTTTTTTATATTTTTTTCGGGCTGTTATTCGGTTTACTCCCTTATGTTTACTCTCGTAATGGTCTTGATCCCGCAATTCATCCACGCTTATTATTTTTAGGAGTTTTACTCATTCCTTCATTGTTGTTCTTGTTTTGGATTCGTAAAAAGCCCTTCCTCAATTCGTCGATTTTATTCCAGTCAATTTTTTATTTCCTTGCCGGATATGCCGTAATTACAACAGTTTCGATGGTCTTTGCTGTTAATCCCGGCGAAAGCCTTTACGATATCAATAAATCATTTTCGATTTTAATTTTCATAGGTTTCACTAGCATTTTATTATTCAATACCAAAGATTGGCAAAATAGTTTGCCCTTATTTTTCATTATTCCTGCCCTTGTGTTAATTTCGATAGGAATAGGTGAGTATTACCACCACGTTCTTTTTACCACATCAGATCACAATGCAGAAAACTTACCCTTGATTTATAATATACGTGGAAACATGGCTCATAAAAATCAATATTCGATTGCACTGATGCTCATGCTACCATTTTTATTTTTTGGAATTGTGAAACGTAAAGGCTTTTTTAAATTTTTCTTTGCCTTACTGATAGTAATTATCCTGGCTATTTTAATTCTGCTTAAAACCCGATCAGTGTGGGTAGGGGTGGCTCTATCGACATTAGTTAGTGTTGTAATTCTTGTATTTTTTGGAAATCATTTTAAGCTTAAAAAAAATACCAGATTGGCTGTTGGACTAAGCATGTTGATTGCTGTAATGGCTTTAGGAAGTGTAGTTTATTTTAGCGAAACCACCGATACAGAGTCCATTGTTTATAAGCTGAAAAACATTACAAACCCCGGTGATAGCAACAACATTCACAGGATAAAAATATGGGAACTTACAGGCAAAATGATCAAGGATCGACCGTTGCAAGGTGTTGGCGCAGGTAACTGGAAAATTGAATCGAGGTATTATTTTGCCGGCTACAATTTTTCGAAAGTCCAGCTTAACTGGCTTCGGCCACATAACGACTATTTATGGGTTTTTTCGGAAAAAGGTGTTTTCGGAATCATTTTGTTTCTTGGCATATTCGTAACGGCCTTTCTATATTTTAGGAAAATTATTATTTCAGATATTGAAATTGAAAAAAAAATATTGGCACTATTATTAATATCCGGAATAATAAGCTATTTGACTGTATCATTTTTTACCTTTCCGCTTGAGCGGATGAATCACCAGATTTACATTGCTGTTATGCTCGCAGCCCTTACTGCACTTTACCATCAAAAGTTTGGAAATGTACAGAAAACGGCAACTGTTAAAATCATGGCTGTGTTTTCAATAATAATACTTGGGTTTTCTATTTTCTATGCGATTACTGTATTGGATATGGAGAAAAAAGTTAAACAGGCACGGATTTTTCATCAAACCGGCAGGTGGGAGGAGTTAAACAAATTATCAAAAGAAATTCCAAAAACTTTTAAAACCTTAGATGCTGAGGCCATGCCATTACACTGGTATGCCGGATTATCGTATGCAAATCTCAACAAAATTGAAGAGGCAAATCAAGCCTATCTAAAAGCCTATTACGAAAATCCAACAAAGGAATCAGTGCTCAATAACCTGGGCAGGACCTACTTTCAAATGGGGGATTATGAAAATGCAAAAGTGTATTTTGAAAAAGCATTGGTAATTTTGCCTGACTATTTTGAGGCATTGGTAAACATATCATCTACTTACATTCAACTTAACGATTATGAGAAAGCTTACAATACACTAAATAAAATTCCACAAAAACAATTGAACGACCCCCTCAAAAAAAATCTTAGGTTTGTCAAAAGAAAGCTTACGGAACAAGGTAAACTGCCTGAAAATTAATCAGGCTCTATTATTAAGTTTATGGAAAATTAATTGAATCATGTTTTTAACCCCCAATTAATAAAAATTTTTAAATAACTACTTATGGCCAAATCAATTCAAAAAAACTTATTTTCGCACCCTATTTCGAAAATGAAAACTTATGAACGAAAAACTTCAGGAACTCACAAATAAAATTTACCAGGAAGGCCTGGAAAAAGGAAAAAATAAAGCAGAGGAGATTGTTTTATCAGCAAAATCTGAAGCTGAACAAATTTTAATTTCAGCCGGGAAAGAAGCAATATTAATTAAAGAAAATGCTGCTAAAGAGGCTGAACTATTGAGGAAAAATACTGAATCTGAATTAAAAATGTCTTCAAAGCAGGCCTTTGCAGCAGTTAAGCAAAAAATTGCTGATATTTTGGTTGACGAAACTGTAAACGAATCTGCCGCCGATGCTTTCAAAGACCTTGAATTTGTGAAATCCTTAATGCTTAAAATGGCTGAAAATTGGGATAAAATTGAAACCGAAGGGAAGGATGTGATGTTTTTCCTGTCTGATAAAGAGCAAAAAGAACTCGAGTCATTTTTGAAAGCTAAAATTGTCACAAAAATTAAAGGTGGTTTGGAAATTGATTTTGAAGAAGGAATAAAAAGTGGTTTTAAAATAGGCCCAAAAGATGGAAGCTATAAGCTCAGTTTTACCGATAAAGATTTTAGCCATTTTTTCAAAACCTTCCTTCGTCCAAGAATCAGGAAATTCTTTATTGAAAGCTAAACATTATGCTACAATTGAAGAATAATTACCATTACCTCGTGGCAGGATTGCCGGATTTGCTTTTGGATGAAGGACGTCAGAAAGCTTCGGTTGCTGTTTTTAAGGCAGATTTTGAGCATAAGCTACATCCCAACGATTTTGCCCTGGTAAAATACCTGTTTTTAAAGTATGATAATGCCAACCTGCTAAATCTATTACTAAAAAATAATAAGTCTTTTGTAAATCACGGTAATTATTCCAAAGACTTTCTCGAAGAGCAAATCAAAGAGCCTGACCAAAGAATACTACCTTACCTAAATGGTTTTATTGTTCGGTTCAAGGCCGATGAGTGCGAATCAGCAGATACATCATGGGAAACCATACTGGAGGGAGCGTATTTTAACTTTTTATCAGGCATTAAAAACAGTTTTCTGAGAAACTGGTTTCAATTTAAATTGAACTTCCAAAATGTAACAACAGCATTAGCTTGCCACGATCATAAAATATCATCAGAAAATTATTTGATAGGAACAAATACTGTTACCGAAATTATTCTAAGAAGCAATGCCAACGATTTTGGGCTTCACCAGGAATTTCCTGAAATTGAAAAGATTTTACATGCCTGGCAGCACGACACAATTATTGAACGTGAGCAAGCCCTCGATCAATTTAAATGGGAATGGATTGATGATCAAATTTTCTTCCACTATTTTACAATCGAGCGTTTGTTAGGCTTTTTGTTGCAACTGGAGATGGTAGAAAGATGGATGAAACTGGACGAAAAAACCGGTCAGAAAATGTTCGATCTCTTGCTGAGAAACATGAATAAGGAATACGAATTACCGGAAGAATTTAATTTGCAGTACGTAAAACGAAAATAATTAATAACCAATGCTGATCCCGAAAGCTTTCAGCCATTTTCTATTCATTTTGTATTAAATATTGTAACACGCTGATTTACTTAAAAATATCATTTCAATCTATAAAATAAATTATGGCGGCATTATTTTACTTTGTGTCTCTGTGACTTCGTGGTCAAAATGTAAACCACAGAGACACAGAGCCACAAAGGTTCACAAAAAAACATCATCAACATTATTCACTGCCATTAATAATATTAGCAATTTGGGATTTAAAATTTTACAGATTAGTATTTTACAATTAAATCACTAAACTAATATAGCGTGAAAAATTACTGATAGCTATCGGGACACAAAGAAAAAAAATTAACAAATCTCACAGCCGATTGGCAAATTAGCCAATTAACTATTAACAAATTAACAAATAACAATTAACCAATAACGATTAACCAATAACTATTATCTATTAACCATTAACGAATAACTTTAAAATATGAAAAAGATTAAATCAGTATTATTAGGTCTTCTATTTTTATTTGTAACACTTTCGCAACAAGGTTGCATCGGGTCATTTCAATTGACCAATAATTTGTACAATTGGAACAAAACTGAAATTGGCGACAAGTGGGCCTCCGAACTGGTATTTGTGGCCTTTGTTATCATACCGGTTTACGCGGTTACAATTCTGGCTGATGGCATTGTATTGAATTCCATCGAATTTTGGACCGGTAGCAATCCAATGGCCATGAACAATGGTGAAAAGGAAACACAAATCGTTCAAAAAGGTGATGATACCTACAAATTAACTGCAGAAAAAAATACATTGCACATCGAGAAACTTACGGGTGAAAATAGTGGGGAAGAAGGTGAATTTACCTGGAATGAACAAAGCCAGAACTGGGTATTTGCCGGCAATGGACAAACCTTTGATCTAAAGGAGTAGTAAAATAATGGAGCTCATAATACAAACAATAAATTATCAAGCTCGTATTTCTATCTTCAAACATCTATCATCAAACCTCTAACATCTAACATCAAACCTCTATCATCAAACCTCTAAATTACATTACATGACAAAAGGAGTAGTAGCCGGAATAATCTCAAACCTCGTGATAGTTGAGGTTGATGGACCTGTTTCACAAAATGAAATTTGTTTTATCAAGCTTGGCGATACAAACCTGATGGCCGAGGTTATCAAGATTATGGGCATTAATGCCTATGTACAGGTTTTTGAGAGCACACGAAACCTGAAAATTGGAGCCACTGTCAATTTTGAAGGACACATGCTGGAAGCCACACTGGGACCCGGTATTTTGTCTAAAAACTTTGATGGCCTTCAAAACGATCTTGATAAAATGAAAGAAGTTTTCCTGAATAGGGGAGAATATACACCACCCTTAGAAGATGATAAACTCTGGGAATTTAAACCCCTTGCAAAACCCGGCGAATTGGTTCAGGCAGGCTCGTGGCTTGGCGAAGTAAAGGAAAATTGGATTCCACACAAAATCATGGTTCCTTTTAAATTTAAAGGAAAATTTACCGTAAAGGAAATTACGGCTGCAGGAAAATATACCATCAACCAACCCATTGCAACACTCGTAAATTCCGAAGGGAAGGAACAAGTTGTAACTATGGTTCAAAAATGGCCGGTAAAAGTTGCAATCCGTGCCTACAAAGAAAAACCGCGTCCTTTTAAAATGATGGAAACAGGGATTCGCTGCATCGACTCTTTGAATCCAATTGTTGAAGGTGGAACAGGCTTTACACCCGGGCCTTTCGGTACAGGTAAAACTGTTTTGCAACATGCGCTCTCAAAACATGCCGAGGCCGACATGATTATTGTTGCCGCCTGTGGTGAAAGAGCAAATGAGGTTGTGGAGATTTTTACAGAATTTCCGGAACTTGATGACCCGCGCACAGGCCGAAAGCTGATGGAACGTACAACTATTATTGCCAATACCTCGAACATGCCGGTTGCTGCCCGTGAAGCTTCTGTTTATACTGCCATGACCATTGCTGAGTATTACCGTTCGATGGGTTTGAAAATCCTGATGCTTGCCGATTCAACGTCAAGGTGGGCACAGGCACTTCGCGAAATGTCGAACCGTATGGAAGAACTTCCCGGGCAGGATGCCTATCCCATGGACCTGCCGGCCATCATTTCAAATTTCTATTCAAGGGCAGGTTATGTTTATCTCCCCAATGGTAAAACGGGCAGTATTACTTTTATCGGTGCAGTTTCGCCGGCAGGTGGTAACCTGAAAGAACCGGTAACAGAATCTACAAAAAAAGCCGCGCGTTGCTTTTACGCACTTTCACAACAACGAGCCGACAGCAAGCGCTATCCTGCGGTCGATCCCATCGAAAGCTATTCAAAATACCTGGAATATGATGAGTTTATCGAATACATCAACGAGAATATTTCAAAGGAATGGTTTGATCAAATCCAGTATATTAAAAACCTGTTGGTAAGAGGTAAAGAGGCTTACGAACAAATTAATATTTTGGGTGATGATGGTGTGCCGATTGAATACCATACCAGGTTCTGGAAATCTGAGATTTTTGATTTTGTAATCCTTCAACAGGATGCCTTTGATAAAATTGATTCTTCAACACCCATTGCTCGCCAGAAATATATGATGAATATAATTGTTAACATCATAAGAGGCGATTATGAATTTGAAAACTTTGAAGAGGTCGGTAGTTATTTCAGGAATTTAATCAACGTGCTTAAACAGATGAATTATTCGGTATTTGAGTCGAATGAATTTAAAAAATTTGAAGCTGAACTGGCCGAAATATTGAAACAACGCAAAGTAGCCGAGCCGGCTTAATATTGAGATATAAAAAGAAAGTTTATGGAAACTCAGGCATTTCAAAAAATATACACCAAAATTGATCAGATCACCAAAGCCACCTGTTCTCTTAAAGCAAAAGGAATAGGTTACGATGAGCTGGCATACATTGGCGACCGTTTGGCACAGGTTGTAAAAATTATTGGGGATAACGTTACTTTACAGGTTTTTGGTGGTACCGAAGGTATTCCAACCAACGCAGAAGTTACTTTTCTTGGTAAGGCTCCAACACTTAAAGTTGGTGACGACCTGGCAGGGAGATTTTTCAATGCCTATGGCGACCCCATCGATGGAGGCCCCAAAGTAGAAGGAAAAGAAATTGAAATTGGTGGCCCTTCGGTAAATCCTGTGCAACGCAAAAAACCGAGTAATATGATCTTTACCGGAATCGCCGGCATCGACATGAACAACTCGCTGGTTACAGGGCAGAAAATTCCGTTTTTCGCCGACCCCGATCAACCTTACAACGTGGTAATGGCTATGGTAGCTTTGCGTGCTAAAGCCGATAAAATTATCCTTGGCGGGATGGGATTAACCAACGATGATTATTTGTTTTACAAAAATGTATTCGATAATGCCGGAGCCCTCGATCGTATTATCAGCTTTGTGAATACTACCGATAATCCTCCCGTTGAGCGTTTGCTCATTCCTGATATGGCGCTTACGGCTGCCGAATATTTTGCTGTTGAGAAAAATGAAACCGTACTGGTGCTTCTTACTGATATGACCCTCTTTGCCGATGCCCTCGCCATTGTTTCAAACAGAATGGACCAGATTCCATCCAAAGACAGTATGCCCGGCTCGTTGTATAGCGATCTGGCCAGGATTTACGAAAAAGCTGTTCAGCTTCCCTCAGGCGGCTCCATAACTATTATTGCAGTAACAACCCTGTCGGGCGGCGATATTACCCATGCCATCCCCGATAACACGGGTTACATTACCGAAGGCCAGCTTTATTTGCGCCGCGATACTGATATTGCAAAAGTTATTGTTGATCCTTTCAGGAGTTTATCGCGACTGAAACAAAACGTAATTGGGAAAGATACACGTGGTGACCATGGCCAGGTGATGAATGCCGCCATTAAACTATACGCCGAAGCTGCCAATGCCAAAACCAAACTCGAAAATGGTTTTGACCTTACTGATTTTGATGAGCGATCGATAAACTTTGCCAAAGAATACTCAAACGACTTACTTGCCATTGATGTTAATCTTGGTGCCGATGAGATGTTGGACAAGACCTGGCATCTGTTTGCGAAGTTTTTTACAGCCCAGGAGGTAGGTATTAAAAAAGAATTTGTAGATAAATACTGGCCTGAGAAAAGTTAGTTTTAACAGCGAAAAAATCAACTTATGGCAATTAAATTTCACTATAATAAAACCTCACTACAAGACCTCAATAAGCAGTTGAAGGTAAGGCAGAATGCTTTGCCCACACTCAAAAATAAAGAGTCGGCTTTGCGTATTGAAGTAAAAAAAGCCAAAAATGAAGCTGAGCGTCTCAACAAAGAGTTAGAAAATAAAAAGAAGGAAAACGCCGGCCTGTTACGATTATGGAGCGAGTTTAATCCCGAATTAATTGCAGTTAAAGATGTTAAGCTTGGAGTTAAAAAAATTGCAGGTGTTAAAACCCCGATATTGGAAAATGTAGAATTTGAAGTTAAAAAATTTAACATTTTTAATAGTCCAACCTGGTTTTTGGATGGTATTGATTTATTAAAAAAATTGGCAAGTATCGGACTTGAAAGGGATGTCTTTGTAAGGAAAAATGAATTGTTGGATTTTGCCCGAAAAAAAACAACACAAAAAGTAAATCTTTACGAAAAAGTACAGATTCCGGGCTATGAGGAAGCCATTATGAAAATAAAGCGATTTATGGAAGATGAAGAAAATCTCTCCAAAGCAGCTCAGAAAATTGTTAAAGAACGCATAGAACAAAAAGAAGCGGAGGCAGCAGCATGATACTTCCAATGAAAAAATATTCGATGCTCATCTATCATAAAGCCTTTCATGGCTTTTTGAAGGATTTACAAAAAATTGGAGTTGTGGATGTTGTTGACAGAGGTATAGCGCCTGATGAAGACACCAACTGTGAAATTCAACGTGTGCAGCAATTCAACAGGGTGATTAAAATCCTTGAATCGAAAGTAGAGAAAGAATCTCCTGAAGTAACTGATCTGATGCCGGGTAAAATCCTGAAAATTGTTTTGCAAAAACAAACCGGGATTGATGATCAGATACAAAAGATCACCTTGCTCGAAAAGCATCTTAAAGTTGTAAAACCCTGGGGGAATTTTGAACCAGAATTATTTGGCAAGCTGAAGGATGAAGGTCTTATTATAAAATTTTACTCAGTTTCCCAGCGAAAATTTAAGGAAGAATGGCTATCAGATTTTAACCTTGAAATTATCAGCCATGCCGAAGGGCAAACATTTTTTGTGATTGTGAAGCAAAGTGATGAGAAAATAGATATTGATGCAGAAGAGGTAAGAGCCCCCGAAAGACCTGCCGTGGATATCCAAAAAGAAATTGAGGATTATAAAACTCACATAGAATCTGCAAACAATTTTTTAAGCGAACATGCACAAGCGTATTTGCCAAAAGTTATTCAGACTCGCGGCGAAACTGAAAACAGGATTTCATTTGATAATGTTTTGAAAAATGCAAATAGTGAATCCGAAGACAAACTCAAAATAATTGAGGGCTGGGTGCCAAAGTCAAAAAAGGAAGAGGTGGAAGCTTTTTTAGCTGAAAAAGGAATTTTCTACCTTGCTGATGATCCTGTAAAAAATGAAAAAGTACCCATTTTGCTCAACAACGGAAAATTCAGCAAGCTGTTCGAACCCATCGGAAATTTATACTCTTTACCAAAATATGGCGAGTTGGACTTAATTCCTTTCTTCGCACCATTTTTCATGTTGTTTTTTGGATTTTGTCTTGGCGATGCAGGCTATGGACTACTTTTTCTAATTGGAGCTACCATCTTAAAACCTAAGATGAAACCTGAGATGAAAAAAATACTCACCCTCATGCAATGGCTGGGTGGGTCAACAATAATTTTTGGTGCGGTAACCGGAACATTTTTCGGGATGAATTTAATCGAAATGACCGATGCCGGAAAGATTAGCTGGTTGGTTGAAGCACGGAAGTACATGCTCGATTCTTCCAAGATGTTCTACTTTGCCTTGATTTTAGGCGGGATACAAATTATTTACGGTATGTTTATCAAGGCCGTCAACCATGCCCGGCAATATGGATTCAAATATGCACTTTCTACCATTGGCTGGATAATTTTGATTTTGGGAAATATCATCATTTATGCTTTGGGTAGTGCTGTTAACAAAGAGGTGATTACAATATTATACTATGTTTTATTTGGAATCAGTGGGGTTTTAATCCTTTTGATGAACAACCCCGATAAAAATATTTTTGTGAATTTTGGCGGTGGCCTTTGGGAAGTATATTCTATTGTTACTGGTGTAATGGGCGATTTGCTTTCGTACATACGTCTGTTTGCATTGGGAGTTTCAAGTGCAATACTTGGTTATGTATTTAATGATCTTGCAATGCAGATGAGTGGAGATGTTCCGGTATTAAGCCAGCTGATATTCCTTCTAATACTCTTGATTGGTCACGGATTGAATATTTTCATGGCAACATTGGGTGCTTTTGTGCATCCAATGCGTCTCACATTTGTAGAATTTTATAAAAACGCAGGCTTCCAGGGTGGGGGCAAAGCTTACAATCCCTTTAGGCATAAAGAAGTAAATTAAAATGATTGAAATAAAAGAATGACAGAATGAATGAAACAATTGAATGTGGAGCGAAGCGACATCCTCGCATTTGCGGGATTGAGCGTAGCAGCCTGCCCCGTTTTTTCGGGGAAATTCCGCCCTTGCGGGAACTGAATGATTGAAAATAAAACGATAGAATTTTTTGCAGAGATGCCCTCCCGAAAGCTTTTGGGATGGACATCTCTACAGCAACTTCCGTTAAATAACGAATAACGATTAACGAATGCCGAAAAAACAGGAATCTGTGATTTCATATTTTTTCGAGCATCCCTGCCTCGCCTTAATAAAAGCCTACGCTGGCGGCAAGGCGGGCTCGAAAAGTTACGAAAATTGTCTGAAGGACTCCTTTGGAGAAAATTTTCTACTTTTCGGAATAACGAATAACTAAATAACAAATAATATCACCAAATTAAAGGAGAAACTATTATGGCATTAGCATTAATTTTAACTTATGTGGGCATTGCAATAATGATTGCTTTGTCGGGAATTGGGAGTGCGTATGGTGTGGCAATGGGCGGAAATGCAGCCATTGGCGCCTTAAAGAAAAATGATGAAGCTTTTGGAAACTATATGCTTCTGAGTGCTTTACCCGGAACACAGGGATTGTATGGGTTTGCTGGCTTTTTCGTGATAAACAGTCTAACGCTTGCAGATGGAACTCCATTGATTAACCCGGATATGACCATACTGCAGGGAGCTGCCATTTTTGGTGCAGGTCTTGCCCTGGGATTGGTTGCCATGTTATCGGCATTTAGGCAGGGCAGCATTTGTGCCAATGGTATTGCAGGCATTGGTTCCGGTTACGATGTTTTCGGAAAAACAATGATTCTTGCAGTATTTCCCGAGCTTTATGCTATTGTAGCCTTTGCTGCAACCTTCCTTATTGCTCAGGGCTTAGTATAGGAAATTGTATTTATCGTTTTAATAGTGGGATAATCCTATTTTTTAGGACTGTCCCATTTTTGCATAGTGGCATTTATTAGCCATAGCTTCTTACATTATGAAACTTTCGTTTTGTAAGGGCTGTTATGTGATGAATGACAATAAAAAAAGGTAAGGAGAGCAATCCCCTTACCTTTTCAATTAGAAAAAATATCTGTTTTTTTTAAAATTATTCGATAATCAGCTTTTCAATTGAGGAAGCTTTATCTGATGTAACTCTTACAAAGTAAACTCCTGCCGGTAAATTTTCGATACTTATCGGATGCCCGGCATCCACTTCATCAATCACAAGAACTTGTTGACCTGCCTGATTCAGGATTTCACACTTTGAAATGTTACTTCCTGAAACATAAACCTGATTGTTTGCAGGGTTTGGGTAAATTCCTGACATTACATTTTCGGAATCTTCAATTCCGGTAATATTTTGAGTGGCAGCTTCAAGATAAAAAGTGTAATTGGTGTTCATTCCGGCTATTATCACAATATTATTTGCTGTAGCTTGCTGATAGCCTTCGGCGGTGCAATCGAGGGTATATGTGCCCGGAGAAAGAAGTATATGGTAATGAGCGCCAAAAGGTGTTGCGTCAGTTACCACACCATCGTCAAGGTTGGTGGCAGTAATTTCAGCCTCATCAATAGCGATGTTTGTCAGGGCATCCCGAACAAATCCCTGCACTTTTCCTGGCAGGGCTTCACCATATTTATAAACACTATATCCGCGGGTTCCTGCAAAAATTTCATCATCAGAACTCCCATACGCCAAATCCCATACTGCAATATTGCCCATGCCCTGGCTAAACGATTCCCACGTTTGGCCTTCATCGGCACTATGAAAAACACCATTGTTCCCACCGGCATAAACATCACTTCCCTGCGTTCCAAGTACGCACCATGTTAAACCACTTAGGTTTGGGCATTGACTAAAGGCCTCACCATCCATCGATTTGTAAACTCCCTGATCGGTAGATAAGTAAACCATCTGATTTAGTTTATTGTCAGCAAGGCGGATGGATAAGTCGGTAAAATATGACACCCCGGAAATACCTGAACACGGGGCAAAGTTTGAGCCCAAATCGTCAGAGTAGTAGCAATTGGTAGCGAGTTGCTCATAGGTAAGCATAACCCGTTGGTCACCGGATGGGTTGGCGCATAAATTAAACCGGGGGTAAAAGGCAAAAGGAAGCCCTGCAGGCGTAATCCATGTAGAACCCCCGTCGGTGGTGTATTTTATGGGGCCGATTGATCCTCCAATCCACATAATATCCGGATCAGACCAATGTATCATTGCACCGGTGTAATAGGTGGTTTCCTGATTTAGAATCATCCAATTTTCACCAAAATCATCACTATAATACACGCCATTGTTGGTGGCCACCATCCTACGATCAACCTGCCAATCTTCGCTATTGGTTGGTGCAAATGAATATGCCCACCAGCCCTGAAGTCCATTGGATTTGTTTTGCCAGGTTTCACCCTTATCGGTCGAAAGCCAAATACCGCTTCCTTCTGATCCGGCCCAAAGTTCGTTACGATCAGCATAATAAACAGTACAATGTACATAGGCATTGTTCATACCATCCACACTTAATACATAAGCACTTTCGTTTCCTAAAACAACCGAACCCCAGCTACCAAAAAGAGCCCCGACATCGGATGCTCCAATTGCCTGCCATGTTCTTTCACCAATATTTTCGTTTGCCACTGTCCAACTATCGCCACCGTTAGCGCTTTCTAAAATATCTCCACCATAAACGGCAGAATAGAAAGTTCCGTTGTACTTTACAATTCCACGGGCAAAATTGCTGGTAGCCTGTGTCTGCACCCAACTGGAACCGCCATCGGTTGATTTATATATTCCGAACTCCGCACCAAGTAAGAGGAAATCTCCATCAGTTGGGTCTGCATAAATACCATAGCATTGTCCTGATCCTGCCGGGTTAATGGCCAACCAATCAGCACCGTTGGTACTGGTAAAGAGTCCTGAGCCACTGCTTCCCGATACAGCAACATACATTTTTTCCGGGTTATCCGCCGATACCGCAAAGTCTTTCATATAACCCTGGGTTAAGTTGGTGATGTTCCAGTTTACACCTCCATCGCTCGAATAATGTAAACCCTGGTTTGAAGCAATTCCGGCAACCATTAATTCGGTATTGGAAGTTTGCAGGCCAAAGCCAATAATGGTAGTACCGGGATAAGCAATTTGCAGCCAGGTAGCACCCCCATCATTCGATTGGTAGATTCCGTACTTGCCGCCGGCGTAAAAAGTACCACTTTGGGTGGGGTGTGCAAAGGCACAATAAATAATTTTGTTGTTGATATCAGAGCCATTCCAGTTTTGTCCGCCATCTTCTGAATACCATATTCCGCCATTTCCGGCTGTTGAATGTCCACAGGCAGCAACCACGTTCATGCCATTCGACTTGTCGGTTGCAAACCCCCGGAGATTTCCACCCCATGGGCCTTTCGACATCCACTCTGATCTTTCCAAAGCCTGTCCCTGAACAAGTACATCAGCCTGAGTGTGCAAACCCTCTGTAATCATTGCCCCAGGGGGAATAATATCCCCGTTTACATCCAGACTACTTAAACTTTGTGCTGTAGTAAAACCAATCAGCACAATCATTGAAATGAATACTGTGTAAAATCTTTTCATAAAAATTTATTTTAGTGAATATTTATTTTAGATTTCGATCAAATAATATTGAAATAATCCGATCACGGTGTAAAAATACTGAAATCAATGCAGGGATGCAAAATAGATTGTTCGTCTGGATAATTATTTTAGGTACTACTAATGATAACTTTTTATAAAACCTTGAAAAACTAACTGTTAAATAGGGTCTGCTGAGAAAGACCTAATCTACTGGAGTATTAACAGTTAGTCCATAATATTTGATTCCTTGTGCAAGGGTTAGGAAGAAATTTGTTCAAAAACCTTGCACCAAATATTTCGGTGCGCTGCACCTTTATCCCCATCATCGGATAAAACTCTACAAAGATTACCGGTACTCCGCACCTGAAGGATAAGCCACAGAGTGGCGATAATCTTTGTAGAAACATTAATTAGAATTGATACGGGAGGTGCAGCGCACCGAAATATTATTATTCTGAGTTTTTCAGCAAGCCCTAAATGGACTCCTGCCTTGCTCGCCTCACTGCGAAGCGGGTCTCAGTCCCCGAAAAAACGGGGCAGGCTGAAGGTCCTTACAAATGACAAGTTTTTGTAACACGTTGATTACCTGACTCGCGGCAAGGAGGGAAAATGATATAATAGATTTCTCAGTCGCTTCGCTCCTTCGAAAAGACAGGGCTGTAATGTGGTTGGGGGGAGAGGAACATCGGGCGCTCCGCGCCCGATGTTCCTCTCCCCATTCAACTCTGAGTAAAGCCCTGTCTTTTCGACCGCAGGGAGAAATCTGTTCTTTATGTACATTGATTTGTATCCATAAAAATGGTAGTAGAACCTTTTTTAAAAAACATCACCTACTAAAAATCTGTTATGTCAATTTTCTGAAGGCCTTACCAATGTTCTCTGTAATATCGCCGGCAATCATGGCTTGTTGTGATTTTTTCTTTGCAGCAATATCTCCGGCCATCCCGTGAAGGTAAACACCAAGAATACAGGCTTCCTGCGGGTGGTAGCCTTGAGCAAGCAGACCCAAAATTATTCCTGTCAAAACATCGCCACTGCCCCCGGTTGCCATACCGGGATTTCCTGTGGAATTAAAAAAACACAATCCATCAGGTGTGGAGATGCAGGTATGCGCTCCTTTTAAAACTACATAAACCTTGTGTTTAATCGAAAATTCCCGTTGCATTTGATTTCGTTCAAAATGATTTGAAGATTTTCCTGCTAATCTTTCAAATTCTTTGGGGTGTGGTGTAAAAATGCTTCCTGCCGTGATGAATGATATCCATGTTTTATTCTCACCCAAAATATTAATGGAATCGGCATCGAAGAGGATTGGAGCATTTACATTTTGGATGAGCAATTTTAAAGCATCTTGAGAAGCCCTCTCTGTTCCAAGTCCCGGGCCAACTGCAATGGCATTATAAAGTCCAGGATCAGGTGGTTTGCTGAACACTTTTTCATTTTCATCAATACTTACCATGCACTCAGGGACGGCAGTTTGGATAATCGGATAGCCGGTTTGAGGAACATGCGCAGAAACCAGGCCAGCGCCGGAACGAAGCGCTGCTTTCGCCACCATGACTGCGGCTCCCATTTTACCGTAGCTACCGGCAATTAAAAGCGCATGGCCAAAGGTGCCTTTATGATCAAATTTATTTCTTGGTTTCAGTAGCTGAACAGCATCCTGTCTTTTTACAAAAAAATTCTCAACCTTTACCTGGTCAGTAAAATCTTCCATTAAGCCAATGGGCAAAATAGTCCACTCGCCAGCATATTTATCATTTTCGGGAAACAGGAATGCGTATTTTGGAAATTGAAACGAAAGTGTATAGTCAGCTTCAATTATTGCTCCTCCTTTATCAGTTGAATTTTCATCACTAAACAAACCAGAGGGCGTATCAATAGCAATGGTAATTGCTCCGCTTGCATTGATGTGATTTATCAAATTGCCAACAAATCCTGTAACGGGTCGGCTAAGCCCCGAACCAAAAATGGCATCAATAACTATCTCATCATCTGAAATTTCAGGAAGTGTATCACCATCCCGAATTTCTGTCAGGCTTACAATGTTGATTTCATTAAGTCTATTTAAGTTGAGATCAAAATCATCGGAACCTTTTTCTGTAAATCTTACGATGATTACATCAACATCGTAGTTCTTTTTAGCGAGTAATCGAGTAATTACCAAACTATCACCACCGTTGTTTCCTGGACCGCAGAACACTTTAAACCTATGGGTTTTATCCAGATGCTTTTTTATCCATTGGTAGCATTGGTTTGCAGCGCGTTCCATTAAATCGATTGATTTTATGGGTTCATTTTTAATTGTGAAGGCATCAGCTTCACGGATTTTTTCGACAGGTAGAATTTTCATAATCTAAAAATGTTTTATTCCACACCAGGGTATATCGGGTCAGGAATGGTTTCGTAAATTTTACCATCTATTCCATATTCAGGCAAATACCAATCAAAGGGGTCATAATTAGTGACCCATCCATCGAAGGCCGGATAATATGCTTCTCTCATATCCATTATTTCAATCGGATATCTAAACAGGTCATTGTTACTTTCATCGAAGTAAACGTTGATAGCCCAAGGATAGCCTTCAGTGGTCATGTATGTATAGAAGCCAAACATATTAGATGCCTTAAAGTTATTTGGGTCAAAGGCAAACGGGTCTGATGCATCGTCATGCGTACCGGCTATTGAGGGGTTGGCAAGGGAGGTTGGTAAATACCATGGCAGATGAACCTCACGGCCTCTTTCCATATCCGAGATTATAAATGGATTGTTAAGCGGCAGATCCACTTCCCACCAATCTTCGGCCGGCGTATTAAAAATAATTTGGACTTGAAATTCTATTGAAGGATAAAATTCTTGTTCTGGAAAAGTATTGAGAAAATTCATTTTCTCTTTGATATTTGGAATTAACATGTAAGAAGGATATTCGGTAGCCTCTGGCTGAATTGCAATTCCATTTACAGTTACTGAGGCTATATCAGCATAGGGCTCACCTTCATAGACCCATGAATGTTTAAAGGACATTCCAAAGCCATTATTGTAGGCAGCACCGCTGGCTCTAAGATACAGTAACATATCAATTTGTGTTACTTTGAAGTCATCATTAAAAGTAGCCTTTGCATTGTAATCTATTACTACATCATTAAAATCATAGTCACCCTCGTTTGGCCAAAGGTCTTCAAATCCGATAGTGCCATATACATCCTCAGCAGGATAATATTGATAAGTGTTTGCATTTTCAGATTTAAATGAAGGATTATTAACTATAATTGTATGTTTAGCAATATATGCATTGGTTTGCTGATTTCCAATGTTTAAGCTTGTGTTTTCAAAAGTAACTGTTGAGGGCTCCTGATTGGGAATGATAACTACAAAAAATGTACGCTTACTTGCAACCTTATATTTTCTGTTGAAGATGCCATTTTCGTTTGAAGCGCCATCCATAAATTTTATTCCATTAGGATATTCGCTGTAAACTTCAAACGATGTTACGACCGGGTTCTGGTTGGCATCAACAAATTCCAGATCGATTAATAGATACTCGGCTGTGCTCCAGGTAAAGTTTTCCGGAACCACAAGATCAGAAAACTTTTTAGAATCAGGATCCGGAATAGGATCAATTGTGTTTTCTATATCTTTTTTACAGGAAAAAGAAACTATGGCAATCATTGCCATCATTAAAACTGTTGAGACTACTTTCATTCTTTTCATTACTAGTGGTTTTTAAATTTATTCACGAAACTACATTAAAACATTAAAATAATCATAATTGAATTTAGTAATTGTTACAGATTATTTCGTAAGTGTGGTTTTTTTGTGTTATATCGAAAAACCTGCATTTGATAAAATAGTATTGAAACTATTTTTTAGATGAAGCCAGAGAATATTTTGGCAGATCAAAAAGCATTTTTGCTTGAAAAATTCCTCATAAAACAAAATGCCGGCCTGGATGTGTATTCCTGGCCGGCATTTTAATTAGCATAATTATTTTAGTTTACCTGTCAATAGAAAATTTTTCATGCTTTGGAAATGTTCCTGGATCGTCTTTAATTTCCTTCATTAGTACTTCCACTGCTTTCATGAGTTGATTATCATACCCTTCAGCCATTTTTTTGGAATCCACATCTATGATGATATCAGGTGTTATGCCTTCGTTTTCGACTACCCATTCACCTTTGGCATTGTAAATCCTATAGTCGGGAGCAGTAAGTCCGCCGCCATCAATCAATTCGATAAACATCGATACACCAACCAAGCCACCCCAGGTTCTTGTACCAATGATTGGCCCCATGTTGTTGAAACGAAATTCATAAGGCAGTTCATCGCCACCTGATCCGGCATAGCGATTTGTTAAGCAGGCCATTTTTGCATCAACGGCCAGTGCCGGAATCATTTGATCCTCCGAATTTCGACGAGTCCAATAACCGTGGGGTTTTTTAAGCAGCCTTTGCAGGAAAATCTCAGGATCGAGGCCGCCACCATTGAACCGGCCATCAACAATAAATCCTTCTTTTTTGGTTTGTGAATAGAAATACCTTGGGAAATCAGTGGCCGATCCATTATAGGTATCAGGAAGATAAACATATCCAATTTTCCCATCTGAAGCTTTCTCAACAGTTTTGCGATTCCATTCCAGCCAATCGATATAGCGCATTAAGCTTTCGCTGCGGGTTGGTTCAACCACTACATCTCTGACACCATCAATTGATGGGGAACTGTTGACCGTAAGAGTAATTTGTTTACCAACCAAATCAACAAAATAACTGTAGAAATTTTTATCACTTGTTACTTCAATACCATTTACTTTTAAGATGTAATCACCTTCGTTTACATTAACACCCGGTTTTGCCAGTGGGGGATACACCTTACGAGACCAGTCCGATTCGGTAAAGATTTTGGAAATCCGGTAGCGATTGTTTTCCGTATTAAAATTAATGCCCAACATCCCAACATTCACACGGTCGGCATCGCGCTGATTATCTCCACCATAAATGTAGGTGTGCGATGTATTTAATTCGCCTATCAATTCACCAATAATATAACGCACATCCTGCCTGCAGGCAGTGCGATCGATCAGCTTACCATATTTAATTTTCATCATATCCCAATCCTGCCCATGCATGCCCGGCTCGTAATAATAGTCGCGTTCCATGCGCCAGGCTTCATCAAATATTTGTTTCCATTCAGCTTTGGGTTCAAACCAAAAACTTAAACCGGAAAGATTGAGCGCTGAAGCACTTTCGGCAGGACTGCCGGCTTTTACAATAGAAATATTGCTGCCCTTTTTCCAGATCAAATGACTGCCTTTTGATGAAAGTTTATAGTCGTTAATACCGGAAATCACTTCTGATTCTTTCTCGCTGTCAAAATCATAAGCATACAAATTCATTTCATCAACAGCACGATATTCAAATTTATTGAAATCCCCTTTTTCGGCATTCAAATAATAAAGTGTGGATTCGTTAACAGCCAAGTTGCGATAATTTCCTTTTTTTAGAGGCAAGGATTCAACTCGTGTTGAAATGCCTTCAAAATCTATTTTAACAACAGTATTTTTTTTCATTTCCTTTTCAACAGGATCTACTTCATCATTTTTGAAGGGTAGGATAGAAGGACCATCAGTTTTAAGTGTGATGGCAAAAATACCGGCCACATCTTTGTAAACCATTTCCCACTCGATGTCGCAGTAAGTTGGGCTGAAAATACGATCGGAAATAAAAATAATATGCTCACCATCCTGGGTGAAAACCGGGTTAAAATCGTGAAACAAGCCATTGCTTAATTCTTGGATTTTTTTATCATCCAAACCATAAACATAGAGTTGATACATGAAATCCTTGTTCATTTTCGAATACACGATCCAACGGCTGTCGGGCGACCAGTAGTAATCGTTGATGGGTTTTTTGGTGAGCGATACATCCACATTTTCAAAATCTGCCTTATCAACTTTCGTGATTTTTTTGGAGGCTACATCCAAAATGTAAAGCGTGAGGGTTTGATCGGTAAATGCAATCTTTTTACTGTCGGGCGACCAACGCAGGGTGTGCCTGAACCCATCTTTAAAATTTGTCATTTTTACGGCTTCGGCGTTCCCTTTGGTATCAGAGATATAAATTTGATATTCGCCTGATTTGTCGGAGAGATAGGCAATATTTTTCCCATCGGGCGACCAAACTGCAAACCTGTCGTTAGCGCCACTGTTTTTTGAAATATTGTAGCTTGGTCCGTTTTCGTGAGGAACTGAAAATACTTCGCCACGGGCAACGATTACAGCCCTTTCACCTCCCGGAGATACATCAAAACCATTAATTTCTTTAGCTACTTTTTTCGTGTATGGCCTGGCTTCTTCCAAATCTACTTTGATCTCAACCGGGATTCTTGCAGTTTTCCCGCTTGCAATGTCTAATTTCCAAATATCGCCGCCCTGTTCATAAACAATGGATTTATCATCATTGCCAGGGTAGCGGGCATCCCATTTGGTGTGATTGGTAATTTTTTCGATTTGAGCGCTTTTGTTGTCGTAGGCAAAAATATTGAGGACACGGTCGCGGTCGGAAGTGAAATAAATTTTGTCACCAATCCACATTGGAATCCGGTCGGTTCCTGTGAAATTAGAGATGTTTGTTTCGGTATTCGTTTTAAAATCATAGATGTAAACCTCCTGAGCTAAGCCCCCAACATAGCGTTTCCAGGTACGATTTTCGCGAGAGACTTTGTTGTAGGCAATTTTAGAAGCATCCGGCGAAAAACTGCCCTGAGCAGCATCGTACATAATAAGCTCTTCAATGTTTGTCCCCTCAGGTGAAATAAGGAAAAGCTTGGTGTAGCGTGTCGTACTATTTCTTCTGGATGAAAAAATGATTTTGTTTTCTAAAGGATGCCAACCTACCACATTATCATATCCAGGATGGTAGGTTACCCGTGTGATGTTCCCACCATCGGCATTCATAACATAAACATCAGGGTTTCCATCATATTCACCGGTAAAAGCAATCATTTTACCATCGTTCGAAAATTGTGGATTTCGTTCCTGCCCATCGTGAAATGTCAATCTTTGGGCTGTTCCACCATCTGCGGGGGCTTTCCAGAGGTCTCCTCCTGCAACGAAAACAATTGTATTTCCGAAGATATCCGGATTATGAAGCAATGGGGTTTGCGCTTTTGCTGTAAAAGCCGTTGATAAAGCAAGGATGATGACCATGCTAAATGTAATAAACGTTTTTTGAAGTTTGTTTTTGTGGTTCATTTTGAAATTTGTTTTGATGATTAATAGTATATGAATGAATAGTCTAAATATCTATCAATTAACAAAGATAAATGAATTGGATGTATGAGTGGTTGTTTGAATTAGCTGGTCAGGAAATTGTTTGTGATTGTAATCCTTATATTCACCAGGAAATGTCAGTCATCCGATGAATACTGTCTAAGCATTTGGTATTTCGGGTCGGGCAACAGAAAAACTGTTAGGAGTAATTCATCGGATGACTTGCGCTTAGTCAGGGTTTCACTATAAGTGAAGCCCTGACTTCCTGACCCCCTGAATGGAAAGTCATCCGATGAATACTGTCTAAGCAATTGGTATTTCGGGCCGGGCAACAGAAAAACTGTTAGGAGTAATTCATCGGATGACTTGCGCTTAGTCAGGGTTTCACTATAAGTGAAGCCCTGACTTCCTGACCCCCTGAATGGAAAGTCATCCGATGAATACTGTCTAAGCAATTGGTATTTCGGGCCGGGCAACAGAAAAACTGTTAGGAGTAATTCATCGGATGACTTGCGCTTAGTCAGGGTTTCACTATAAGTGAAGCCCTGACTTTCCCATTAATTAAGTATCTTTGTAATAGCTAATATTTTATTTATTAATACATAAAAATACATTTAACAACTAATATAATGGCTGATAATGATTTTTTATTGGATGCTTTTAATCCTGCTGCCTTAGCTAAAGGAATTGCACAGCGAATGCGTGAACGAAGACTTGAATTGAATCTGACCCAAAAAGGCTTATCTGCAATGGCTGGTGTAAGCCTTGGCACACTCAAGCGTTTTGAGAATAACCATGAGATTTCCTTAAAACATCTTTTGATGATTGCCGTAGTTTTGGATGTTACTGAAGAATTTGGCAAATTATTTACCACGAAACAATACCAAAGTATTGATGAAATGTTAAATGCAACAAAATCCAAAAAAAGACAAAGAGGTAAGCGAAATGTTTAAACAAACAGTAAATATAGAAGTTTTTATTGCCGATCGGTTTGTTGGGAAACTGGCACTCACGCCAGAACGATGCTGTGTTTTTGAATATGGATCAGAATGGTTAAATACGGGATTTTCAATCTCACCTTTTTATTTACCACTCAAGCCGGGAGTTTTTACTGCCAGAAATGATCCATTCGATGGCCTTTTTGGGGTTTTTAATGATAGCCTCCCTGACGGATGGGGCAGGTTAATTACAGACAGATGGTTAAAGGAAAAAGGATACGATCCTGCTGAACTCACTGTAATCGACAGGTTAAGTCTTGTAGGAAACAGTGGAATGGGGGCATTAATATACAGGCCAATTCAGAATCATCAATCTGAAAATATCATTCGCAGTCTTGATTATTATGCCAATGAAGTTGAAAAGATTTTGCGTGTTGAGCCAAGCAATTCGATAGATGAACTTGTGAATATTGCCGGATCGTCCGGTGGTGCCCGGCCAAAAATATTAATTCAAATTGAAGGTGTTGAATGGCTGGTGAAATTTAGGGCTTCCAATGATCCCGAAGAGGTGGGGAGGGTTGAATACGAGCATTCTATTTTGGCAGAGAAATGTGGTATTGAAATGCCTGAAACCAGATTGTTTGAAGGGAAATACTTTGGAACCCGCCGATTTGACCGCGTAGGGCTTGAGCGTATTCATACACATTCAGCCGCCGGTTTGCTGTATGCAAGCCACCGTTTGCCCTCATTGGATTATTCAGCACTTTTGCAGGCAACAATGGCTTTAACCCGCGACATGAGGGAAGTGGAGAAGTTATTTCGTCAAATGGTTTTTAATGTACTGATCGGGAACAAAGATGATCATTCAAAAAATTTCTCATTTATTTACCAAAATAACCTGTGGAAGCTCTCACCAGCTTACGATCTTTTACCTTCGGATGGCTTCAACAACATGCATACAACCACGGTTAACGGAAAAGGCAAACCCACAATTGATGATTGTCTGGAAGTTGCCAGGTTTACATCCTTACCTATCAAGAATGCTAAGCGAATTATTGAAGAGGTGTTGGGAGGAATCAATGGATAGTTGAGAATGAGCTACGGTTACCATATCCGTATTAGCATGATTTAGTCAGGGTTTCACTATAAGTGAAGCCCTGACTTCCTGACCCCCTGAATGGAAAGTCATCCGATGAATACTGTCTAAGCAATTGGTATTTCGAGCCGGGAAAAAGAAAAACTGTCAGGGGTAATTCATCGGATGACTACTCGTGCCAAGGGCGATGGAAAGTTACACCCAGACGAGCATTTGACTTTCCAATCCCAAAGTTTCGGGATGGAAACGTCAATGAAACCATTAATAAATCTAAAATCATCTACTCCAACCCATACCCCGTTTTCTTCCCCTTTTCTATTGCAGGCACACCTTCCTTCATCCAAACTGGCTCCGGTGCGCCTTTGAGGTAGAAATCAAAAAACTGATACATCCTGATGTCCAGATCCATGCGGTTGGGCCATTTTGTGAGGTTGTGCTCTTCATCGTTGTAGGTAAGCATCCAGGCAGGTTTTTGGAGGCGGCGCATGGCCGAAAACATCTCAATGCCTTGATACCACGGTACGGCACCATCATTATCATTATGCATAATTAAAAGCGGGGTTTCGATTTTATCTGCAAAAAATACCGGGGAATTTTCGATGTAGAGCAATGGCTTTTCCCATAGCGTTCCACCGATGCGGCTTTGTGTTTTTTCGTATTGGAACATCCTGCTCATGCCACTGCCCCAGCGAATGCCGCCATAAGCGCTGGTCATATTGCTAACCGGTGCTCCGGCCATGGCTGCTGCATAAAGGTTTGTTTGGGTTACCAAATAGGCTACCTGGTATCCGCCCCAGCTTTGTCCTTGAATGCCCATTTTATCTTTATCGATAAATTTAAATTGGTCGGTCATGGCCAGGGTTCCACTAACCACTGCTCTTAAAGCGCTTTGGCCGGGATAACCAGTGAGGTAGGGGATGTCGGGAACGAAAACCACATAATCATTACTCACACAATACGATGGGTTGATAATTGATCGGCTTGGCGACAAATGCCTGAAGCGGTGTAAACCATCTGAGTTGCGTTCGTAAAAATAAACAAGCATCGGATACTTTTTACCAGGATCAAGATTTTCAGGTGTATAGAGAAGCCCATCCAGTTTATCACCGTCCGATGAAGTCCAGCTTACAAGTTGTACATCTCCCCATAAAAATTTACCGCGTTGCCGGTCAAGATGGGTAATTTGTAGAGGAGCATCAAAATCCTTGTTGCTCCAATACATATCAGGATATTGCTCAAAAGCTTCTTTGGTCCATATAACTTTGCTGGTTTTTTTTGCCTTTTTTAATCCCGAAAAACTGTAATTATCCATAATCAGCTTTTGAGGATTGGCTTTAACTTTATAGTTTGTTTTATAAAACCCACTTTGTTTGTTTTTGAAATTGAAGGCTGATAATATCATCTCTTTTTCTACCCAGCTCGATTCGCGATCCATTTTTTCATAACGGAAACGTATTTCATTTTCACGGCCATAACCAGTGGTAATCCTGAAAGCCTTTTCCTTTCCTGCAGGGTCGAATTTCCAGATGTCGTATTTATCATAAACCAGGATATATTCATCTTTTTCCGTCCAACCGGCAATACCGTAGCTTCCGGGAAGTTGGGGCATGTCGTTCAATTCGTAATAAAAATTGAAGGGTAGATTTTTTGTTAAGGATAATGTTTCGCCGCCATTTACATCTTGCACATACCATGACGAATCGGTGCATAAGTACCAAAGGATGTACTTTCCGGTAGGGGAGAGGCTTGCAGAGGATTGTTGCTTGCTTAATAATTTTGTTGTTTTTCCGGTGGAAATATCAATCGAATAATAATCTCTATAGCCATCGTCCCAGGAAAGGAGCTGTTGCCAGGGTTTATCGGTGGAACCCAAAACAATTTTTGAATTTCCGTGATTGTACGTTCGGATGTCGGGGATTTCTTCGCTTCCCAACTGCACCATTTCATTTTTATCAGGAAAGTAAACCGCCAGATAATTCCTTTTTTTCTCCTTTTCCAATTGTTTTTTTTGCTGTGGCTGAATAAGCGGGTCTTTCCAGTTCCAAATATCCACCTGAAATTTTTCTTCTTTTAGCAAAGTATCCTTTGCTTCGGTTTGGATTTTTGGGGCAGTTCCAAAATAGAGCTTTTCACCATCTTCCGAAAAATTTGGCTTATTGTTTTCACTCACGCGCCAATTTTCCGGTAGGCCGGAATTTAAGCTATCAATTATTATTTTTGATTGTCCTGATTTTAATTTCCAATAAACCAGGTTATAATTTTTAAATTTTGAAGTGTCGGATGAATAAACAAAAGCCAATTGTTTTCCATAATCATCAATCGATATTTGTTTGGATACACCGGGTCGTTCAAAGATTAATTCAGCGTTTTCTTTTTTCGGTTCAAAGCGATGGACAAAGGTGGAATCGATAGAATCGTTGGTCGAAATTATGAAGGCAAAGAGTTCTCCATTTTTGGCAACTTCGTAATCAGAAACATTTTTGAAGCTGAAAGTTAAGCCTTCGATCACTTTTTTTATCACCAGTTCGGTACCTTCATTCTTTTTTTTCTTTTTATCCTTCTTCTTCGGTTTTTCCTTTTTCAATTCCGTAGTATCAGCATTTTGAATGGTATCCTTTTCCGGCAGTGACTTTTCCAATTGATAAGCCAGCCAATCGGTTCCCTTTTTGGGAAGTTTATAGGATTTTACCCTTGCAATTTTTTCGAGATGTTTCTTTTCGGGTGTGTAAATGCCGAGTGAATCTTTTGGGAGATCATCCTTTTTTACCTCGGCCAGTTTGGCTTTTCTTACTGTATCGGCCTGTGGTTTGATTTTAAAAACTAAAATTTTCGAATCTCCTGAAAATTTTGCTTCATATCCCCGGGATATTGAATCGTAATTTCCATCGATGGTATTGTAAATATAGAGCCATCCATCACCTTTTTGGGGATTTATTTCATAACTAACCCAATGGCCATCATTAGAAATATGAGATTTCTTTAATCGTTTCCAATCTTTATAAACCGACTGATCGATAGATTTTTTTTGCGGAAAGATAGCAAGTGAGCAAAAGAGGAGTGCAGTAATCAAAGGAAATCGAAACATAAGAAGTTAGTTTAGTTTAAAAATCAAAAATAGAAACAAATATGGAGAGGTTGGTTAAGGATTGAATTGATTCGCTTACAAATATTTACAACAAATTATTTTGGCTTATGAAAATTTGGTGTAGTTCAAATTGCAAATATCTAAAATGGAAAAACTTGTTGTCGCCTTAATCCGGCTTATGGCAATTTCATCTCGCACTGGAAGTGTGATTATTTCGGGAATAAATGAATATTTTGATTTACCTGGATTATAATTATTTTGTTGAAATTAAATATGACAACGGCGAAGAAAAAACACAAAACTCGGAGAACGCGCTGAGTGCCCGTGCCATCAACATCTTGATGCTGGCAGGCTTAGGCGTAGAATATAGCATTTTCGATAAAATATCCCTCCACCTCGAACCCATTTACCGGCGTTCGCTTACATCCATTAATTCGGATCCAATGAAATTCTACCTGTGGTCGATTGGCGTAAATGCAGGCATGTATTATCGGTATTAACGGATTTATGCGCACACAAGCAAGGCGATGTTTTTCTATTCTAAATCTAATTAACTTTGTTTGTTTTTTAGATTTAAAAAAATGAAAATACTTATTTAATCACCTACTTTTTACGAAAAACTTATTACGACTGCGGATGAAAAACAGCGAAAAAAAATCCTGTATCTAAGCCTACGGAAGGAGCCTTTCGACGATATCAGAAGTGGCGCGAAAACGGCTGAATACAGGGAATACAAAAGCCATTGGATAAAGCGACTGATTAATGAGGATGGCAGTTTTAAAACCTACGATTTGATCCTGTTCAAAAACGGCTATCAATCCGCCGCACCCCAAATGCTGGTAGAGTTTAAAGGCATCAAAATCAGCAGCGATTCGGAATTGGAAAAAGTCTTTGAAATAAAATTGGGGAAGGTATGGTGATGTAACCGTTAATGTAGGTTTGACTTTTGACCAAGTTGAAAAATTGACAAACCTTTTCCTCAAGCAAAACTTTCCAAAATTGAGAGATGACGCAATGCAAAAGGCTCAGGAAAACAGTCAAATACTTCTCATTGAATTTGAAAAGAAACTTGCTCAAGAATATCAAAAAATTGATCCAAATAAGTTTACAGATCCTGACTTTCAGTATTCTCTAAATGGAGCTGTAATTGAAACTGCTAAACGAGGTTATAAATCAAACTTTGATGTTTTAGCAGATTTGGTAATAAAGAAAGCCTATTCTAAACAAACAGACTTGCAATCTTTGGCTATTTCAGAAGCAATAAAAATAGTCGCACGATTGACTTCTGAGCAAATAAACTTATTGTGTGTTAAGTACATATTTTCTCATATGACACTCCAAAAATTTGAGCATCTTCATAATTATGAGGAAACCTGTCAATTACTTCTTGAACTTACACAGGGATTAGATAATTTAACTGGTTGGAATATTCAGTATTTGGTAAGTAAAGGTTGTGTTAAGACACACTTTTTATCGGGCGGTACAGATATTACTAATGTTTTTAAGAAAACATATAAGGATAAATTATCTGGTTTGAAACCTGAGGAAATAAGAGAGCAGATTAATACATCTACCTTTCTTAAATTATTTGTTAGTATTTATGAAAAAAATCAACTAAATGACTTGCATTTGACTATAATAGGACAACTAATAGCTGCCGTCAGGATTACAAGATATTTACCTCAAAGTATAGATTTCTTGAACTATATTAAATAATCGCTAATCACAACATGGAATTTAATCTGCTGACATCCGACTTGCTTGATGCCTAAACCAACGCGATGAAAGAATCGCCTTTGGAGAAATCCGACCATATCAAAAAAATTTGCTACTCATAAGGTTTTATCTATTTTTGATAAAATTTAGTTTTGAATTATGAGAACAATAAATATAGAATTAGATAAAAGCCAGTTTATTAGGATACTAAACGAATTGGATGATACAGACAAATTGGAGATATTCAACGAGTTAAAAAAATCATTGTTTCTAAAAAGATTTAATACCCTTTTAGAATTGACCAAAACAACCGAGTTGACATTGGATGAGATTACAAAGGAAGTTGAATCAGTTAGGAAGCAGCGATATGAAAAAGGGAAGCAAGTCATTTAAGATTATTGTTGACACAAACATTTGGATTTCCTTTTTGATTGGTAAAAATTTAAAAGGGCTTCAAAATCAGATTGATTCGCAATTTATTAAAATAATTACCTGCAGCGAACAACTTCATGAATTATCAGAAGTCTTCAAAAAGCCAAAGATTAAGAAATATTTTGCCGATGAGCAAATTATAGAGTTTTTTGAATTACTTGATGAGTCTTCTGAAATAATTGCTATTACGACAGTTTCTAATATTTGCAGGGATTCGAAAGATAATTATTTGGTTTCATTGGCGATTGACTCAAATGCTGATTATTTAATAAGCGGTGATAAGGATTTATTAGTACTTAATAAGATTGGCGAAACAAATGTTATCAAATTCACCGACTTCAATAAAATTCAATAATTCACTGGGTCTATATCCTGATTGGATAGCTTATTTTTGCTGGTATGAAAAAAAGAAAATTACTTCTCGTCCTCTTGCTTTGTGCAACCTGGTCGGTTTTTTCGCAGCCTGACGAACAAAAAAACAATCGGCGATTAAGTCTTGGGCTTAGCTTTTCGCCGGATTATTCCAGTGCAATTACAAAATTGAATAACCCGGATTTCCCTAATTTTGTTAAAGATTACATCGAGCCTGACTTTGGATATACCGCCGGAGTAAATCTCAGTTATCAGGTAAATGGCTGGCTTGGCCTGGAGGCGGGGCTTCATTTTGCCAACAAGGGTTACAAGTCATCCTGGATTCCATCTACTAATATTCAAGGGGCTCAACTTGGCAAAGCCAGGTATTTCGATCATTTTTATTATCTCGATATTCCCCTGACAGCCAAATTTTACATCCTCCAAAAGCGTCTTCGCTTGTTTGCTACGGCGGGTCTTTCTCCATCCATTTATCTGGATGGTAATTATTATTTTGAAATAAAATATGTCAATGGCGAAGAAAAAACACAAAATTCGGAGAGTCCGCTGAGTGCCCGTGCCATAAATCTCGTGATGCTGGCAGGACTGGGCATAGGCTACAACATTTCCAATAAAATATCCCTCCGCCTCGAACCCATTTACCGGCGTTCGCTTACATCCATTAATTCGAATCCAATGAAATTCTACCTGTGGTCGATTGGCGTAAATGCAGGCATGTATTATCGGCTATAGGGAGGTTTTTTACAAGCATTTTCTGGTGTTTTAGTTTAAGGTTTTTCCCTCATCGCCTGTTAAGCTTTAACGTTTCTATGCCCGCTTAAAGCGAGATAAACCCTCGTTCCCGATAGCTCCCGTCCTGATAGCCATCGGAAGCCATCGGGGGACTTGCGCTTAGTCAGGGTTTCACTATAAGTGAAGCCCTGACTTCCTGACCCCCTGAATGGAAAGTCATTCGATGAATACTGTCTAAGCAATTGGTATTTCGGGCCGGGAAATAGAAAAACTGTTAGGAGTAATTCATCGGGGGACTTGCGCTTAGTCAGGGTTTCACTTTAAGTGAAGCCCTGACTTCCTGACCCCCTGAATGGAAAGTCATCAGATGAATACTGTTTAAGCAATTGGTATTTCGGGTCGGGAAATAGAAAAACTATTTGGAGTAATTCATCGGATGACTACTCGCACCGAGGGCGATGGAAAGTTACACGCCTTGAAGAATTCGACTTTCTATTCCCGAAACTTCGGGATAGAAACGTCAAACAAATTACCAGTGAAAATCACCTTTTTCTCTTAAGCCCTTTCACTGCCTCAGCCTCCAGGGGATTCTCAGGCCAGAAATGCTTTGGGTAACGGCTTTTCATTTCTTTTTTCACTTCAAAATAAGCATCTTTCCAAAAGCTTTTCAAATCGGAAGTTATCTGTACAATTTTAAATCCCGGCGAAAGCAAATGCATAATTACCGGGGTTTTTCCCTGGTTTACGATGGGGGATTCTATCATCCCAAAAACTTCCTGTAACCTTACTGCAAGCACCGGGGGTGAACCATCCGGTGAGTATTTTATTTTGATTGATGAACCACTGGGAACATTTATGCGCTCAGGAGCCAAAATTGAAATCTGTTGTTGTTGGTGATGAGGCAAAGAATAAACCAGGATTTCTTTCAGGTTAATTTTTTCAAGGTCTTCATTTCGCTTGATATTGATTAGATATGGATCTAACCAAATTTCAGCATTTGCCAGCAAGGCAGATGTTGAATAGTCGGGCCACTCTTCTTCAGGCCTCCATTTACGAAGACTTCTTACCCTGTTCTGTAATTGATTTACATCATCATTAAATGTGAGCAATGTTTCGCCTTCGCGATGTATAGCCTCAATAATGGCATTTTTAATAAGTGTTTTATTGGGTGATGTCAAAGGCTTGCGCTGGAGCACGATATTCCCGATCCGCATTTCAGTTACCGCTTGTAAACCACCGCTTTTGGTGTCCCAGTATATTTTTTCCTGTTCGCGCACCATTGGCACTAAATCTGTGGGGTTTAATGGTGAAGCGAGGAAAATTTTGCCGATCCCATCCCTTGCATCCATCTGGGCAACAGCCAGCCATGCTTCGTGGGCCAAATCATCGGAATGGTGTGCCATTGCCAATCTACCATTAGAAAGTTGAAACTGGGCGTTGTTCCCCGGACGGGCGGAAGCAATCCGCTCGGGATAAGCAAACACAAGCAGCAGGCCTGTTTCGTAAGGATTTACCGGGCCATTGTCGCAGGCCACATTAAATAGTTTTCGGTAAGATGATGCCACTTTTTCGATTTGAGCAAATCGTTTACTCCCAACTTTTTCAGCACGAAATCTTCGTAAAGCTTCAATCCTGATGTTGATATCAATCCCGGTTTCTGTGCCTGAAAGCGGATCCCTTTCTTCAAGGATAGCTGCCAGATCGGCGGCAAGGGGTAACAGGGTTTCGACTCCTGCCAATATCAGCATCTGTGCAATACGAGGATGGCAGGGAACAGACTGAATTTTTTTTCCATGCTCGGTAATCTTTCCATTTTCGATGGCTCCCAGTTGATGCAACAGTTCAAGTGCCTGAGCCCACGATCCTAAGGGTGGGGGAGTTACCCATGATAAATCATCAGGATTTTGCGCCCCCCATTGCGCCATTTCCAGCGCAAGCGAAGCCAAATCAGCTTCCAAAATTTCAGGTAAACGGTGTTCTTTTCTATTTGCATGTGAAGCCATCGTCCACATCCTGAAACAGACTCCCGGGCTTAACCTGCCGGCACGGCCAGCCCGTTGATCAGCCGAGTCTTTTGAAATTAAAATAGTTTCAAGCCTGGAAAGCCCAGATCGTGGATCGAAACTTGAAGAACGTCCAAATCCTGAGTCAACCACAATTTTTATCCCTTCAATTGTTAGGCTTGTTTCGGCAATTGATGTGGCCAATACTACTTTTCTCTTGGCATTTTTATCGGGAAATACTGCTGCATTTTGCCTGGCCTGCGGAAGCCGTCCATACAAAGGGTGGATTTTAAATTCAGGCAAATTTTTTCTGAGAATGTCCTCACATTTCTTTATTTCACCCTCGCCGGGAAGGAAAACCAAAACATCGCCGGGACTTTCTTTTACAGCATTTACAACCACCCGACAGGTCATTTCAGGAATTAAATACTGGTCAGTGTCACCAGTATATTTTATCTCCACCGGATATTGCTGCCCTTTGCCTGACAAAACTTTTGCATTGAGCAACCCTGCAAGGTGGGCTGAATCTATGGTAGCCGACATAATTAAAATTCTTAGGTCGGGCCTCAGGATTTTTTGTGTTTCACGGCTGAAAGCAAGCGCTATTTCGGCGTGCAGGCTACGCTCGTGAAATTCATCAAAAATCACTATTCCCACATTTTCCAGGGCATTGTCGCTTTGCAACATTCTTGTCAATATCCCTTCAGTAACCACTTCCAGGCGTGTTTTATCTGAAACTCTAACATCAAGACGAATGCGATATCCAACGGTTTCACCAACTTTCTCGTTGAGCAATGCAGCCATTCTCGAAGCTATCATTCTGGCGGCAAGCCTTCGCGGCTCCAGCATCAGTATTTTTTTTCCTTTCAACCAAACTTGTTCAAGCAAAGTTAATGGGAGCAGGGTGCTTTTTCCCGCGCCGGGAGGAGCGGTAACGATAAGCCGGTTTTCAACTTCTAAAACCTGTTGAACATCAGGAATAATCTCCGTGATTGGAAGGTCTGTATTTTTGTAATTAAATTTCAAATTTAAATCAGGTATCAGTTTAAGGATGTAAAAATAGTGATTGCTGGAAACGAGCTTAATTTTTTCGTTGCTATTTGATTTTGGCGAACATTGTTAAACCTTTTATCTAATATTTAATACTTTTTAATATGTGAGGTGAAACGGAGCAGAAGGTGGGAGGAGTTAATATTTAATTATATTCTTTTTGAATATTATTTGCATCAAAAAAATAATTATTGATACTTTTGAGCTATGATTGAAGGACTTGAATTATATATTAAAAATTCTAAGGTAGGTCCAGAAAAACTTAGGAATTATACACATGATCCTGTGCTGGGGAAATATCCCACCCGGTTTACCTATCGGAGGTTTCAGAATATTGGAATTTAGTTGAAGAAAAGGTAAAAGAGAATTCTAATGATTTAATAAAAGAGTATTTAAGCTACCATAACATTCCCAGATTTTTGGCATTTAAAAATCCCATATTCATTAGAAATCAAATTCTTGAACTACTGAAAAGAATAATAAACAATGACGTTCCTAAATTTGATTCTGAAAAAAACGAGCATATTCTTCAGGCATATTCCGAGAAAATTCTTTTTAGGCTGGCGGCTTCAGATGAAATTAATCCTGATACTTTAAGTCAAGCCATTGGAATTAAAAAAGATCATATTAATACATTGCTTGTCGCCTTGGAAAAAGCTGAGTTGTTGAATGTTCTTTTTCCTTATGGAGGAGTTGATACACGTCTTGTAAAAAACAAAAAAGCATTCTTCATGTCTCCATCAATAAGAAGAGCATTGTTATCTGTAATTTATGGAAATACATTACCGGATGAGTATAGAAGTAAAATGATGGAAGACTTAATTGTAATGTATCTGAAAAGGATTTTGGCTGACCCTGTTATTTCTTTTACAAGCGAAAAGGGACAAGTAAATCCCGACTTTGTAATTGAAACCCATGATAAACCTATACTTATTGAAGCTGGTCTTTCTAAAACCAAAGTTGGTCAGATTAAAAAATGCAAGATTGACTACAGATATGGATTTGTAATTTCATCTAAGATTACCGAAATATCAATAAAAGGCGATACCATCTTTTTACCTTTTAATTGGTTTCTAATGCTATAAAATTATTATTACCTGGCATAACACAAAAAAGATTGCTCAAGCTGTTGTATTAATTGTTTTAGAAAAATAGAATACTTTATGTCCTATAATTAATATTATGTTAAATAGAGTTTTTCTAATAAAAGGGGCAATATGGATATTTTATTGCTCCCCTATTTATTAAATTGGCAAATTAATCATCTATCCGTTCATTGATGCCTTTAATTTTATGGTCAAGATTAAGATGAGAATAAACTGATGTAAGCTTTCTAACAACTGTTTTATTTTTTGGATCAGCATCAAAGGCCTTTTCTAAATATGGCATTGAATTTTGCATCATCTTGGTTCCATTGCTAATAAGTGATTTTCCATCTTCATCCGAATCTATTTTCTTAGCTTGTTCTAAACTTTCTTCTCCATTTTCGTAATAAAGATTTCCAACATTAAAATTTGCTTCAAAATCATCGGGTTTACTATTCAATAAATTTTTACCTTGTTCTAATTGATTATCAAAATTTTTCATTGTGTTGATAGTTTAAATTTTTAAATTGAATCAAAGGTAAAACAAAAAGGAGTAAAAACCTTTGTTCTTACTCCCTCTGTTATAATATTTTAAGTTTTTAAGTACGGCTAATCATTAAGCCTTTCGTTGATTCCCTTCAACTTTTCCATCATTTTAAGCCTTGTATAAATCTCTTTTAATGTTTGCAAAGTTACCGCATCAGCCGGCTCAATTGAGTCAGCTTTTTCGAGGTATGGGAGTGCTTTCTCCATTAAAGCTTTACCCTCGGCAATTTTTTCATCAAACTTTTGGGTTTCGGAAAGTGGCAGTGCATTTGCCTCCATAATTTTTTCGGCAGCCTGATTATAATAGAGTGCTCCTAAGTTATAATTTGCATCAAAGTAATTTGCATCCACTTCGATGGCTTTAATATACATTTCGGCAGCCAAATCGTTCGATTTCATTTTATCGTAAATTGTTCCTGCTGCAAAAAACAGCGATGAGTTTGAATCATCTTTTTTAATGGCCAGGCTAAGCACATCAAGGGCTTCCTGGTTTTGACCGGTTGCAAGATAAATATTAGCTGCGTCAACAATCAGGTTATAATCGTCAGGGAATACTTTTCGTCCCTCCAAAAGAATGCTTATTGCTTTAGTTGTATCGCCTGTCGTTTTGTAAATATCTGAGAGCATTCGATAAACACTGGGATCCTGATAATTAATGTCGAGAAGTTGGTTGAATGCGATTTTTGCTTCTTCGTACAGTTTGCCAAAATATGCACTTTGACCTGCATAAAGTATTGCAGCACTGTCAACCTGCCCAAGAAAACCATTTACTTCAGATGATTTGGTAAAATTTTTAGCTGATTTGGCATACATTTTTTCATTGAAACCATTCACGCCTTTATTAAAGTATTGCTCTGCACAAATTTGTAAACCGTATCTCAATTTATCGGTAAATTGTCCTTTTGTATCAAGTTCCATTGCTCTTTGATAGGCATTGTATGCTTTATCAAGAGGGTTTTCATCCAAACTTTTATCTTCAGTTTCAGTTGATTGTTGGATAGCAAGATAAATATTACCATAGTAGTACCAGGTTTTTGGGTCGCCCATAGTTTTTTCATTTTCAATTGCCGGGTCAATAGCCTCTTTGGCTTTGTCGAGTTTTCCTTTTCCAAGATAATTGTGTGCGGTGACAACATTCTTTTTTTGAGCAAGTACATATCCTGAACTCAACAGTACGGTAAAAAATAAAATTACGATCTTCTTCATTCTGATTTCATTTAAGTTATTTTGATTTTTGATTTCCAATAGTCATACCAAAATAAATGTGTACGAATCCGCAAAACTAAAAAAATAATGTTTTGCAGTTATAAATTAAAAAGTTTTTGCTTATTCCTTTTCTTCTTCCGGATTTTCGTTATTTTGGATTTCATCCTTACCATTTTCATTTTCAGCATCACCCAAATTGGCTCCGGTTTCATCTACGTTTTCAGCATCAAGCTGATCAACATCAGTTTCATCTACGTTTTCGGCATCAAGCTGATCGATATCAGTTTCATCTTCAACATCTTCTTCAACCATAACATTGGCAACAGCAGCAATAGCATCGCCATCGCGCAGATTAATCAGCCTTACTCCCTGTGTTGCCCGTCCCATAACACGCAATTGTGCAACGGCAAGACGAATAGTTAAACCGGATTTATTGATAATCATCAGGTCGTCTTTGTCAGTTACATTTTTTATGGCTATCAGTTTGCCGGTTTTATCGGTAACATTAAGTGTTTTCACACCTTTCCCACCCCGGTTGGTAATTCTGTAATCGTCAAGTTTTGAACGTTTGCCATATCCATTTTCAGAAACAACAAGTACATCATAGTCCTGATTTTCGAGGCATATCATTCCAATTACTTCATCGTTCTTACCGGCAAGTGTAATTCCTCTAACTCCTGATGCATTCCTGCCCATCGACCTTACGGTTTTTTCGTTGAAGCGGATGGCGCGTCCCGATTTCAGAGCAATGATCACTTCATTTTCGCCATTGGTGAGTCTGGCCTGGTAAAGCATATCTCCTTCTCTGATTGTTATTGCATTGATACCGTTTTGGCGGGGACGGGAATAATTTTCGAGCGAGGTTTTTTTAATAATCCCGCCTGCGGTAACCATTATTATATAATTGTTGTTGATGTATTCTTCGTCTTTGAGGTCTTTTGTATTGATAAACGCCTTTATTTTATCATCGGGCGAAATATTCAACAGGTTTTGGATTGCCCTTCCTTTTGAAATACGTGTACCTTCAGGAATTTCGAACACACGAAGCCAGAAACATTTTCCTTGTTCTGTGAAGAAAAGCATGTAATTATGGTTGGTGGCAATAAACAGGTATTCCAGGAAATCCTCATCGCGCACCGTGCTTGCTCTTGAACCACGACCTCCCCTACCCTGCACCTTATATTCGGTGAGCGGTGTCCTTTTAATATAGCCCAAATGCGAAATTGTAACTACAACTTCATCATCAGGAATGGTATCTTCAATTTTGAAATCGCTTGCTGCAAACTCTATTCTTGTTCTTCTTTCATCGTTGTACTTTTCTTTGATTTCCAACAATTCATTACGAATGATATCCATTCGCATATCCTCATTACTTAATATTTCTTTGAAGTGAGCAATTTTTGCCATGAGCTGTGCATAATCCTCTTTAATTTTATCGCGCTCCAATCCGGTAAGCCGGTGCAATCGCATATCTAAAATTGCTCTTGCCTGGATTTCGGTAAGGCCAAAGTTGCTCATAAGACCTTCCCTGGCTTCCTCAGGAGTACGTGAGCCTCTGATTAGGGCAATAACTGCATCAAGATTATCCAGGGCAATTAGTAAACCTTCAAGAATATGCGCTTTCTTCTCGGCCTCCCTTAACTCATATTCAGTTCGGCGAATAATGACAATATGGCGGTGATCGACAAAATGATGAATAATATCTTTGAGGTTGAGTTGAATTGGACGGCCATGTACAAGTGCTATGTTGTTGACACTAAAGGAAGTTTGCAGGGCTGTCAATTGATAAAGTTTATTCAAAACAACATTTGCAACTGCATCTCTTTTCAAATCATAAACTATCCTGATACCATTTCTGTCAGATTCATCCCTTAAATCCGAAATGCCAACGATTTTTTTATCGTTTACCAGGTCGGCAGTTTTCTTAATCATTTCGGCTTTGTTAACCTGGTAAGGAACCGATGTAGCAATGATTTGCTCTTTTCCCCCGGCAGAGGTTTCGATGGTGGCTTCACCCCGGATAACAATCCGGCCACGGCCTGTCAAAAATGCATCTTTTACGCCTTCATATCCATAAATTACTCCGCCTGTCGGAAAATCAGGAGCTTTGATGTGCTCCATCAATTCTTCTATGGTAATTTCATTGTTATCGATGTAAGCCAAAGTACCATCAATAACTTCGCCCAATTGATGGGGAGCCATATTTGTTGCCATTCCTACGGCAATTCCTGAGGTACCATTGATAAGTAAATTGGGTACCCTGGCGGGCAAAACGGTTGGTTCTTCCAGCGAATCGTCAAAGTTTAACTGGTAATCAACTGTATCCTTATTAATATCATCGAGCATTTCTTCAGAAATCTTTCTGAGTCGTGCTTCGGTATAACGCATCGCTGCAGGGCTGTCGTTGTCAATCGAGCCGAAGTTACCCTGGCCATCAATCAAGGGGTATCTCAACGACCATACCTGAGCCATTCTTACCATGGCATCATAAACCGATGAGTCGCCATGTGGATGATATTTACCTAAAACTTCCCCTACTATTCTGGCAGATTTTTTATAAGACCTGTTTGACAGGATGCCCAGATCGAGCATACCATACAATATTCTTCTGTGTACCGGCTTCAACCCGTCTCTTACATCTGGTAGTGCTCTCGAAACGATTACTGACATTGAGTAATCGATGTAAGCCGACTTCATTTGGTTTTCGATGTTTACCGTGTACAGCTTTTCACCCTCTTGATTATTTTCCATCGCCTAACTTGTTCAATTTAAGTTACTTATTATAATATTTTAAAGAAATGCAAAAGTACTAAATATTTTCGGCCTTCGGTGATTAATTCACAAATTCAACGAATTTGTGAATTA
>CAZQIV010000042.1:0-47097 GCA_964593705.1 uncultured Lentimicrobiaceae bacterium | reverse complement strand
TTCCAACATCTAACTTCCAACATCTAACTTCCAACATCTAACTTCCAACATCTAACTTCCAACATCTAATTTCCAACATCTAACTTCCAACATCTAACTTCCAACATCTAACTTCCAACATCTAATTTCCAACATCAAACATCTAATCTCTAATAAAAAAAGTACTACTACGGACTTAGTGGAAAGTAAAATATTAGCCATGAGTAATAAAATAGATTTCTCAGTCCCCGAAGTGTCGGGGCAGGCTGCAAGCTCCTTCGAAATGACGGTACATTGGCTGGTTTGTTGGGGTGAAAGAAAGCGGGCGCAAAGCGCCCGCTTTCTTTCACCCCATTCACAGCCCGGGGCTTTGTCATTTCGACTGAAAAAACGTAGCGAAGCAAGTTTTGTAAGGAGAAATCTTTTCAAACCGCTAACTGACGGTGAGACCCGCTTCGCAGCGAGACGGGATTCTGTTTACGGTAATAGCTGTTATTAACAGCCACAAAAATGGTAGTAGAACCATAAAAAAAACAACTCCCCGCTATTAAAACCTACCGTGAGTAAACAAATAATTAACTTTGCATAAGCTAAACAAGAAAAACACAAATCCATGAGAACAATAAAAGTTTCGGTAAATTCAGATACTGATGCGCAGATGTTAATCAATATACTTAATTCGATGAAAATGGAATTACGCATTGAATCAGATGTTAAACCAATAAAAAACGACAAGCAATACCATAAACTGGAAACCCTTTTAAAAGAGCAGGCATCTTCAGATTTGTTCAAAAACATTAATGATCCTGTGCAATGGCAAAAAGAGATGAGATAAGAAAAACAAATAGGATAAAATTGCCGGATGCGATAATTTATGCTACGGCCTTGGTGAATAATCTAACATTGATCACCAGAAATACATCGGATTTCCCACCTTTTAAAGATTAAATTTTGATACTTGATCCTTTCGATACGAATCTCTAACATCTAACTTCTATTATCTAATCTCTATCCTCCAACATCTAAATTCTAACATCCAACATCTACAAAAAAACAACTCCCCGCTATTAAACGGGGAGCAGGCAAGTAGTTAAGGTTAGTAAATTTATTTAAGTTAAACATACGTTAACCCTGCATAAACGAAAAGTACTCTTCATTATTTTAAAAAATGATTCTTCTCTCATTTTTGCGGAAACAAATCATAACTAGATTAAGAAATAGATTTCTCCCTTCGGTACTAATGACAAATATTTATAAGAAGCCGGAATACACATTGCCGGGCAGACCTCTCAGTCGCAAGCTCCTTCGAGGAGACAGGGCTTTGGTGGGTTTATTGTGGTGGATGAAAGTGGGCGCGAAGCGCCCACTTTCATCCACCACATTTACCGCCCGGGGCTTTGTCATTTCGATGCCGCACCTGCGGCAGGAGAAATCTATTTTATAATATTACTAAACCTTGAGACTCCTTTTTCAGAGGCCTGGAACTCGCAAGTGCAAGTCATTAGCCTGTTTGGTTAAAACATTAACTGAAAATATTTTAAAAACGTCAAATATCATCCCATCATGGAAATAAAAATTAGAAAAGGAATAAATTCGGATGCTGAAATCATTGCTGAATTTCAAATGCTGATGGCCAGAGAAACCGAAGACATAGCCCTCAATCGGGCAACAGTAAACAAAGGGGTGAAAGCTATTTTTGAAAAACCCGGGCTGGGACAGTATTTTGTAGCAGAGATGGATGGGAAAATTGTTGCCAGCCTAATGACAACTTTTGAGTGGAGCGACTGGCGAAATTCCACAGTTTGGTGGCTGCAATCAGTGTATGTACTTCCGGCGTATCGGCAAAAGGGAGTTTTCAGAAAAATGTACACACACATAAAAGAACAGGTATTATCCCTCGATGAAGTTTCAGGAATCAGGCTTTACATGGTTCATACTAACAATCGGGCAGCAAAGGTTTACGAAAATGTGGGAATGGATGGTAAAAGATACCGTTTGTTTGAATGGATGAAGGGTTATTAATTACTTCGGGACTAATACGAATTTAATGGAAAGGCTATATTGAGTCCTCAGTCCCGATAGCTATCGGGAGTCTTCAGTGATCAATCTTTTAGTCGGACTGCCTACTGTGGCCTGTCAACTGTGGACTTTTGATCAATAAAAATAACTTAAGAAATAAAGTTCCTTTAAAAAGGTATTGGTACGATTACTTCAGGTTTTCCCAATACCAATTAATGGCTTGTTCCAATCCTGCCCGGATGTTGTATTTCGGGTCGTAGCCCAAAAGTCGTTTTGCTTTATCAATGGAGGCCAGTGAGTGAAGGATATCCCCTACCCTTTTTTCGCCCTTAACAGCCTTAACTTTTGTAATCGCCGGATCAAACTTACTGAGGTTTTCTTTTAACGCGTCTATCAGGTCGTTTACGGTGGTTGCTTCCCCAAAAGCCACGTTATAGACAGTATTCACTGCTTCGGGACTCTGTGTAGTAGCAGCAAGTTCATTGGCCATGATCACATTTTCGATGTAGGTAAAATCACGCGATTGTTCCCCATCTCCAAAAATATAGGGCGACTCATGGTTGATTAGCAGTTTGATAAATTTTGGAATTGCCGCTGCATAAGCGCCATTGGGATCCTGACGGCGGCCAAATACATTAAAATATCTCAAACCGATGGTTTCGATCCCATAAAGGTTCGAAAATATTTCAGCATACAACTCATTTACATATTTAGTAATTGCGTAGGGTGATAAAGGCTTTCCAATTGTCTCTTCAACTTTGGGTAACGCGGCATGATCGCCGTAAGTAGAAGAACTGGCTGCATAGATAAACCTTTTGATTCCGGCCTCCCTGACGGCCTGAAGCATATTTACAAAGCCACCAATATTCACATCATTGGTAGTTACGGGATCCTTTATCGAGCGGGGAACCGAACCCAGAGCAGCCTGATGCATCACAAGCTCAACATCCTTTACTGCCCCACGGCAAGTTTTCAAATCACGAATATCTCCTTCGATGAGTTTGAAGTTTGGATTTTTAAGGTAGGGTTCAATATTTTCTTTTTTACCTGTAGCGAAATTGTCGAGACAAACAATTTGGTTATTCTGAGTAAGAAACCGCTCGATAAGGTTGGAGCCTATAAATCCAGCACCGCCGGTAATCAATACTTTTCTATTGGTGAGTTTCATTGAATTCAATTATTTTAAACTTCCGATGGGCAAAAGTCGGGAATATTTCCGAATTATGCGGTTCGCAATATCGAAATTATCGCAACAATTTCAAATAAACGTAGAATCTTGTAGAATTCTTGGTTTTGGAGAATTGAATTACCCCGAACTTCATTCCGGGGTTTAAAAAGGGTTACCTTCTCTTCCGGGCTTTTGCCGAAGGCTCGCCTCGCGAAGCGGGCATTCCTTTGGAGATCCCTAATTATAAAACAGCGACGAAAGTTATGGGGCTCTCCTTAGGAATGCCTTCGGCAAAAGCCCGGAGAGTTCTTTTTTTTCTTGACCACAGGCTAAAGCCTGTGGTAAGTCAAACTAAAGCCTGTGGTAAGTCAAACTAAAGCCTGTGGTAAGTCAAACTAAATTACCTCGGGTTTTAGGCTCTTAGAAAACAACTAATGCTAACAATTTAACGCTATTTTGTTGGTCTTTTGTTTTCCGCGAAGTGCCCGCCTTGCCAGCCTTGCCGCAGCTTCTGCGAAACGGGTCGCGAGGCAGGGCTTTAATTTTCAAATTAACGTAGAATCTTCTCATCCTAAATCATACAATATTTTTCAAATCCGGTTGAATTGATTTTTTAATGAATTTTGCAGAATAAAAAACCTTGCATCTTTAAGGGATTAATTACAACTATGGAATAAAAATCCAAATTAAAATGTCTAAAATCTCAATATTGCTAAACCACGTTGAGATTTTCTTGTTATGCTACTAAAGAAAAATTTTTTTTATGAAAATTAAATTAGGAATTATTGTTTTATTCTCAATAATGCTGTCGGGAGTTTTTGCACAGAGACCCGGCGGTAGAAGGCCGGACATGGCCAATATGCCTGCCAATGGAATCATTTCGGGTACCATTCAGGAATATGGAACAAAAAAACCAATGGGCTATGCCAATGTGGTTCTTTTTAGTACGAGGGATTCATCCATTGTTTCGGGAAGTGTTACAGCAATGGATGGTTCATTTAAACTCGAAAAAGTTCCGATGGGCCGACATTACCTGGTGGCCAATTTTATTGGATTTAAAAAAGATTATATAAACGACATCAAAATCACACCCAAAAGTATGTTTGTGGATATGGGTGTTATAGAACTTCACCCGGCAAGCGAAAATTTGGAAGCAGTAGAAATTACGGCACAAAAAGAACACATCGAATACCAGATAGATAAAAAGGTGGTGAACGTGAGCCAGGATATTATGGCACAAGGCGGAACAGCTGTTACCGCGCTTGAAAACACACCCTCAGTGCAGGTGGATATTGATGGAAATGTGAGTTTGAGAGGCAGCTCTTCTTTTACAGTCCTGGTTGATGGCAGGCCAAGCATTTTGCAAGGCTCGGATGCGCTGCAACAGATACCTGCAAGCAATATCGAAACCATCGAAATTATTACTAACCCCTCGGCAAAGTACGATCCCGATGGTGTGGCCGGCATTATAAATATTGTTTTAAAAGAGAAAATAGAAAAGGGCTTCAGTGGGGTTGCCAATGCCTCCATTGCCACTAATGAGTCCTACCGCTTTGACTTCCTGCTTAATTACAAGTATAAAAAGTTTAATTTATTTGCAGGAGCCGATTACAACGATGGTAACCGGAAGGGTGAGAGAATTTCGAAAAATGAAACCTACTCCAACGATACTACATTTTATAGAAACACCACCGGTGATCGTGGCCGGGGAAGAGTTGGCTATGGTGTGAGGGCTGGTTTTGATTACTATTTGTCCGATAAAACTACCATAGGCGTTCAGGGTCGGATAGGATATTCCGAATTCAATGGCGGGGGCACATCTAATCTTCATAATTATACCTTTCCGGAAACCACCAATGCATATTCATCCAATATCTCAACAATGAAACGCGGTGGCGATTATTACAATACCAGCCTCAACTTTCAGCATAAGTTTGACGACCTTGGACATCAAATCGAGGGATTGATTTATTATGGAAGTGACAAAGATGATGATATAGATGAACAGAAGGAGTTTGAAACAGACGCTGACTGGAACATCATTGATGCTGAGCCATATCTTATCCTAACAACAGAGGCATCTTCAGAGAAAGATTTTCGTGCAAAACTCGACTATACCAAACCCATTGGGGAAGAAGGAAAGTTTGAGGCAGGATTTCAAACCAGAATCGAAGATGAAATTGAAGATTACATATTTAATGACTGGAGCTATGAAACTGGTGGTTGGGTTGAAAACACGCTTTATTCAAATACTTCAGATTTTAAACGGGATATTTATTCTGTGTATGGCATATATTCAAACACATGGAACTCATTTGGATACCAAGTTGGTGTTCGGGGAGAATACACCTATCGTGAGATAAAAAACTTAAAAGCTGAAGAACCTTCAGTTATCGATCGCTGGGATTATTTCCCTACCATTCATCTATCAAAATCATTTGAGAATAAAGATCAAATGCTTGCCAGCTATACCAGGCGTATCCACAGGCCACGCGGATGGTTTCTCGATCCCTTCTTAAATTACATCGACCAATACAATTACCGCCAGGGGAATCCTTCGCTGGAACCCGAATATACTGATTCTTACGAGCTCGGTTACCAAAAGAGAATCTGGGAATCGATGATCTCATTAGAGGGGTATTATCGTGTTACAAAAAACAAAATTACGCGTATCCGTACATTACAAGAAGACAATACCTTTTTGCATACTTTCGAAAACCTGAATAACGATTACTCACTTGGCGCCGAGCTAATGATAAACACTGACCCTGCGCCCTGGCTAAACCTTTCACTGTCGGGAAACCTGTACCAGTACCGGCTCGAAGGTTCGATAGCAGAACAAGATGTGGACACCGAAAGTTTGAACTGGAACGGACGTATTAATGCCGTTGCCAAGCTTCCAAAAAATTTCAGGTTGCAAATAAACGGCATGTATAAAGGCCCAACAATAAGAGCCCAGGGTGAAATGGAAGGCTTTTTTATGACCAATGCAGCATTAAAGAAAGATTTTTTTGACAGGCACCTCACGGTTACAGCGTCAATCCGCGATATCTTCAGCACTGGCAAGCATGAGTTTATATCATCCGGAACAGGGTTTTACAGCTACGATTATTTCGACCGCGAAGCACCAATTGTTAGTTTAAGCCTTAGCTGGATGATAAATAACTACAAAAAGAAGATGGATCAAAATGGGGAAAATGGTGAAGCTGGCCAGGATATGGATATGGAATTTTAGTAAGGTTTCCCGCAGATTTCGCTGATTAGCGCAGATTTTATCTGCGCTAATCAGCGAAATCTGCGGGAAGTTTTTTGTTTAGATTATTGAATTGAGCCGACTTTAGGGACGGACAATTAATAAAAAACAAAAACTCCAATAGTACTGCACTATCGGAGTTTTTTTTATGAAAAATCCTCCAGAAAAAAAGTTCTATGGTGGTGGACTCGACTAAACAAAAAAAGATACTCGAACAAACAAATTTCTTTCCGAACACCAAAAAAAATCTCAAAGTCAGCATATCAATTATTTAATAGTCTTGTAGGCATTCCATAGTACAGGAAGATGTAACAATTACAGCAAAATGACATTTTCAATTATTTGGGCAACCAATTAATTACTTTACAATCCAACCATTTCTAACTATAATTCATTTTTAGTTCCCAAAATTAACTTAATGCTAATTTTTATCGACAATAAATTGGTTAACCAATTTAAAATTGAAATAAATTACCCAAATGCATTTTTTGTATAAACTTAATTTTGAGTATGTTAGAGAATCCCGCAAATTTTTATATTAAATAAATGTTAAATTTTTCTTGCTATTTCAATTTCATGTATTACTTTTGGTCAACCAATTCACCAATTAACCAATATTATTTATTGATTATGGCAAATACAGTTTTAGATAATTTTGAACAAATAGTTTACGCGAAACCCGCGGATATCATCATAAATCAAATCAAGAATCTTATTAGTTCAGGCCAGCTCAAGCCGGGTGAAAAACTTCCTCCCGAACGCAAGCTTTCCGAAAGGCTATCGGTAAGCAGATCGGCAGTTCGCGATGCCATAAAGAAACTGGAATTTTATGGCATATTGAAAACCCACCCACAAAGCGGAACTGTGGTTGCAGGTATTGGCATCACAGCATTGCAGGGTTTACTTACCGACATTTTGAGTATTGATGGAAGAGATTTTAAATCACTCGTCGAAACACGCATTATCCTTGAAGTTAACTCAGCGCGTTTTGCAGCAGAAAGAAGAACAGATGGGGACATTCATAAAATACAACAAGCCCTTGATCTGTATCGCGAGCAACAGCAACTTGGCAAATCAACTATTGAAGAGGATTTAAGGTTTCATTTGGAAATAGCCAACGCATCAAAAAATTCAGTGTTGAAATCGATGATGATGGTGATTACCCCCGATATTATTTCCAATTTTATTAAATATGATGTATGTGGTGATGATGTAAAAGCCGCACGTTTTAATGAGCATCAATTGCTTTTGGATCACATTAGAAATAAAAACCCGGAAAAGGCTGTCGTGGCCATGGAAAACCACCTGAAAGACATTAAAGCTTTTAGCATATCCAAAGAAATTCAGAATATCTAACCTTTCAATAAATTGATAACAAAAACTTACAACATGCTACACAATACAAGTTAATAAAAAAAAGGATTAGCCATCAGATGACTAATCCTATGCCCTTCATGGCTTTTCCGGGGCATAAAATCTTGACGAATACAAACTTAGGAAAGCTTTGTTCGCATACCGATAAAGGTAAAGGACTGTTTAAGTACGCCTTACAAATAGGCGCATCATTTAAAAACATTTATAAAAATTAATTAAAAACAAAGAGGTTATGAGTAAACTTTTACTTCAATCAAAGGCAATATTGTTTTGCTGCTTGTTTGGGTTAGCTATGTTATTAGTGGTGAGCAATTCAACCTTTGCTCAAACTAATCAAAATGACAGCCGCACAATCAACGGAACTGTAATTGACCAAACCGGAGAAACCATCCCCGGTGTAAATATTATTATCAAAGGAACTGTAACAGGCACCGTTACTGATATTGATGGCAAATATGAAATCATTGCATCAACAGGTGATATTTTATCCTTTTCCTTTGTAGGCTTTGAGATGCAGGAAATCACTGTAGCCGATCAATAGAAAATCAATGTCACACTCCAATCGAACTCACTACAATTGGATGAATTTGTAGTTGTGGGTTATGGTGTACAGAAAAAATCACACATTACCGGTTCGGTTGCAAAAGTAAAAAACGTGAAATTAGACCAGGAACCAGTTTCTCGTATTGATGAGGCACTTGTTGGTAAAATGGCTGGTGTAAATATTACGAATGCCAATGGCGCAGTAGGCCAGGCACCGACTATTCGTATTCGTGGTAATTCAAGTGTTACTACCGCATCCGACCCACTTATTGTGGTGGACGGAGTTCCGGTTAGTTCTGATTTCTTAACTACCATTGATATGAATGATGTTGAATCGTTTGAAGTACTGAAAGATGCAGCATCAGCTGCTATTTATGGTTCACGTGCTGCAGCCGGCGTTATTATGATTACCACCAAGCAAGGTAAGGCTGGTAAAACAAAATTCTCATTTAATGCCTATAGTGGGATTAAATCAGCGGTTTCAACCGAATCACCTGTACCAACAGTATCAGAATGGGCATCTTGGGTTCGACAGCAAAATGGTGGCCCAACAAGTGAAGTAACCAGAATTGAGGCGATAGGTACTGAGCAAAACTGGGCTGAAACTATGTTCGATGGAGGTAATATTCAGAGCTACAATTTAAGGGCAAGTGGAGGCAATGATAAGATAAACTTTATGGCATCTGGTGGTTATATGAAAGACGAAGGTGTTTTATTAACCGATGATTTTGAAAAATATAACCTGCGTTTAAATCTAAATGCTAAAGTTAATGATGTAGTTAGTGTTGGCTTTAGTGCTGCACCAAGTTATTCAAATACTCGTCGTTTCCCCATTGGAGTACACGATGCTATTCGTCAGTCACCATGGTTGCCAATCTATCATGATGCACATACGCTTCAATATGTTGTTAACCCTGACTTTGACCCAAGTGTTGGTGATTATGCAATGGAGCGCCATTTCACTACTACCGATTCCGAAGATCCTAATTATTATTTTCCCACAACTTCAAATGCTAATGCTTACGCGAAAGTAGTTGAGCGTAACTATCAGGATCGTCTTTTTAACTTATTGACCAGTGGATATTTAAAATTAAACCTTATGGAAGGTTTAGAATTTAAATCGTCAATTGCAGTTGAATACCAACACCTAAACACCGAGGACTGGGACGGCGTTTTAGCAGACAGGCGTGGTGCGTCAAGAGCTGGATCAAGTTTAGCAACTCGAAGTAGGACACACTGGGTTAATGAAAACTATTTCACCTATAACAAAACAATTGCTAAGCACGATGTAAACTTAGTTGCAGGTTTCTCAGCTGAGAAAACAAACGTTTTTTCATCAAATCTGGATGGATCAGGATATTCTTTTGATTATATTAGGCTCTTAAAAAGTCACTAATGCTAACATGTTAACGATATTTTTTTGTCATCTAATTGATCGAATTACACGAATTGTACCTGCCAAAGGCAGGTAATAATTTGATTAATTAGTGTAATTCGATGATAACTTTTTTCTTTGATTTATAGATGGGTGCTGCCTGTTTTGTCTGGAGGGTGACTCCCGCGAAGCGGCTTTAATTTTCAAATTAATGTAGAACCTTAAATGCTGCCACTGAAGTTTCCAGCTATGGATCCACGAAATACGAATCATCATTAGCTTCAGTATTTGCCAGGGTAAATTATGTGTATAATAACAAGTATCTTTTCATGGCAAGTATCCGTCGCGATGGAAGTTCAAGCTTTGGTGAGGACACAAAATGGGGCTTATTCCCTGCAGTATCTGTAGGTTGGCGTGTTAGCCAGGAAGATTTCCTTATAGACAATTCTGTTATCTCCGACTTGAAGGTTCGTGCCAGCTTTGGTCAGAATGGTAAAAATGCAGCCGGTGCTTATGATCACCTGGGGTTAGTTTCACCTACCTCGGCAATAATCGCGGGGCAATCAACAACAGGATTTTATCCTTCACAAGGAGCAAACCCTTTGTTAGCATGGCAAAAATCAACCGAAATAAACTTTGGGTTTGATTTAGGCCTCTATAAAGACAGGATCTTTGCATCATTTGAGGTTTATAGTAAGCAATCCGAAGATTTATTACTCAATATGCCTACATCAATCATAACTGGTTATGAATCAGCAATTATGAATATTGGTCAAGTTGATAATAAAGGTTTTGAAATAGAATTAAGTTCTTTCAATGTTGTTACTGATAACTTTTCATGGAAATCAAGTGCAACTTTCACTAAAAACAAAACCACGCTTGTTGATTTTGGTGGTGCTGATAGTACTATTTCTACTGTTGAAAGTAAAAGACCATTTGAATTTATGGCCATTGAAGGTGAAAATATTGTAAATTACTGGGGATATGAAATGGAAAAAGACATCGATCCTCAATACCTTAATAATCCTTACTATCCTATAGGTGGTGTTGCTCAGGATGCTTACATTGTTGACCAGAATGGTGATGGTGTAATTGATGATAGAGATAAAAAAGTTTTAGGCAGTCCAGATCCTGATTTTGTATGGAGTTTGACCAATAGTTTCACTTATAAAAACTTCGATTTATCATTTACTTTCCAGGGATCGCACGGTGCCGAGGTTGTAAATATGGATCGTCAGTATCTTGAAAATCTATTTTCAAGCAATATGGATTATAATTCCTCCTTCACTGATGCTGATATGGTTGAGCAAAAAATATTTACGGATTATCTGGTACAGGATGCTTCATACATTGCATTACGTACATTCAACTTAGGTTATACACTTCCTGGATCTTTTGCAAGCAAATTTGGTTTGGAAAATACACGTATCTACATTGCCGCAAATAACATGTTCTACTGGTGGTCTGACGAATATACCAGCTATAATCCTGAAGGTAATTTTGTAAATGATGATATGACTCCTCTTACCGTGGGCTACCAAAAAGGTTCAGCACCATTGGCTAAGACGTTTATTGTTGGTTTAAGTCTTAATTTTTAATTAAAAACATTTAGGAAATATGAAATTAAAATATATAATAATTACAGTTTTAGGCCTGGCGATGTTTACAGGCTGTCAAGACTTTCTTGATGTTCAACCCATATCCGAAATTGGAGAAGGTGATTTTTATACCAATGCCAAAGAGGTTGAAACTGCTATGATTGGTGTTTACGATGCACTACAGGAAGTTCCCAAGCGTGAATTTACTTTAACTGAAATGCGTTCAGACAATGCAAAAACACGTTTAAGTGAAGGTGACTGGGGTGATTGTGAAATTCTGAATATTGGTTCAACCAATAGTATGGTTTTAGCATACTGGAACGCCAATTATATAACTATTTATCGTGCTAATACAGTATTAAATAATCTTGATGTTGTTAGCGATAATGATCTTAGATCACAATTTGAAGGGGAAGCTAAATTTATTCGTGCAATGTGCCATTATAACCTGGTGCGCCTATACAAAAATATCCCTTATGTAGATCGCACTATTTATCCTAACGAAGCTTCTACAATAGAGCAGACTCCAGAGGCAACTGTTTATGAAAATATTGTAGCCGACTTAAATGAAGCCATTTCTTTACTTCCAGGTAAATCTGGTATTGCCAACGGAAGAGCTACATCAGGTGCAGCACAGGCATTGCTCGGTAAAGTTTACTTAGCTACAGGTGATTATAGTTCAGCACAAGCGGCTTTTTCTAAAGTAATTGGCACTGACTATGCGCTTGAAGAAAGTTTTAATGATGTATTTTATACAGAACAAAATGATGAAATTATTTTTGCTGTTCAGTATATTAATGATGATGCCGACAACAGTGAGGATTTCTCAATGGAATTTACATGGGCTGGTGTAGCCAGTGGTGTAAATACCCCAACTGATGATATCATTGCTGATTTTGATGTTGCTGACTCCATTCGTTTTGCAACAAGCTTCCTTGCAGACTCAAGTGAGGTTGGTAAATTTGTTTCAAGCTCAAGCGACCCTGAATATGGTGGAAACGACTGGATCGTAATACGTTATGCTGATGTTCTTTTAATGTACGTTGAAGCTGTTGCAGCCGGAGGTACAACAACCGATGGAACTGCTGTTGGATATTTTAACGAAGTACGTTCAAGAGCAGGTATGCCTGCTGTTGATGCTATTACACAAGAAGATCTTCTTCGTGAAAGAAGACTTGAATTAGCCTTTGAAAATTCCAGATGGTTCGACCTTGAAAGATTTGGTGTTGCTGCTGAAGTACTTACTGCATTTGGTAATGGTGAAGGGGGATTTTCTTTTCAAAGTACTGACCTGAATTTGCCTATTCCACAGCGTGAAATGGCAGCCAGCGATGTATTCGTTCAGAACGATTATTAATATTATTTCAGAACAAAGACTGCTTTGGCAGCTTTGTCCTACTCATACTTGTTAGCAGATATTTTCTCAAACAAGTTGAGTAACGCCATTATTTTACTGCACGGTTTTATAATGGATGATTCTTGATTAAAAGGGGATGTGGCTAATGTCCCGTCCCCTTTTTAATTTTCCATACGTAGTCATTTAATCAATAAAAATGAAACAGAATACAATAATTTATATGGTAATAGTGCTGGTTACACTGGCTTTCCAAAGTTGTAATCAATCAGGAGGGGAAACCGTAAAAACAATAGAAGAATTTAACACCGCTATGCAGACTGCTACTCCCGGCGATAAAATTGTTTTGGCCAATGGTGTTTGGGAAAATACGGAATTACTTATTGATGCAAATGGAACCGCGGAGAACCCAATTGTCGTTACCGCAGAAGAAAAAGGGAAAGTTATTCTTACCGGATTATCAAACCTTAGGATTTCTGGTGAATACATTGAAGTTTCAGGATTGGTCTTCAAAGATGGCTACACGCCAACCAGTGAAGTTATTACATTCCGTGAGAAAAAGGGAGTGTATGCCCACCACTGTCGTTTAACAGAATGTGTTATTGATAACTTCAACAATCCCGAGCGTTCGGTGTCAGAAACCTGGATAGCCATATATGGAAAAAACAACCGTGTTGACCATTGTTATTTAACTGACAAACGTTGTCGTGGCGTTACCATGACCGTTCGTATGGTTGACGAAGCTTGCCGGGAGAACAATCACCGCATCGACCATAATTATTTTGGTTACCGCCAGAACTACGGTTCAAACGGAGGTGAAACTTTACGCCTTGGAACCAGCCATTATTCACTGTCAACATGTGGAACAACCGTTGAAGCCAATTATTTCGACCGCTGCGATGGTGAACACGAAATTATTTCGAATAAAAGCTGTGGTAACACTTTTAAAAACAATACTTTTTATGAATGCCGTGGTACCCTAACCTATCGTCATGGTCATGATAATACTTCGGAAGGCAATTTCTTTTTTGGTAATGGTAAGGACCATACAGGTGGTATTCGCATTATTAATGAAAGAAACGATAAAGGTTTATTATTTCCCGTTTCGCCCGATGTAAAAAATGCCGGGTGTACCTTAGATGCCCCGCATGCAACTAAAGAAAATACAGGTGTTGATTGGTATGAACTTAAAGAGGAAGAACTAAGCTTCGATAATGGAAATGAAATTCTAGTTGAACCCGGTTTAAATACCTTATTCGATGCCTTGGCAACATCAAAATCAGGAGATATCCTTTTACTTAACGATGGTGAATTCGTAAACAACAAGGATTTGTTTATCAAACATCCGGTAACCATAAAAGCAGGCCATGCCAGAAAAGCAACTTTGTACTCTGAAAAGAACGACATGTTTACCATCCTTAACGAAGGAGCATTAAAACTTCTGGGATTAAAAATTAGTGGTGCAATGTCGCCGGATATGGCCGGAAACACGATAGTTAGCACCAGCAAATATTCAATGAACCGCAACTATAAACTAATCGTAGAAGACTGCGACATTGAAAATCTTTTGGTCAACCATTCTTTTGACTTCCTGCGTGTTTTCAAAAGTACCTTTGCCGATTCTGTGGTTTTCCGCAATTGCTCGTTCAAGGATATTTCGGGAAGTATTGCCGAACTTAATAAAGAAACTGATGACATTGGCGTTTACAATGCCGAATACGTTATATACGAAAACAGCACTTTCAAGAACGTAGGCAAAGAAGTGCTCAACCTCTACCGTGGCGGAACCGATGAAAGTACCTTTGGTCCAAGCTTAACTTTCAAAAACTGCCAGGTTAATAATTCCGGTTACGATAAGCGTAATAAGATTAAAGGAAGTATTTATCTGCATGGCGTTCAGGTGGCCAACATTTCGGAATCGGGTTTTAACGAAAGCGCACCTTTTATGCTTCACCTTACCAATGGGGAACCGGTAACCAATATCATAGATTTAAACATCTATCCAAAAGCACAGATTCAAGCCAACTCAAACGAATTTAAGTTAAAAAACCTGACTCATAATAAATTATAGTGAATAGGATACAAAAATATTAACAGACTAAAAAATAAGAAATTATGGCAAGCAAAAAATTTATTAAAAACAGCGAGAATTGGGAAGATCTTGGTGGTGGTGTATCACGTCAGTTTCAAGGTTGGGATAACCAAATTATGATGGTGAAAGTAAAGTTTGAAAAGGGAGCTGAAGGTGCTCCGCATCAACATTTTCACACACAGGCCACCTTTTGTGCTGCCGGTAAATTCGAGTTTACCATAGGCGATGAAAAAAGCCTGATTGAGGCTGGCGAAGGTGTTTATTTCGAGCCCAACATCCTGCATAGTGCAGTGTGCCTGGAGGCGGGAATTTTAATTGATGTGTTCAGCCCTGTCCGCGAAGATTTTTTGGATGGTACGGGTGTATCGTATTTTGGAGATAAGGATTAATACCCCATTCCCGACCTCCCGAAATTCGGGACAGGCATTTCCCTCAATGGGAAGGGTGAACCAGCCGCACTAGTGTTTGATGGCTTGTGTGGTGGAATCCTCCCCCTACAGGGGGAGTTAGAGGGGGTCAAATAATAGGTGAGTAAATCCAAAACTAAGAATTAAGATACAAAAAATAAATATACAACTATGAAGGTAAAAGGATTACGTTGGGCAATTATTGGATTAATATTCCTGGCAACAGTAATAAATTATATCGACAGAAGTGCCCTATCTATTATGTGGGGTAATGAAAATGTGGAAGGTTCCATTGCACAATCGTTAGATTTAACTAAAGATGACTATGGAAATATATTAAATATTTTTATGGTATTTTATGCTTTAGGGCAATTATTTACCGGTAAAATATTTGATAAAGTAGGTACCCGAATCGGATATGTATTATCCATCGGAATATGGGGGCTTTCTTCTTTCTTACATTCTACCGTACGCGGATTTTTATCCATTAGTATATTCCGTAGTTTACTGGGGTTTTCGGAAGCAGGTAACTGGCCGGGGGCCGTTAAAAGCAACGCTGAGTGGTTCCCGATTAAAGAGCGTGCTATCGCGCAGGGCTTATTTAATGCAGGTGCTTCTATCGGCTCTGTAATCGCTCCATTATTTATTGCAACTTTGTTTGTTGCTTATGGCTGGAGGGTAACTTTTATGGTTGTTGGTTCTTTTGGTATTCTGTGGATCATACCTTGGTTAATAGTAAATAAAGCAGGCCCAAAAAAGCACCCCTGGATGACAGACGAAGAACGCGAATATATTTTAAAAGGTCAAAGTAAGGCTGATCAAAAAGATACTGCCGAATCAAAAGGAAAAAGTTTAAAGGAAATCCTTAGCTTCCGCGAATCGTGGGCAATTGTTGCGGGACGTTTCTTTTTAGAGCCAATTTGGTGGCTATTTGTTGGTTGGATGCCTATTTATTTATTTGATGTTTACGGGTTTGATGTTAAGCAAGTAGGTATGTTTGCCTGGGTTCCTTACGTAGGTGCTGCTTTAGGTAGTATTGCCGGAGGATGGGTTTCGGGCCGAATAATTTCAAAATCAAATTCTATCAACAAAGGACGTAAAACTACAATTTTGATTGGAGGGGTTATTATGTTCCTCGGCCTTGTTGCAACAGTATTATTTGGCGATACTGCCCTTAAATTTGTATTAATTGTTTGTATGGTATTATTTGGTTTCCAGTTTGCAATTGGAAATGTACAAACCCTTCCGAGTGATTTCTTTAGCGGAAAATCTGTAGGTTCATTAGCCGGATTAGGTGGTATGGTTGGTGTATTCTCGGTAATTGTAATGAACTTTTTAGTTCCGAAAATTGCTGAAATCTCATATACTCCAATTTTTATTGCCATAGCAGTTTTTGTTCCACTTGGTATAGGGGCTATTTACTTTTTTGCACGCGATATAAAACCAGTAGAAGATGAGTAGAAAATGTTGGAAGTCATTAGTACCTTATTTCTAATATTCTGCCAAAAAATGGCAGAATATTAGAAATAAGGTACTCAAGCAAAATTTAAAATGCATTGTCGTTAATATGAAAGGAATATGAATAATAAAGCTCTTAATTGTAAAATATGCATTTATAAATTTTGCCGACTAACTTGGACAAACCAAAACAGGAATACACCACGTGTTTTACATGATCACCTTGTTTGGTTTTGGCTTGTCCAAGTTAGGTTCTCTGGCCGGACTGGGTGGCATGATAAGTTTAGACTAATTAATTAAATGTTTCATTATAAAATTTTAAAATTATGAATTTAGAAAAAAAAGTAGCAATCGTTACAGGTGCAACCGGAGGAATTGGTTTCGAAGTTGCAAAAAGATTAGGTAAAGATGGTTATACCGTTGTATTAAATGGTATAGAAGATGAAGCAGGTGCTAAAAAAGTAGAAGAGCTTGTTGCAGAAGGAATTACCGCGGAGTACTACGGTTTTGATGTTACCAACGAAGAAGAAGTAACTTCAAATATCACTGCAATTGGTGAGAAGTATGGTAAAATTGATGTGCTTGTAAACAACGCAGGTGGCTTAGGTGGAAGATCCAGGTTTGAAGAAATGACAACTAAATTTTACAGGTTTGTTATGGCGTTAAACCTTGATTCGGTATTCTTTACTTCCAGGGCGGCTATTCCTTTCCTTAAAAAAGGGGAAAATGCTTCAATCATAAACTATACTTCAAATGCAGCATGGAATGCAGGTGGCCCCGGAGCTGGTGTTTATGGAACATCTAAAGCCGGAGTTCATGCAATAACAAGGGCATTGGCAAAGGATTTGGCAGAATATGGAATCAGGGTAAACGCAGTATCTCCCGGTACCATCGACACACCATTCCATGCCCAAATTAAAGCAACCAAGCCCGAGGTATTTGCTTCATGGGCAAACAGCATTTTGTTAGGACGTATTGGTAAACCAGAAGAAGTAGCTTCGGTTGTATCGTTCTTAGCAAGTGATGATGCATCCTTTATGACAGCTGAAACTATCCAGGTTGGTGGTGGACAGGCTTTAGGAATATAATACTGCGTTGATAATTTGGTAGCATATCTTGCTTCCGATGAATCATCATTTATCACAGGTATCATTTTTACATAAATAGCGACTTATAGTTCTCATAAGTACATACATGTTAGTTTTATTGAAGTTTTGATGTTAGCCCTGCAATGTAACTGTTGCAGGGCTTTTTCATTTCTTGAAGTGTATGATTATACCCACCTACTAAGATATTGCTTAGATGGTATCGCATTTTGCGATACCATGATTTGGATAAGGAATTTTAGTAAGACTTCCCGCAGACCTGCATAGTCGACCCGCTTTGCCAGAGCTACAGCGAGGCGAGCAAGGCTGGTTTCTCTGACCTGCCCAACTGGCAAGGCTACTAATGACAAGTATTTGTATGAAGATGGAGCACACATGACAGACCTCTCAGTCGCAAGCTCCTTCGAGGTGACAGGGTTTTGGTGGGTTTTTGGGGTGGATGAAAGTGGGCGCTTTGCGCCCACTTTCATCCACCCCATGCAAAGCCTTAGCCTTGTCATTTCGATGCCGCATTTGCGGCAGAGAAATCTATTCCTTTGTCATTAGTAACGAAACAAAGTGTGGTGAGTAATCCGTTTCCACTTTCTATTATTTTGTTGCATAATAAAAATAAGTTTTAAAGACAACTTTATCCAAAAAGTTCCAAATTTATTTTGACGACTTCAAAATAAACTTGTCGTATAAAAACAAAAGTATAACCGTACCCAATCCTATACCGGCAAATACCATCCAGATGTTGCCGGGATGATAGGTATTCCACAAATAGTTTGTTAATTCTTTCTGGGTCATATCAAGCAATTCGCCTGCCCTGGCAAAATAATCGTTTTGTGTAAAGATATCAGATATTGCCGGAATTTCCAATCCTTTGGCTTCAACTTCCTTTTGAAGGAGGTAGGTTTTATCCGACATTTTTCCATAAACATCCCCCGATAGGATTCCGGCGAAAAAATTACCGCCGGCCATGGGTAAAAATGAGGCCCCCATGTACAATGCAACTTTTTCTTTCGGAGCAATTTTACCGATATACTCCGTAATTTTGGGTGAGCTGGCCATTTCGCCCAAGCCAAATATAAGAACGGATAAGAACAGGAAAAACGGATTGTTTGTATAAAAAGTGAGCGACAGGCCAATGGCATTTACCAGAATCCCCGACATCATCGCATTGAGTGGTTTGTACTTCATTACAAAAGCCGAAACCAAAATCTGGAAAATGATGATGTACATTGCATCAATATTTGTAAGCATTTCAGGTGCAATGGTTCCTTCATCAGTTCCGATGGCAGCAGCCACACCGGGAGAAATACTATGCAAAGCATCATAAAGTAATGAGGTATCCATCCATTGATCGATAAAAACCGGAAGGGTGTAAAACAACTGGTTATACATGGCCCAAAACCCAACGATAATCAAAAGAAACAGCAATAATTTTAAATCGCTAACAGCAATCCAAACATTGTGAAGGATTTTAAGAATTGATTTCCCTAAAGGATCTTTCGAAACTTGCCGATCAGGTTCTTTAAAAAAGAATAGCACGATAATCAGGTTCACCAAAATTACAATACTTGAAGTGGTAAAAACCATCTGCCAATCGTCAGCCCTGAGTTTTGAAGCGATGATTGGCCCGATAAACGCCCCGATATTCACCATCATATAAAAAATACCAAAACCTATCGAAGAAGTCTCATCATCGGTAGTTTTGGCAACGGTTGCAGAAATAATGGGTTTAAAAAGTGCAGCTCCCACGGCAACAAACATAAAAACCACGTACATCGACACATAAGTTTTAAAAATTCCCATGAGGAAATAGCCCGACGAAAGCATGAGGTAAGCAACAATGAGTACCTTTTTATAGCCAAACCTGTCGGCAATGGCTCCTGTGATGAGGGGTAAAAAATAAAGTATGGCCACTACCGGTCCCATCAAATATCCCTTTTGAGCCTGCGTAAACCCAAGCGCACCGGTATCGCGCGAGCCGGTAAGATATAGTGCGAACAACATAAACATTCCGTACCATGCCCATCGTTCGAAAAGCTCCATGGTGTTGGCTACCCAAAATGCACGGGGATATTTTTCAAAAATATTTTTGATCTTACTCATAGCATAAAACAAATGTTGATTTTGCAAAGAAAAGGAGAATTCTACTTTACGCACTTTATCGATGGGTCATTTTTCAATCCTACGCCGGCAAATAAATAATGCAAACAGGGTAAAAATAAAAACAACAAGCCCCATAATAATTACAATGGCAACAAACCAATTTAAAGTAAAAACCTGTTCCATCATTGAGCCTGTCCCATTCAAATTCTCAAGAGGAGAATAGCTTGTTAATACCGGGCTTTCACTCATATTTGCTTTAGCATTTTCATCTTCAATATCAATTATCAATTTATGTTTTTCATCGGCATACAGATCAAGATATTTCGATATACTATCTTCGAGGCCTAAAGTTGCATAGTTAAATAATAAAAACTTGTAATTTTCGGAAATTTCAAGGGTTAAGCCCGATTCCAGGGCAACTTGTAAACTGGTGTTGTAATAATCGATGGCCTTAAAATATTCGCCTTGTTTATGCAAATTAGCCCCGATAAATGTGAGCGCCGTTGCCACGCTTTTCATATCTCCATACTCGTGAAATATTTTGAGGCTTTGGATATACAGTTCGTTAGCACGTTGATAGTTACTTTCGATTTCATAAGCTTTGCCAAGCAATAAAATTGAATTGGCTTTTGCCCATTGAAAGCCCAGCGAATCTTTGATTGCAATCGACTCAAAAAGCACATCAATTGCCTTCATATTATTGCCTAATTGAATATAAACCAAGCCCATATTATTTAATATGGTTGCTTTAAATTTCATGTGACCAAGGCTGTCGGCGAGTTTAAAGGCGGCATTGTAACGGTTTAGTGCCTCATGGTATTTATCCTGGGTTTCAAACAAGGCTCCCATATTTATCAGTACGCTTAATGCAGTTCGCTTATCACCAAATACCTCGTTTATCGCCAAAATTTTAGAATAACTTGCAAAGGCATTATCATATTCGCCCAAAGAATAATAGATATTTGCCAGGTTGGTATAGCACTTTACCAACATTATGGTATCGCCTGCACGCATCAAAACAGGGATTGCTTTTTGAATCACATCAAAGGCTTTATCATATTCGGAAGCCCGCATATAAATATCCGACTGGTAATTGTAAACCGTTGCCCAACCCACACTATCGTTTATTTCCCGGTAAATTGCAAAGGATATTCGGTACAGTGAATCTGCTATTACGAGTTCCTCGGCAAGGTGGTAAACCACTCCTAAACTGCGGTTTGCCCTGGCAAGGTATTTTTTATTTTTAGTTTTTTTAGCAATGATTAATGCAGTATCACAGATTTCGTAGGCATAGCTTAAATTCGAATACCTCCATTGTAGATTTTCATCGTCCAATATCTTTAGTTGCTCTTCGGGAGACTTTCCTGATATTAGCGAATCTATCTCTTGCCTGTATTCCTGCGCAGGCAAATCAAATACCGGGAAAAGTAATCCAGACATGGATAACAAAAAGCCAATCAAACAATATGTAAGCAAGTTCTTCTTCATTTCATCATTTTGAGCTAACAAATAAATATGGCCTGATTTTTTCGAAAAGCTGATCATAAACCATATTAACCTGCCGGAGCTCTTCTACCGATTTGAATTCCCTTATTGCTTCTTTGTAATTAAAGATAGATTTCACAAGATAATATTCGAAATAAGGATGATTCAACAAGTCGTTAAAGGTAGCAGTATTTAAATCAATTTTGGCCACTTTTACTGTATCAACAAGCACTTGGTTTGCAAATTTAAAATAGCGGTTGGTGTCGAGCCCATATACTTCGAGTAATTGCGATTTATCATAAAAGCCCCCAAGTTGTTTACGGTACAAAATAATTCTACTCGCAAAAACCGGCCCAATGCCTTTTAGTTTGGTTAAGGCAATGGAATCGGCTGTATTAATTTCTATTTCAAAATCAGTGAAATTATTTTCAGACAAAGGGGCATCAGCTTTTGGTGCAATTTCAGAAGGCAAAAGAATATAATTTTCAAGAATTTTAAAATCTTTATCCGAAACACTGTAAATTTTCCTGAAATCATTTTTTACCTCAAATTTACCACCGGCAGTTCTGTAATTTACAATTTGACCAATTTGTTTCCGGCTGAATCCAATTTTATTCAACAAATTACTGTCGGCAGTATTGGGATCGAAAGGTAATGGAGTGAGTAATTTTTTTGTTTGGATAAACGTGGATTTAGATTCAGATCGGGCAATGATGATAAATGGTTTAAGCTGCTCATACTCATTTTCGCTTATTGAATAGATTTTTGAGAAATCTTCCTTTGAATGAAACTCCCCACCTGCATCGCGATATTTCAAAATCATTTTTACCTGGTAATCCGACAAACCTAATTGCGCTAGTTTTTCAGATGTAATGGTATTTGGGTCGAAAGGAAAAGTATTCAATGTTTTTTCGGATGAAGCCTCCACCCTGCTAGCCTGAAAAGATTCAACATCCACCTTAAAAGCCGGATCCACTTCAACAGTTTGCACCTTGATGATCTGTGGAAGAAGGAAAAGCACAACGATCAGGGACAACAATAGCACCATAAGTACGATCAGACCTATACGTTGGGATTTAGTAAAATAAAAATAATCTTTAAACATTTTTATTAGCTTAGGCAATTCAATTACATTTTAGCGCAAATATAAAAACTATATCTCAATCAAACCAATTCCTTTTAGAAAAACAACTGCAATAGCAAGTGGTGCCAGTATCTTGACCAAAAACATGAAAACACTCAGGAAGAAATCAGAGATGGATCCACCCTGTTGAATTTCATCTTTAACACGCTTTCTGCCCAAATACCATCCCGTGAACAAGGCAATAAATAATCCCCCCAGGGGTAAAAGCATATTGGCAGAAATCCAGTCGAGAAGGTCGAAGAAGTTTAAACCAAATAAAGTGTAATCTTTAAAAATACCCATCGACAGGGAGCACAACACGCCCAAAAAACTAATGAGTACGGTGGCCAGGATGGTAGCATTCCTACGTTTTATTTTCAATTCCTCGCTGAAGTATGCCACAGCAACTTCCAAAATGGAAATGGAGGAAGTAAGTGCAGCAATGGTTAGCAGGACAAAAAAGAGGATGGAGAAAAAATATCCTCCAGGCATCAATTCAAACACATTGGGCAAGGTAATAAATACTAGACCCGGGCCACTGGCTTCTTCAATTCCAAAGGCAAAAACCGCCGGAAAAATTGAAATTCCGGCAAGCAAAGCTATAACTGTATCGGCCACAGTAACCTGGATGGCAGTATGTATCAGGTTATTTTTTTTGTTAATGTAGGATCCGTATGTGATGATGGTTCCCATGCCAAGGCTTAAGGTAAAAAACGCGTGACCCAGAGCACTCAACACACCTTCAGCCGTTAGTTTTGAAAAATCAGGATAAAACAGAAAGCGCAAACCCTCCTCTGCTCCTGGCAGGCTAAGCGCCTTAATATCCAGAACTATGATAATAAGAATCAGCACAGGCATCAAAATCTTTGCAAATTTCTCAATTCCTTTTTTCACGCCCACAATCACAATGGCTGCTGTTGCCATCATAAATATAAGTTGAAAAATCACCGGCATCACCGTTGACTCTTGAAATGTGGCAAAAAGGCTGGTAAGTTCCTCAGGTGTTTTTCCATGAAACTCATCTATCAATGACTTGAAAACATACTCGATGCTCCAGCCTGCAATAACTCCATAAAAAGCAAGAATCATAAAAGCAGCAGCAACTCCCATCAAGCCCACATATTTCCAGGGGGTGCCAGGAGCCAGTGACTTAAAAGCGCCAAAGGGATTTCGTCCTGATTTACGACCAATAACAAATTCGGATAGCATAATAGGTAATCCGATGGCCAGAATAAAGCCAAGATACACAAACAAAAATGCGCCCCCACCGTAAACTCCGGTGATATATGGGAATTTCCAAATATTGCCCAAGCCAATGGCCGATCCTGCGGCGGCGGCAATTACACCTAATTTTGAACCAAAATTATCACGTTGCAAAGGGTCTGATTTCCCCATAATTTTTGTTAAAGTTAACTTGAACGATTATTTCGAAATGCAATGATACGATTTTTTGGATTTTTTGGGAAAAGAGACTTGGGCGGATGAATTTTAAAATTGAAATATTGCTATAATCCGGTCACCCCTTCGGGGTTTATGTTATTCTTTCTATCACTACTTTTTCTATAATCCTTTCACCCCTATCTTTGGGGTTTTGCGGTAAGAAAAAAAACTCACATTCTCTTTTGCTGACAAGGCAAGGGCGACTTAGTGAGTTCTGCTGTGCAAAGTTGCGATAGAAGAACGCCCTGCGTCAATTACGGCTTTATGCAGACTTAAGCTTTCAGGAAAATCTTCGCCATAAGTTTTATCTCCGGTTCTGCCATCATAACTAAAAATGAATGGGATATTCCTTTTATTAAGCCGGTCATTTCTTTTGGAAGAAACGCATGATTTCTTCTGCAATAATTCTTTTGCTTCCCTGGTAAGGTATCGGATGCGGTATTTTCATTCAATAAGCATTTCTGCAAATCTAATTATTTTATCTCGAAATTATAGTGCAATTATTAACTAATCCTATAATTTTTCGCTAGAAAAAATTTTCGCGCCCTTTGCTACCTCAGCGGTTTTTATACTTATTTACGAAGTAAATTTGTTATGAAAGGAAATATTTATATTTTCTCTTTCTGCGCCCTCTGCTTGTTTGCGGTTAGCAAACCCGCAGCAAGTCTTTGTTGATACAATGTAATCTTCAATATCTTTTTGTATAACTTGTGGCATCCAAATATGTGTTACACCAAACTATTTAGAAAGACTATAAATTAGCCCCCCCCCCCCCAACAATTTTTAGTGAGAAAAACAAATTATTTATCTATTTTTGGTCTTTCAATCATTAACACTAAACATGAAATGATAAACAACATTCTATACAATTTCCACTTAGCAGGCATCAATCATTTAGCTTTGGGCAAAAAAAAGTACCCCAAAGCTGAAAACTAAATAGACACACTACTGACATATTTATTAATCAAACCAAGGAGGTACTGGCAGCAAAAGTAAACAAAAAATGAAAGGGCTGGCATTTGAAGATACAACAAAACTATCACAATACGGTGAGGCATGTTGACACAAATCCTATCAGGTTTTGCATAATTAGATGCGGATTTGATGGAACATGCAGGTAGAATATCTTTTTGAAAAGATGCAGAAAACGAAGTGAAGAATTGTTGAGTAGGATGCCGGCCCGGGGAGTGGTTTATCCAAAACCCTACTTCCAAAACAAAGCAGGTAGCAGGCAAAGTGCCTGTTGCCTGCACCTTAACCAAATCTGGATAAGGAAAGGTTGTGGGGCGGAAGCAGAAAAGCCTTACGAGTAGGTAAACTCTAATATTGCAATATTATGAAAAGAATAATATGTATTACTCTATTATCTTTATTATTGATTATGCAAACATCATTTGCACAAACACCAAGCTTTGATAGTACAATCAACATCAATCAAAGCTATACAAGCCATACCGAAATATTTCCATTTGACGGGATTCAAATGTATGGAGCAGGTATCAATGGAACCATTACGCTAAACAGTGACACTTCAATTGTTAAAATAATATTACGGGACTCTTTAAGCATGGATTACCTGATATTTGAAACAAACAGTTATTTTAATTCTGCCACAAGCTTTTCATTTTCTGAAGAATGTGAAGAAACCTGCTTCATGAATGGGTTTGTTCCCACCTCAATAGAATTACAAATTGTTGGTTCTACTGTGTTGCTCAACAATTTTAAGTATTGCTCAACAAGTGTTACTGATGCTACCACACTGCAACATCAAGCCAGAACGGCGAAGATTAATGACAAAATAGATTTGATGAACGATTTCATCCAAGCTGAGGGTTTAATCTGGGTTGCCGGGGAAACAAGCTATTTGAACATGTACTACAACCAAAAAAAGGAGTTATATAAAAGTACAATTTGGACTCCGGCGATCGAATATTATGTTTCAGGATTTTTTGGTTTAAAATCGCCATCAAATGGTGCCAATATCACGGTAAATTATGATTATGTTGATAATTTTGAGTGGCGCAACAGGCATGGTGCAAACGACACAACATCCAATTATTTCGATGGAAATAATGATGGGAGCGGATGGGTTACAAAAGCTGCATGCCAGAATGGTTGTTGGACGAATGACATTCTTGACTGCTCAGTACATGAATGGCAATGCACCGGTACAAATAGTGAATGGAGGTCAGTAGGAACATGTTGGGCATTTGGACCAGCTTCACACGTTGAGGCATTGGTAAATCTATATTTAAACCAACATTTTGATGTTGATTTGTCCGAACAAAATATAGTGTCTTGTTGTTCTAATATTCCCAGACCAGTGCCTTGGTTTGCTTCATGCGCGTATAACTATTTTGAAAGTACAGGAGTTGTTGATGAGGATTGCTTTCCATACACTGCGCAGGGCACACCCTGTAATGAAATATGTACTAACCCTGATGAAAAAATTAAAATCAACAATTACAATCGTACTAATAATCCTACACAACAGGAACTTAGGGAAGCAGTAATGCAAGATGGCTCCATATCGGCGCAATTCATGAATTGCATGTGGGGGACCTGGTCACACACGATGCTATTGGTTGGCTGGGATGTAATTGAATGGGGTGACGAGAATATACTTGGAATACCACCTGATCCTGTTGTTTTTGCTGACTATGTTGGATGTACTTATTGGATTTACAAACAAAACTATGGTAACCGTGATGACATGCATGGTTATCAGTACCTCTTGCACGAAAATGATGATACCCCAGAACTTTTTATTGTTCCAACAAACACTCAAAATTTTGTTTCAAGTGTTGTTGGCACATTTGATGAATCAGACATTGCCTGCCTCGATAACGATGGCGATGGATATTACAACTGGGGTATTGGCCAAAAACCCCCTCATTGCCCACCTTGCCCTGATGAACCAGATGGTGATGATAACAATTCGGGTTTAGGTCCTTTGGATGATCATGGTTTTTGTACGATCATCAACACCTATAATTCAGATTTTGAAAACACAATGAATTATTGGAAACAATCTGATGATGATGATTGCGATTGGATTAAATATTCAGATACCACTGCCAATTATCCAATTTCTGGCCCCGCAGGTACACCCGATGGAAGTACACATTACATATACATGAATGCATCTATTTGTTACCTAAGGGCAGGGGCTATTATTGAAAGCCCACCAATCGCGTTATCCGATGCATGTGCAGTTGAAGTAACATTTGCTTATCACAAGAATAACTATACATGGGGAAATGATGACACCGATAATAGTAAACTGGCTATTGACATAAGCTATGACGGTGGGCAGAATTGGATAAATGATTATTGGTATGTAATTGGCGACCAGGAAGATTTATGGCACTATCAAACTGTTACCCTGCCCTCAGATGTTAGCAAAATAAGATTTAATACCTATACCGGCATTCATTCATTTTACAACGACATAGCCTTGGATGATATCACGATTGGGCCGGCATCTGGTAACAACATTATTATTTCGGCTGACACAGAATGGAGTAACCAAAATTATGTAATATGTGGTGATATTATCATTGAACCAAACGCAACATTAACTATTGGTAATGGTGCGAGTGTTTTTATGCAAGAGGATAGTAAAATTATTGTAAAGCGTGTAGGACACCTGATTGTTGATGATGCTACAATTACTGCGCAAGGAAATGTACAATGGCATGGCATCCAGGTGTGGGGCAACTCTTTGGCTTTTAATATCCCGATTTACCAGGGGTGGGTGCAAACTAAAAACGGATGTAAAATCATGAATTCGACCTATGGCATCTATACCAATCGACCAATTCCTGATGCTGATGGTTGGATGCAAAACTATACCGGTGGCATCGTGCAGATTTCCGAAACCGAATTTAAAAATAACAAAGTAAGTATCCGATTTTACCCATATAATTATTCGAGCTTAAGCTATCTTTCAAAATCTTCATTTATTGTTGATGATGATTATTTTAGTACAATTGAGCCTACTAATTATGTTGATATCAGCGGAATGAGAGGTGTTGATATAATAAACTGTGATTTTAAAAATGAAACTGGCACAGATTATCAATACCGAGGGGTAACGAGTATTAACTCAACAATTTTCCTTAAGGGTTCCTGCACCAGCGGGACAACGCCCTGCTCATCCTGGGACAACGGATTGTTCGAAAACCTGGAATACGGAGTATATGCAACAGCCAGTACAAGTACACCTTATGCAGACATCAGTCACACTGAGTTTGTAAATAACAGACGGGGTGTTTACCTCGGTGGTATAACAAACCCCAGGGTTATATCTAACGAGTTTTCGCTAAACCTGCCCTATGACAGTTTAGGTTATGGCCTTTACCTTGACGAATCAACCGATTACTGGGTTGAAGACAATGTGTTTGAACATCCCACTACTACCGGACGAATGGGAACAGGTATTATTGTAAATCAATCAGGCGAAGACCCCAACGAGATTTACCTGAATGTGTTTAATAATTTGGAATATGCCATTAATGTTCAGGGCGAAAACCGTAGTGGGACTAATCCGGATCAGGGACTTGTAATTAAATGCAACCAGTACAACAATACCGGTTTCGATGAAACCATAATTTGGGAAGGCCCATGGATTACCAAAAAGGCCGGTATTGCAGGGGAACAGGGTTTTAACTCTTCCAATATCGAAGATATGGCCGGTAATATTTTTCATTATGAAACCAGTGCTCCTGATTTTGACGACCTGCACAACCAAGCCAACCACTTTGATTATTATTTCTCCTTAAATGCAGGTTTTTATGATGTAGAACCCATGGATGCCACATGGAATACCGTGGATAAGTGGGAGCAAAACACAGGAGTATGGACTCATGAAACCGGCTGCGAACCCGGCATCAACACCGGGGGTAGTCCTATTGAAGACGAGCGTAGTGCAATGAACAGCGCACAAACCGCCATAGAAACCACCGAAAGCCTATTGGCCGCGTTGGTTGACGGCGGCGATACCGAAGCCCTGAACGCCGAAGTAGAAACCAGCTCGCCTCCCGGAGCAGTAGATTTGTATAACGAGCTGATGGGCAAATCGCCCAGCCTCTCCGAAACAGTGGTTGAAAGCAGCATCGAAAAAGAAAATGTGCTGCCCAATGCCATGTTGCGTGATGTAATGGTGGCCAATCCGCACACGGCAAAATCGGAAGTTTTGCTTACCAAGCTTGATGAGCGCTTCGACCCCCTGCCTGATTATATGAAAGCCCAGATTATAGCTGGACGCAGCATCCAAAACCTGAAACAGGAACTGGAATCGCAATTGGCATATTATGAGCTAAACAAGGCAAAAGCAACCAATACTCTTATCCGGTATTACACCGAGAAAATAGAAGATCCCCAGGCAGCATCCGACAGCTTGCTTGCCCTTTTCCAGGCCAACAATACTATAAAAAATAGTTACCGCCTGGCATGGCTATATTTTAGCAGGGGCGAATACCAATCGGGTGAAAATGTACTGAACAACATACCAGGCCAGTATAGCCTCGATGATGACGGGCAGCAAAGGCATACTAACATGGTAAATATTTACACCATGCTGGCAGCTTTGTATGAAAATGGCAACACTAACGATTCCTTAAATGCAGGCCAGCTAACAGAATTGCAAACCCTGGCCACTGATGGGACAATACCCGCCAGGGCCTATGCCAGGAACATACTGCTTGCAATTGGTGAAATGGAATATGACGAGCCAGTACTATTCCCCAACCCTTTCAAGTCATCTATAGCCATCGATGATTACAACGAGTTGCTAAAGGCCGAAGCGCCGCAACAACTAAGTGTGTACCCTAACCCTTCAAGGGGATATGTTATCCTGGAATATAAGATTGAACCCGAAACCCAGGGTACCATCCGGATAAAAGATATGGCAGGAAATTCGCTTGATGAGTTTGCAACCACCAATACACACAACCAGGTAACCCTGGTATGCAAAGGCTGGAAGCCGGGTGTATATATTGCAAGTTTAAACATTGATGGAAAAACCATTGAAAGTATTAAATTTACATTGCTTAAATAGTAAATATTAGCCCCTTGGCCCAAAGAGCCGGGGGGCTTACTTAAATATTCCAATCATGAAACAATTCATTTTTATTTGCATATTATCACTAACTGTGTTAGCTGCTTTTGCACAAAAGTGGGAACATACTTTTGGAGATCCCTATGTAGAAGAAACGAGCAATAGGGTTATTGAACACTATGATAATGGATATATAATTACCGCGCACTTATCAGCTGGGGTTAATGATCATCATAGTTGGATAATCAAAATAGATATCAACGGAAATATGTTGTGGGATAGAGTTATAGGGGTTTCCCCTGACCAAATGATTTTCACTAAAACAGTAGTTGACAATCAGGGCAATCTGTATATTTTCGGTTCATTGCGGGGGAATTTGATCCAAGACTATCCCGTAGTGGTAAAACTAAATGCCTGTGGCGAAAAACAGTGGTGCAAATTGTTTGAGTTTACGGAATATGAATATGGTTTTTTTACAGATGGGATAATACTGGAAAATGGTAACTTATTGGGAGTGGCCTATTTACCTGATGAAGAGCAGCACGAAATAATATACCTGTTTTGTATATCGCCCGATGGAGATTACCTGTGGAAGAAATCATACGCCTCCTGCGATAATTACCCGTTTTTCGAGGGGCGCATCGGCAGCCGCATACAGTTTTTCGATGATATTTATATTATCAGTGGGCATGTGTATTCACCACACCCCAATTTCCCTACCATTAGTTCGCTCAGGCCAATGTTTATTGGTATCGACACCTTGTTTAACGAACAATGGGTACTTGAGTTTGGCCTGGAAGACAATATGAAAGGAAAAGCGCTAACTTCGATTCCCATAAATGACTCGCTGTTTATGGGGGTTGGCCGCTACCGGTATTACGACAGTACCGGGATGACGAAGGATGCCTGGGCCATGTATTACAATGATAAAGGAGAGCAAACGGGCTACCAGAGAATAACGAGGGATAAGCTTGGGCCGGAGGTAAGAGAGTCCACATTTTTTGAAATTGAACGTGTAAACGACAGTTTGTTTCTCGCTACTACAGGATTTATTTTTTGGGATGGTATAAGCGGAAATTTGGGGGAAATAGTATTTGATACTGCCGGAAAGGTGCATAACTATGCTATCCGTGAAAATATGCTCGGGACCAATTATATTACTAAAACCTTTGATAATAAATATGTAATAGCTTGCTCATCCAGGTTTGCATCGGGAGAGTGGGATGTGTGTTTATACAAAATCAATCAAGATCTGGAATATGACACCCTGTACCCAGGCAACTACACCTACGACAGCCTGTGCAGGAATGTACCCATACAATCAGGAGTAATCGACCTGGTAGATTGTGATATCGTTACCAGCCTAAAAGAAATACCCAACTTAGAGGCCTATACCAAGCAGAAGAATTCCATACAAGTAATGGCGCATCCTAATCCGGTTATGGATGGTGAAGTTAGGCTTGAATTTCAAAACACAGGCTTACACCACAACATGAAATTAGAATGTTTTGATGTGTTTGGCACAAAGGTACACCAGGAAAAGGTTTATCCCTACCAGGGCGAAACTAAAATAAATACCCTGCACTGGCAACATGGAGTGTTTGTTGCCATCATATATTCAAATGGCACAATTGCCGGAAAAACAAAATTCATTGTTGAGTAAAAAATTCATTTATGTTTAACTATAAAAAGTAATAAAATTATGAAAAAAGTAATTATTTTAAGCGTATGTTCAATTTGGGCTGTATTAGTTTACAGCCAGGATTATTTTCCGATTATTGAAGAAGGAAAAACATGGAATGTGCTTGCCGTGGCTGCAAGCTATCCTTATCCGTGGGATACAACCTGCTCAACCATAAGTTATCAACTGTCGGGCGATACAATAATTGATGCCGTGACTTACAAAAAAATGTATTCATCCTATGAAGAAATTCCGGCAAATTGGAATTTGTACAGCTTTATTAGAGAAGATGCAAACAAAAAAGTGTGGCTGAAAGATACTATGGCTGAAGACGAATACCTGCTATACGATTTTTCAATTAACGAGGGAGATAGCCTCCTGGTTGGGAATTATGAACCAGTATATTTATTTGTCGATTCAGTTACATCGATAATGGTTAATGAAACCTTGCGGCAAAAATACTGGATGTCGTGTAAAGCACAACCTGATTATCGGGAAACATGGATTGAAGGTATTGGGAGCAACAAGGGAATTGTTTGGAGCGGTTCAGCCTTTATAACTGGTGGATGGTACTGGCTCTTATGCACTACAGAAAATGGAGGGTCAACCTACATGAACCCCAATTTCAACACATGTTATTTTCTGAGCACTTCAATAGCAGAACGAGAAAGCCTAAAATTTAATATCTATCCAAACCCGGCCAATACCTGGGTAGCCTTTGACTATACGCTACCATTACATGAAACCCAGGGCACCATCGAAATTACCGATAACCTCGGAAGAACAATCCATACTATTGATATCACCCAGCAACAGGGTCAATATGTTTTGGATACCCGCAACTACAAAGCAGGGGTTTATTATTACACCCTTAAATGCGGCACCTTGCAGCAAAGCGGTAAACTTATAGTAAATTAACAATTGTATCAACAGGTGAGCGGCCCCGGCCGCCACCTGTTTTTTTCTTAACAAAAATACCCACATACCATGAAGTCATTATATTTCAAGTATCTTATACTACTTTTCCCTTTTACCTTTCTTGCTTTTACCTATTCCTTTTCTCAAAGCAATATGCCCATACAGTGGCAGGGCTGTTATGGTGGTACAGATTATGATCATGCAACGGATATGGTAGAACACGAAAACGGTTACCTGGTAATCGGAGAGGTAAGATCAACTGATGGTGATATTACCAATAATCATGGTGGCAGGGATATTTGGTTAATAAATATTGACAGTATTGGCAATATAGTTTGGGAAAGGTGTTATGGTGGGAGTGATACTGATTATATGGGACGTATTATCACAGACAATATCGGGAATTATTATTTCTGTGGTGCAGTATATTCTAATGATGGTGATGTGCAATCGGGCAACCATGGTGGCTACGATGCCTGGGTGGTAAAAATTGACGGAGCCGGCCAGATCATCTGGGAAAAATGCTACGGTGGTAGCGGCGGCGAGCAGGCTCCAAACATAAAACTGCAAAGCGATGGCAACTTACTGATCTCCTGCAAAACTACCTCTTCCGATGGCGATGTACCGGCACATTACGGGGCTTATGATTCATGGATTTTTGTGATTACTCCCGAAGGGGAAATCATAAAAAGTGCCGTATTTGGCAACGACTTGCACAACAGTGTTATCGATGCCATCCAAACCAGTGATGGCGGCTATTTCTTTACATGCTCCACGTGTTCAACCCAGGGTATGGTTGAAGGTACCTATCATGGCGGCCAGACAGATGTTTGGGCCCTAAAGTTAGACAGTGCCTTGAATATTCAGTGGCAAAAGCTTTATGGTGGTAGCGAGACTGATTTCGGGCATTTAGGGCTTTTAGAACTTGGTGATGGTTACATTTTTTTAGCTCAAACCAATTCGAACGATGGGGATGTATCGGGCTGCCACCCTCCTATTGGACAAAATACAGATATTTGGGCGGTAAAAATCGATTTCGAGGGCAATATCATCTGGCAAAGATGCCTCGGCGGAGAAGGCTGGGATTTTGCAGGAAGCCTGCACCAAACAGATGATGGCGGGTTTATGATTTTTGCAGAGACTACTTCGTACGGTGGGGATGTATCGGGCAACAATTCATGGAGCCTAAATAACGATATCTGGATGGTTAAACTCAGCGCTGAAGGTGAACTGCTGTGGCAGGAGTGTTTTGGGGGACATGGCAACGAAAGGGTACGTAGTGGATCCATCAAAAAAAGCGACCACAACTGGATAATTGCCGGCAGGGCATCAGATGAAGTCTCATTTGATGTAGCATGCGATTTGCACGGTTCTAAGGAGGATTTTTGGGTATTCGAGATAAAAGACACCACGGTGAGTATTGAAGAAACTGACGAGCAGGGGGTAAAGGTGTACCCCAACCCGGCAAGCACTTATATTTGTTTTGAACCCACTGCAGGGCAGCAATTACACAGCAGCCAACTAACCATTTGCAACGGCCAGGGTGCCACACTCAAAAAGCCCATACTTCACAACTCCTCAGGCAAACTTATTTGGGACACCCGCCACATACACCCCGGCTTTTATTTTTATAGCCTTAGGGTAAACGCTTTTACAAAATCAGGAAAACTAATCATAAGCAGGTAAAACCATTTATTTTCGGGATATGGTTTAACGATAGGCCAGAAAGGATAAGCAACTTCGCTTATCCTTTCGCTTTAATTTACTGCTTGCAAACCCGCAGCGAACTATTTTCTTATATACCTTTAATCTCCCCACTTTTCAATCGCTTCCAGTAGCTTTTCAAATCTCTCTTCACTTCCGGTGCGAGGATTAGCAATCCGATGATATTAGGCAAAGCCATGCACAAAATCATCATATCCGAAAAATCCATTACCGCATTCAAGGATGAGGATGCGCCAATAATTATGGCAGTTAAAAAAATAAGTTGATAAATGGTATCGGAAATTTTGCGGGTTTTGAAAAGCCGCTCGCTAAATCCACCAAAAAGATAATCGAAACCCTTTTGCCCGTAGTACGACCACGAAATGAGCGTGGAAAAAGCAAAAAGCGTTACTGCCAATAAGAGCAGATAGGGAAACCACGGGAAAACTTTCCCGAAGGCTGCCGAGGTCAATTCTACGCCTTCCAAACCCTGTGTATGCTCGGCAAAACCGGTAAAAATAATCACCAGGGCAGTCATGGTACAAATAACCACTGTATCGATAAAAGGCCCCAAAAGCGCAACAATGCCTTCACTAACGGGTTCGTTGGTTTTTGCTGCCGAGTGCGCAATTGAGGCCGATCCAACTCCTGCTTCATTACTAAAAGCCCCACGTTGGAAACCAAATATCAATACACCAATAAATCCGCCTTTTAATGCTTCGGCTGAAAAAGCCCCGTTCCAGATTAAAGCAAAAGCATGGCCGGTATTTTCGATATTCATCCCAATAATAATAAGTGCCGTACCCACATAAAATACAGCCATAAAGGGGACAATTTTGGAAGTAACTTTGGCAATGCTTTTAATGCCGCCTATAATTACCAGTCCAACAAGCAAAGCCATTGCTAATCCATACCAAAAGCCATGATGTTCCATAAAGGGAAAGAAGGTTTCGAATTGCTTAAAAGCCTGATTTGCCTGCAACATATTGCCCCCGCCAACCGATCCGCCAATAACGAGAACTGCAAAAGTAACAGCCAAAAAATGCCCTAAATACCCAAGTTTTTTCTTTTTCAAGCCATCGCGCAGGTAGTACATGGCGCCGCCCGACACTTCACCCTTCTTGTTTATTTTACGGTATTTTACCCCGAGTGTACATTCGGTAAACTTTGACGACATGCCCAGCAAGCCGGCCAAGATCATCCAGATGGTTGCCCCCGGCCCGCCAATGGCAATGGCAATGGCCACCCCGGCAATATTGCCAAGCCCGACCGTGGCCGAAAGTGCAGTAGTTAAAGCCTGGAAATGAGAAACCTCTCCTTTGGTGCCCGGTTTATCGTATTTGCCACGAATCAAATTGATGGAGTGCCCAATTGCCCTCACATTGATAAATCGCATGAAAATGGTAAAAAACAAACCGCCCAAAATCAGCCAAACCACAATAAATTTTAAAGGTGCGGTTACCACTTCACCTTCCTGATTTATTACAGGATTTCCTTTTTCATCTTTCACCACCTCATCATAAACTCCGGCAAATGAAAACGGATCAAAAAACAAAATTTCCGAGAGTGCGTCAACAAAGGGAACGAATAATTTATCGATCCTCTGACTGATGGTGAGATCTTCGACAGGTAGGTGTTGTGAACTGTCCGCTTCGATAATTAGAGCCTTTTTAGCTACAGCAGCATTCCCGGTAAATGACAAACTCAGCGTCAAGCACAATAGGGACAATAATATCAGCTTTGGGGAACTACTCATGATGCCATTTCTCATCTTTCTTATCATTTTCATTTTTCAGTTTATCCATTGCGGCAAAATATTTTCTGGTTTCATTAACCACCACCGGGGCAAGCAACAACAAGGCAATGAGGTTAGGAATGGTCATAAAGGTTATCACCATATCCACAAAATGCCACACCAGGTCGAGACTCCAGATAGAACCCAGGAAAACAAAAGCTCCATAAACAAATCCGAAGGGTTTTATAAATTTTTCGCCAAAAAGGTAATTCACAGCCCTACTGCCATAATACGACCAGCTAATGATTGTTGAAAAAGCAAAGAGCATCAGGCCGCCGGCAACAATATGTTTTCCTACGCCCACAATCCCAATTCTCGACAATCCCATCTCCATTGCCCGTGTAGTCATTCTCACACCTTCTTTGTCGAGCTCCCAGGCTCCGGTAAGGATAATTATCAAAGCGGTAAGCGTGCAAATAATAATGGTATCAACAAACGGTCCAAGCGAAGCAACCAGTCCTTCGCGTGCGCCCCATTCGGTTTTTGCAGCGGCGTGTGCAATAGCTGCAGAGCCCTGACCGGCTTCATTGGAGAATAATCCCCGCCTAACCCCTTGCAGCGTAGTCATCAAAAAAGCAGAACCGAAAAAGCCTCCGGTAGCAGCTTGTCCGGTAAAAGCATCGCTAAAAATAACACCAAAAGCGTAGGGAATTCTGTTGTATTCGATGGCAATAATTAACACTGCACTGATAAAATAAACGATGGCCATAAAGGGAACTAATCTAGAGGTTACCTCGGCAATGCGTTTGATGCCGCCAACAATAACCATCAGTGCCAGAAGCGCTATTACAGCGCCCGAAATGAGTTTATCCACTTTATAGGTTTCCAGCAGGGCTTCGGCCATGGAGTTTGACTGTGCCATATTGCCCGTTCCAAGAGAGCAAAGGATAGCAGCAACAGCAAAAATTACCGCCAGAACTTTGGCAAACTTTCCCAGCTTTTCTTTCAGGCCAAATTCCATGTAATACATTGGCCCGCCCGAAACTGATCCATCGCTGTTAAACTTGCGGTATTTGTGCGACAGCGTACATTCGGTGTATTTGAGTATCATACCCAGAAAGCCTGTTACCCACATCCAGAAAATTGCCCCGGGACCTCCCCAGCCAATGGCCAGTGCAACCCCGACAATATTTCCGGTACCAACTGTTGCCGATAGCGCCGTGGTCAGAGCCTTAAAATGATTTACATCACCAACATCATGCTTATTGTCGTATTTCCCTTGTACAATTCTAATGGAATGAAAAAGCTTGGTAAGATTGATAAACCGAAGTTTGAAGATAAAATACAGCCCGGTGGGAATGAGCATGAGCAAAATGGCAAAACCACCGATGTACTCATTGTACCACTGAATTCCGTTGTCGATTACTTGTAAAAAATTGTCCATAAAATTTCGTTAGTAAGTGGAAGTATTTTTTGATATGCGTTTTAGGTGAGGGGTTGATACCAGAAGGAGATTCGATACTTTTTTGAACTTATCTAATTTATTGGCAGCCTTAATATCCTTCATCGAAAAGATTTTGATTGAATAAGGACAAAAATGTAAAAACTTTTCTACCTGACAAAGCAATGGCACAGATTAGAATGGATTTAAGCGAAAGGGGACAGTATTTTTTCCCAGTCATTTTGGTCAGATTTCCCGCAGATAACGCAGATATTCGCAGATATAATCCGCGCAAATCCGCGAAGTCTGGAAGACAAAACATACAAAGACATACTCTGATTAGTGTCAGTCATAATAGTAACATTTAGAAAAATAAAAAACTTCAGATTAACCAACCTTGCCGGCCAGGCAGGCTTGCCTCGCTCGCCTCGCTGGCGAAGCGGGCCGTACAAGGTGGCTTGTGTGTGGGCGAGGCAGGGATGCATAAGCGAAGCTTGGCATTAATCGCTAATTTTAAATCAAAAACGCACTGACTTTTTAGACCGACATTAATTTGGATTGTCAACTAATTCGCTTTATTTTGCTAAATATTTTTAAATAATGGCATCCTGGATATCTCCATTTTTATAGCTTCATCAATTTATGAAAATCATCGAAAATTTTTCTTTAAAACATCTCAATACCTTTGGAGTTGAGGCCAAAGCAAAATACTTTGTTCAGCTCAATACGGCAGATGAAATCGTTAGTTTTGTGAGAAATAAAAAATTTCCTGCACAACCCATACTTATCCTGAATGGAGGCAGCAATACCCTTTTTTCCGGCGATTTTGACGGTTTGGTAATAAAGATTAATAATTTGGGTTGGGAGATTATTGATCAAAACCAGGAACATGTTTTCATTAAAGTCTCTGCCGGCGAAAACTGGGACAATTTTGTAAACTTTACCATCAACAACGGGTTTGCCGGCCTGGAGAACCTTTCGATGATCCCGGGAAATGTTGGGGCAGCTCCCATTCAAAATATCGGCGCTTACGGTGTTGAACAAAAAGACCTTTTTCACTCTCTCGAAGCAATAAATATCGAAACCGGAGAAACCCGGATATTTGCTGCCGAAGATTGCAAGTTTGGATATCGCAGCAGCATTTTCAAAACCGGGTTAAAAGGGAAATACATCGTGCTGTCGGTAAGCTACAAATTGAATAAAAAACCTACTCTGAATATTGAATATGGAGCCATCCGTAAAGAATTGGAAAACCTGGGCACAGGACAAAATATTACGATTAAAAATATTTCACAAGCTATTAGAAATATCAGGGGGAGTAAACTTCCCGATCCCGAAAAAATTGGGAATGCAGGCAGTTTTTTTAAGAATCCGGTAGTAAGCAAGGAAAAATACTTTACACTGTTAAAAAAACATCCAGGCATCACTGCATTTCCGGATGAAAATGAAAAATACAAAATTGCCGCCGGATGGATAATTGACCGCTTGGGGTGGAAAGGTACAAGAAGAGGTGATGCGGGGGTTTGCGAAACCCAGGCTTTGGTTCTTGTAAATTATGGAAAAGCCACAGGCAGGGAAATTGTTGCCCTGGCCAACGAAATCCAACAATCGGTAAAAGATGCTTTTGGCATAATGCTGAAGCCCGAGGTGAATATTGTTTAATTAGAGTTCGTCTTTTTAGTCAGGTTTCCCGCAGATAACGCAGATTCTCGCAGAAAAAAATCAGCGCAAATCTGCGAAATCTGCGGGAGATTCTTTGGCCTTGGAAAGAAATAGTTGACTTTATGGGCAAGCACTAATCAATGTTGGACAAAAAAAGCTTTTAGAAAAATATAAGATTTCAGATTTGCCATACATTCTTTTACAATCTATCGAATAAGTACAGTTCGTAAACTACATTTGCTTTTCATCCATATTTTGAAAAATACAATTAAACATATTGCAGGTATTCTTTATCGAAACCTTGAGCTAATTAGCTGGGTTGCAATAATCATTGCATTGTACCTTCCTATGCCCGCAGAGCAACACTTTACGCTTTGCCCTTTTCAAAATCTTGGATTTGAATATTGCCCGGGATGCGGGCTTGGCAGATCGTGCAACATGGCCATGCATGGGAAAATAATTGATTCGATCACTATGCATCCTTTTGGAATTTTTGCTATTATTGTAATTCTTTTTCGGATATATTCATTAATCACCATACGTATTAAAACATATAAAACAAAAACATTATGAACAGAACACTCAGGTACATTCCCGAAGCAAAAGGAGATGAAATGTATTTTCTTGATCAACTTTTAAAAGATTTTGACGATCAAAATGTTGAATCTTTTTCCAATGTTTACAGGGTCCGCAGACGCGACCCGCAACTCATCCTGCTCACTACCTTGTTAGGATTTGTGCTGATTGCCGGCATTCAAAGATTTTTAACCAATAATATCGGGCTGGGAATACTGTATGTTTTCACAGCTGGATTATGCTTTATAGGAACAATTGTAGATGCAATAAACTATGAAAATATTGCTTTCGACTATAATCGCAGAGTAGCCGAAGAAGTAGCAAATATGGTTAGAAGATAAATTAATATTTAACTTTTAATACCGGTGATGTTTCAGCAAGATTCATCACCGTTTTTTTCGCTTAAACTATCTAATAAAATCATAATGAAAACATTTAATAAACAAACATTGAGGACAATTGCCGCCACTTTTATTTTGTCACTTCTTTTTAGCGGATTTGTTTCGGCACAGTCTTATTTTTCTGATAAAATAGAAAAGTACTGGCAAACAAAAGCCGTGTTTCAGGTACCCGAATCGGTTTTTTATGACATCGAAAACGAAACTATTTATGTGGCTAACATAAACGGGAAACCTACCAATAAAGATGGTAATGGTTTTATTTCACAAATTGAACCTACTGGACGGATTGTACGCCTGGAATGGCTTGCCGGCCTTAACGCTCCAAAAGGCATGAATAAATTCGATGGTAAACTCTATGTTGCCGACATCGATCGTGTTGCTGAAATCGACATCGAATCCCGTAAGATTATAAAATTTTACGAGGCTGATGGTGCGGAATTTTTAAATGATGTGATTGCAGATGATGATGGAAACATTTACATTTCGGATATGTCGAAAGGTTCTGTTTATCGAATTTCGGAAGGCAAGATAACTGAATGGCTGCCTGCCAAAACTTTCGACCACCCAAACGGGATGTACTATCTGGATGGTACCGTTTATCTTGGCGCTAAAGGGAAAATAGTAAGTATCGATCCAAAATCCATGGAAATAAAAACACTTGCTGAATTTGATGGCGGCGTTGACGGCCTGGAAATTGACATAAATGGAAACTTTATTTTTTCGGATTGGAGTGGAAAAGTACAAAGGATAAGCCGGGGTGGAAAACCTGAAGTCCTTTTTAATACTACCGAAAACAAAATTCATGCTGCCGATATCCATTTAATCAGAAAAGAAAATATTTTACTTGTCCCCACATTTTTCGACAATCGGGTGATGGCTTATAAGCTTGTGAAGTAAGTCAACAGTAGGCAGTCTTCAGTCCCGAAAAACCATCCCGAAGTTTCGGGATTCAATTTCATTGTTTTTCGAGGATGCTCGACCGAAGGTCGGCATAAGCAGTCCTCAGTCTCGATGGCAATCAACGATTTTCCATTGAAATATGATTTTGATTTTACTATTTATAACAAACAGTTTTTCGGTAACATATCATCACGAAATATAAAATAAATTATGACGGAAATTTATTTCTTTGTGTCTTTGTGCCTTGGTGGTTTAATATAGTTATCACGGAGACATTCCAATAGTTCCCGATATATCTGAACGGGACGGGACACCAAGGATTAAAGATTAGAATTTAAAGTTTTAACAAATCCCACATAGTGCCAGCATCGCAGCAAGGCGGGGATTAACAAATTCAAATAAAACACCAAAGATTCATTATTTTACATGAAAAAAATAGCATTTAAAACATTGGGGTGTCGCCTCAACCAATACGAAACTGATGCCATTGCCTCGCAATTTGATAAGAACGGCTACGAGCTTGTTGATTTTAACGATGAGGCGGAAGTGGTGGTAGTGAACACTTGTACCGTAACAAATCAGAGCGACAGCAAATCGAACCAGGCCATTAAGCAAGCAGCCAAAAAGCACCCCGATTCAATGCTGGTGGTAACAGGCTGCATGGTAAATAATCATCGCGAAAAGCTTGAAAAAGCCCAACCGAATGTTACCTGGTTTGTGGATAATGAACACAAAAGTTCAATATTTTCACTTATCGATGGTCATTTTAAGGGAGAGATAAATCACCCTGATCATTTCGATAAAAACCTTTTCGATTATCAGCCTGCCGAAAAAACCTTTCATACCCGCAGCATGATCAAAATCCAGGATGGATGCGATAATTATTGCACTTTCTGCATCATTCCAAAAGTACGCGGACGTGCCACCAGCCGTCCCGTGAATGAAATTCTTAACAACATCAGGCAGGTGATTGAATTTGGATATAAAGAAGTTGTACTAACTGGCGTAAACATTGGCCGTTATAATTTTGAAAGCACAAACTTTGAAGATTTGGTGGAGCAAATCCTTGAGCTACCCGGCGATTTCAGGCTTAGAATTTCATCGATTGAACCTGAAGGATTTGGAGAAAAACTTTTTAATTTATTCGATCATCCCAAACTAACTCCACACCTGCATCTTTGCCTGCAAAGTGGTTCAGATAAGATATTACTAAAAATGAGAAGGATGTATTCGCTTCAGGGGTTTATGGATATTGTGCAAAAAGTAAGAAGCCGCTATCCTGACTTTAACTTCACAAGCGACATTATTGTTGGTTTCCCCGATGAAACCGAAGAAGATTTTCAGCAAACAATTGATGTATCCCGAAAGATTGGTTTTGGGCATATTCACACTTTTAAATATTCGGTGCGAAAAGGAACACGCGCCGAAAGGATGCCCGATCAAATTGCTGAAAAAGAAAAAACTAAGCGCAGCGAAATTTTAAGAAAACTGGCTGAGGAAGAAACACGAAAATACCGCACTTCAATGTTGGGAAAAGAACAAGTGGTACTGGTCGAAAAAATTATTGACGGCATAGCCCGGGGATATGGGGAAAATTATATCCCCATAAAGTTCCCTGCCCATGGCATTAACACCAATGAATTTGTGAAAGTGAAGCTGGCTTCCATCAAGGAAAGCGAAAATTCGTGGGTGCTTGGCCAGGCAATCTAACCTCATGATTAGAGGCAAATTGTAAATTCAGATCTCCTTACTTAACGTAAATCAAGTGTCGTGAATAAAGCATCTAAGTGAATCTTTGTGCCCTCAGTGCCTTCGTGGTAACTTTCTAAAAATCACCACATATTAGCAATTATGATGAGTATTATGCTGTATGTTTATCAATTATTTTACAGATATTATTAAAAATATCATCAATACAACCAACGCCATGCAGGCTTGTGTATTTACTTTGTTTTTCGTAATACTCAATCAACGGGCTTGTTTGTGTGTGATACACTTTCATCCGGTTGCGAATCACTTCTTCAGTATCATCTTTCCGACCCTGTTCCCGGGCACGCTTCAATAAGCGTTGAATCACTTCCTCTTCGTTTACTTCGAGCGCCAGTACCAGCGAAACACAATCGGCAGATTTATTTAAAAGCACGTCCAAATCTTTTGCCTGCTGACATGTACGCGGAAACCCATCGAAAATAATACCATCAATACCATGGAATTTACTTATTGCATTTTCGAGCAATTCAACCAATAACTCATCGGGCACCAACTCCCCTTTTTCGATAATGCCCTGCACCCGCAGGCCCAATTCGGTTTTATTTTTAATTTCATGCCTGAAAATATCGCCGGTAGAGAGGTGGGCAAGTTTGTATTTTTCGGCTATCATTGTAGATTGAGTTCCTTTGCCCGAACCCGGTGGGCCAAAAAGTATAAGATTAAACATAGTGCATCAAAATTTTAATCATTAATAATTCATTAGCACACGAAAATATAAAAAGTAAGTGTAGGTGTGGATAAAAACTTAGGATATACTTTCAATTTAAATTCATTCCAATTTTGGGAGGCTGATTACTATACATTTGTTGTACTAAGAAAAAACAATCTAACGAACAATCAACTTTTCGCGGATTACACTGGTTTCCAATTCGATGAAAATGATGTAAACCCCATCCACTAAATCTTCGATTCCCAATGAAATATTGGTTTCATTATAACTTTGATTGTAAACGGTTTTTCCATCCATACCCATTATTTTCACCTGTTTGATGGCATCATTACCAACAATTTGAAGTTTGTCTTTTGCAGGATTTGGATATAACGACAGGCTGTTTTGTGAAGCTTCGTTTACACCGGTATAAAAATCTACTTGTACATCATCGAGCAGAAGCAAGCCCTGGTTGGGGTTGCTGTATCCATAAAATGCAATAAAATATTCACCGCTATTTTCAACTGTAAAGCCAGCCTCTGCATGCACCCAGTTTTGGTTGCTGATATTTGAATTGTTGAAAACCTCTATATACATGGCAGCACCTGTGTTGTTGTTGCCCACGAGAACTTTCATACGCTCAGTAGGATTTGGCACCCACATATCGCCCATAGTTTTGTACCAAAAAGAAAGCTGGTATCCCACACCAGCCTGTAAGTCAAGTGGAGGAGTAAACAGATAATCATCCATTGTGTTTAGCGAGAAAAGCATATGCATAGCGTTGGGTGCAGAGTGAACCACATCGGGGGCTACAACATTAGAAATTAAATCCCAGGGGAAGTTGTCGTTGTTTGCATTCTCGATGGACCAACACAGTGGATAATCACGATCGCCAAAAGCATTCATGGCATCAAAATTCTCAGAAAAAGGTACAGTAAGCAAGGGATTATCCATAATGGTAAACGAATTAATTGCGCAACCGGCAGATTCGCCATAAAGGTTGTAGGCCGCTACACGCCAGTAATATTGTGTGCTGTATTCAGGTGTAATGGGGAAATTATATGTGAGTACATCACCAATGTCAACACCGTCAATAATATTTGTTGCTTCGGGGTTTGTTCCTATGCTTAGTTTATAACCTGTTGGGTTTCCACCACCACTGGTCCAGTTAAGCTCCAATCCCATCATTACATCCACATCTGTTGAAGCAGGCGAAGGATAAATAATTTCAGGGCAATAAGGTGGGTAGGTTCCGGTAAGATCCCACGAAATATCATCAAGCCATATAGTAGCGCCTGACCATGCTCCACCCAGGTAATTAAAAACAATATAAGGCGTGGTTGTTGACGATGGAAACTCTACTTCAAACTCCTGGTAGGTAGTTGTCATTTCAAAAGTTTCGATAGCTACAAAAGCTTCCGGATGCAATGGATCGGGTGTGCGGATAATATTCCAATTTTCGGGCATTTCCAATGAAATGTCAGCGTTCTGAAAGAAATCATAGTCGGGTTGATAAACTGAACCTGATAACTGAACATTGGCATTACCTTCGAAGTCGCCTGTAAAATTGAATGTTTGATTAAAGTTACCCTGAGAAGTAGCGTTCATGGTTACATAAATCGTTTCGCTTGTGCCCGGGGCAATAACATCGGAAAAGTCATAACTAAAAGGTGCGCTAATGGTAGAACCGGAAATTACCAAATCCTGGCTACCAATATTTGTAATTTCAAGAGGTAGGTAGGTTTCACCGCCTACTGCCAGAGGTAAGAAGTTAATAACCGGCTCTTCAATTTGAATAACGGCTCCTGTTGGGGCGTTTTCGATGGTCAGATCATCAAGGTAAAAATAGTCTGAAACATAATTAGCCAATGATTCGTAGCGCCACCTGAAATGCACATTATTACCTTCATATCCAAAAAGGTTTATCAGGCTTTGGTCAAAATCACTCATTGGTGCATCTGGTTGAAAGTGTTGCAAGTTCTCCCAGCTATCGCCGCCATCGGTAGAAATGTCGAAAAACACATCCACATTGCTTAAATCTCCGTTACCTAATTTCCACCAAAAATTCACACGTTTGTTTTCGGGCAGGTATATACGCGGCGAAACGAGCGAAACACTGGCCCCGGCATATTCGCCCCAAACATTACAGGCAACGTTTACCAGCCCACTGTGAGCATAAGCAGAATCCATGTGCCAGTTTAAAGGGGCTACCAGAGGCCAACTCCAGTCAACAGTATCAGCAACAATCGTACGAATAGGCATTCCTCGAAAGATGTGAAAAACGGGAAATCTTCGATTACACCCTGGGTGGTAATATTCCAAATTTCAGAATTGGAGGTAATACTTCCGTCAGAAGCTACAACCTGCCAGAAATATTTTGTTTTTGGGTTAAGTAAACCACCAAGTTCTTCCGATGGATTGCAGGAATAATTTCCCGGAGATGTAACACTTGCATTGTCGATCAATAAATCTGTGGGTGGATTTGTTGTTCCGAAATATACATTATAACTTGTCGTATTAGCGCCAATAAAGAATTCCAAATCGGTGTCAACCTTAGCTTTGAGACTGTTATTGGCCGGTGTAGGGTTTGCAGGAGTTGCAGGACCCTCGCCATTATAAAAAAGTGCAATATTTGGACGATCCATGACATAGGTTCCAAATGAGGTTGGGAAAACCCCATCGCCTCCTAAAGCTTTAAAAACATTGTTACTTACACCCGAGGCATTAAATTTTACATTTACTATAGGCGATGAGGTTCCACGATGATTTTCGTAATGAACGATGAGCGCACTTGTGCCATCATATTCCAAAGGTGTTGAAAGCTCAATTTCGATCCAACTCAGGTTAAACTGAATAGTCCCGTCAAAAACCAGGGTGTAACCGTTGGCAACGTTGGTGGGATCTTTGTAAGCTAAAGACCCAAAAACTGATTCATCAACTTGTTTTACATAAACCTTTTGGTTTTCCAAAACTGCATATTCCCAATATCCAGCATAATCAGTGGTTTGGTCGAAAGCAATTTTTGTGATCGATTTGGCTTCTCCCATTTCTTCGCTTGTGTAAAGCATGGAAGCCCAACCATATTCAAATACCTGCGTGTTAGGCGGATAATTGGTCTCGGTGGTTCCGATACCAATAATTTGAATGTTCTGGGCAAACATTTGCAGGGGCAGTAAACCCAGCAAAATTGATAGAAACGCAACCTGACTGAAAACTTTGTTCTTCATAATTTTATAATATTTAAATAAGAATTTATGGTTCTTTTAACCCGGAAAATTCATAATTTTTCTACGGCAAAAGTAGTTTGTGGTGAGATACCAAAAAATCGTGTAAACCATGAAAGGTTTTTTTCATGGTTTACCATGAGGTAAAAAAAATTGAAGCCGTTTTTTTTTTGACCTTTCCAGGACTGCCGAAAAAGCGGTTCTACTATCATTTTTTTGGATGTAAATAATGGCTATAACTGTAACCAGATTCCAGCCTTGCTCGCCTCGCTGGCGAAGCGGGCTGCAAAGCGTGCCGTTAGTGCAAGCAATGGTGTTGGCGAGGCAGGGCTTCACCGCCAGTTGGCGGATTCCTCGAAAAGACAAGGTTTTTATTGGTTTGTTGAGGAGAGTGGCAATACGGAGTAGATTTCTTGCCGCATGTGCGGCATCGAAATGACCCCGTCCACGGGTTGATTTGGGAGGAGGGGAATCGGGCGCTTCGCGCCCGATTCCCCTCCTCCC
>CAZQIV010000041.1:9872-47944 GCA_964593705.1 uncultured Lentimicrobiaceae bacterium | reverse complement strand
CTATTTAGTGCTTGTCCATAGAGTCGACTTTTTCGATTAGAGGCTATAAAGTTTCCCGCAGATTTCGCTGATTAGCGCAGATTTTATCTGCGCTAATCAGCGAAATCTGCGGGAAAAATTACTAAAAAGACGGACACTATTTAGTGTTTTTTGCAACCTAAGATGTTTGTTGATTTCGTTTAATGATTTGATTAGTATACTTTTATCTATGTCTCTACTTAGTTCATCTTCCTGACCTAAGATGGAATGGGTAAGCGGGTGTATGGATAGGATACACAAAAAATAAGTACTCGAATCGTTTGTCTCAAAAATGGGTGGAGGCGAACCATTTTCTTCTAAAGTTCTGTGAATAATGGGTAAACCAGTTCCTCTGCCTTCTGTGAGTTTTAATTCCTTTAAAAACCCACCAATTTTACGATTTCTGTATTCCCTTGCCACCACTCTTTCTCTCTTGAGCATTTCCTGGTTAATAGGTGGCATGGGACCCGGGAAACTCAATATTTCAATTTTATCTTTATGTATTTGAATCTCGACAGGATTTTCTCGTTCATAGCTTTTGTGGTAAACCGCATTGACCACGGCTTCTTCTATGGCCTGAAAAGGATAGTTGAAGAAGCGAATTGACTCAGCTTGCTTGGCTGATTTAACCACCAATTCTTCGACAATACTTGATTTAAAATACTGCAAAACATCCCTTATTTGCTGAATGATAGATCCTGAAAAAATCTTTTCGGTATAATCTTTCCCAACTTCATTTTTATGAATCACCAATTCAATGGTGGCTCCGGAAAAATATTTTTCGGGATGCTCACTAAACAAAAGCAAACCGGCATTTGTAGGTCGCAAAAGTTAGTCAGAACCTTTGGCTATCATTAGATGTCTGCACAATTCAGCAAATGGAATTTTTGTGCTCTCTTCGTACAAGGAGCCCATCACTTCTTTTAAATAGGTTTGAATCAAACGTAAATTCAAATCATCTAACTTGGCAGTTTGGTTTATTCGGTCGTCAAATGGGATGCGTGCCGTGAGTTCAAACAGTCTTCTCTCATCATCTGAACCATCTTTTACTTTTACCGTTTTTGAGCCGCGTTTAATGTACATTGCTCTTTCTGTTCTTTTTTCGCTTAAACTAATAAGAGCTTTGTATGGTCTGTTATCTCCAGAGGGAGCAAAAACAACCAGAATATGTTTTTCATGTATTAAATAAGGTTGAAAAACAGGAACATAAGTAGGACTTAACTTATAAGTCAGTTCAATCAGTTTTTTCTGGATGGCATCCAATTCTTGAACTTGTAAACCAATGGGCGGCAACTTAGCTTTCCCATTTTCTTCTTCTACTCCAATAATGACATAACCACCATCCCAATTGTTAATATCGTTTGCAAAAGCACATAGGGAATGTATAATATCTTCCGGATTCCATCCTTTTTTCAATTCAATACGATCCCATTCAATCGTATTACCATGTAAAAGTTCTTTTATGTTAATAGGTAAAGCCACCTCTTTATTTTTACAAATTAGTTCAAATTAAAATCCTCAATTAGTCCATTTTGCAACTTTTCATCAAACCAATGCCAAATATCGAAACGGTATGTACCCTTTTTCCACCAATAAAAGTCCCCTTCGATTTCATCATTGTTATTAATTGGAATATCAGCAAATTCTTCCTACATTTTTTCTAATTGAGATATTACCATACCGTGTCGTTGTTTTTTCTCCGCTTGTGCAAAACTTTAAATTCGATTTGTTAGTACAGTATATCAAGCTTATGCTGCGCTTCCACCTTTATCTGTCCTGACTGAATAAGCGTGTTATTGCTATGATGATTATTCTTTTCGCCCCATAATAGGCAAACCAATTTTACCGGGTTGTTCCGGAAAGTATTGCCCGAAATGTTTACGTTGATAATGCCCGGTGTTTTGATTAAAACGCCACTTTTTTCTTTCCTGCCACAACCTGCAAAGCTGGAGTTAGATATTGTCAAACATCCCCCAATAGTGGATTCGTCGTACCCGCCCCGGTAGAAATGAATCACGTTGCGCTGCACATTGATGAACTTACATTGATCAAAGGTTACCATCCCGGCGTTGTAGTCGCCCTTTTCGTCAGCAGCCAAAACGAATCCATTTTCACAGTTTTTGATGGTAGTATTGCTGATGCTGATAGAATCGGCAAAAGAACCTTTGGAAACTTTAAGCACGTACTCAAAATCCTCGATCACACAATTATCGATGAACAGGTAGTATGCCGAAGACATATTTTCGTCAAGGGGAGCAAACGCCAATTGATTGTTTTGGCCTTTCAAGGAAAGGTTCTCCAGCTTGATGATTCCCTTTGGGTTCATTTCAAAGGCAGGTGTATTTTCCTTGCCGGTGAATATAAGCTGTGCTTTGTTTTCATTCGCAGAGCGGATGGTAATTTCTTTATCAATTTTAAGTGAAGCATTTATCGTATAAACCCCATCGCTTAACTCAACAATATCGCCGGGATTGGCCTGGACTATGATTTTCGCCAGCTCGCCATCTGCCGATGAAGCACTAAGAATGTTGGGATTAATAGCAACTTTCTCGGTTGAGAACCAATTTGGCCCGTATTTTTTCTTGTCGATTTTAAATTTTTCCGCTGCCGCCAGTTGGGTAATTGCGCCGACCCTGTTTATTTCCGCTCTTGAGGAACCAAAGAGGTCTTGTTCAATTTTACCAAAATCATAACCTACGAACACATTATTCAGGCTACCGTTTTGTGCATCATCGGGGGCAAACAACCATTCATTGATTTGCTTCATTTTTATCCGCTTGTTTTGGAGCACTCCAAATTCTGAATATTCATTTCCATTATTATCAATGATATTATTCTTAAATGATATGCCGTCTATATCATCATGGTTGATCACCGGTGCTTCATCTTTTTGTGTATTATAGATCAGGTTGTTGGCAATGGTTGTGCGGATTGGGGGTGCAGAGCGAATTTCACTTTTGGGAAGTACATCGGCACTTGCCTTGTTTTGTCCAACGCCTATTTGCCAGGGCGAAAGGCAGTCGATCCAGGTATTGCACGCGATAACTACATCGGTAACTTGTTTGTACCTGTTTAAAGGTGTCATCGGAATACCATTCATGATGGCAAGGGCACCCCTGAATTCTTCTCCCTTTATTTTGTAGAAATAATTGTTGGTAATCCAATGCCCTGTATTTACTACCCTGATTCCTCCATAAAAATCAGAGTCATCGCCACCAATAAAAATGTTTCCATAAACAGTAGCATAATTTCCATGCCGTAGCACCAATGAACCCTCACACTTATAGAAAATATTATTGGTAAATGAATTGTAATTTGTTTTATCGGAGATGATTTCAACCTCGCCGTTGCACGCTTCAAAATAGTTGTCCGAAACATTCACGTAACCTGGCGAAAGTCTTGTTTTGCTATCGCCAACACGTATAGTCTCTCCCCTTGGTCCACCTTTTCTGGGACGCGGGCCAAAATAATTGTTGACTATCTGATGGTGATTATTAATGTGTTTATTGCCCGTAAAAAACACCCTTACTGTTTCGCCATCGTTCGATTTTCCTGAAATATAGCAATGATCCAACTTATTATGCTTACAAAAAATCAATCCACCGATCATTTTCCCATCTATTCGGTCGTGTAAAACCATCTATTACACAACTGGTCACCCTGCAATTAAAGGCCACACTGTCTGCCCCAATCTTATATCGAATAATTCCGTTGGATGGTGTGTAACCGTTTGTGAAATACAAGCCCTCAACAATTAAGTACTCACCTCCGAGATGCAAAAAAGATTGCCCTTCAATAAATACTTCGCCAGGAGTTTCGGCCCGAAGTGTGATGGGGTCTTCCTCCGTACCCATGCCAAAAAACTTTATTTGGATATCATTCCAAACTCCATTTGCCAGGACGATTTCAGATCCGGGAGTTGCCTCGTTAATTGCTTTATTCAGTTCATGGATATCCTTTACATAGACACTTTCCCGTTTTGAATTTATATTACAGGAAAACAGCAGTAGAACCGCGACAGCTAACAGTAGATTATTTTTCATTTTTACCATTTTAATATTTTATGGAAATCGTATGCTTCAGGCTTATCTAATAAGTCTGTAACTTTTGAATAATCTGTTTCGGTGATATAGTCTAAACTTCTGAAAAACAAATGTGAAATCTGAGATTCTATATTCACCAAACGAGGTTTTACTTTTCCGTTTTCATCCTCGTGGTCAGATAGAAAAACGGGTGAAATATTACCTTCTGCATCTGCACTAACAATACAGCCGCTAATACCCTTCTTGTAGAGTTCTTGAACGCCTATGCCCAAAAGGGCGCAAAGTGTGAGGTCGAAACCAATTGGACGACAACATCTCAATTCGTATCCTACATCGTTTGGGCGTGTTTTGATAGTGAGATTTAGCGCTTTCAGCTTTTCTTGTAATAAGACATTGAAAAAACTTGCCTTGCTCACGTTCCCTAATTCCGGATGACCATGGGCATCATAAGTAAATCGAATTCCGGCATTTAGTATTTCCTCTTCTTTAATAGTATGAAAAACACCTTCGCTAATTATAATTACCCCATAATGAATGCCTTGAATCTGTCTTTTTACAATGGTTGAAATCATTAAATTAATAATCTTATCAATTGTTGGCGTTGATTTGTTAAACATCTCAGGTATAATAATCATCGGAAATTGACAAGCTGTTCCAATACCAAAAGCCAAATGCCCGGCTGTTCTTCCCATCGAAGACATGATGTACCATGATTGGGTAGTTCGTGCATCTTCATAGAGTATGTTTCCTATTTTTACGCCTTCATCTTTGGCAGAATGAAAACCGAATGTAGGATTGCGTCCCGGTAAGGGCAAATCGTTATCAATTGTTTTAGGCACATGAATATTAGCAATATCTATCCCTTTGTTTTTCAAAAATTTAGCAAGGCGATTTGCGGTCGAAGCAGTGTCATCACCTCCAATGGTAACTAACAATTTTACATTTTCATTTTCAAAAAAAGTAGTGTTAAAGTCCGCTTCTTTTGGTTTGAATCGGCTCATAATTAGTGTAGAACCGCCACGACTAAAAATTCTATCTGCATGATGAAAATCAAACTCTTTGATGGGTGTTTTGTCCGAGAAAAGACCTTCATAGCCATTGTGTACACCAATTACTCTGTAATCATCTTTTAAAAAAACTTTGGCTACAGAACTAATAACAGTATTTATACCCGAGGCCGAACCACCTGCGCATAGAATAGCAACTGATTTTTTCATATTTATTAGTTTTTATGTTTATCGATATTCATGTTGTCTATATTAGTATTTATTTTGTAACTATTTAGTTATACACTGTCAACGCAAATCAAACGGCCAATACAATAGACCCCCTTTAACTCTCCCTTGAGGGGAAGGATGCCACCGCATTGGCTACAGCAGTCGCTTGTGCGGCTGGTCTCCCTTTCCGCCAGCTGGCGGAGAAGGGGCGATGCCAAGACGAAGTCTCGTGCATGCACGAGCAAAGCTCGGCAGGATGGGGTCATTATGATTTGGTAAACAATACAACCACCTTAACAATTATAAAATTTTACCATAATGTTTTCATCCCAGGGTAGTTTTCCAGCATGGCTAAGATTAGGTCTCTAATACGTGTTATCGCCCCATCCAACCTCCGTCAACCAGCAGAATGCTTCCATTCATATAGCTGGAAGCACCTGAACATAGAAAGACAATGGGGCCTGCAAAGTCTTCCGGGTTTCCCCAGCGATTGGCGGGGATCCTGGAAAGGATGGATTCCGAGCGGGCCTGATCTTTTCTCAATGCTTCGGTGTTATCCGTGCTAATGTAACCCGGGGCTATGGCGTTTACATTCACCCCTTTTGCTGCCCATTCGTTGGCAAAAGCCATGGTCATCTGGCCGATGGCCCCCTTGCTGGCGGCATATCCCGGTACCGTGATGCCACCCTGGAAGGTCAATAAAGAAGCAGTAAATACTATTTTACCACTTCCTCTTGCCACCATGCCTTTGCCCACTTCCCTGGTGAGGATAAACTGGGCGGTCTGATTAACTTCAATCACTTGATCCCACAGGTCATCGCCATGTTCGGCGGCAGGAGCCCGTTTAATAGTCCCTGCATTATTCACCAGGATATCAATGCTGGGAAAATCTTCTTTTACCTCTTTGATAAAAGCATACAACGACTTACGGTTACCAAAATCGCAAGTGTATGCCGTAAACTTCCGACCTAATCCGGTAACTTCTTTTTCAATCGCACTCCCTGTTTTTTCCAGCGAGGCACTTACACCAATAATATCAGCACCTGCCCCTGCCAGGGCGGTGGCCATTGCCTTTCCAATCCCCCTTTTGCAGCCGGTTACCAAAGCCACCTTGCCATCTAACCGGAACTTATCTAAAATACCCATAATACACCATAATTTATTTCATCCGTAATGATAGTAAAGATTCGCCAAAGGGAGTGAATTTTCTTTCCCTCTGCAAGAGATTAACAAGAGAAAAGCACAAACAAATAGTTTCGGGTTTTTGATAATGTATTATTTTATTCATTATTCTTAGATCTATTACACGAATAAAAACACATGTTTATTCAGGAAAACTGAACTCCGGTTGGGTTTTTAATTCAGACAATAGATACTCGGGTATTAATAATGCACAACGGTTGCGGTATGAAATCGTTGGGGATTGCGGGCTACATTCCTGTCAAGATACACTGAACTTGAAGTGTAGTAGAATGTTTGAATAACCACCTAAACCCCAATATTTTATACCGCTTGTTGTATGCTGGCCTTTTTCAATCTGACCATATTTCTTTTATTTTTGCTGTACTCGCTATCTGTCGAGCGGGAAGGGCTGAAAGGCTCTTTTGCAAAATTTGGTTTTAGGGTTGGCACGTGCGTTTTGCCAATGTGCCTGAAAGCGAAGGGAAAAGTTATTAAATTAATCTACCAAATAAATATAAGGACTAAAATCATTCCTAAAATCATTAGCCAGATTCCACGTTTTTTAAATCCGTTTTTTCCTTTCACCATAAATAAACCTGAGATGGCTAAAAATATTAATGTGCCCGAAAAAAAATCGGCAAAATACTTCCACCCTTTTGCTTGGTTAAAATGCAACTTATTTACAAAAGCAATTAAACCATGCTTTTTATAATTTTCAATAGCGACTTTGCCATTTTTTGCATCATAACTACCCTTACCTCCCTTATAATAAAACTGTACCTTATCTCCTTTTACAAAGCATTTGGTTAATGACAATTTGGGATGTTACTCTTCCCATTGTTCGGAAAAACCTCCAATACTTAAACCCAATGAAAAAAAAGAATAGGTTTCGCTAATTGTAATAACAGGAAATGAATTCTTATGGGTTAAAAAAATGCCAGATAGTCCATAAACCAATGTAACTGCCACCGTGAAATATCTTAAATCACGATGCCAGTTACGTAAAAAACGGGTAAATTTATTTTTCCAACTCATAGCTGTCAGCAAAAATTGAATACGTGATATAAAATGGTATTTCTCCTGCCACTATCTGACGGTGAATTTCTTGTATCTCTTTTATTTCTTGCTTAAAATGTTCGGTATTTTCTTCTCCTTTATGACTGTCTCGTACTTTTTCTTCCCATGCTTTTACCAACTCTGCATTCATTTTTACAGGTGTAAGTTTACCAATAACTTTTGCCAAACTTCCTGCAACACTAGCATCCATAATGTCAAATTCTTCGCCTAACTCAATTTTTAATTCCTGAGAACCATCAGTATTAAGTATTTTGAAACGCTTTCCACCATGACGGCACACGTGGTCAATAATTCCACTAACATGTATTGTTTTACCTGATAACTCTTCAGCCTGTTGCAATAAATCATCAACGGATAAATAACTTGCTATCTTTTCTGATTTTTCTGTTTTGTTGTTTTGTTTACTATTTTGATTGCAGGCAGTAACAGAAAGTAACATGACTGCAAATACAAAAATTGAGATAATTTTATTCATAATGTTCTTTTTTTAAATGTTAAATGATAATATAATTTTAAAATTTCGACCCATTGCAGGGATATATGAACCGTAAGGTTGGTAATCGGTATCAAAAATATTTTTTACAATAAACCGCAGTTTCGGATAAGCTGGTAATGAATTTGAGTTTAATCCTACTGTTAAATTAAATACAGTATGTGGGTCTGATGCAATATAGCCCCAAGGACCACCGTCTGTTCCTTCTGGTATTTCGGCTATTCTGTTTTGAGCCGTAGCATATTCGCTGTCAAATTTTAATGAATATCCGGTTAGCCATCTTTTATTGATTAACCCTCGGTAATTTAATTCTGCGTTTATTTTTAATGGGGGTATTCCAAACAAGGGTGAATCTTGTCCTTCCGATAAATCAATACCATAAACATAAGCAGCACCTGTTCCAAGATATAAAAAATTTGAAGATTTTAAAACATTATCAAAACGATAAGCTGCTGAAAACTCACCTCCCATTAATTTGGCATCGGTATTTTTTAAGGTGAAATCAACATCAGCTTCTTCAGAAGGTGCTTCATTGATAAAATCTTCAAGAATATTGTAAAACAAAGCAATGTCGTATTTTAACTTTTGATTTAAAGTTCTGCCCCGTATTCCGGCATCGAAATTCCAACTATATTCTGGTTTTAAATTAGGGTTTCCTATTTTAGTTCCTTTACAACTGATTACTCGGGCAAATAGTTCTTCGGTGTTTGGCATACGAAAAGATCTGCCTGCATTAAATGAGAGATGCGTTGTTTTGTTTGGCGAATAAACTAATCCTGCATTACCGCTAAATGCTTCCCTTTTTTCATTCCGACCGTCTGATATGTCTTTCTCTCCTTCAACCACAGTTGCTGCATCGAAACGGATTCCTGAAACAAATTGCCATTTTTCTCTGATTTGCCATTCATCATTAATAAAAGCTCCATAGTTTTGTTGACCTGAATTTTTAGAACCAGCAATTTCGCCTTGTGTTTCATTATAATAATCAAATGTTTCAGAAGGATTATCTAAACGAAACAAATATCCATCAATGCCAGCAGTAAGTTTATTGGTATTTGATAAATTCAAAATAGTGTGAAAGCGACCACCTCCATAATTATTTTTGTAGTGAACTAAATCAAGTGACGATAAATTACTGCTTATGCTACTGTATTTGTATTGATAATAATCACGCCAGCCATTGTCATAATATAAATTTAGATTTACCGATTCTACTATGCCTTTTGGTGTGTAGCTGTATAAAAAATCGGTGTGAAAATTCTCTTCTTCGTTCCGTATTTTGGTAAAACGTTTAGTTGGACCATTAAAGCCACGTGGCTTGCCCCAGTCACCGAAATGATAGTTAGCGTTGACAATAATTTTGTGTGCATCAGAAAATTTATATCCAGTATTTAATGAAATATCACGGTCTTCAACATTACTATTCTCAGCAACTTCACCATTTCCGTAAACCATTTCTCCTGTTTTACGGTATTTACTGTTTATAGAAATACCAAATTTTTCACGTTTATGGCAGAGTTTAACCAATTCTAAAAATTCATTATTGTTACTGCCATAACCTGAATGTAGCTGAATACTGTTTTTATTATTGCCAAAAGGCTCACTACTAATAATATTAATAATTCCAGAAATAGCTCCGCTACCATAAATAACAGACCCTGGCCCTTTTATGATTTCCACTTTACGGCTGTCGTAAATATTCATATCCTGACCGAAATAACCTCCTGGAAATGTACCGATACGCCTATTGCCATCTTTCATAATAATCAGGCGGTTTGAATTCAATCCCCGTAAAATGATAGGTGAATGATACTCCCAGACTTGCGTAAATCCAGGTGTTTTATTGAGCATATCCGTCATGTTGGAACTCATATTGTTCACAATTTCTCTGTGAGAAATCAAATCGGCTGATTTTGTAAGTTTATCCAAGGGTTGTTCATATAAACCTGCCGAAATAATAACATCAGATAACTGTATTTCTTTAGGAGATAGAAAAATATTTTCATTACCAGAAAGCAAACTGTTACTAAAAACAATTTCTTTTTTTTGATAATTGATATGGCTTACGATAATGACAGTTTGTTTCTCTGGTGCAATTTCAATTCTGAATCTGCCCAAATTATCAGTGATTGTTCCTGCTGCTGAATTTTTTATGGAAATGTTGGCAAATTCAATCGGACTCTGATTAGTTTTATTATAAACCGTTCCTTTTAGCTCAACAAGATTTTGAGCAAACACAAATACAGGAAAAAACATAAGTGTCAATAGGTAAGTCTTTTTATATTGAAAAATACACATTTTCGATATGTTTAAAATTCTTAATAGTTTCATTAACTTCTAATTTTTTTTATATTCTAAAATCCGGCTTGAATTTGTTATTACCAGAATTAATTTCATGGCAAGTGGGATATAGAGTGTATCAGCAACATTGTCGATAATGTTGTTTTATATTTTTTCCGTTTTCATCACTTATGGTTTAGCTCCATGGTTTTCAACAACAAACTCACAATATTTATGTCCACTCATAAAAGTCTTACCTAAACCATTACGATGAAAAGTAATCTGCTCTGGCAAATATGAATTGAAAATAGCATTGTCGATACTACACATTATTGAAGTAAGTTCAAGAACATTAATATGTGTGAAAAACTCCTTAAACAAACAGCGTGTAATACGAAATTCGTAGCGTTTTTCCGATTGCTCAACCACCTCCATCGTATTGAGTTTTGTAGTTCCCTCTTGATTATTTAATTGCTGATATTTTACGAGATTTGCAAAAGTTCGGGGTTTCTCCACATTCCTAAAATTAGCCTGCTGAACAGCTAATCCCGATGTTAAAACAGTTGCTCTAATAATTTCAAAAGCCGTGTCATTTCCCAGTTTCTTTTTTAAACGAATATACATCCAAGCCATAAAACCAGCTGTTTCAATAAAGTCACTCGGCAAATCAAGTTTAATAGAATGCTTGAACCTCTTAAACGTAAGCTTTGTAGCAATCATAAAACCAAAAGGATTAGTAACATAAGCTTTTAAAACGCCTACGGCTATGAGAGGAATTGATGGTTCTGCGACTTTGTATTTTTTTAGTTTTACACGCATTAGATATGTTTAATGGCTTAAGCTTATTTGTTACTTTTAACTGCCGAATTTATAAAATCTAGTAATTCGTTTACATTTTCTCCCGACACTTTAGCGATATCCTGTATGCGAGCAAATTTGCCTACTGTGTTAAAAACAACTGGATTATTTAGATTTTTGAACATTGAATTGTACTCAATTAGCCTGCTTTTAAATTCAGGATAAGTAGTAAGCAAATCGGCAATTTTAGTTTCTTGATTAATCATTTTTTGTCTTTTTATAGAATGTACTTACATTCGGGTTGTTCTCTCCAAATTGTTCCATTAACCCTTCAACTATCTGAGCCCTTTCAATACCTTTTTCTTCACGTGTTTTAACCAGTTTGTAAGCAGCAAATAAGGCTGATGGTCCAATTTCAGATGCAAAAAAACCGACTCCCTAATTCCAGGCAAACATGGCAAATATTTCATCGAATTCTGAGGTAGTAACACCCAATGAATAGGCTTTAATAAACTCCCGTACAGACTGACGCATACGACCAGCGCCAACCCCATTTGCCAAGGATAACAACAAGCGAGTTTTCATATCAATGACATTGTCTTCACGTCCCCAAATGTATTGCCACATATTAACTACATTGTCTGCAAATTTTGGGTCAATGGTATTGAAGTTTACGATTGCTGTAGGTTTAAAAGGAAGTGCTGAATCATCAAGAACGGGATTTTCTTTTTTTTCGTTTCGGTGAAAATAAACTTTGTATTCGATTTCCGATACCTTTTCTGTTTCATACTCGTATCCCATTTCTCCCATTGCAGAATACAAAGGAATAGGTTCAAAACTCTGTATAACGCATAAACCTTGACCAACCTCAAGTTTTTCTGCTTTTTTTAATATACTTGGCAAAAAATTACCTTTCAAACTCCTTACATCGCGTACTTCAAACGTTTCTTTATTTCCTGTCCAATTTTTCATTTTTCTATTTTTAAAGTCGGCAGCCGTTTTTTTTTCATTATTCTAACACATTAAAAACTAATTCACAAAATCCCATTCAATAGCTATGTAACCTGTTGAAGTCGGAGCCGGATTAGCGGGGAAACCAGTAACGATAAATTTAACAATTCGTCCTTCTTCTGTTTCGATTATCCATATTAGTTCATCATCAGAAACATCATTGCTGGCAGCTTCTTTCCATTTTTGCCCAATTACAAGTTTATTGAATTCCTGCATCAGTTGTTGCATTAAAGGACTTCCGGTTGTGCCTGTTTGCACAGATGATAAATCAAAACTTGTGTCATCTGACTGTAATGTGTAGTTTTGAATATTTGTACTGTTTAAATTTTGGAAATCTGAATATCCTTTGCACGTTATATCAATGGCTGAGTAGTTTACAGCTTGTGCTTTTGCCGATAATTGGATATATGGTGCACCGCCTAAACTTCCATCGGGTTTTTCAACTTTAATCGTCCTGATTTTTAAATCATACACAAAGTCTGAAACTGTGAGTGAATCCAGATTATTAGCCCCACCTTTTTCTCCATTATATTCAAAATCAAAACCAATACCGCCCGGGTTTCGGTTGGCACATATCAAATAGGGCGATTCTAAACTAACAAATTGGTTTTCGGTAGTAACAGGTTCATTATCTTCGTCTTTTTCACATGATGTAAATAATATGCCCCAAATAGCTATGATAGCTATTACTAATATTATACTTTTTAATGTTTTCATTTTCTTTCTTTATTTAGATTAAATTAAAATGCAAAATAAAGGGAAAATCGAAAAACGTACAATCGCTAAAAGTGGCGTAATATTATTAGATTTATCACTAATATATGGGATAAGGGAATCTATTCAAGAGATATAATTCCCTTTGAAACAGCATAAATCGTAAGCCCTGCCATACTTCGTATGCCTGTTTTATCCATAATGTGTTTTCGGTGAGTGTTAACTGTATGAATGCTTACATTTAACTTGTCGGCTATTTCTTTATTCGACAAGCCTTTTGCTAACCATTGTAAAACATCTATTTCTCGTTCGGTTAAATGCTCATCCTTTGGATTGTCAGAAGATTTATTGTTGCATGTTTTATTAATTATCCGAATAATTTTTGAAACGTCTTCTGTTATCGGAAATATATTATCAAACTGTTTAAGTAATGAATTATCATAGAAAGAGTAAACTATACCAATCCACCTGACTTTTGTATATTGTTTTTTTAAATTTATAAATTCTTTTAACCTGTTTTGTACAATACACGGATTTATCAAAACCATGGAGATCTCTCTTTTTATCAACAATGTTTCAAGTTCAATTAAACTGTCCACACAAAAAAAAGAATAATCGTATTCCGATTTTGATATTGAAACATATAGCCCTTCATATAAAATTTTAGAAGGTTCAAGTACAACAATATTTCTTCTGCATTTATCCATTTTGTTGTGCTTCAATTTTTTCAACTAAGGGGATCAGTATTTTTTCTTCGATAACAGAATGAATTTTTAAATCAAATTCCAATCCAAACAAGGTGTTAAGAAATTTCCGTTTTGTATTCAAATCGCTTTTAATCTTAATGTGTTTTAGGAACAAATTTTTTAAATCTGTCAATTTTGTTTCTATGTCGGTATGATGATTTTTGTATTCATTAGTTGAAAATGATTCTATCAGATTTGTTTTATCATTTTGCAGAAGACCATAAAAATATGGAAATGCTATTTCATCTTCATATTTTAGGTGTTCCAATACCTCTTCAAAATAGTCATTAAAAAACTGTTCTATTAAATGAAAATCTTTACTACTATGGGTGTTTTTTATAATTCCCAGATAATACTTTAATTCAGGGTACTTGTCTTCAACATAAAATGAATGGCTTTTTTTCAGGAAAGACAAAATGGGTGTAATATCATCAATTTTGTCAATTTCATTTTCTGTAGGAAAGAATCCATTATATAAATTTGCAATAACAATAAATGCATTAAAATTAATATTATTCTCACTACATAATTCTTGAACAGTTTTGTTATCAACTGAAAAATCAATATCAAAATGCTGCAAACAAAGTAACAATGAGTAGTTTTCATTGATTAAGTCAAGCATTTTTTTGTCATTGGTAATATAAGTTTTTTGAGTTTTATACATTTTTTATTTACAAAGTTAATTTAAAATCAATAATTCATTATTAGTTGTTTGTGGCTCGGCAAAAAAGCATGTGTGTGGCTGCGAAGAGAAGTTTGCAGGAAAGGGCAGTTACACTCTTGCTTTTGCGGGCTGGCTTTTCCTTTTTCTTTCATTTCCTTACAGCAAAAATTCATTGTTCGGTAGTTTTTTTCGGCTTGCATACAACTTATTAATATCCCCCATTGTTCATATTTCGCATCTATCAATCACAGCGCTTAAACCGCATTATTAATAATAAAAACGTGTTTGTTTACTTGTAAATTCTTACAAACGATTGAAAACGGATAAAACAGCTTGAAATTTTTTGAATCCATTCCTGTGTTTTTTCCTGCTAAGATAAAAACAATTCGGAAATGTACATTTAAAAAGAAAGAAGAGCTTGACCCTCCAAACTGGTCTGGTATCCGGGCGAGCATAGGTATCCGGGTTTCTTTTGATAAAAAAGTACCTCAATCGGAAAAAGAGTAAGATTTCGAAAATACACCAAAAAGAAATCCGCTTGGCTCTATAATCCTATCCATTTTTATCGATAGGAATAATTTATCGTCTTTTCATAAGTTTGAGTTTTTTACCTGATTCTTCTTTCACAACATCAGGCAAAATATTCATCTTCACTGGGGATATATGCAATTATCAACAAAAAAAAGCCCCGACAATATTAGAATTGTTGGAGCTTTTCAAGAATAATACCCTTTTTATTTGAAATTATAAATTTTCCGGTTGTATGATAAATCTTAGCCAGGCAATGTTTCTGTTTTGGAAAGGGATAATCAATTTCTATTTCTACTTGTTTGCGATTTTTAATGTTCGGTTTATTATATTGACTGTGGCTTGCATGGGCAGAATCAGAAAAGAGTTGACTTTATGGACAAGCACAAAATAGCCAAAACCTATAACTTACCCCCCCTGCGAAAATAAATTCACGGGGGATTTTTTTATCATTGAAAAGAAAACCTGCAGAAAATCCAAATTTAGAGGCCTTTCTAAACAATATCATATTTAAAGTATGTAAATTTGTATCCCAAAAATATGAAATATGATAAAACTATTTATTAAAAAGGAATTACCGGCCTGGTTGATCCTTGTTTTGCTCGCATTTACAAGCGTAGCTCATGCGCAAAATTCATCATCCATTTCAGGAACTGTAAAGTCATTTACTAATGGTGAGCCGGTGTACCAGGCAGAAATAATACTCAAACCCGGAAACCGGGGAAGCATCACGGATGAATCCGGGCAATTCAAATTTAAAAACCTTAAAGCCGGAGACTACACCATTACTATAAATCATTTGGGCTGTTATAGTCACACCGAAAAATTCTTCCTCGCCAATGGCGAAAAGAAATACATTGATGTGGAGCTTCAGCCAGACATTAAAATTCTGGAAGGGGTGGAAATTACTGAACAGGCTTTTCAAAAAGGACCTTATGTAAAAGAGATCATCCAAAAAAATAAAATCGAAAAACTACCGGCCCGCGACATTGGCGATTTTTTAAGGAGCGAACCCAACGTAAACGGCATCAGAAAAGGTGGCGGCAACCTCGATCCTGTAATCCGCGGATTAAAATTCAGCCAGTTGAATGTACAGACCAACACGGGACAAAAAATTGAAGGAGGTTGCCCCAACCGCATGGATCCGGCGGCTTCACACATCGACATCAACGACATCAGCCGCATCGAAATACTTAAAGGTCCTTATGCTTTGCGCTACGGGCCAAACTTTGGGGCGGTGTTGAATCTTGTTACCGAAAAGGCCAAACCCTACAACGGTTTTCAGGTGCATGCCCGCGCCATGAAAGGCTGTGAAAGTAACTGGAACGGTAACAAAGAACATGTAACTATTTTTGGCGGAAACAAAACCATTTATTTTGCCCTTGCCGGCAATAACCAGGATTACGGAAACTATACTGCCGGCAACGGGCAGGAAGTAAAATCATCGTTCCGCAAATACAACTTTTCGGCAGAGGTGGGCATTGCACCCTGGAAAAATCACGAACTAAGACTGGCCTATAAAAATTCGCAAGGCAGGGATTTTAATTTCCCCACCCTACCCATGGACGAGCGCAGTGACAAAACCCAGCTTTATTCGGCTACCTACCACTACAAAAACAACAATGCAACACTCCGCACCGTGGATGCCAAGATTTACCTTTCGGATGTGAACCACGAGATGGACAATAAATGGCGGCCATTTTCTGATACCGTTGTGGCCATCTCTACCATCGAAGCACAAAATAGCGGTGGTCGTTTTGATTTTGGCTTTAAATCAGGAAACTCAGCCCTGCATCTCGGGCTCGATTATGAAGACATTCGCAAAGACGGGCAGCGGGTGAAAAACCTGATTATGCAACCTGGCCTTCCCATAAAGACCGAAGACCTGTGGAGTAATGCCTCCATAAAAAACCTTGGATTTTTTGCCGAATACACCTTAGAGCAAAATCAATCTCTGGAATGGATTGTTGCAGGCCGCATCGACATGAACAAGGCCACCTCCAACCCGATGCTACTTAAAAATATGATGGGCATGGAGTTTTACAGAAACGATACTGTGGATTCAGATTTTACAAATGTGAGCCTTAGCGCCGGATTGAGTTATAGGATAACTTCGAAACTGTCGATAGATTTTGCCCTGGGACGCGGAGTAAGAAACCCGGATATGGTGGAAAGGTACATTATCCTTTTGCCCGTGGGTTATGATAATTACGACTACCTCGGCAATCCCGCTTTGAAACCCGAAAACAACCACCAGGCCGACCTCACCTTTAAATATGTTTGCAACCGCTCCGGGAGTTTCCGCCTCAATGGTTTCTATTCCTACATCACCGATTACATTACCGGTATTAAATTGCCTCCTTCACAAATAATGCCCCAGTCAACGGGAGTACTCGGCGTTAAGCAATTTCAAAACATCGACAAAGCTTACATGTATGGCTTTGAGTTTTTATGGATTTCGCCCACAAGGTTCAACTGGGGAGTTAATCTTTCGGCGGCTTACACAGCGGGCATCAACCCGGAAGCCATCAAATACACCTACGAAAATGGCGAAACAATTGGACAGGAAACGGTGAAAAATGATCCACTCCCCGAAATTCCGCCTTTTGAAGCCAACCTTCGCTTCGACTATAAATTGATGGGTGGACGGCTGGTTCCACAGCTTCATCTGCGCATGGTTGCCGACCAATCCCGAATTTCGGAAGCTTACGATGAAATGACTACACCCGCATTTTTTACTGCCGGCTTTAATGTGAATTACCGCTTCAACGAAATTCTTTCGATGGCCGGAGGGGTGAACAACATATTTGATGAAGCCTATTACGAACACCTCAACCGCAGAATAATTGGATCAAAAGCGACATTGTACGAGCCGGGCAGAAGTTTTTATCTTAATGTGATTTTAAATCTTTAAAACCAAAAAATAATGAAATATCCAGGCAAAAATTTAGTGTCCTATACCGACCCAGATTCTTCGGGGAACATGTGTAAATTAATATCCGTGCATTCCAGCCAGATGGCGGACAGGCAGTGGCCATTTTTTAAACAGATGAAAAACATTATCATCTTTTTTATCATATCAATATTTGCCTTAAGCGCTTGCGAAAAACGCGAAGACAAAATGGTAAAATATGTAGCTACTGATGCTACTTCGGATTACACGATTAACTACCGGGACGAATCGGGCACACTTCAAAGTAAAACAATTAGCGCTAAAAGTGCCCAGGACAAATGGAATTATTCGTTTATGCTTGAGCAGGGCGAAATAGTTTACCTGTCAGGAAAATACAAGGACATTACCTCCGCTTTGAAATTGATTATTTATGTTGACGGCAAAGTTTACAAACAAAGCAACAGCGTTGGTGATACTTTGAAATATTTGACCGTTTCGGGGGTTGTGCCTTACTAAATGAAAATTTTCCGGTTAAAAAATAAGATTTGTAAGTTCAAGTTATGTCCCTATATTTGTACTTGTTTAATAACTTAAATACGTAATCATGATAGCTGCCAATTTCACGGAATTTAGAACCCAATTAAAGGATTACCTTGATCAGGTGGAAGATAATAACGAAACCCTGGTTATAAAAAGAGGGAAAGGAAAAGGTTCGGTATTAATTTCTCTGGACGAATACAATTCGATAATGGAAACCGTTCATTTGTTAAATTCAAAAACCAATGCCGATCGCTTATTTGCCTCGATAAATGAAATGAACGATGGAAAAGGATTTGAAAAAGAATTAATTGAAAACCTTTTTAATTACACGGTGGATGATTACGGCAATTTCAACTGGCCCGATTTAGACGTTGATCTAAACATTGAAATTATTGAACACCCTGATAAATTTCCCTTAGTTGCAAAATAACATTATCTTCAATAAAATGAATAACAAATCACACTATACCTTTTTAAATTTCATTATTATACTGAGCTTTCTTTTCAGCATTTCCTGCAAGCAAAACAACGACCCGCCCGCTCCCGAGCCGGCAAAAATCAACTTTCATTTTACGCACTACAACCAGGGACTTCCCCTGGAATTCGATACCATGAAATATGTAAATGAAGCCGGAAACCATTATTTGGTGAACGAAATCCAGTTTTTTGTTTCTGATGTAACATTGCATTTTCAGGATGGAACTATTCAATTTTTAGATGGATGGAAAGACATCCACTATGTAGATACCGACCTGCCCGAAACACATTCCTGGAATGTATATGATGACATCGAAACCGGAAATGTGGAAAAGGTAAGTTTCACCTTTGGCATTTCCGAAGAAAAAAACAACTCGCTCATGTTTGTAAACCCACCCGAGCGCGACATGTTCTGGCCCGAGTACCTCGGGGGCGGTTATCATTATATGAAACTCAACGGCAAATGGCTGGCTGATGATGACATAATAAAGCCCTTCGATTTTCATTTAGGCATCGGGCAGATATATGCAGGCGGGCTTATCAATCCTGATTCAATCACAGGTTTTATTCAAAATTACTACGTGGTCGAGTTGCCCAATTCCTCCTTTACGGTAAACGATGGTGATGCCTTTGATATCGAAATTCGGATGAATGTGGAAAACTGGTTTGTGAACCCCAACACTTACAACCACGACATTTGGGGTGGCGACATAATGCAACAGCAAGACGCCATGCACCTTGCCTGCGAAAACGGGAAGCAGGATGTTTTTGAGTTCTTAAAAAAATAAATCACAAGCAATTTTATTCAATCAAATGAATTTAAAAAAAAGTAAAACTATTTCACTCTCTAACCCTGACAAGGATTTAAAACCCTGTCAGGATTCCGCACCACTCACCTCACCCCTCACTACTTATTACTCACCCCTCACTACTCATTACTCACTCACTACTCACCGCTCACTACTCACTTCTCCCCTCCCCCTTCTATCCTCTATCTTCTTCCTTCTAACTTCTATCTTCTTCCTAAGCTCCTGCTCCACCAAAAATCCTGATCCAGAGCCTTACACCCCCACACCATACACCATCGAAATCCCTTATGGTTTCCCCACTAATCTGAATATTCCTGACGATAATCCCATGACAGTCGAAGGCATCACTCTGGGCAGAACCTTGTTTTACGATGGCCGCCTCAACGGGCGTACCCATCCCGATTCACTCATGAGTTGCAGCACTTGCCACCGCCAGGAAAACAGTTTTGAAATTGGAGCTCCCCGCCCCCACCCTTTTGGCGTTACCGGAAACCCTACCCACCACGTCATGCTCCCAATGATAAACCTGGTGTGGAACATGGGCAATTTCGGCTGGAACGGCAGTGTGCCTTCCATCGAAGCAGATGTATTGGGTGTTATTTCCGATCCTTCCGAATTTGATTCCTCACCCGAAAAAGTGGTAAACACCATTAAAAATATTGAAGGCTATCCTGAACTTTTCAGAAAAGCTTTTGGAACAGATGAAATAAATGTTGACCGAATTGCCAAAGCCATCGCACAATTTGTGAGGACACTGATTTCGTCAAACTCAAGATTTGATAAATACATGCATGGCGAAGTACAGCTTACTCCCGAAGAGTTGCGCGGCTTTGTACTTTTTACCACCGAAGAAGGCGCCGACTGCTTCCATTGCCATGGCGGCTATGGCAACCCATTATTCACCACCAACAAATTTTACAACGATGGAAAGGATTCCCTTTTTACCGATCCTGCCGATCGTTTTGCAATTACCGGCGACCCCATGGACAAAGGCGCTTATAAGGCCACCACTTTGCGCAACATAGAACTTACCGGCCCCTACATGAACGATGGACGTTTCGAAACTTTGGAGGATGTTATCGAATTTTATTCTCACGATTTAATCAACACGCCACAAATCGACCCGCTGATGCACCACATTGCCAATGGCGGCATACAACTTACCCCTCCCGAAAAAGCCGATCTGATGGCCTTTATTAAAACGCTGAGGGATGATGAGCTTTTGAATAATCCCGATTTTGGGAAGCCGGATATCCCGGAATAAAAGATTAGGACACCTCCATTATAATCAGCAAAATTTATCATTTTTCTATGTTTTGGCTGGGTTAAATATTTTATAACCAGCCAAAACAAACATTTTTTGCCGCTTTTGGCTGATTATAATTTTTTATATCCAGCCATAATCTATATTTTTTGCCACTTTTGGCTGGATTAAATATTTTATAACCAGCCATAATTAAATTATTTTACTTCTTTTGGCTGGATTTAATTTTAATTGTTGATGAAAGTTTTTTAGGGATAAGAACACGGATAACACTGATGAAGCGGATTAACACTGATCCGTGTAAATCAGTTTAATCCGTACCTGCCCCGTTTTTTCGGGGTCATCCGTGTTCAAAAATAAGAAACACAAATTTGGTGTAATTAATAAGTAAGTAGTTGAACATCTCAAATTAATTGCTTGCACCAATACAAAATCATTTATTAATTAAAATCCCCCAAACATCCACCCAATAAAAAAACCCCGCAGAAAATCCCACAGGGTTAATAATTCTTTTAGATAAAATGCTGAGATTATCGAATAATCAATTTCTCCATTTTTCTGTCACCAAGTTGAACGAAATAAACACCTTTTGGCTGATTGCTCAAATCGATCTGTCCAATTTGATTGTTCATGTTGAATTGCTGAACAAGCTGACCTGCCTGGTTGAAAATATTTACTGTTCCTATCGCTTCATTTTGGGTTTCAACATTTACAATACCCCTTGAAGGATTGGGGTAGAATTTATTTCCATAAGATAGATCAGCAATGCCAGTTACATCAGGACCATAAGTTGATGAGGTAAGGTAAACAACATCACCAGAGGTATTGCCGTTGCCATTGGCTGCATTAAAGGCAGCGTAAAAGGTAACATCGCCTGGCACATCCTCAGGGGCAGTCCATTCAAATTCCCAGGTTTTACTATCGCCCGATGGCGTATTGCCTTGCTGGGTATGCGTTATGGATTTTCCGTTATTTGCCAATTGGCTTTCGCTAGCGTTTGTTACCTGGATTGTCCCAACTTTATTCCCGTTCTGGTCTTCGGCAGTCCATTCAAAACCAATTTTTCCTACACCTGAATGTGTTCCGGTAGCGGTAATCACATAAGTTTCTCCGCCAACATAACCGTTGCCGGGAATATCTGATGCAATCCAGTCGGAGGCATTTTGGGGTGTTCCTGAATGACAGGCGGTACAATTGTTTTCGTTATCGCCTGGCGACCCGGTTCTACCACCCGGCGACCCTCCACTGGATCCCATAAAAACAATAACAATCGGTAAAGCGAGTAAAGGTAAAATACTGTAAAGTTTTTTCATCGTAGATTTAATCTTGAGTTTGTTAATAATATAAAATGCAAAGTTTCTCTTAAAATAATTTATAATGAATTTAAACAATCATTAACAAAACAAAAATACACATAGAAAGTTCAACTTTATCCTTCAAAAAAATTTAGTTTGTTATTGCCCTAAGAGTCAAATAGTTTTAGCAGCAAAGTCCATTATTTTTTATTTGTTTCATTTGGAAATAGAGTATATTGCACTCTAAATTTAAATTAAGCAAAATATCGGAGTATGAAAACTGTCAGGGAACTGCACATTGAAATTGAGGATTTTAAAAAACAACTCGAAATTTCACAAGTTAACGAATTCAAATCTATTTTCAATAATATTGACATTGGCATTGCCCTGCATAAAATGATTTTTGATGAAAAAGGAAATCCGATTGATTTTGTATTTCTTGATGTAAATGCAGTGTATGAGCAAATGACCCAGCTCAAGGCAAGCGACATCATTGGTAAACGCGGACTTGACACAATCTCCAATCAAATTCAAAAATGGATTGATTTATATAGGAAAGTTAGCAAAACTGGCGATTCAATCAGCATCATCGATCATTCCGAATACTTTGATAAATGGTGGGAAGTGAAAGCCTTTTCACCCGGCAAAAATTTGTTTGCAGTGGTTTTAGTTGATATTACCGATCGAAAAATGGCCGAAAAAAAACTCAAGGATCAAAATCTTAGATACTCCACATTGCTTAAAAATATTAATGGTTTGGTTTACAGATGCGAAAACGATCCCGACTGGACAATGTCCTATGTGAGTAATGGCAGCCTTGACCTTACCGGATACAAGCCCAAGCATTTTATTAATAATGATACCATAACATACAACGATTTGATATTACCAAAACACCAGGAATATGTTTGGAAAACAATACAACATAGGGTAAGTAAAAATGAGGAATATGAAATAGAGTATCAAATTCAAACTGCCTCAGGCGAAATAAAATGGGTTTGGGAAAGAGGCTGTGGAATTTTTGATGATGACAACAATTTTACACACCTTGAAGGAATAATTTCAGATATTACCGAAAGAAAAAGAGCAGAAGAAGAAAGCAAAAAGCTATCCAAGGCAATCGAGCAAAGCCCCGAAACTGTTATAATTACAGACAAGTTTGGAACTATTGAATATGTAAACCCTACCTTTGAAAAACTAACAGGCTATAGTTCCATTGAAGCAATCGGACAAAATCCGCATCTCCTCAAATCAAATCACCACGATCAGGATTATTACAAAACCCTTTGGGCAACTATTTTAAATGGAAATACATGGTATGGTGAGTTTTTAAACAAAAAGAAAAATGGCGAACTTTATTGGGAAAGAGCCAGCATTTCGCCCATTATTAACGAAAAGAATGAAACAACCCATTTTGTTGCCGTAAAAGAAGATATTACCAATGACAAACAGCTTTTGGCCGACCTGCAAATGGCAAAGGAAAAAGCCGAAGAATCTGACCGCCTTAAGTCGGCATTTCTGCTCAACATCAGTCATGAGATGCGTACACCTATGAATAGCATTTTGGGATTTACTGAACTGCTTACACAACCCGGACTCTCAGGCGAAGTGCAACAAAAATACCTCAGCAAAGTTAAGGGAAGTTGCCGACGATTGCTCAACACAGTCACCGACCTTATTGAAATCTCAAAAGTTGAAACTCATCAGTTGGATCTTTACACAGAAAAAATACATCTTGCTACAGAAGTCAACAACATTATTGATGAATTTAAATCGGAAATTGCAAAAAAAGGATTGGAGATAACATACAGTAACCGGATACCGGCTACACATCCAGACATTTTCAACGACAAATCAAAACTCATTTACATTATAACCAACCTAATTAAAAACGCCGCTAAATATACCCTAACCGGCATCATCCAAATAGTTACCGAAAAAGAAAATAATCAAATAGTTTTTTGGGTAAAAGATACCGGCATAGGAATTCCCACCCAACGGTTGAAAGCCATTTTTAAACACTTCGAGCAAGCCGATATTGAGGATAGCCAGGCTATGCAGGGATCAGGTCTGGGGCTTGCCATTTCTAAAGCATATATCGAATTGATGGGTGGAAAAATTTGGGTTGAATCAGAAGCCCAAAAAGGATCTACATTTTATATTACCATCCCTGATATGGGTAAGGAAACAAAAACCCAAATCACTAAAATAATGGAAAACCCACACGAACCAAGCCCTGATAAACAGCTCAAAATCCTTATTGCAGAAGATGATAAAACCTCCGAAATGCACCTCTCCATTGTGATTAGAGATATGGCCAGGGAAATAATTTATGCCACTTCCGGCAGCGAAACAATAGAACTTTGCCGCCAAAATCCAGACATCGACTTGATTTTAATGGATATTAAAATGCCGGTAATGGATGGATACAAAGCTACGCAAGAGATAAAGAAATTCAATAAGAAGGTCATCATTATTGCTCAAACGGCTTATGCACTATCGGGCGACCGCGAAAAAGCGCTTGAAGCGGGATGCGATGACTATATATCAAAACCTATTAAAGTTGATGAGTTTAAACAAAAAATCAGTAAATGCCTGGTAAAACAATGATTTTATCAAGTTTGCTATTTATATTAAAACATTGACTTGAAATAAGAATAATACGTAACACGATGAATGATAAACCAACATACAAAGAATTAGAAAATCACTCCAACAACAACCTGATAGATGGGAAGTATAAATTTTCTGATTTAATTGAAATAAACCAATTAAAGGAAATCTTTAGTAAATTTTCGAAAGCAACAGGTTATACAATCGGGCTTGTAGATAACAACTCACTTGAAGTTTTGGTTAGTACCGGCTGGCATGACATCTGTATGAATTTTCATAGAGCAGACGAAAAAGCCTGCAATGTTTGCAAGGAAAGCAATAAAATACTTTTTTCGGATTTAGAACAAAAAAAAACCGTAAAAATTGTTGAATGCAAGCATGGTTTGTATGATTGTGCAACCCCGATAATAATCGAAGATAAGCATGTTGCCAATCTTGTTACAGGCCAATTGCTAATGCAAAAACCTGACATAAAGCAATTCGAAAATCAAGCAGAAATTTTTGGTTTTAACAAATCTGAATATTTAAAAGCCTTAAGCAAAGTTCCAATAATTGACAGAAATAAGGTTGAAGAAATAATGGATTATCTCTCAGATTTTTCTGTTTATATTGCAAAAGAAGGACTTCAAAAACTTCGTACCAATAAATTGAATGAACAATTAGACAAACAAAATCAAGAACTCCAAAAAGCCAAAGAAAATGCTGAGGAAAACCAAAACTATTTGCAAACCCTGATTAATACTATTCCTGACTTGATTTGGCTTAAAGATGAAGCAGGCATTTATTTGATGTCCAACAAGCGTTTTGAAGATTTTTTTGGCGCAAAGGAATATCAAATTATAGGAAAAACAGACTATGATTATATAAACAAAGAACTTGCCGATTTTTTCAGGAAAAATGACATGAAAGCAATGCAAGCCGGAAAACCAACCATGAACGAAGAACTTATAACATTTGCAAACGATGGACATGAAGAATTTCTTGAAACTATAAAAACCCCGATTTACGATAGCAATAAAAAACTAATCGGGGTTTTGGGAATTGGCAGAGATATTACTGAGCGTCAGAAAGCAGAACATGACTTGAAAATTGCCAAAGAACGCGCCGAGGAATCCGACCGCCTCAAGTCAGCCTTCCTGGCCAACATGAGCCACGAAATTCGCACCCCAATGAATGGCATTCTGGGATTTGCCGACTTACTCAAAGAACCTGATCTGACCGGTGATGAACAAAAACAATATGTGGCTATTATCGAAAAAAGTGGCCAGCGCATGCTCAACATCATCAACGATCTCATCGACATCTCTAAAATTGAAGCCGGGCAAATGGAACTTATTGTTTCAGAAGCTAACATCAACGAGCAGATCTATTTTCTTTATACCTTTTTTAAGCCCGAAGCTGAATCAAAAAACATTAAGCTGACTTATGAAAAAGCTTTGTCCAACAGCCTGGCGAACATCATCACCGACAGGGGAAAATTATATGCCATCCTCACCAACCTTTTAAAGAATGCCATTAAATTTACCAGCGATGGGAAAATTGAATTTGGCTATGTAAAGAAAGCTTACAATATTGAGTTTTTTGTAAAAGATACCGGCACAGGGATAGCCAAAGACCGGCAACAAGCCATATTTGAAAGATTCGTTCAAGCCGACCTGAAAATTTCTAAACCTTACGAAGGCGCCGGTTTAGGATTAGCAATCACAAAAGCATACATCGAAATGCTGGGTGGAGAAATATGGCTAAATTCTGATTTGGGCGTGGGGTCAACCTTTTACTTTACCATTCCCTACCACACCAAACCGAAAAAACCCTCAAATAAAAATCAGCCGGGAACAAGCGCTAAGCAAAGCGATATTCTTCAAAACTTAAGCATTTTAGTGGCAGAAGATGACGAAACCGCATATTACTACCTTGAGGCCTTATTGGGTAGAAAATGCAAAACCCTGGTACACTGTACAACAGGACTTGATGCTGTGGAGGCCTGCCGCCAAAACCCCAACATCGACCTTGTGTTAATGGATATAAAAATGCCCGTAATGGACGGGTATGAAGCTACACGGGAAATCAGGAAATTCAACAAAAATGTAAAAATATTAGCCCAAACAGCTTATGCACTAACAGGCGATAAAGATAATGCCATGGATGCAGGGTGTGACGATTATATTGCAAAACCCATCAACAAAAACGATCTCTTTCGAATTATCCAAAAATTGTTTAACTAAAATCAGCCGGAAATGAAAACACAGAATCCAAGCTACGAAGATTTGCAACACCGGATTAAACAACTCGAAGAAAAAGAAAATAAAGAACTGCAATTACTTTTTAAAAGTATGCTCAATGCTTTTGTGATTTTCGATTCGGTTTTTGACGAATCAGGCAACTTTGTGAGTTACCGCTTTGTATATATTAATGATGCTTATGAAGAAATTACCGGTGTTAAGCATAAGGAGGTAAAAGGCAAAACTGTTCATGAGGTCTGGCCGGATACCGAACAAAGTTGGATAGAAAAATACGGGCATGTGGCTGTAACAGGCGAAACGCTTGAATTTGATAACTACCATGAGCCAACAAAAAAAATATACCATTGCAAGGTTTACCGCCCCTGGGATTCACAAAACAGATTTTGTGTAATTTTTGATGATATTACCACACAGCAGCAAACCCAAAATGACCTTAAAAAAATTGAATGGTTATTAAAACCAAAAAGTAAAGAGATAACATTTGGTAAATCTGCGTATGGCGACTTGACAACACTTAATACGGATGGCCTGATTTTGCAAAATGTTGGTGAAAAAGTCCTAAAAGCTATTGTTCAGGATTACCTCACATTGCTTGATACTTCGGCAGCAATTTATGAAAAAAACGGCGACTACGCCCTCGGTATCTTTTCATCGAATTGGTGCAGCCTGTTAGACAATGCATCACGCGAATTATGTGGAAAATGTTCAGATGCTGATGCACTAAATTCCGGCAAGTGGCATTGCCATGAATCGTGCTGGACCGGGGTATCAAAAAAAGCCATCGAAACCGGAAAAACCGTTGATGAAGAATGTAATGGCGGCTTGCGAATTTACACCATACCTATTTGGCTAAACAATAAGGTTATAGGAGCTATAAATTTTGGTTATGGCAGCCCCCCCACCGATAAGGATAAATTGGAGGAAATCAGCAATAAATACAAAATCCCTTATGCAGAACTACTTAAATCTGCAATTAAATACGAAACACGACCGGCATTTATTATCGATATCGCCAAGATGCGCCTGCAACAGTCGGCAAGGATGATAAGCGAAATTTTGGAATTAAAACTTGCTGAAAAGAAGATTCAATACCAAAACGAGGAAATCACAAGTCAAAACGAAGAACTATCAGCACAAAATGAAGAAATAACAAGCACCAATTACAAACTCCAGGTAGGTGAACAACAATTCCGTGCCTTGTTCGAACATATGCCCAGTGGTGTTGTGGTTTATGAAACAATAAATGGTGGGCACGATTTCATCATTAAAGATTTCAACAATTCAGCCGAAAAAATTGAAAAGGTTAAAAGATCTGGAATTATTGGGAAAAGATTAACTGAGGCTTTCGTTGGAGTAAAGAATTTTGGCATTCTCAAAACCTTAAAAACAGTTTGGGAAACAGGCAAACCACAATATTTTTCCGATACACTTTATAAAGATGGTTCAGGTGTGAGTTCATGGAGAGAAAACTGGATTTACAAACTACCATCAGGTAACCTTGTAGCGGTTTATAATGAGGTAACGCTGCGCAAACTGGCACAATTAAAACTTGAAGAAAGTGAAAATAAGCTGCAAAAACTTTTCGACCACATGAACAGTGGATTTTCATTTCATAAAATAGTTTTAGATGAAAATGAAAAACCTGTCGATTATATTTTCATGGAAGTCAACACGGCCTTCGAGCAAATGACAGGCTTAAAATCTACCAACATCATAGGCAAAAAAGTTACTGAAGTTATTCCGGGCATCGAAAATGACCCGGCCAACTGGATTGGAGTTTATGGCAAAGTTGCCCTTTCGGGTAAACCGGTAAAATTCCAAAACTACAGCATCGAGTTAGGGAAATGGTTTTCGGTGAGTGCCTATTCACCCATGAAAGGATATTTTGCAAGCATTTTCGAGGATATTACCAATCAAATTAAAACCCAGGAAAAACTCAAACTTAGTGAGGCGAAATACCGCAGTTACATCGACCATGCACCACATGGTGTATTTGTAGTTGATGATAAGGGAAAATACCTCGATGCAAATCCTACTGCCTCAAAAATGACGGGCTATAGTATCAAAGAAATTCTGCAAATGAAAACCACAGACTTTGCCCTTAGCAAAGAAGAAAATGACATCGCCAAAAAACGCTTTATGAAACTCTCCAAAAGTGGGAGTTTGAATAAAACAACACAGTTCGTTAAAAAGGACGGGTCAACAGGCTGGTGGCATATTGATGCTGTAAAAATTTCAGGAAATAAATTCCTTGGTTTCACCACTGATGTAACAAAACAAAAAATATCAGAGGAGGCTTTGGTAAAAGCATTGCAACAAGCCGAAGAATCCGACAGGCTCAAATCAGCTTTCCTGGCCAATATGAGCCACGAAATCCGTACACCTATGAATGGCATCCTCGGCTTTGCCGATCTACTTAAAGAACCTGATCTTACAGGCGAGGAGCAAAATAAATATGTCAATATTATCGAACGAAGTGGCGAAAGAATGTTAAACATCATCAACGATTTAATCGACATATCAAAAATTGAAGCCGGCCAAATGGAAGTGGTAATTTCTGAAACCAATATCCGGGAACAGGCAGAATATCTGCACACCTTCTTCAAACCTGAAATGGATAAAAAAGGATTGGAATTCATTACCAGCTTTCCCACTATTAATCCCCCGTTCGTTTTTAGAACAGATCGTGAAAAACTTTACGCCATTATTACCAACCTGCTGAAAAACGCTATAAAATACACCAAGCGGGGAAGCATCGAATTTGGATACAAGCTGATGGCGGAAAACAATATTGTGTTGGGCTCCGCTCCGGATGGAACTGTGGTAGAGACACCCGTCCTGCAATTTTATATAAAAGATACAGGAATTGGCATTCCTGCAAATAGGATCGATGCGATTTTCGAACGATTTATCCAGGCAGATATCGAAGACAAAAATGCTATGGAAGGTGCCGGCCTGGGTTTGGCCATTTCGAAGGCCTATGTTGCAATGCTGGTAGGACAAATCTGGGTGGAATCTTCGGAAGGAGAAGGATCAACATTTTATTTTGCCATTCCCGATCAGCCGTTTGAAAAAAAGACTATCGCGTTGGAAAAAACAGTGTCATCGCAAAATATAAAGGCAACACAAAGGAAGTTAAAGATTCTGGTGGCCGAGGATGATGAGACTAGTGAAATGCACCTTTCCATCCTGCTGCAGGATGTGGCCAAAGAAATTTATTATGCCAGGTCGGGCACTGAGGCTGTATCGATGTGCGAAAACAACCCCGACCTGGATTTGATACTGATGGATATTAAAATGCCCTTGCTGGATGGATACGATGCAAGCAGGGAAATCAGAAAATTCAATTCAGATGTAATCATCATTGCACAAACTGCCTATGCACTTTCGGGCGACCGGGAAAAAGCTTTAGATGCAGGTTGTAATGATTACATTACAAAGCCAATAAATAAAGAAAAACTAATTAAACTTATCAGGAAAAATACAGGCTGAGCAAAAAATTAGCCTGCATTATTTTTATGTTTTTAGTAACTATTTAGCTAATTTATCAGTCTCCAATCAAATGGTGTAAATAGCAATTTTAATTTCACCACCTAAATAATTACTATTTTTGATCATTAGTATCCGACAAAATTATAGAAAGAAAAATAGATTTCTTGCCGCACGTGCGGCAAGAAATCTGTTAATTTACTCGAACAGTAGTGATTTTTAATCTTATATGTAGTACCCTTTATCCAATCATCACACCATCAGTGCAATCGATTTCTTTACGTGGAATTGGCGGGTTTTTAATTTTCTTTATTGTTTTATCATTTAGTTTTTGATGAACGGCTTCAATTACCGTATTTCCTTCCAGAAAAAAGGTACCTGAAAAAAACAATCCATTGTCATCAAACTTACCCAGAAAACTTATCGCAGTATTATCGATGATGAAGGAAAAATTCTCATCCTGAATTTCAATTTTGGATAAAGCAAACTCGCGGGTATTATCATCAGATTCCATAAAAAATACAGAACCCTTAATTTCTCCTTCTTCATTTTTATCGAAAACCAACAAACTTGATAGAGAAATTTGTTCACTCCCCTCCGACTCCATCCAATAGCCCACAAGCTTATCCGCCTTTGCCTGCGAAAACAAACCACTCACCAAAAAGAACAGGAATAATATTGATACAACTATTGATTTCATATCTGCATTTGGATTTTCATTTTTTCCGTACAGCTAAGGCTTTCCTTTTGCATACAACATTGTAGTATAGACAAGGCATGCCTCATGACTTCATATCTACATCCGATTACTATTTTACATTTTTTTCTGTACAGACAAGGCATGCCTTGTCTCTGTTGGTTTAGAGGAGACAAGGCATGCCTTGTCTCTACGGCAACAAAAAATTACCGAAACACCAATTTATCCTTTCCACCAAAAGCATCGTAGGATGAAATAATTACTTTCTCGCCGGGAGCGAGCCCTTCCAATACTTCATAATAATTCGTGTTTTGCCGGCCAAGCCTGATATTGCGCTTTGTGGCAAAATCCCCCGAAGCATCAACAATGTAAATCCAGTTGCCACCAGTTTCCTGGAAAAAGCCACCGCGTTTTACAATTGTAGCTTCGCGTGGGCTGCTGAACTGAAGACGCAACTGTACAGTTTGCCCACGCTTTATCCCCCGGGGTTCACCTGCTGTAAATTGCAGGTCAACCTGGAATGAACCATTGGTTACATCTGTATAAATTTTCATAATTTCGAGCTGATAGGTTGTACCTGCAAAATCGAACTCGGCCTCCTGCCCAAGATGCACAGTTGAGATGTAACGCTCATCAATTGGGGCCCTCAATTTAAAACCATCTTTCATTTTATCAATCTGACCAAGATGCTCGCCGGCAGATTTTGTTTCGCCAATTTCAATACTAAACGAAGAAAGTTTTCCATCGGCAGGAGCTTTAATGAAGAGATTCTGCAGGTTCTTATTTAGTAATTTCAAATTGTTCTGCATCCGCTCTATCGAGTTGTTGATTTGATAGGTTTGATTAACCATCGAAATGGAATCGAGCCTTTGCAGTTGCAACGAAATTTCGAGTTGTTTCATTGTAAGTTTATAATCCCTGTCAGCATCTTCATATTCCTGATCAGAAATTAGTTTTTCGGAATACAATTGTTTTTTCCGTTTAAAATCGAGGTTAACCTTATCAATTTCTGATTGCAGATTTACTATTTCAAGTTGCCTCAAAAACTGGTTTCTTTCAAGGTTCACCTTCGAGTTTTGCAGATTGTTTATGGCATCGTACATCCTGGTTTCCTGATCCATATAACGCAATTCCATATCAGCATTGTTAAGTTTTAATATGGTATCGCCATGTTTAAGAATGGCACCATCTTCTACAAAAACACTTTCAACGGTTCCACCCTGGACGGCATCGATGTAAATGGTTGTTTTTGGATAAACCACGGCATCAACAGGAATAAACTCCTGAAACCGATCCCGCTTAACTACGGCAATGGCAAGTTGCTCTTTATTCACATAAAGTTTACTCTGCTTATCCCTGAAAAATAAGAGGTAAATAATTAAAACCAAAAAAGCCATTAACAAAGTAATGGTCAGAATTTTTTTAACTGTCCACTTCTTTTTCTCAATTATCCTGTCCATATCAATTCATTTTACGGTTTGCCGCATTGGCGAATACTGTGCCACGGATTACAAATCTTTGATAAACAACCAATAGGAATGATAGGCAGGCTTGTGCGAAATTGTTTTGTCCAATAACGATCATTTTCTTGTACAAATACGAACAATCTTTTTACTTTAGCGGAGAATTTCAAATGGAATTGGATGATAATAAATGGAATAGTTTCATGGGTTTTCATCAATGCACATCGCTTACATCTTTTAACAAAAATTGCGATCGGCATGAAAATCCAATATTTTTGAAAGTATTTACTGAAAAACAGCTACAAAATCGCCTTTGATATGGAAAAAGCAGATGCCAAAATTTTAATTGTTGATGATGATCAGGATGTGCTATTAGCAGCAAAACTTTTCCTTAAGCAACACATTAAAATAGTACACACGGAGAAGAACCCGGAGAACATCCCCACCCTTCTCAAGGCTGACAACTATGATGTTGTGCTTCTCGACATGAATTTTTCGCGTGATGCCACAAGCGGCAAAGAGGGTTTTCACTGGCTGAACAAGATCATGGAAATTGATCCTGCAGCAGTGGTAATTTTTATCACCGGGTATGGAGATATCGAATTGGCAGTTCAAGGCATTAAAGAGGGGGCAACCAACTTTATCCTCAAACCCTGGGACAATAAAAAACTATTAGCCACCATCCAGGCCAATCTTAAAGTACGGTCATCAAAAGAAGAACTCGCCGATTTAAAAACCAAAAAGCAGGTTTTTCTTGCCGATCAGAATAATGCCTGGGGCGACCTGATTGGAAATTCGCCGGCCATGGAACAAGTAATGACTACCGTAAGAAAAGTAGCAATAACCGATGCCAACGTGCTAATTTTAGGCGAAAACGGCACCGGCAAAGAACTCATTGCACGTGCCATTCATAAAGTATCGAAAAGGAAAGACGAAGTTTTTATAAGTGTTGATCTTGGAGCAATTAGTGAATCACTTTTTGAGAGCGAACTTTTTGGCTACAAAAAAGGAGCATTTACCGATGCTAAAGAAGATCGTGCCGGACGGTTTGAGGCCGCCTCGAAAGGAACCATTTTTTTAGACGAAATCGGGAATTTGTCAACCAGCCTGCAATCAAAATTACTTTCGGTGCTTCAAAACCGCAAAGTGGTTAGGTTAGGCTCAAACAAAGAAACTCCTATTGATGTAAGATTAATTTGTGCTACCAACATGCCACTTTATCAAATGGTAAAGGAAGGTAAATTCAGGCAGGATTTGCTTTACAGAATAAATACCGTTGAGATTGCGGTGCCGCCACTTCGCGACCGTATTGAAGACATACCGCTATTGGTGGAACATTTCCTTAAAGATTATAGCAAAAAGTACAAGCTTTTTAATAAGCGGGTAAATGCATCAACATTTAAACGATTAGAAAAACATCACTGGCCCGGAAACATAAGAGAACTACAACATGCAGTGGAACGTGCCGTAATTATGAGTGAATCGAATATATTACAGCCACACGATTTTTTTCTTTCTCAAATGGATGAAAACAACGAAGGTGGTGAGCCCGAAACCTACAACCTGGAAGAAACCGAACGAATGCTTATAAGAAAGGTTATTGATAAGCATGGCGGAAACATTAGTAAGGCTGCCAAAGAACTTGGACTAACACGGGCATCACTCTATCGCAGAATAGAAAAATATGGTCTTTAAAAGTTTTAGATTACAGGTTATTTTTAGGGTAATACTCCTGGTTGCCTCAGTAATTTTGCTCATTTTTCTTTTTTTGAATTCAGGCTTAACGGTGTCGCCATTGATACTTGCCTTGCTTGTGGTATTTCAGATTTTTACCCTGATCAACTATGTTGAGCAAACCAATAAAAAACTAACAAGTTTCCTTAACAGCATTAAGCACGCCGATTTTTCGAGTTCCTTTTCAGAAAAAGGTCTTGGTAAAAGTTTTGAAGAACTCAACCACGCATTCAATCAGGTAATGGATGAGTTCAGAAAATACCGTTCGGAAAAGGAAGAACATTTGAACTACCTTTTAACTGTTATACAACATATTTCCATTGGCATGATTGCCTTTCGGGAGGATGGTAAAATAGACCAGTTTAACCAGGCAGTAACAAGACTTTTTAATATAAGATACATTAAAAACATCCACGATCTCGATGCGGTAAAAAATGGGCTTGCCGACAAACTATTGAACATGAAAGCCGGCGACAATTTATTGATAAAGGTTTTTGTTAACGATGAACTTCTTCAACTTGCTGTTAATGCTACCCAATTTAAAATGCGGGGACAGCGGTTTACACTTATCTCTTTCCAGAACATTCACAACGAACTGGAAGAAAAAGAGATTGAGTCGTGGCAAAAACTAATCAGGGTGCTTACCCACGAAATCATGAACTCCATAACACCAATATCATCGCTTGCCGGAACCGTAAGGGGTATGCTCCTGGATGAGAACGATGATGAGCGGGTAAAAATGAACGAGTTGGATGAAGAGGATGTTGAAAGTGTGCAAAGTGCATTGAGTACAATCGAAAAACGTAGTCATGGTTTACTGAACTTTGTTGAAATTTATAGAAATTTAACAAGAATTCCCAAACCCAATTTCAGGTACTTCAAAATATCACAACTCCTCGAAAATACAGAACAGCTTCTTGGGGTAAAAATGGCTGAATTTAACATTGTGTTTAAGCATTCCATTTCGCCCCCCGATTTAATGCTTACTGCTGACCCTGACCTTATTGACCAGGTGATTATAAATCTTATGCTCAATGCAATTGATGCCGTTAAAGGCCAGGTTGAACCTAAAATATTAATACTTGCTCATGAAGTAAATGGAAAAGTAAAAATAGAAGTCAGGGACAATGGTCAGGGAATAAAACCTGATATTATGGATAAGATTTTTATGCCCTTCTTTACATCAAAAAAACATGGATCGGGCATTGGACTAAGCCTTTCCAGACAAATAATGCACCTGCATAAAAGCAATATTTCGGTGAGATCAAAACTTGAAGAAGGAACAGTTTTTACCTTAACATTTTAAAATTTCTATTATCTTGCACTCAAATTGAAAAGCAATTTTAAATGAAAGAAAACCCGGTAGTATTGGTTGTAGAAGATGATCAGTTTAACTTTGATCTGCTTGCTGTGATACTTATGGAGATTAAGGCAAAGGTACTGTGGGGCGCAACTGCAGCAGAAGGCATGACACATTTTACCAACGAGCCTATCGACTTGGTATTGATGGATATAAAGTTACCTGACACAAACGGCTACGAATTAACAAAAAGATTTAAAGCCATAAACCCCAATATCCCAATCATAGCTCAAACTGCTTATGCACTAACCGGCGACAGGGAAAAATCTATTGAAGCAGGATGTGATGATTATATCACAAAACCCATCCGTAAAGCAAAAATCATAAGCATTATCAAGCATCATCTTGGGATGTCCTGATTTGAGCCTTTTAGAAATCCTTACTTAACGTAAATCAATTGTCGTGAATAATGCATCTTAGTGAATCTTTGTGCCCTCAGTGTCTTAGTGGTTATATTTTAAAATTCACCACTAAGACACTGAGGGCACTCAGAACCACTAAGAAAAATTAAAATATTTAAAGCATAAAAAAAAGCCGGTAACAATACCGGCCTTTTAAATTTATTTTGCAGTTATTTAGCTGTTTTTATCGTTTCCCCATCAAATAGCTACTATCTAAGACCCCCTCTAACTCCCCCTGAAAGGGGAGGATGCCATCGCACTGACCGCTGCAATGGCTTGTGCAGCAGGTCTCCCTTTCCGCCAGCTGGCGGAGAAGGGGTCAATGCCGAGACGAAGTCTCGTGCATGCACGAGCAAAGCTCGGCAGGATGGGGTCATAATGATTTGGTATTCAATTCCACCACCTAAATAATTACTTTATTCTTCAAGAAAATTAGTTGCATTTAAGCACCTGCGTTATTTCATATTCGGCATTTTTGACAAATCTACCGAATTTAGCTTTGGTAAAAGCCTCACAAGCTTTGGTATTGTCACCTTTTCCTTTTAATGCATTACCAAGCTCATAATAAAATTTTGCCTTAAACTCTACATTTTGAGCTTCACTCATTTGCAGTCCTTTTTCAGCAGCGCCAATTGCATCATCCCATTTATTGAGCCCATTATTTGCAAGCGCAACATAATAATAGGTATCAGCATTGTCGGGATCGAAATTCAAGGATGCATTTAAACACACCAATGCCCCTTCCCAATTTTGTTCCTGGAGTTTTTTAGCGCCACTGGCCTGAAGGGATTTTTTGGCCTTTTTAGTAATTCTATCTTCCATTTTAGTATCACCATCAGCTTTGGCAAGTTCGAGCGCTTTCTCGAATGATTTTTTCATATTTGGCGTATCATCCATTTTGTTGTATGTTAAACCCAATCCCCAAAAAGCCCTGGAATAATCAGGAGAAATTTCTGCTGCTTTGCTAAAGCTTGAAAGTGCATTTTCAAAATCATCATTCTTATAAAAAGCATTTCCCTGCGCATAATAAAGCTTTGGAATTGTTTCCTGAGCCCTTTTAATTGTTTCAGGGTCGTTGTATTTATTACCATACTCAATGGCTTTTTCGAATTCACCAATAGCTTTTTCTATTTTCTTCTCTTTGTAATCAGTTACACCTATTTTGTAATAAAGCTGCGGAATTTGTGTCTGGGCATTAATAACAATCATTTCGCCTTCTTCGCCAAGTTTTTCGGCCATAGTCATGGCTTCATTGTATTTTTCGATGGCAAGCTCAAAACTGTTCGATTTTAAAGCCTGGTTGCCTTCGTTAAATAATTCGCCTGCCTGATTTAAATCTTGCGAATAAGCAGTAAAGGCTATTACTGTAAATACGAGTGTTGCCAGATTCTTGATTTTGTTAAAGTTCATACCAATTTTGTTGATTTATTAAAATTTGATTGATTTATAATATTATGTAAGCGGGTACAAAAGTAAAATTTTATTCTTACTATATTTTACAAGCTGCAAGCTTAATAACTAAAATTTACAAACATTGTTTTATTTGTTTGTCGATTGATCAATGATTAACTAATATTTTAAATTAATAATTTACTGAGACAAACCCTTAACTATTATTGAAGTTTATTTGGGACTACTCCAAATTTAGTGGAAAGGCTCAATAATTTTTCAGTCCTCAGTGCCGGGCTTCGCCCGTGCATCCTCGAAAAATAACGAAAATTATAAATTTTCTATTTTTCGGGATTTTCAGTCCTCAGCACACTGCCGGCTGTGGACTGCCGGCTGTGGACTTCCGGCTGTGGACTGCCAGCTGTGGACTTCCGACTGTGGACTTCCGGCTGTGGACTGCCGACTGCGGACTTCCGGCTGTGGACTTCCGGCTGTGGACTTCCAGCTGTGGACTTCCGGCTGTGGACTGCCAGCTGTGGACTGCCGGCTGTGGACTGCCGACTGCGGACTGCCAGCTGTGGACTTCCGGCTGTGGACTTCCGGCTGTGGACTTCCGGCTGTGGACTGCCGGCTG
>CAZQIV010000041.1:0-9772 GCA_964593705.1 uncultured Lentimicrobiaceae bacterium | reverse complement strand
GGACTTCCGGCTGTGGACTTCCGGCTGTGGACTTCCGGCTGTGGACTGCCGGCTGTGGACTTCCGGCTGTGGACTTCCGGCTGTGGACTGCCGGCTGTGGACTGCCGGCTGTGGACTTCCGGCTGTGGACTGCCGACTGCGGACTTCCGGCTGTGGACTCATTATTAATACCAATTATATTAACAAACAAAGTTCCAAAAAAATGGCAGTAGAACCACTTATTTTAACCATTGCTCAATTTCGTCCATTTGAACTGCAGGAATGTCAAGCTTTTTTATTTTCCTGTGCTTATTCAATGCCTGTTGAATCTGGCTTACCTTGGCAGCTTTTAATTCGTCAGGAGACGCAAAACCGGCAGGGATAATAAACTCAGCCCAGTTTTCAGGAACACCTATTTCAATAAAATCTTTGGCTGTTGGCAAAACCTGTTTCTTTTCGGGGCGCATGTGTGGAAAAAACAACACATCCTGGATGGAGTTACTGTTGGTCATTATCATTGCCAGGCGGTCGATGCCAATGCCAAGCCCGGCGGTTGGAGGCATTCCATATTCCAGCGAACGGAGGAAATCTTCGTCCAAAATCATCGATTCATCATCACCACGCTTACCCAGCTCAAGTTGGTCTTCGAAGCGCTGACGCTGATCGATGGGATCGTTCAATTCAGAAAAGGCATTGCAAAGTTCTTTACCGTTACATATCGCTTCAAAACGCTCGACAAGACCTTCTTTGCTGCGATGCTTTTTGGCCAGGGGCGACATTTCCACAGGATAGTCTGTAATAAATGTAGGTTGAATGAGATTGCCTTCACATTTTTCCCCAAAAATCTCATCAATAATTTTCCCTTTTCCCATGGTTGAGTCAACTTTCACATTCAGATCACCGGCAGTTTTCACGAGTTCTTCTTCGTTCATGCTGCTAATGTCAACTCCTGTATATTCCTGAATGGCCTCAAACATGGTGTAACGCTTCCACGGACGCTTAAAGTCGATTTCATTATCACCAACCTGAATCTTGGTTTTACCGTGCAATTGAATGGCTGTTTTTTCAATCATTTCCTCTACGAGGTTCATCATCCATTCGTAATCTTTATAGGCTACATAAAGCTCTACCTGCGTAAACTCCGGATTGTGAAAACGGCTCATGCCCTCATTCCTGAAATCTTTTGAGAATTCAAACACACCATCATAACCACCAACAATAAGCCTTTTTAAATATAACTCGTTGGCAATCCTCAAATACAAAGTCATATCGAGGGTATTGTGATGCGTTTTGAAAGGACGTGCTGCTGCACCGCCATAGAGCGGCTGTAAAATAGGGGTTTCCACTTCGAGGTAACCTTTTTCGCTCAAAAAACTACGCATCGAATTCACCATTTTGGTACGTTGCAAAAAGGTTTTCTTTACATGCGGATTTACAATAAGGTCAACATAACGCTGACGGTACCTCATTTCAGGATCAGCAAAAGCATCATATACTTTATCATCTTTTTCTTTTACTATCGGCAATGGTTTCAACGATTTCGACAAAAGCCTGAAGTCTTCCGCATGAATGGTTGTTTCGCCCATTTTAGTTGTAAACACGAAGCCTTTCACGCCAACAATATCACCAATATCAAGCAACTGCTTAAAAACCTTATTGTACAAGGTCTTGTCCTCGCCGGGGCAAATTTCATCGCGTTTCAGGTAACACTGGATGCGTCCGGTTGCATCCTGAATTTCGACAAATGAAGCAGCGCCCATGATACGGCGGCTCATAATTCGGCCTGCAATACTCACTTTTTCGTAGAGCTTTTTGTCAGGATAGTTTTCGTGAATTTCTTCGGCAGTAAGGTTTACTTCAAATTCGTCGGCAGGATAGGGATCAATGCCGAGTTTGATCAATTCGTTGAACGAATTTCTTCGAATGATTTCTTGTTCTGAAAGTTGTTGTGACATAAGTTTTTGAAAAATTTGCGCAAAGGTAGAATAAAATGGTCGTCTTAAAACAAGAAGAAAAGTCCTTTGAGCCTGCCTTAATTCCTTAATTTTGTCAATTAAACTAATAAACTGCAATGACATCAAATTATAAACGCAAACCCGACTGGTTAAAGATTAAAGTTCCTTCAGGTAAGGAGTATGTGCAAGTAAAAGATATTGTGGAGCGCCACAAACTGCACACCATCTGCACCAGCGGTAAATGCCCCAACATGGCAGAATGTTGGAACCTGGGCACAGCCACTTTTATGATACTCGGCGATATTTGTACCCGCTCGTGTAAGTTCTGCGCCACCAAAACCGGTAAGCCCGGTGAGGTAGATTTGGATGAACCAAAAAATCTGGCTGAATCGGTGAAGCTGATGAAATTAAAACATTGTGTAATTACATCAGTTGACAGGGATGATCTGGAGGATGGCGGGGCAAATCATTGGGCTGAAACCATTCGGGAAGTTAAAAAACTAAATCCCGGAACAAGCATCGAGGGATTGATCCCTGATTTTCAAGGAATGAAAGAACTGATACAAATTGTACTTGATGCCGGTGTCGAAGTTATTTCTCACAATCTGGAAACCGTTCGCCGGCTCACACCACAAGTGCGAAGTGCTGCACAATACACCCGAAGCCTAAAAGTTATCAGGCAAATTGCCGACTCACAATCGGTGGCAAAATCAGGAATTATGGTTGGATTGGGAGAAACTGAAGAGGAGATTTTAGAAACAATGGACGATCTTTTAAAAGCCGGTTGCAAGGTGATGACCATCGGGCAATACTTACAGCCAACAAAAGATCACCTTGCAGTTGAGGAATATGTGCATCCTGATACTTTTAAAAAATATGAAATAATCGGTCTTGACAAAGGATTTAAGTACGTGGAAAGTGCGCCGCTGGTCAGGTCGAGTTACCATGCGGAGAAGCATGTTGGAAAAGGGGGGGACAGAAATTAGTTAATTGTTATTGGTTAATTGTTAATTGCCCCGAAAAATAGAAAATTTTTAATTTTCGTAATTTTTCGAGGGTGCTCGGGCAAAGCCCGGCATTATTAGTTATTAGTTACTGGTTATTCGTTACTGGTTATTCGTTACTGGTTATTGGGTATTGAGAGCTGGCAACTTTTAACTGAGAACTGAAAACTTCTAACAGAGGACAAAAAAAGTTGACTGGCGACTTACAAGAATATAAAAATGAACAGAAACAAAACCACTTCTTTCATCGACCTGGGATTGATCGGGTACCGGGAAGCCTGGGATTACCAGGAAAAATTGTTCCAAAAAAACCTGGTAAAAAAGATTGCCGGTGAACCCACCAAAAATTACCTGATCTTTTGTGAACACAAGCATGTTTATACCCTCGGAAAAAGCGGCTCTGAAAATAACCTGTTGGCCAACAACCTAACATTAAAAAAGTTGGGTGTGGAGTTTTTTAAAACCAACCGTGGCGGCGATATCACCTATCACGGCCCCGGGCAAATTGTTGGCTACCCGATTCTCGACCTCGAAACTTTTGGTTTGGGCGTTAGAACCTATATCGAAATACTGGAAGAAAGCATCATTAAAGTTTTGGAAAACTACGAATTGAAGGGGCAAAGGTTGGATGGTGCAACAGGTGTGTGGTTTGATCCTCAAATTCCAGGGAAAGCGAGAAAAATCTGCGCCATCGGCGTTAAAGCCAGCCGCCACATTACCATGCATGGTTTTGCTTTTAATGTAAACACCGACCTGAAATTTTTTGAAATGATTAATCCTTGTGGCTTCACAGACAAAAGTGTTACATCACTTGAAAAAGAATTGGGAAGAACAATGGATTTTGAGGAAGTGAAAAATAAAACGAAAAATGCTCTTTCTGAAATTTTTAGGATGGACTTTCGATAAAAAAAAGATCTTTTATAATACGTGTGTGGGCTGTTGTACCTGAGTTTAACTTCTTCACAACACCTTTATTATCAATAATCCTCAAACATTATTTTTACCATTTGTTTTTTTAATTTCAGAACTCACTATTTAACGTAAATTAAGTGTCGTGAATAATGCATCTTAGTGAATCTTTGTGCCCTGAGTGTCTTTGTGGTAAATTTTTAAAAATTAATTTCTTGCATTCCAGCCGTTTTGATTTTCTACATAGCTTTTCAGGAATCTTAAAACTGTGTATTTATCAGCCACATTTGGGTAGTGCTCCAAAATTAAATTTACTTCCCCTACATCACCGGTTTTAATTAAAGCCCATGAAAATGCGGTGAGTTGGATTTCCTGAAATTTGCCCAAACTTTGCGGTAGGTCGGTTCTAAATTTTTGAGTCAAGCTTATAATGTCTTGATAGTCTTTTTCTCCAATTTCACGGTAAAGTATAATTTCAAGTTTTTGATCATTGTCCAGATATTGGTATCCCGGAGCAAGTTCAATCACATCCCAGATTATTTTCATTCGCGCTGCATCGAGAAATGGCATTGTTTTTTGGGTGAAAGACCTTAAGTAATTAAGCCAATCTTCCACAGAGGATTCATCAAAATGACTTGTATTAATCGAAAGAACATTTCGAACCAGCAATGCCAAATCAAGATCGAGAACTCCGTAGGTAACTATATTATCTTGTTCTACCTCCTGAAAAATCCTGAAAATCTTTTCCGCATTTCTGTAATGTTCAGGGAATGAAAAAGCATAATCAGGCCCTAAATGCTCAGGGATAATTGGTGGGCGGTGAGTTAAAGAGATCAACACAGGAACAGGGGAAGTTAACAATTCATCAAACTCGCGAACAGCCTGGTTAAGAAATCTTGCCTTGGGTGCTGCATATTCCAGCTTGGGATAAAAGTCGCTATTGGCAGCTTGCGAGAAGGAATTAACATAAGGATCAAGTAAGGTCTTGCTTCCGATATATCGAACCAAAAGATCATTTTCTGTGAGGATACCCAACTTCATCAATTCTATTTTTAAATCTTTATTATTAAAAATATCATTTTGAGGAAAATCCAGGCTTCCATTTTTCTTTCCGACAAGTACAATATCACCATCATCAAGAAAATAAATTACATAATCGCTGAAATGGGGGGAAAATGCTTTAACAACCGATGCCAACAAAGGCATATTCATTTCGTAAATATGCATCCATTGCACAAACAGGCCTTCATTTGTGAGCGCGGATGTTGCGCTTTTATAAAACTGCCCGGTAAACAATCCCGACATCCCGCTTATCCAGGGGTTGGAGGGTTCGGAAATAATAAGGTCATATTTTTTTAATGATCCTGACAAATACTTTCGTGCATCATCGATATACAGGTTGAATCGGTGATCGTTAAAAATATTATCAACAAAAGGCCTGAAATACTTTACTGCTCCAGCAACCGCGGGTTCAATTTCTACCACATCCACCGATTGTATTTCTTTATCCATAAGCAGTACATGGGCAGTTTTACCGGAGCCAAGGCCTACGATGGCAGCATGATTTATTGTATTCATAAGCGAAACAGGCAAAGCGGCAAGCAATACCTGCGTGGCTTCATCAGCCGATGCTCTTCCTAAAACATTTATACTTGCATCGGGTTTGCCATTGGTGGTAAGCACAATATTTCCGCCAGCGGTTTCAGCTACTGCAATCGATGCGGTCTTCCCGTCTTTATGAAATAATATTCTTTTACTGTAATCGATTTTCCCGTATCTAAAAATCCCTGACGACATTTTAATCAAATCAGGATGAAAAAATAATATCGAGATCAGCAAAAACATCACCGAAGCAACAGCAAGCGAAAATGAGGCGGTTGAAAAGCGCCGACGATAAAATATAGCCAGCCCGATTCCGGCGGCAATATCAAGGCCTCCGGCAATTATCATCAGGTATTTTAAGCCAAACAGAGGCATTAACAGATTAAATCCCAACAACACTCCAATTATCCCACCAAGTGTATTCATCGCATACACCTTCCCAATAACTGATGGTTGTCCGCCCTGGTTTTGCAAAATATTTATCATCAGGGGCAAGGTCGTTCCCGCACAAATAGTTGCAGGTAACATGATAAGAAAAGCGATGAAATTACTCCCCAAATTAAACAGCCAATAGCCACTTTCATCCTTTGGAATCCATTGTAAAATAAATTCCATCAAATTATAGGATTGATTGTAAACGAAAAGCGAGGATAGCGCAAATATCCCCATCATCAACTGCACTTTAATCAAAAACGCTTTGGCATTTTTAAGCTTCCCGATACGCCGGGACATCCACCATGCGCCAATGGCCAGCCCAAAAATAAATGCGCTCAGCATCAGCTCGAAAGCCTGCACCGAACTGCCAAGCACCATGCTCAATAATCGTATCCAGCCAATTTCGTACATCATCGATGAAGCGCCGGTAATTGTAGCAACAATAACAATTGGAGCCAACAATATATTTCCGGGAGTTTTTTTTGGCACTTTGTTTTGAGATGATATAAGCTGCCGGACTATTAATCCATTAGAAATTATAAGCGCACAAAGTCCGATCAATATATTAAAAATACCGGCAAAAATGATAGTTTCCGGCAATCCTGCTGTTGGGATTAATATAAACCCGGCCACCAGAATTCCCAACGCTCCACCGGCCGAATTAACAAAATACAATCCTGAAACTACACTCTCCTTTTTTGTGGAAATGCTGTTTTGCAAGGCTCCGGCCATAACAGGAAAAGTAGAACCGAGCAGCAAGGCAGAGGGAAAAGTAAGTATGAAGATCAAAATCCAGGGCACGAAATCATTGTCCGGCAAAATTGTCCCTTGATGTGTAAAAGTCAAAATCAGATTGAATAATGGATGAAAAGCCAAAGCAAAAATGCCGATCAGCAACTCAGCTATTCCATAGGTTAAAAATAACCTTTTGTGTTTCAAAAGAACCCTTCCGCCGATCCATGCTCCCACCGACAATCCCGCTAAAAAAACAACAAGAATAAATGATTGGGCAAATGCAGCATGTCCAAGGATGATTTTGATATATTGAGCCCATACCGATTCGTATATCAGGCCGGCAAAACCGGAGAGAAAAAACAGACTAAAAAAAAGATGATATTTTGAACGGGACAACATAAGAATGCTCCCGGTTAATCGTGAAAACGCCACGACAGGCCAAACTTAAAGGCCATATCCTGGAGTGGGTAATGCGGCACCTGGTAAAAATTATTTTCCATAAAGGGATATAAAATATTTTGCATTTTCATGAAAAATTTTGTGCGGGCAATATTAAAATCAAGAAAGAAATCCGCGTGTACATAGCCGCCAAGTTCACGGTCATTTTGCAAATAAAAACTTCGGGTTGCCGGCATCCATGCATCGGCATAATATTTTGTAAAATAATATATATCGAAACCCGACCTTGTGCGAAGAGCACCTTTAAACATTGGCAAATTAAAAGTTACCGTAAAATAAGCCATGAATTCGGGGAGCCTGATGATATCCTGCTCCGACACTTTTTGATAAATAAACCTGCTGTCCACATCAAACTTACCCAAAACAAAGCGCTGGTGCAGGTAAGCTTTAAATACTTCGATGTTCGCAGAAAACTGTTGGGGCAATTGTGAGGTATCAAAATACAGGTAATCACTCATGGTAATCAAATCCACGCCAAGCATTGTTTTGCGCTGGGTTATATAAGCCGATAATTTGTTGGTGCTGACTTTCGAAAAACTATTGTCCCAAATATAATGGTTTGAAAAGTAATGCTGATAGAAATAGGGCGCTGCGGTATTTGACAAATCCAAAGCGAAGTTGAATGTAGTTTTAAAAGGTTTATTCCTAAGAATCTGGAATTTGGCAAGCCCGTAAATATTGTAATCGCCCTGGTAATTTTCGCCTGTTAAAACATAAGAAGCTTTACCATATACCCTGATAAAAGGGTGGGGTGAAATGGTAATTTCCCCGTAAGGGATAAAATGACTAAATGTGCTTTTCGACAATACATTTTGCGTGCCTGTTAAATCAGGATCACCAATTACTTTATCGCTGCCTATCCCATCTTTGTATGGCGATGCAGGTGCAATAGCAGGGCATACTTCATTCCATTGCACATTTCCTATTTGATGTTTAATTCCTAACATGAGTTTAACGGGCTGCTCCCTAAGCCGATCGAGGTAATCAACATTCGACCACGAGAAAGTATTTTCAAGGCTCTGAAAATAAACAGAATCGTAAGTTTCGGTTGAATCGTTGTAGGTATTTGGATAATAATCAAGGTTGGAATTGCCATCAATATAAACCTGCGAACTCCTGGAGTAATTAAATGAGTGCGAAATACGCCCGAATTTAAGCCTGAATTTTTTTTCAGGTATTCCCAATGAATCGTTCCGGGGTTTTGCACTCTTTCGCGAAATCTGGAAATACTGCTGGAGATATACCCCGGATTTACGCAACTGATTCTCGGCATTGGCAAGATTCACATCAATGATCGAACGGTTGGTTTCAATATTCTGCTCATAAATCGAATCGTAAATTATACCTCCATTTTCACGGACTTTAACCTTTGCACTGCTGTAATTTGCGATAATTCCGTAGCGTAAATCTTTTGTAAAATACTGCGCCGAGCCGGCAACCTTCCAGTCGTCAGATTTTTGTCGCTGATAAGTTCCCAACGAATTAATCAGGTCAAAATCCACACCCAGCGCCAGCCGTTTAAAAACTCGTTGATGATGCGAAGCCCTGAAAAGTTGTTCTTTTTTAGCTCCGGTAACATAGCCAATTTCAGTGTAAGCCTTCGGGTTGAGGTAATATTTTATGTCTTTCTGATTGATAAAATAAACCTTGAAGGTATTAACACCATAATCAAAGCCCACATTGTTTTCAAAGGTAAAGTCAAGATTTTTATAGGCCAGCCCTACATTGCCCAGCGAAGCATAAAACAAATACATGGTATCCAAAGGATTGTAGGCCTCAAAATCTACAAGCGTTGTGTCGTATGGAATCAATTTAACCGGGCTGTAAGTATCGAGCTTATTGTAAAAGTAAAGTACTGCTAAAGAATCAGTGGGGTAAAAGGTTGAATCGTAGGTCTGAGCCAGGGATTTAATTCCCGGGAATAGCGAAGCCATCAGCAGGATCAGCAGCGTAAGTTGATATTTTATCTTTTTGCTCATTAAATTTTTCAGCTGTCAAAATTAAATAAATTATGCAAGCATCATGCCTGTGCGACTATCAATACTCGAATCCGTATAAACTATTGTATTTGAAATGATTTTATAGTTGCCATTATCAAGCTGATTGCAAATCGATAAATTTTGAGCTTATTTCAGGGTTAAAATGCCGGGAGACAAGGCATGCCTTGTCTGTACTGAAACTATTAAAAATTATCCCTTTCGCTCTAGTTGCCTCGTTCTCTTAAGTCGCTTAAGTCTCTTCGTTCGCTTCGGTCGCTCAAGTCGCTTCGTTCGCCTACTTCTCTCAAGTCGCCTCGTTCTCTCAAGTCATTATTTTGGTAGTTCAAATTCCAGGAGACAAGGCATGCCTTGTCTGTACTGAAATTATTAAAAATTATCCCTGCTCTAAAAAGTCTAATTTTTCGCATTTTTCGCTTAGTTCGCTTCGTTCGCCTACTTCTCTTCGGTCTCTCAAGTCGCTCAAGTCTCTTCGTTCTCTCAAGTCGCTTCGTTCTCTAAAGTCGCTTCGGTCGCTTAGTTCTCTAAATTCGCTTCGTTCACCTACTTCGCTCAAGTCTCTTCGTTCGCTTCGGTCGCTCAAGTCGCTTCGTTCGCCTACTTCTCTCAAGTCGCCTCGTTCTCTCAAGTCATTATTTTGGTAGTTCAAATTCCAGGAGACAAGGCATGCCTTGTCTGTACTGAAATTATTAAAAAT